>PAHG01000022.1 GCA_002705795.1 Gammaproteobacteria bacterium
CGGCTTCGGCTTCGGCTTCGGCTTCGGCTTCGGCTTCGGCTTCGGCTTCGGCTTCGGCTTCGGCTTCGGCTTCGGCTTCGGCCGGAATAATGCCCTCTCCGTGAAGAGTCGCAAAATCCTCGGCGAAAGGTTCTTCTGCACCCGCCGAGTCGGCTGAATCGACGATCTCAGACTCGATATAGTCATCAATGTCATTAAAAGCAGACTCAGTATCCGACTCATTGCTTAATGATGTTCTAAACACCGCGTCGGTAAATCCGTGCCCAATACCAAAGATATGACTAGCTAAACGCTCCAAACGATGAGCAATTAGGTCATCTACCGCCGTATCATCCATCTGTAACGATACGTCACCGCGCGCCATGCTCTCATCCGGACGCAATTGCACACCCTCTGGATCACCGTCGATTGAAGATAAATACATCGCTAAGTCCTCAGGATGCATTTTTAGGACTGGTGGATTTTTTGGTTGATATCCTTCCAACTGGTCGAGACACCCTTGCACCAGACGAGCAACCGCTGTCGGGCCGACTGTCAACTCACCACGGACCAACTGTGTGCCCACGTGCACCGCCAAACGCGACAATGGCTCAAAAAACTCACTGACATTATCACTCGCATGCGTCAATTTCTGAGTGAGCCCATCGTACGTTTTCCGACTGGACTCGAGTTGCTCTTGGAATTCTTTTTCTGCTGAGTCACGTACCTCAATACGAACACGCTCAATCTCGGCCTGGGCATCAGCAAGCTGCCGCCGTAGTTCTTTGATCTGTGGCTCGTATTGCTCCGTCAACTCCACCTGTTTAGCGGCTACCGCTTCAGCAACGCGAGCCTGAGCTTCCTCATCGGTTAGACCGATTAGAGGAGGTTCCGGCTCATCGGACGTCTCTATATCAGTTTCTTCCAGGGACACATCTGAAATACCCTCTGGGCTCTCCTCAGATTCAGCAATCTCTGGATCAGAAGTCACTTGCTCCGCATCCAAGTCAGCCTCAACAGCATCACCAGACTCCGGTGTGTCAACTGGGGCAGCCTTGATTTCCATCGGCTCAAACGTCGCCTCTGTGTCAAGAACTCGCCAAGGGGGATCCTCAAACGGAAAATCATCCTTCCTGTTTAATAGTTCGTTGTCCTCAAACGGCTGATCGAGATCGGCACCATTGGCGATATACGCTGCTTTCTTAGACGAAATCATCACCACGACCCGCTAGAACAAGTTCCCCAGCGTCAGACAACTTACGCGCAGTACGCATAATATTCTTCTGCGCCTCTTCCACGTCACTAATGCGGAGGGGACCTTTGGCCTCCATATCATCGATAAACATCACTCGGGCGCGTGAAGACATGTTGTCAAAAAACTTCTCTTTCACGAATTCGCTAGCGCCTTTCAATGCCGTCATCAGGAGGTCTTGATCGACATTCCGCATGATTGTCTGAATCGCTCGGTTATCCACGTCAACCAAGTTCTCGAAGGTAAACATGTTATCTTGTATTTGGAGCATAATGTCCTCGTCAAGATTCGACAGTCCCTCCATGATTTGGCTTTCCATATCTACCTTCACAAAGTTCATGATCTTGGCCGCCTGCTTTACGCCGCCGACGCTTGAAGACCGTGCCGATGAGTTATTGCTAAACTGCTTCTTCATGATACTTTCAAGCTCAAGCATCGCAGCGGGTTGAACGGTCTCAAGTGCAGCCACGCGCTGCATAATCTCAGGCCGGACGGCTTGAGGTAAAAACTGCAGGACGTCGGCCGCTACCTCAAACTCAAGAACAGACAGAATAATCGCAATGACTTGCGGGTGTTCGTTCCGAACCATATCCGAAATTGCTCGGGCATCCATCCATTTAAGGATATCCAGACCCTTAGATGCCTGCCCGGGGAGAATGCGCCCCATCACAGATGCCGCTTTATCTTCACCGAGCGCACGCCTCAAAACATCTTCCACATAGTCGCTGGTCCCAAGCCCCAGACTCGACTGATTTTTCAATGTTGAAACGAACTCATCCAATACGAAGTTTACGGCTTCCTGAGACATATCAGCGGCACTCACCATCGCCGCACCAATTCTCTGAACCTCTTTCGGATCCATGTACGCGATGATATTAGCTGCCTCTTGCTCACCAAGCAGCAGTAGAAGCACCGCGGCTCGGTCTGTGGATGTTAGCCCCTCGATTTCCTCACGAAGGGCATCTGTCAATTCCTGTTGATCCATGTCTGCCATGACGAACCTCTTAACTCGCCTTAATCATTGACTTCAATACAGTCGCTACTCGGCCTGAATCTTCCTGGACCAGCATCCGGATCAGAGCGACTTTATCGTCATACGTATTCGCAGTATCTAACAAATCAGCAGAGATTGAAGACTTCTTAGGCTTTAGCTTCGCTCTGATCTCTTCCAAAGACTCACCTTCCCCGATCTCAATCTCGCTATCATCAACGATTGGCTCGCCGTCGGGGCCCACAGGGACACCGTCAGCGTTCACACCCACAGCACCAGCTGGAAGCGGCTGTCCATCCGGACCAAGTACCGGCGAATTCGCTTGTTCCTCAGCCAAACGCATCGCCTCAGCTTGCTCAGCGGCCTTGCGCTCGTGAGGCAACGGAATACCAAGAAGCTTGTAAGCCACCGGCCGAATCAAGATGAATGCGATCATCGCAAACACGATCATCGCAACGATGCCCTTGATCGCATTAAGTAACAATACATTTTCATACCACGGCATAAGATTCTCCAATTCGGCATCCGGATCGAAGGGTGTGGCAACGACAGTCACCTGATCACCCCGCTCGGGATCAAAGTTCACGACACCCCGAACCAAATTATTCACACGCATTAATTCAGGCTCACTCATTTCGGTAAGGACTGGACCTTCAAAATCTGCCGGATCGATACCCTCCGGTGGTTGAGGATACTCACCGGGCGCAAACCGATTAACCGCAACAGCGACCGACACCCGCAATACCTCACCATTAGCATCCTTGACCGTACGAACGATGCGGTCGAGCTCATAGTTCCGCGTTGTCCGCGAGCTGACGGTCTCACCAATATTTGAGGTCGACTTTGACGTCGCACGACCGTCCTGATCGAACTCAGGGTCCATAGGCGGCTGGTTCGTCGTTGAGCCGGGTATGCCTTGTGCGTCAGCGGTCGCCATCCGATCGAGAGACAACACTTCAGATCGTGTCTTTTCTCCTTTTTCGTTCGGATCATAAGTCTCAAAAGTACTTTCGACTTCAGTGAAATCTAACTCAACATCAACCTGAGCGCGCACATTATCTTCGCCGTAAATTGGTCCAAGTAGCTGATAAATACGATTTCTGTAGGTGTCCTCGATTTGCTGCTTATGACGCAACTGCGCACTAGTCATACCAAGCGGATTCTCCTGGCTCGTATCACTCAACAAGTTACCCAGTGAGTCCACGACAGACACGTCTGTTGGATTCAAATACGGCACACTAGAGGCAACCAAATTAATAATCGCATTCACTTGGCTCGCATCCATGTTACGGCCCGGGTAGCGTGTAATCACCACAGAAGCTTTTGGTGGCGTACGGTCGCGTACAAATACAGATTGCTGCGGCAGTGCCAGATGGACGCGGGCATGCTTAACGGTCGAAATCCTCAGAATTGATTTAGCCAATTCCTGCTCAACCGCGGCTGCGTAGTTGGCCTGCTCCATAAACTGAGACGTTGTAATTGACGCAGACTGACTCAGGGCCTCAAAACCGCTCGCCGAGCCTTCCGACGGAATACCCTGCGAGGCGAGATAGATCTTCGCCTCGTGGTAAGCGCTTGCATCAACCTCAAGTTGGCCTGTTTGGCGGTTAAGCTGTGGCGAGAAACCTCCCTCTTTTAGTGCTTCCATAGCGGATTGACGATCTGCATCAGTCATCCCTGGGAACACAGGGCGATAAACCGGCTCTTGCATTGCCATAAATGCAGCGGCAAAAAATACCAACAAGATACCGATCATAATAACCGGGGTTGCCTTCTTCACTGCCGGTTGTGCCAGCACCTCTTTTATATTCGGAAATGCACGACCCACTGTATTTTCGAGAATCCCTGGAGCGGTTGTCACTGCCGACGGCGTGGATTGACTTGCAGGCATTACAGCCTGAGTATCGGGCGCGTCTTGAGTCGCCTGTTCAGCTACTTGCATTGCCTGCATATCTGCTGTTGTAGTTGCCATTATCGTCACCTAATCCTTAAACCGGCATGTTCATAATTTCTTCGTACGCTTTCAGCACCTTGTTACGGATCTGAAGCGTCGCTTCAAATGCGAGCGATGATTTCTGCATCCCAATCACCACATCCGTGAGCGGAACGTTTTCACCCCGCTCATAGGCAGCCCGCAACTCAGCCGACTGCATTTGTGCGCTATTCACGTCGGTCACCATCTGATTGATAGTTTCACCGAAAGTTGGCTTTTGAATTTCTGTCGGCGCGATCGCCGCTTCTGGCTCGCGCGTTTGATTGACACGGGTCTGGTAGGCCTTGATTTGGTCCATTACCAGTTGTGCGTGCATTGATCCTGTCTTATCGATCATGGGTCATCTCCTCACGCACAATGAGACAGCCCGGAACTGGACTCTCTTAACTTAGCCATCTTGTATCGCAACGTACGCGGACTAATCCCGAGCTTCTTCGCTGCCTCCTCACGCGTTCGCGTAGAGCGAATAGCATCCATAATCACGTCATATTCACTTGCCCGAACCGCCGACTGGAGGTCACGCGGTCGCGCTATCATAGGTACCTCTGGTGTTGACATCGGCATACGGGTAGTCTCGAACGAGGGGCCAGTCATTACCTGAGACAGATCGGCCTCAGATCGCGGCATCGGCTCGTCAAAGAAAATATGCTCTGCATTAATCCGACCGTAGTCCGCAAACACAACGGCACGCTGAATCACGTTATCGAGCTCACGCACATTTCCTGGCCAGTGATAGCTGTATAGCTGTCGGAGAGCGGCGTCTGTAAATTCAGGACTCGCACACCCGTGCTTGGCTGCCAACAAGTTCGCGAGCGGCACGACATCACCTAGACGCTCGACAAGAGCCGGCACCTGGAGCTTAAAGGCACTGATCCGGTAATAGAGGTCTTCCCGGAAAGTCTTGTCGGCAATTCCGGCTTTTAGGTCCTTATTAGTGGCCGCGACGAGTCGGAAATCGAGAGCGATTGGGTCTCGTCCGCCCAACCGCACCACTTCTTTTTCCTGTAGCACGCGAAGTAGTTTTGCTTGCAGTTGGATCGGCATCTCACCAATTTCATCAAGGAAAACTGTTCCGCCCCGCGCTTGCTCAAATATGCCAGCAAGCTCGCGAGTCGCTCCTGTAAATGCCCCTTTTTCGTGGCCAAAAAGCATATCTTCGACTAGATGCTCAGGCATCGCAGCGCAATTCAGTGCAACAAAAGACTTAGCAGACCGGTCAGATAGCTCATGTAGCGTCCGCGCAAGAACTTCCTTCCCCGAGCCGGTCGCACCTTGAAGTAAGACAGCCGCCCTGGTCACCGCGAGACGCTCAATAAGAGCGAGCAAGTGTTGTGATTTTGGGTCGACAAACACATAGTCTGCGGAGCGTGGCACCGTAGGCTCTGGTCGCGATATCCCATACTCTGATGAAGCTGCACGCAACTGTGCTTCGAAGATAGGCTTCCATGTTTCTTCAGTAAAATCTGCATCGCCGACAACGTGAACGCCGGGGATCCGATCTAGCGTCGTGATCGTTTGCAAGTCCGACGCGTCGGCCCGAATCACAAATTGAACGTCATCACCAAAGACGCGCATCGATTCGATCATCGATTGTAGCGATGACCCGGGCTGCATTTTTGTTACGATAACTCCCAAGTCTTTCTGCCGTGAGAGGCCCTCGACCTGAGTTGAAACCACAGCCTCGAATCCTAGAGCCAACGCTAATTGTTCAATCGGAGCAGCCTCGGGCCATGCCGCGTCCGCGATACCTAAAAGCCGTTTTGATACAGTTGATGAGTACATAACTTCCGTTCACCTGTTGTCGTTCTGCACAGGTGGAAGCAAGCGGCATGCCAGAAGCGGCAAGATAGCGCCAGACGGCTATCTCAAGGGCGGCAATTCAGATCCGGGAGGCGTGCAAAGGACCGAATGACGGTTTCTCGACAAGCGTCACGCGAGCTTGTACTTGTTTATTTTCTCGATAAGCGTCGTGCGCTGAAGATTCAAAAGACGAGCCGACTGCGATACGTTCCCATTCGATTCCTCAAGCGCTTTGAGAATTAGGTTTCGCTCAATTTCCGCCATGTGATCTTTTAGATGAACACCATCTTCAGGGAAGGACGTGGGTACGCTGACGGTCGCTGAAGCCGACCCCTGGGCCCGCATAATCGCGTCCTCGACGGGATTCTCCGCTTCCGGGACATACAGCGACAGCTCTAGTTCGTTTTGTACCGGACCGCCATCAATGAAACCGTGACCCGACGTGGCACCAAACCGCGCGATATCACCGGGTAACAAATTGGCGGGGACCTGAGAAAGCGAGACTTTTTGGTTTGGAAAGAAACAGCTCAGACGATGCACAAGATTCACGAGCTCTCTGATATTGCCAGGCCAATCGTAATCACACAAAGCGTCGATAAGTGAGCCATCAAATATCGGCATTCCGCCGTCAACACTTGCGTGTTTTTTTAAGTAATACTGGATGAGTTCCGGGATATCTTCTCGGCGCTCGCGAAGGGCCGGCAAAATAATCGGAATCACGTTTAAGCGGTAAAATAGGTCCTCTCGAAAATCTCCGCGGTCGATGTACCTATCCAGATCTCGATGAGTTGCGGCGACCACCCTTACATTTACGGCAACGGGCTTGGTCGAGCCGACTGGATCGACGGTCCCTTCCTGGAGCACTCGCAGTAACTTAACCTGCATCTCGAGTGGCATATCACCAATCTCGTCAAGAAACAGCGTGCCGTTATTTGCCAACTCAAAGCGGCCGGTCCGGTCCGAGATTGCCCCGGTAAAGGCCCCCTTCTTATGGCCGAATAATTCCGACTCCAATAATTCCTTCGGAATCGCACCACAATTCACAGGAACAAATTGTTGGGAAGAACGAGAGGAACCTGTATGCAAGGCACGCGCCACGAGTTCTTTACCGGTGCCACTTTCTCCAAGTATCAAAACGCCCGCGTCCGACGCGGCCGCTTGGCTTATTAAACCGCGTAACTCACTGACCACCCGGCTCTTACCGATGATCAAATTAAGCGCCATAGGCGACAAACCCTGAAGAGTCAATGTTCATAGGGATGTCAGTATAGAGGAGGAGGCCTAGACCTCAAAATTTTAGTGTGATCCCCTACGCTTTAAGCGACTCAAGGGTCGAGACGTAGATTCGATGATGGAAAGCGGAGCCCCATTTTTCGGGGACTTGATGGATCGTATTAAACTGATCAAACGTCTGAATATCTGTAGTGTGGGCGAGAAAAGAGCGCGTCTCATTCTCGAGTATCGGGCCCCATGCCGTGGGGTCTTCGACATCTAATAATCCTGCGTAGATTTCCCTGAACAATGGGCCAGGAGAGGCCAACCCCTGGTTCTGCCGGGTCTCAACCTCCAGATCAAGCGAATTTTTTGGGTCAATGGTCCCGGACATTTAATTAGCCGCCGTTTGCTACTTGCTGCTGTTGCAGAAGCTCAGGTACTTGCGACCAGGCTTCACGAATTTCGCTGATAAGACGCTTCACTTCCTGAACCGCTTCGAGATCATTTTTTAGGTTTGCGTGCATCAAACGACGAGTGCAGTAGTCATACAAATCACCAAGATTTGC
The DNA here is from genome assembly GCA_002705795.1 of Gammaproteobacteria bacterium. Lineage (GTDB taxonomy): Bacteria > Pseudomonadota > Gammaproteobacteria > Pseudomonadales > Litorivicinaceae > HIMB30. The sequence continues at coordinate 7,797 of PAHG01000022.1, forward strand.
GGCAATTTCACCACCCTTCTCAATATCCAAGGAACCCTGGAGTCCCAGCACAATGCGTATGGCACGACTAATCGATTCACCTTTAGCCTCTATCTCGTTTCGCTCTATCTGACCCTCAGCGGCCGACAACGAGTCTATCAGTCCATCGAATAGCATCTGGATCAGCTGAACCGAATCGGCATACGCGGTTCCCGCTTGAACATTCACTTCGCCGTAACTTGCCAGACCTTTTTTACGAAATGCCATGAACTCATCCTCGTTATCTATCTGTTCTGAGATACAAATAGAATCGGGAGAAGTCAGGAAGTCTTTAGGGTTTTTTCAATTATTTTGGGCAATCAGTAAAGTTTGAAGAACGACAAAGGTCAGTAAGCTGCAGTGCTTGGGCTTGTTCCGCTTCATCAAGTACAAGGGTAGTCATGTAGTTCAGGTCAGCCGCTAACTCGATACCTCTCTCAGCGGCCAACTTCGACCAAACAAACGCGGCTGAGGGACGCGGTGCTCCCAGGTCGCCAGATTGCATCAGATAACCAACCATGTACTGAGCCTCTGGATAACCCTTAATCGCCGCAGCCTCAAACAGCTGCATCGCTGTTTCCGGGTTCGGTGTGGTCGCTTTCCCAAAATAGACCATGAGACCCAACATATAGAGCGATTCGGGCAACTCCTTTTCAGCAGCTACCCTGAACCGCTTGAATGCCTCTCGGTCATTCACGTCCGTACCGTATCCTGAATAGTACAGTAGACCTAAATTATGATTGGCCTCCGGCAGACCCTGGTCAGCCGCCATAGAATACCAGCGCATCGCTTCTGAGTAGCTTTGCGATACACCGAGCCCTCTCTCATACATCAAGCCGACATTATTTTGCGCTTTGGGATTCCCCCCACGCGCAAGCGGCAACCACGACCGGAGAGCACTCGATGGATGACCTCGTTCAAAGGCTTTTACGCCAGGACCAACATTTGCCGCCACAGTAGACGTAGCCAAAAGAGAGACCATAACAACCAACGATTTAAAAAGCTTAGCCGCCATCAACAATAATCTCGATGCGCCGATTTTTCGCTCGACCCTCGCGGGTGTCGTTCGAGTCGATTGGTTTACTATCAGCATAGCCAACGACCGTAACGCGGCCTTGCTGTAGATTGGTGTTGCCCAAAAGGTAATCGGCAACCGCCGCCGAACGCGCGGCAGACAGGTCCCAATTCGACTGGAACCGTTCGCTAAACGCGATGGGTACATTATCGGTATGGCCCTCGACAGTGACCTGACCGCTGGTGGTCGAAATCGCGTCACCGACTTTATTCAGTAGCGGCATAAAACCGGGCTGCAGATCAGCATAACCGGAGCGGAAGGAGCCCTGCTCTGCGAGACGCACAATGATCTTGTCACCCTCACGCTCGACCTCCGCCAAGCCCTGTTGAATTTCGTTGGATAATTCCATTCTGAGCTTCTCGAGTGAATCATCCACCGACTGGCTGTCGCTCGGGCCTCCCTGATTGTCACCTTGCGTCCCGGCCGTCGCGTTATCGCCCTGATTCTGACCCTGCATTGACTGATCTGCAGTTTGCGCATCCTTTACGACGACCTCGGATTCGATCTGCGCTTGGGCATCAGCGACCTTCGCAAACATCTCGACCGTCTTCTGATCGATAACACCGGCACTCAACGTCCCATTATCAGACTCGCCCTCACCACCAGAACTTGCCGGCGAAGTCAGCTCGACAACAATTTTTTCGTCTTCGATCTTGACCTCGACTTGACCCTCTGCGATCTCCTCAGCGAGGACCTGCTGGACGGTCTTAAAATCTTCATTGTTCTCAAAGTCGGCAGTCTTGTTGTCTGTCTGAGGCTCTATCTCTTTCTTCATTTGGTCGGTTGTTTCTTGTTTAACTACCTGTTGGGGTGTCGGTTTGGAAACCGCTGGCGAGAACTCTTGAGCAATCAGGCTCTGAGCCTTGGGGGGTTCTACTACAGGAACGAGACGCTGGACACCGAAGGCGGCCTTAAGGGAGCCGGTGATCTGTTTATACTTAGGAACATTCATTTCCGCAAAGGAAAGAATCAAAACAAAGAAGGCCATGAGCAGCGTCGCCATGTCCGCGAAAGTCGCCATCCAAGCAGGGGCGCCTCCCTTACAGGGGGCACACTCCTCACACTTGACCTCGTCTTCCTCGGGTTCGGCAGGTTCCTCGAGAAGTTCTTCCTCGTCCTCAAGCTCCTCTGTAGGGAGATCCTGATCCTTTTCGTCTTCAGCCATGGATCAGCCTCAGTTACCCATCGCCGCCATGGCTCTTTCACGGGCCTTGCCGTCCAAGAATGATCCAAGCATGTCGCCCATTACCCGAGGATTACCGCCATCGTTAATGAACATCACTCCCTCGATGACCAGCTCGTTATTCAATGCCTCCATACTCGATTTCGTCTTCAACTTCATCGCACACGGAATCAGAACTACGTTCGCAAGCAGAGCTCCATAGAGTGTGGTCAGGAGGGCGACGGCCATCGCGGGACCGATAGCTTTCGGGTCAGACATGTTGCCCAGCATCAATACAAGGCCAACAAGCGTCCCGATCATTCCCATGGCGGGCGCAATCTCTGCCCATGCCTCAAAGAAACCGGCACCAGCCGCGTGCCGCGACTTCATCTGATCATTCTCACGCTCAAGCGAGACCCGAATTAATTTGCCGTCGGTACCATCAACGAGCATCGAAATTCCTTTAGCCATGAACTTGTTTTTGATCTCTTGGCCCTCGAGAGCGATCATGCCGTCTTTCCGAGCAATCGTCGCGAGCTCACCAAGCTGAACGATGAGATCCTCTGGCTTATCTGGATAGCCGCCGAACGCTTTCCCCATCACACCGGCGAACCCCAAAAATTCTGGAAGAGTAGAGCGGTACATGGTCGCCATAATCGAACCACCCATCACGATCAGCAGAGACGCGGTATCGACAAACGGTCCGGGGTCCCCCATCGCCATGACGATCAGGGCCAGCGCACCAATCAAACCAACGACGCTAGCGATATCCATTTAACTCTCCCCTCAAATCGATTTAGGCAAAATTTCCTCTGCCAGCATTGTATCGGCAAAAAGGGTGAAATATTTACACCACTCAACGTTTTCCGATTTCTTTCGATATAGTATGGGACTGACCGAGAGTGTACAGACCCTCGACCAATAAAAGGTGATTTATGCGTATTCTGGTAGCTTGCATCACACTACTCTTGCTGACTAGTTGCGACCGCTCGACCGAGTTACCAGACTGTGTCGACGCGAAATCACCCAAAGATTACGGCAAATTCATCGTTAACCCGACCACAGGTCTGGCGCAACATGTCTCTGGCTCTGTTTGGTACCGCTGCATGGCAGGTCAATCATTCCGAGGCAAGAAATGCTTAGGTCAGCCTTTGGAACTAACAAAAGCAGAGGCCGATTCCTATCTGAGAGACTTCTCGCACAAGACTGGAGAACGCTGGCGGCTGCCAACTAAAAATGAGTTCAAAGAGATTCTCGAGACATCGTGTGATAACCCGCCTTTGAACCCTAATGTATTCCCAATGATAGAGGTCAAAAACTTTTGGCTAAGCGACAAGCCTTGGCTGCAAAACGCAAGCTTCGCGTGCGCAATTTTCTTGTTCCAAGGGTCGACATCTTGTCGACAGGCTATACAACTCCAGCAACCGATATTAATGGTGCGCGACTAAATTTAGGCTGACCGATCGATCTGGTTACCTTTGATCCCACCTATGGCCTCGGCGGGCTCACTATCTTGATTCTCGTCAGGTTTCGACAGAAACCACTGGCAATGTCTGCCATCGATACTCATCACTTGGATACATGGAAGCGCTTGGCTCTTAAAGTGCATCGCCTCACACTCATAGGGGAAACGCGGGTCCCAACTGATTTTAAAGAAACGACATTTCCAACAGTTCGGCGAGTCAGTCATCTCGCCGCCTCTTCTTGTAGATATCGGTGTAGTACTTATAGGCAAACATCACGACGACACCAATACCGAAGACATAACCCACAACGGCGCGACCATCGATACCGGCCGGAATTTGGAAATCTGGACGAATCCACATCATCATCAGCACCGGTATAGCGACCAATAGATAAACCCTAATCAGTCGACACACTCTGCAGTTGGGGCCACCAAACTGAAACACCGCTTCCTCCTTTACATGCTAATAGTTTATCTCAGACTTCAGTTCTCTCAAGTTTCAACATGAACCACCAAATCGCAGTACCAGTATCTCTCTCACATTTGACTCAATCATCTGAATACCCGACAAACTGAAAGTTGAGTAGACAGCTAAGTCTCTTTAAACTTGAAGAATCAAAAACCTACTAACGATATTTGGTTTTCAACCAGCGCTAACGGACAGCAATACCTCATGTCAGACAAAAACGGAACCGTCATCGTCACCTCCCCGGCTTGGGAGAGCCACTCCAGTCCTCTCGGAGCATCCCTAGCTCGTCTAGCTGACAAGTACCTAGTTAACGTAATCCAAAGCCCGATCATGCAACTCGAGATGGTCAACGACGCTGTCAGGCGAGCGGTACTGCGGGAGCTGGCGGATTGGGACGAGGTCAAGGCTGACTACGCTATCACGGTAGTCTGCTCCACACCGGAAGCCCCAGATGCGCTCGAGCAATTCGACGACTTGTGTTTGGCCCTTCAGATCCGCGAAGATCGACTGAAATTCGCCGCGATTGACCAAGAGACTGCTATCAGCTTGTCTGAGGTGTGTCACATTAAAGAGATTTCAAAGTTCCATTTTTCAAGTGTCATGACCCCTGAGACTCCCGGCAGTATCAAAGATTTGACAGATCTCGTAACAAAACGCGAAGAGGAACGGGAGCTGTGCCTCGTGTTCGAACCGGCTGAATCGTCAGGCCTGATAGCAAGAACGCTCATAGGGAACGGTCTGCGGGCAATCAGAATGGGATTTTACAAATATCGGCCCATCCAGATGGCGAATCTCCCGCCCACCGATAACCAATCCTGGTGGGTAGTCGTAAACGACGCAATCGCGGTCCCAGACATCGCCAAAGGATTGAAGAGACAAAACATTAATTTCTCAAAAATACGATGGATAGGTTGCCGCCCGTCTGTTGGCGTCGCCCTCAAGAAGATACTGCCTAACGCTGAATTTTTTGAGGTCTCCGAGTTACGCCCTGACGTGGTACTCGACAAGATAAACAACCACATTAACCCAGTCTTGTAGAGACTCTTCTGACTCAAGCTCAGTCAACGTTATCGTCTATTTCGCTGTTCTGCTCAAGCAGAAAATTCAACGGTAGTATCGGTTGGACCGCGTAAAGGTCCAACTTGAGAAGATCCCCCAAGTCATTTGCTATATCTTGACAGCTGTTGACGGCTAACAATCCATCAATTTCGCCTTTCTGGTAACGGACACCGAGCTCAAATACCTGAGCCGCAAACTCGATCGGGATATACGCCATTGTCTGTCCGTTGACTGTATTGACCGTCTGATAGCAGGTATCCTCGGTAGCGGCGGGTGCCGGCGGAACATCCTCACCACCAGCGATCGCGATCATCCTAGACTCCTCGTAGCCCGCCCAGGACTTGGTCCCCGCGACAAATACCTTGTCCATGACGACCCTAATCCTGACCGCCTGCCTGATTCGGAGCGCCCGCATCTCCCTGGAGTCACCGTCCAAGGCCACGGTCTGTTCAAAGGTCTTCCTTGCGGAGGATTTTTTTCCTGCCTCCGTGTCTCCAGAGTGAACCCAGTCGAACCAGCTCATCAGGCTACCTCAAAAGTATCAGCCACTGTCAGTGGAGATTTTATTGAGAATCTCTTCCGCGTTGAGCGAGGGTACCTCGAGGCTGCGTGATCCGCTGCACTTCTTCACGGCATATGTTAATAGACCATGATTAGAGCTGACCCAGACTATATCCGCCGTGTTTTTAGCTGCACGATTAAACCCTTCCGTAACACCCGAGACCGATGAAACGTCATTAATCAAGACATAAATCGGAAGATCATTTTCTGGGGTCTTTTCAAGAGTTTGTTTTACGCCGCCAAAGATAGGCAACCTTACTACTCTTTGTCTGGCGGCGATTAATTGTTTGGCGACTGTCCCGGACTCGTCTACCTCTTCTAATACAAGACATAACTCATTGTCTTCGGCACGCTCTGTGATCCTTTTAGCGAGCTCCATTCCACTTCCCGGGATTTTCGCGGGGATCACTATTTCCTGGGGACCTACCTTGTCAACGTCACACGCCCGCAAGACCTCTGAGAATGCGAGGGCCGTGTCATCGTCACAGGCGCTATATTTCAAACGCTGAACCCTCAGCTTGATTGCTAAAACAAGGTCATCGAACTTAGCGAATGCCTCGGGGCTCTCCGGGTTAGCGGCAATCAGGTTAAGCGCCCTCGAATCCTTCACCTCGTCCCAATCAGCCAACTCTCTCAGAGTAGCGCGCTGTCTTGCGTCGTTAGTGAGCTGAAGCATTTTCATGGGCGATTTCTGCACATTAACCCAAAATTTGGGGCCTGCCTTAGCTAAAGCATCCGCCAGCGGGTGGTCGCTTACCCCCCACGAAGGTAGAGTAACGATAAGGTTAGCGATTTCGACGGCCACGGGTTCACCTCTGTAATAGTCATATTTCCTGCAAACACAGTGACACATCTGTCGTTAGTAATCTACCCGACCTGAGGGTCGCTACCTCGAGGTTAGTCTCCGAAATACTAAAAGCATCTCCCATTGATGCAGGTGCGCTGCACGGGCCCACGGGAATCTGATCCGATGATTCGGTAGTCACCGTTAGGGTAGGCTCGGCCGTACGTCTTCCAGCGCTTCCTTCCAGCGGTATACCCCTCAATAATGATCAAATCACCTAGCTTTTTTTGGGACTGTATGGGCATCCAACCAAATCGCTTTTTAACGCTTGATTGTGATGCAGCGGGGGGTTGGTAGGTCCGGCCATTGTAAATGTTACCTGTCAAATTGTCATGGCAGGTGAGTTGACTCTGACTTCCAAAGCAGCTCGCATGCGCGATGGGNGCCGCGAGATAGCCGGCAACTAGCCAAATCAGAATCCCAGTTATACTTATCGCAGAAAATTTCATAAAGTAAGAATCGGCCGACTCCACAAATCCTTTACCGAAGCCAGTCAATACACGCATGCCCCNAGGCTTAGATAATCAGGCGACNCCTTCTAGACGATAATCACTGCGGGGTAGGTGTCTGAGCTCTGTTTGTAAGCCGCGCGACGGCCGTTCCGAGGGGCGCAGAGATTTCAAAACGAACCGGTAACCAATACTCGCGAATCTGGCCCAGNTACAGTGTTCTGGTTATTTCTGACTCTCCAAAACGGAACAATCCTGTCTTGGTAGCAAATCCACCGATACGAGTCACGCTAATATCACAACGACGTGCCGGGCCACTGAAGTTTGTTGAATCTTCTGGTGCAAGGTTCACCATACCACCATCTCGAATGCGGATATCATAAAGACGGATTCCATCAAAGATCCGATACGAGCCCTCGCAGCGTCGTGTCTGACCCAGTCGAAGGCCAATATCAAAAACAGGAGTAAAGGGATCGACGGTGTTGGTAATGGACTCTTCAGGCACCGGCGTAAGCTCATAGTCACGTGGTTTCGATCGATAATAGTCAACACTCGGCCTCGGCTCAGACGGGAGCCACATCACTGTGATTTTACTTAGCGCATCGCGCCAAGTGCTGGCACCGTTGAGTATCTGCGTTCCGTCAATCGTATTCATAATTTCGAGTGTTGATCGAAAGTCCGAGAACCAAGCACCAACCCCACGAGAAGCGACATCTGCCCACACGCTCCGCACCTCGCCGGAGTCCAATAGCTCGACTGTCGCGTCAGCTAGGGTCACCGGACCCCAATCGATTTCGTACTGAAGTGGCTGCCCATCAAACGCAAGACTCGTCGAGCTCAAACCCAAAACCAACAACCAGAATCTGTTCTTCATACTATCAACCCCAACGATTGCTCAGCGCATCGAATCGGGACTGCCACACGTCGGCCTTCTCCAGATCAAAAAATGAGGATCCTGGCTCATCATATAGCCGCGCAAGACCCAAAGCTGCGTAGCTGACTCCTCGACGGTATGCCTCTTTATAGAGTGCCTCCGCGCGATCAAGATCGGCCCCAACCATGCCGTTACCCGTGTGGTATACAACAGCCAACGCAAACCATGCGGCTGGGTAGTCAAGTAATTTCGCTTTCTGGAACGCCTCTAGCATCGCTTCGCTTTGCTCGAGTTTCAGGTACCCGCGACCGAGTTGTACCCAATAGCGNCCGTTCTCCGGGTGTTGTGAGACAGCTCGCTGACAGGCATCGATAACAGCATCCCCGTCTATTCCCAGGTAATCAACAGGGGTTGCCTGGTGGTCGGGGTCTGCGGCTATGGACGCGAGGCGATCACACTCTCCGCCTGAGGCATCGGGCATTGCCAAGGAGAGAGTGCTGTTAAGAATTAAGAGAAGGCAAAGGGCCCAGCGTGCTCTTGCAGTACACCAAAGGCACCCTGTCTTTGTCAGGGTGTTCAATGTGCGTAACCTCACCAACAAGGATGCCATGATCACCTCCGTCGTAGATTGCATGATGGCGACACTCTAAATAGGCAAGACATCCCTGTATCTTTGGACTCCCGTTTGGACCTACGCCTAACGAAAGACCTTGAATTTTATCCGTATCCGATTTGGCAAACCGCCAAGCTAAGGGCCCTTGCTCTCCGGCCAACAAATGAATACTAAAATACGCAGCTTCGGTGAGGCCTTTATAGCATTCCGCGTCTTTTGCTGGACACATCAAGACCAACAAGGGATCCAGCGACACAGAACTGAACGCACTTGCGGTCATGCCGACTACCTGGCCGTCCGCTGTGTAGGCTGTGGTGACCGTCACTCCCGTCGGAAATGACCCCATCGTTTGTTTAAAAAGATCTCTAGAAACTGTCATCCACCTGCCTTTTTGGCGTGAAATCCTTTGTCTTTAAGAAACAAAAGGATGGTCTCGACGTGGTCACCCTGGACAACAATTTGCCGAGCTTTGATGGAACCACCGGCACCAAGGCATTGTTTGATGGCTTTACCCAAGGATTTCAACTCCGATTCGCCGCCCGGAACGTTCCAGATCACTGTTACCTCTTTGCCTCCACGGCCTTTGGTTTCCCTGCGCACACGGCACACGGAGTGATCCGGATTTTTGCCGTGATACGTGTCTGAGTCAGATCGGATACGACCCGACTCGGTTGAATAAACGAGCCGAGTCTCTTTGGGCATTTACAGTTCTTCGAGTCTAGATTCGATATCAGGACGCGCCATCGCGCGTATCAAATCGTTTATACCAACAACACCAACCACAACTCCCGCGTCGTCTGTCACACGCGCTTGTGATGAGGGTGATTCAGTCACTAATTGCGCCGCATCCTCGACGAGCATTTCACCCGACAACTCGGGGCCCGGCTTGTCGTTTGGGGTATTCATGATCGTTTTCAATTGGATCACTCGGCCACGGTTTATATCTTTAGTAAAGTCGGCAATATAGTCGTCTTTCGGCTTGAGTACAATTTGCTGTGGAGTGCCCTGCTGGACTACTTCACCGTCTCGCAAAACCGCGATCTGGTCACCAATCCGAAGAGCCTCCTCTAAATCGTGGGTAATGAACACAATTGTTTTGTGGAGCTCTTGCTGCAGATCTAGAAGAATATTTTGCATATCGGTCCGGATCAGAGGGTCAAGAGCACTAAATGCCTCGTCCATCAATAAAATGTCCGCGTCTGTCGCAAGCGCTCGGGCGAGGCCCACGCGCTGTTGCATGCCGCCCGATAATTGACCAGGATAATTCTCTTCATAACCAGCGAGTCCAACACGCTCGATCCAATAAGTTGCTCGCTTTTCTGCCTCTTTCTCTCCCATGCCTTGGATCTCGAGGCCATAAATCGTGTTCTCCATAACGGTCCGGTGCGGGAGAAGGGCAAACTTCTGGAACACCATCGACGCTCGATGCCGACGAAACTCCAGCAACGTCTTTTCATCCATCTCAAGAACATTTTGGCCGTCAATCCAAACCTCACCACTAGTCGGCTCGATTAATCGATTGATGTGCCTAATCAGAGTCGACTTACCCGAGCCTGACAGACCCATCACAACCTGGATACCCTTCGCCGGCATCTTCAGATTGATATCGCTCAGACCCAGTACGTGATTGTGTTGTTCGTTTAACTCATCCTTGCTAACGCCATCACGTACTCTTTGGAGCATAGTCTCGGGATCATCACCAAAGATCTTGTAGAGGTGTTTAATTTCGATCTTGGTCTCGGAGTCACTCACCCTGACCCCCACGGTAGGTTTGCAGACGCTTGCCGTAACTCTGACTAATCCGGTCAAAAATAATCGCCAACGCAACGATCGCGAGGCCGTTGAGCAGCCCCATCGCAAGATATTGATTCGAGATCGCTTTGAGTACCGGCTGACCAAGGCCTGTTACTCCAATCATAGAGGCGATGACGACCATCGCTAACGACATCATGATCGTCTGGTTGACCCCAGCAAAAATATTGGGGAGCGCGAGCGGGATTTGAACTTGCACTAGTTTCTGCCAAGGGCTGGCACCAAAGGCATCGGCGGCCTCCAAGACTTCTTTATCAACTAACCGGATTCCCAAGTTTGTCAAACGAATCATCGGCGGGATCGCATAAATCACCACCGAGATCAAACCAGGGACCTTGCCGATACCCAATAACATCACGACCGGGATCAAGTACACAAAGCTAGGAATAGTCTGCATCACGTCAAGAACCGGCGTAACGATTGCTTGAGCGCGATCGGACCGAGACATCAGGATACCGATAGGTAGCCCAAGACCGATGCAAAGCATAGTGCACACGACAATGATACTTACCGTACTCATCGTGTCCTCCCACATACCGAGGAATCCAATCAAGAAAAGGCTGACCCCGGTGCCAACTACCACCTTTAAACTACGACTCGCAAACCATGCCAAAGCGGCCACTACAAAAATGAATAACGGCCAAGGCGTAGCTAGAAGCAATTTCTCTAACCAGATTAAGAACTGAAGTAGTGGGTCAAAAAATAATTCGATATCTTCACCGTAGGTACGAGTGAAGTCCTTAAATCCCTGATCTATTCCTTTTCGAAAGTCGCGCATGTCACGACGACCAAGTTCTGGAAATTCTATTAACCAATCCATAAACTAACTAAACATAAAAACGACCGGACTAACCAAAGCTATCCGGCCGTTTTCTAAGCGTATATCTTAAAGAGCTTTCTTGATTCGGCTCACCGCATCCTTGGACACCCAATTAGACCAAGTCGCCTCCTCATTGAGAATAAATTCGAGGGCAGCTTCCTCGCCAGATGCTTGGTTATCATGCATGTAGCTAAGATATTTGTTCAACAAACCAGCTTCGAATGTACGATTCTTCACATAGTCTGCAACCGCAGGGACACGTGTTGCAAAATCAACCTGCGCAAGAGATACAACTTCTGACTTAGTCCAAGTGCTTCGCTTGGGGTTATCACACTCCTCAACAGGCTTCACGATACAGTTATCCCAATGATCCTGATCAAACCCCGAGTTGAAGTCGACCAGCTTGAGGTTGTATTTACCCGCCAATGTTGTCGGCGCCCAATAATAACCAAGCCAGTTCTGCCCCCGTTCGCTTGCCTTAGCAATTGAGCCATCTAGACCTGCCCCTGATCCTGTATCAATCAGCCTCCATCCCTTCGCTTCCATATCGAAGGCTCGGAACAAATTGTTGGTTGACAGTTGGCACCCCCACCCTGAAGGGCACGTATGAAGCCCACCTTTCGAGGGGTCTTCCGGGTGCGGGAAGAGATCGGGCCGCGCGATGATGTCATCAATCGTTTTCAGCTCAGGATGGGCTTTGGCTGCCGCCGCGCTCATCATCCAACCCTCACCGGCGCCCGAGATTGGTGAAGGATTCAACTTAACCAATCGCTTTTCTTTTATCGCCGCATCGATAGCCACCGCTGCCGCATTTGCCCACATTTCGGAGGCAATGTCGGGCGTACCCTTCTCGTTCATGGACGTGATCTGAGGCATAGTACCAGCGGTCAGGTACTCGACATCGCACTGGTAACCCTCCTTCATAATAAATCCGTCTAGCCGAGCCAAAAACTCACCGCTCGCCCAGTTCATTTCACCGATTACGACCTTCCCGCAATCAGCTGCAAACGCTTGCGCGCCTGACAGAAGTGCACCTGCCGTTAGCGCCGCACCAATCAGCTGTTTCATGTAACCCCCAAAGGTTTCTTCTATTTTTGCTTTGAAATATGTTTCACCTACGAAACGTTTTTCCAGTTTAACGAATTGGCAAGATTTATTCAAACTACAATAAAATCAATATTTTATATAAATAACTGAATTATTTTAGTTTATTTCTTGAGAAAAATTGCTTTGAAGTCAAAATTTTTATCGCGAAAATCGTTGCTCTTGATTTCTAACTGAATCCACCACACGCAAGCGTCAGCAGGGGGCTNGTACACAGAGTGCAGACACACAATCTCGAAACAGAAGTATTGGTNGCCCTACGTCGTATCGTTCAGGCCATCGATCAGCACTCTAGTCGGTTGGGCAAGGAGTTCGGTCTAACGACGCCACAACTGTTGGTCTTACAGACCGTCGCAAACACACGAGAGCAACCGATTAGAGCAATCAGCGCAGAAGTCAATCTCTCTCAGGCGACGGTAACCTCGATCGTTGACCGGCTAGAGAAGCGCGGTCTTCTCGAGAGACAGCGGTCGGGAACGGATCGCCGGAAGGTGTTTCTCGTGATCACAAGCGCCGGCACGGAACTCCTGACAAAAGCACCAAAACCATTACAGGAGAATTTTCTACATCGCTTTGAATCTCTCCGTGAATGGGAGCAGCATCAGGTGGTGTTTGTTCTGAAGCAAGTCTCCGAGATGATGGGCGCACGCCACATCGACGCGGCACCGCTCCTCGATACTGGCGAGGTTACCCGCGGCCACCCGACGCCAGAAATGCAGCCTGATTCGGGGCTAGCCGACCCATCTGGTAGTCAATGAACGCTGTTTTCAGCTCGCCCTCTGTTGCTAAAACGAACGGCCCGTGGCGCGCGATTGGCTCATTTAAGGGCGGCGAAGAAAGAAGAAGTCCACGCCCCCCGCCTTGGATCACTACATCACCATCCCCTTCGACCACTGCCAAGTCACCGTCGCTAATCATGTGTCCGGCCACCGACAATTCGCCCTCAAAACAAAACATNATCGTTGTGTCCCCATCGGTTAATGGGATTGTCGTTTGGCCCCCATTCGGTGCAACATCGACCATCAGCACCGGCAAATAGGTCTGGGCTGGTCCCTTGTGTCCGAATAGTTCGCCGGCCACGAGCCGGTAAGCAACGGCATCTTGTTCAAATTCCGTAATATCTAATGCCGGAATGTCTTGGTAGCGAGGCTCTACCATCTGAAGATGTTGCGGGAGGTTCAGCCAAATCTGAAAGCCCCAAAGACTGCCATCGGTTTGCTCAGGCATTTCAGAATGTAAGATTCCTCGACCCGCGGTCATCCACTGCACCGCGCCATCTTCTAAGAGACCTGAATTCCCATTGGAGTCGTGGTGCCGCATTTTACCCTTGAGCATGTAAGTCACTGTTTCAAAGCCACGATGTGGATGTGGCGGGAACCCCGCCACATACCCTNCCGGATCATCATTCCGAAAATCATCAAACATCAAAAACGGATCAATGTATTCCGCGCCGGCTAAACCGATTACCCGCCGAATATCTACGCCTGCTCCGTCTGAGACACGCCGACCATTGATTACTCGTACAATTGAAGTCACGGCTCTTTCCTTTTTCTCTCACGCCCATACTGTAGGCGCTAGGAAAAATTTTCAAAGTGCATTGCGGCCATAAATATCAATCCGTCTTGGCACGAATACCGAGGAACACTGATGCCACAACTGATCTGTATCGACCCAGCTGAACAAGCAATTAACGTGACATTTGAGCTGGGAGAGACCATCCTTCAGGCCACACATCGCGCGGGCGTTGACGGAATTATTGCTGAATGCGGAGGCGGTTGCTCCTGCGCGACATGCCAAGTGATTTTAAACGCAGATTGGGACGAGACTCTTGACGCTCCGAGCGCCCAAGAGGCTGACATGCTGTCCTTCGCAATCGATCCGACACCCTATTCACGCCTTGCCTGCCAGGTGGAACTGAACGAAAAACATGACGGGCTCAGACTTCTAGTCGCCAAACGGCAGTACTGATGAAAATTGGGATTGTTGGTGCCGGGCAGGCAGCGTGTACGCTGATCGCAGAACTCATTCGGGGTCAATTTGATGGCAACATCCTTGTATTCAACCGAGAATCACGTAGTCCCTACCAACGTCCTCCGCTATCGAAGTCTTGGTTAAAAAACCCAACAGATACTCAGTCAATCCGATTATTACCCGAGCCCATCGAAACTCACTCCTCAGTCCAGTGGATTCAAGAACATGTTCAAGCAATCGAACCTGACAATGGAGCTATCCTGACAAACACACGCCACACGGTAGATCATATTGTCTTAGCGACCGGTACCCGGGCCAAGAGGCTCACCATCGACGGACTCCCGTCAGATAAAAGCCACGTGATTCGGACTGTGGACGACGCGGTCCGTCTGAATCACAAACTTAGTGACGCACTCAATATCGCAATCTTAGGGGCGGGATTCTTAGCGTTCGAGCTGGCCTCAAGCCTCGACCATCCGGAACGCACAATCCGAGTTTTAGCTAGAGGTAACCGCGCACTCCCACAAATCTCTGCGAAAGCAGCCGAACGGCTAGTCGACCAGTCGCCCGCGTCTGTCTACGTTGGTATCCGAATCGACCGGTACGACGAAGAAAGCGCCGTGCTAGTCACCAATCATGGACCAATCCCCGCAGATTTAGTGATTATGGCAGTCGGAGCGGAGCCAAATACCGAGCTAGCGAAGGCTTGCGACCTTGGCTCACATGAAGGCATCCCGACAGACTCCTTTATGCAAACGAACCATCCATTGGTCTCAGCGATCGGTGAAGTGAGCTTGCATGATCAGCCACATCTAGGCGAGTCGGCGCGCATCGAATCAATTTCTGAAGCGAACGATACTGCGATAACACTCGCGAAACGACTACTTGGCCAACCTGAGCCCTTCAGTGCAACGCCCTGGTTCTGGTCTGATCAAGGGGACTTAAAATTACAAATCGCTGGACTCTGCGCGCGCAGTGACGAAGAAAGTTGTCTGCTCGATACCGAGACAGAACGTGTTGTAATCCGTCATCGAGGCGACCAGATAACAGCGGTCGAGGCTATCAACGCAGCCAAGGAATTTATGGCCGCTCGGCGGTTGTTTGAAGAAGACGGAATTAGTCTCAAAGCGACCCTCGAACAGGGCTCATTGTTTAGACTGCTTCAGTCATCCAGGTCTTGAAGCTCAGCGGGCATCTGCTTCGTAGACGATACACCCAAGGCTTTCAACTGCTCAGCGCGACGAACTAGGTTGCCACGCCCCAACGACAACCGCTGCCCTGCCTTGTCAAATGCTTCTTGTGATCGCCTGATTTTATCACCAACGTCTTGAAAGCTCTCCGCGAACAACACAAACTGGTCATAAAGCTTGCCACCCAAATCTGCTATCTGGCGCGTGTTACGATTTTGATGTTCTATCCTCCAGACATGCTCAACGGTGCGTAATAAGGCAAGTAATGTGGATGGAGAGGCAATCACAACACCCTGAGCGAGTGCATCGGTAAAGAGTTGTGGCTGGGTCTCAAAGGCAGCAGAGAATGCTGGCTCAACGGGAATAAACATTATAACAAAGTCGACTGTCGTGATGCCCGGAAGTCCTGAATAGTTCTTACCTGACAACCCTCGTACATGAGTTTTTAGCGAATTTGTATGCGCTTTCAATGCATCCAATCGCTCAGCGTCGTCGACTGCTGACGTCGCGCGCTCATAGTCTTTCAACGATAACTTGGCGTCAACAATCAAACACTTCTCATCGGGCAGCGAAATCACTACGTCTGGTTGTAATCTCGATCCCTCATCAGCAGTAAAACTTTGCTGACGAGAGTACTCGTAGCCCTCACGAAGACCGGACGCGCTTAAGACTTGATCTAAGACCAATTCACCCCAGTTACCGGCGGTTTTATTTTCGCCCTTTAGGGCGCGGGTTAGGTTGATCGCGTCCTCAGACATTTTTTGGTTCAACGCTTTGAGCGACAAAATTTCCTGGCGGAGTGACACACGGTCCCGAGTTTCGTTTTCGTAGACTTCATTGACACGCTTCTTAAACGCATCGAGCTCTGTGGTCAAAGGCTTTAACAGTTGTGTTAGCGAGTCGCTGTGCTGCGAGGTCAATTCTTTGGAGCGCTCATTCAAAAGCTTCTGAGATAGTACTTCAAACTCAGCTTTCATCAATGTAGTTTTTTGCTCGAGATCTGTATTAGCCTCCGAACGTAGAAAAAGCTCAGCCAGTTCGGCTTTTGCTTTGAGCCAGAGTTTTGCAAAGTAAGCGGCCAAAATGGTGCCCACGGTAGCGATGACTGCCAGTACCCAAGTGATTTCCATGTCTCAGATCTCCCCCGCCTCCGGTATGATGACACTCCTAGGTCAACCTCACCACCGGAGTCTCAATGTCAGACCTTGAAGACAACTTGTTCAAAACACCACTCTCAAGTGCAGGCGGGTTCCGTTTTGATGAAAAAGTAGCCCTGGTCTTCCCTGACATGATCCGCCGAAGTGTCCCGGGCTATGGACACATTATCGGCTCAAGTGGACTGATCGCTAAGCGCTACGCCAAAGCCAATACGGTCATCTATGATTTAGGGTGCTCACTCGGCGCTACGACGCTCGCGATCGCGGGTGAGGTTGAGACACCTGGATGCCGTATCATCGCTGTGGATAATTCTGAGGCAATGCTGGCACAAGCTAGGATGAGACTATCTGAACCCCCGATTGATACGTTACCGATCGACTGGGTGTGCGAGGATATCTCTGACATGACATTCGAACGATGTTCGGTTGTCGCACTGAACTTCACGTTGCAGTTTATTGAGAAAGGCAAGCGTGAGAAATTATTGAGCGATGTCCGTCGTGCGCTTTACCCAAACGGCGCGCTCATCCTAGCTGAAAAAATTGTCCAAGAAAATGCAAAATCACAGGATACCCTTAACACGTTACATTTGGATTTCAAACGAGCCAACGGCTACTCGGAGCTTGAAATCGCTGGGAAACGCCAAGCGATCGAAAACGTGCTTGTTCCTGAGACAGCTAACGCTCACATAGAAAGACTCACTCGCGTTGGGTTTAGGGAGGTCACAGAGTTCTTTCACTGCCTAAACTTCAAAGCCTGGATCGCCGTTGCATGATCACTATTCAAGATGCATGGACTCATCCGGACCTTCCGTGGCTGTCTGACCTTGTCACACGGCATCAGTCTGTCATTAAGAGACGTCTTGGTCACGGAGATTTAAACCGCTGGTCAGAAGCCCTATCGAACATCCCGATTATCAGTACAGACACGCTGTCACTCGGTCGCGCTGTAGGGCTTGATCGTATTCCTCAAGACACAGAACAGCCACTCGAAGACGCACTTCGGGGCCTGATACCTTGGCGAAAGGGTCCCTTCAAGTTCGGTTCAATTGAACTCGATACCGAATGGCGCAGCGATCTCAAATGGGACCGTTTGAACACAACAATCAATCTTGCAAATCATCGTGTGCTTGATGTGGGATCGGGGTCTGGCTACTACCTTTGGCGGATGCTTGAATTAGGCGCTACCGAGGCTCTTGGAATCGATCCGAGCATTTTATTTCACTGTCAGTTTGCGGCGATAAAAAGCTTACTTGGACACCCAAAAGCCGCGTCTCTTCCCGTCACACTCGAAGAGTTTAATGCCGGAGTTCTGGATTTCGATACCGTTTTCTCCATGGGCGTTTTGTATCACAGAAAAGATCCGATCAATCACCTTGAGCATCTAAAACGTTGGGTTAAACCTGGTGGTCAGCTTGTTCTAGAGACACTAGTAGTCGATGGTGACGAGACCACGTGCCTTGTCCCACCGGACCGTTACGCGCGGATGAATAACGTGTGGTTCCTTCCCTCAGTTGCGGCCTTATCCCGCTGGCTCGGCCGGATAGGCTTTGAATCAATTGAATGCCTCGATGTCTCTATCACCACAACCAATGAGCAACGTAAAACCGACTGGATGCAATTTGAGTCATTCGAACACGTAGTCGATCCAGACAATGATGCATTGACCGTTGAAGGATTACCGCGACCCATGCGGGCAGTATTATGGGCAAAGCTTCCTGGGACCTGAGTCGATCTCGCGTTTTAAAACCAAATTATGCGACAATCCCGTCCTTCTTGAATGATGTCTCCGGAGTGACCCAATGTTCCAACTCGACTTGGCGCCTGCTGATCCAATTCTTGGCTTGACTGAAACATATAAAGCAGACGCCCATCCCGATAAAATTAACTTAGGTGTCGGGGTTTATCAGGACGCGACAGGCAAAACTCCTATTCTGAAGGCGGTTACTCAGGCAGAGGAACGTCTCTTAGAGACAGAGACAGGGAAAAGCTACCTACCGATCCCGGGCGTTGCTGAACTAGCGACCCACACCCAGGAACTACTTTTTGGGGCAGGACACACAATCATTAAGGAGGGGCGCGCAAAAACCGCGCAAACTCCCGGTGGGACCGGTGCACTGCGCGTGGCCGCAGATTTCTTATTGCGCGCAGCGCCTCAAGCGACTGTCTGGATCTCGAACCCAAGCTGGGCGAATCATCAGGCGATTTTCGAAGCGGCCGGGCATCGTATTGAAGACTATCGCTATTACGATAAGGTATCACAGGGACTCGATGGTGAGGGCCTTATGGCTGATCTCGAAAGAGTCTCCGAAGGTGATGTACTCATTATTCATGGATGCTGCCACAACCCTTCAGGTATCGACCTCGACCAGACTGCATGGGAAGCCATTGCGGCGCAGGCGAGAGCCAAA
Source organism: Gammaproteobacteria bacterium (assembly GCA_002705795.1). GTDB lineage: Bacteria > Pseudomonadota > Gammaproteobacteria > Pseudomonadales > Litorivicinaceae > HIMB30. Next base: position 26,848 of record PAHG01000022.1, read on the forward strand.
AATTTGATCTGCCTTGTCGACTTTGCATACCAAGGATTTGATGAGGGATTAGAAGAGGACCGTGCCGGCCTGCACGTGCTCCTTAACGCTGGTTTAGCGGTGTTGGTTACGAGCTCGTACTCAAAAAACTTTAGCCTCTACAGCGAGCGCATCGGTGCAATCACTGTTGTCGAAGAAACAGCCGACGATGCAATCAAAGCATTCAGCCACATCCAAGCAGCGATTCGGGCAATCTACTCAAGCCCTCCTGCCCACGGTGGTAAAATCGTCGCAACTATTCTGGGCGATACGTCTATGAGGGCGCTGTGGATCCAAGAACTGGCAGACATGCGGACCCGTATCAAAGAAATGCGCCAAGCCTTCGCGCACGGTATGGCGGCTCGTCAGCAGGCAATCGACTTCGATTTCATTAACCATCAGAAAGGTATGTTCAGTTTCTCTGGCTTGACCCAAGAACAGGTATTAAAACTCCGCGCTGACAACCATATTTACATCGTAGGTTCAGGCCGGATCAATATTGCTGGTATTACACCTACCAATGTTGACCCACTCTGTGACGCGATTGCCAGGGTTATCTAATGCCAAAATTTGATCTTTATGGGCTCGGTAACGCACTGGTCGACACTGAGTATTGCGTCTCAGACGAGCTTCTAGAATTACTAGACGTAGAGAAAGGCATGATGACCTTGATTGATGACTTGCAGTTGGTTGCGCTTGAAAAAGAGCTCCGCGACCGCGGGAAATTAAAAAAGCAGGCCTCCGGTGGCTCGGCTGCAAACTCATTGATCGCAGCGGCAAACTTTGGGTTAGAAGTTTTTTATAGCTGCAAAGTTGCTGATGACAATCTCGGCACTTTTTATCACAAAGATCTCATCGACTCCGGTGTCGCGACCAATCTAGACCAAATTCGCGAGCCCGGCACGACTGGACGTTGTTTGGTAATGGTCACAGACGATGCCGAACGCACGATGAATACCTTTCTGGGCATCACTGGAGATCTTGGCGCCCGTGACATCGATGAAATGGCCCTAAAAGCATCGAAGATGCTCTACATAGAAGGCTATCTGGCGAGCTCAAATAAATCCCGCGACGCAGCGGTGCGAGCCTACCAGATTGCCAAAGATGCGGGCATCCAAGTGGCTCTAACATTCTCCGACCCTGCCATGGTGACCTATTTCAAGGACCAGGTATCTCAGATAGTTGGTGACGGTGTCGATTTATTGTTCTGTAACGAACAGGAAGCCATGACCTGGACGGACAAAGAGTCTATCGAAGAGGCATTAACTATGCTGTCGCAGACAGCGACCCAATGGGTCTGTACACGCGGCAAAGACGGCGCATCTGTGTTTGACGGCACACGACGCTTCGACGTGCCTGGACGCACGGTCACGCCCGTCGATACGAACGGCGCTGGAGATATGTTCGCGGGTGCGTTCTTATATGGACTATCATATGGGTGGAACTTTGAAAGGTCGGCACGCTTTGGGGTGCATGCTTCAGGGTACCTGATCACAAAATACGGACCGCGCCTTAGTCTCGCGAGCCACGCTACACTACTCAAGGAATTTGAGGCAACAGGCTAGATCGACTCAGTCCATCACAATTGGTGACGATTCAGGAACTTCCAAATCATTGGAAGCGTTGCGGTAGCCAACGCAATCTTCATCAAGTCACCGAACAAGAATGGCACCATTCCAAAGGCGATTGCCTTTTCCATACCGACAAAGCTAGATAACCAAACTAAACCACACACGTAGATTACAACATTTCCAGCGGCCATAGCGAATGCTGTTCCAATTGCAGAGCGATCTAAACCACGCTCAGCCAACCAACCTGTCGTTGCTGCAGCAAGAGCAAAACCGAGCAAATAGCCACCCGTCGGACCTGCCATGTACAAAAGCCCCAAGCCCTTTTCGGGAGTGCCTGCGAATACGGGAAAGCCCAAGGCACCTTGAGCGAGATAAGCAAGCACAGTCGCAGAACCCATGCGCCAGCCAAAGGCAACACCGATCAATAACACAACCAACGTCTGCAAAGTCATCGGAACTGGATAAAAAGGCACTTGAACCTTTGCTGATGCTGTTAATAACAACGAGCCCACCAAAATCAAAAAGAGTGCGCGGAACTGTCCGCTGTCCTTCTCTAGGAGCGCATCGATCAGTACCAATCGTTTCGCTTGCAACATACCCATCCCCTGTTAAAACAAACTGTTTAAACTTATTGGATAGTAAATTGGAAGGCTCGTCAATTAATTAAAAGCCGGAATACTTTACGAAGCAAAGCTACTAGACCTACCCCAACCAAGCTATTTTTGCAGTCTGAGGCGGCGCCCTACAGCTGGGCCACCGGAACCCAACACCATGACGAGGTGTTTAATAAACTATCAATGCTGATTAATAACAGGCCAGACGGGCTTAGGACTGAAGCCCACGCATCGATAGACATTTAAAGTTGAACGAATCGTGCCATCAGGCATCACCTGAGATACGCTACCAAGTTCGTTGAACTCTGAACACCGGCGCGCCAGATCGTTGGAGTATTGTCCGATGTGGACCAAGGAGGCTAGTGGCTTGGCAAGTACATTCCAATTGTCATATTGGTTACGACGACGGGTGGTTGTTGGAATCACCTGCCCTTCAGGCGACGTATATCGATCAGATCCCGTGCGCGCAGACGGCCAAAAATAGAGTGCCCAGGCTTGGATTGAATAATGATCAGTCGTAATAATATCCGTCGGCCCAGCTAATCGAGCCGCGTCCTCGATAACACGATCCCAACCTCGGATTTTTTGAAAAGGATCCTGCTGCATGCTGAGACCTACCGCGTAGGGATTAATCAAAACAATCAAGAGTACTACCTGGATACTTCCAGCAATCAAAGTACTCGTGGGTGACCAACGCATTCGCATAGCAAAAATCATGAGAAGCACCGGCACCATCGGTAACGCCCAATTCAAAAGCACTTCACCCATCAATCCCTTGATGACGAACAACACAATTAATATGCCAAAACTGAAACGCAACATGTCACGCACTGCTTCTTCGCGCTCACTGAAAAAATCGTCAATCCGGGCTCTTAAACCACCAAATATAGAAAACAACATGACAGGAAATGCTGCAATTAAAAGTACAGGTATCCAATTGACCGCGTATAAAAAACTGTCATTGTCCGACCTCAGGTGACCAAACTCATGAGATAGATGCGCGAATTCATTATCCATATTCCAGAGAATCCATGGTGTCATCATAAAACCACATAGAAGCGCGCCCAAATAGGGACCTGCTGTAAAAATCAATCGTGGTGTTCTGACGACGACCCAAGGGATAATCGATAACGGAACCAGGGCAATCGAGAGCTTAGCTAACGCTCCTAATCCCAGCGCAGCGCCCATTACCAGCCACCATAATTCCGTTTGCTGGTTGGGACGACAGTGCAGGATCGACGCAAACGCACACAATGCTAATAACATGAAAAATAATAACCAAATATCCGTGGTATGAACCATGCCCAGGGCAAGCAATATCGGGCTAGTCGCATAAAAAATGAGAAGGCGTCGACCAGCATCTTGATCAAATCCAGCTAAACGACCAAGCCACATAAGTAAGATTCCAGAGAAAAACCATGCAATCCAAGCCATCAATCGGACCTGGACAATTTGAGGTAAAAACACGAGACCGTGGGTGACTGATTGAGCGGCGGTCACTAGTGGCCCTTTGGTTTGATAGCTTAAATCCTGATGTGCTAGCCAAGTGGTGTACTGCGCCTCATCAAAATGAACCGGAGTAGCAACTAAACTCAAGGCCACAAGGACTATAAAGCCGATGCAAAGTATCCAAATCCGCACTTACAAATTTTTCTCCGCATAGGATGCGAGTCGCGAACGTACTACTCCTTCGAGATGCTGTGTCGACGATCCGGTCCATCCTTTAAACCGCTCTACTACGTACGTTAAGCCTGAGGTTAACTCGGTTAGATAGTTGCTGTCGATCTGCGCGAGGTTTCCAAGACACACAATCTTCGAGCCCTTACCGCAGCGCGTGATGACGGTCTTCAGTTGCTGCGGCGTCAGGTTTTGGGATTCGTCGAGTAGAATAATCGCATCTTGAATCGAACGGCCACGGATAAAATTTAGAGACTTAAATTGGATATTACCTTTCTCAAGCGCGAACCGTATCGATGCCTCAGGGTTATCATCATGCTCATGTAGCGCCTCCAGGTTGTCATGAATCGCCGCCAGCCATGGCATCATCTTTTCTTCTTCGGTACCAGGCAAGAAGCCAATATCCTCAGCCACCGGTGGTGTCGATCGCGTAACGACAATCTTCGAGTAGCGCTTTTGTTCGACGACCAGTTCTAAAGCACAGGCAAGCGATAGTATCGTCTTCCCAGAACCCGCTGCACCAATCAGTAAATTCAGATCCAGTGCAGTATCCAAAAGTGCATGCATCGCCATAGCCTGATACACATTTAATGGTCGGACACCCCACGCTTCGGTGTCTTCCAAGCGATGACGGCCAATATCAAGTAACACGACAGATTCCTCGTCCAGCTGACTGACACGGGCCGCGAATTCATCCGTCGAATCGATAACATATTGATTGGGATAAATTTCTTCGGTGAATATTGAACGAGGAATTCTGTGATAAGTTCTCGATCCCTCGCTCCAGGTATCAACATCGGTGACAAGTTCCCAAAACTCGGTGCTAAACTCTAAGTATCCCGATGGTAAAAGCTCGACATCACTTACCAGTTGGTCCCGACGATAGTCCTCGACACGATTCAGGCCAGCGCCTAAAGCCTTCAGTCGCATGTTGATATCTTTCGTCACCAAGATCACATCACAAGATGGATCCTGGTTTTGAATCTCCAAAGCGCAATTTATGATTCGATTGTCATTCGATTCGATGTCATCAAGACGGCCTCTAGATTCATCAGCAAGTGGTGAGCGATGGATCGCAAGAGTACCCAAGAGTTTTCCTTTGTCACCTTTCAAGGCAACCGGAATTTCCACCCCTTTCGCGATAGCCTCTGGAGTCGAGTGCCCCAGCACTTCGTCAACCATACGAATCGCCATTCGCGCCTCTGAGGCGACGTTTTTCTTGCGATCCTTAATGTCATCAAGTTCCTCGAGAGCGGTCATCGGAATGACAACTGCATGTTCATGAAAGTTGAATACACTCATAGGGTCATGCAGAAGAACATTGGTATCCAGTACGAAGGTTTTTTTTGTCATTTATTGGCAGGCCTCAGGAAAGTCGTCCAAAATAATAATATGAGAATGTAACGTTTAAATGATGATTCATTGACCCTATCTGACATTCAAGAAGAACACCATGACCAAGGATTCAAAAATGAAGCGATCGATCTACATAATTGGGGGAATCAGTCTGCTTATGCTCGGTCTCACTGGCTGCGTTTCAGGTCTCCAGGGAGACACATACTCCCGGTCCGAGGCTCGACAAGTACAGGAGGTTGAGTTTGGAACCATCTTAAGCACCAATCCGGTTGTCATCGAGGGCAGACAGTCAGATGTGGGCCAGTTACCAGGCGCAATCATTGGCGGAGTCGCTGGGTCATCGGTCGGCGAAGGCAAAGGCCAGGAGATCTTTACTATTCTTGGGGCCGTTGGTGGTGCTGTGGTTGGAAGCATAATCGAAGAGCAAGTCACCCGCGCACAAGGCCTTGAGCTCACGGTCAAAATGGACTCGGGCAAGATTCTGTCCATCGTTCAAGAGGTGGAATCAGTCAACTCCTTCATTGCAGGACAACGCGTTCGCGTACTGACCCAAGGGGCACTGGCCCGCGTTTCACTTGAATAATTGCGTGAGCGCTCCTTTGAGATCAGGGTATTTAAATTGAAACCCTTGGTCGAGCGCGCGTTTGGGTTGCACTGACTGACCTTTGAATAACAAATCAGCCAACTCACCTAAGACCAGGCGCATCGGCGTTTCTGGCACCCTAAAAATGGTTGGACGTTTGAGTATCTGACCAAAAATTGCTGTGAACTCCTCGTTGCTCACGGGATGTGGACTCGTTGCATTGTAGGCCCCGGCGCCTGGGGTGCCAGACAACATCCAACGAATCATCGAAACCAAGTCGTCACGATGGATCCAAGACAAAATCTGCTGACCATTTCCCAGAGGACCCCCAAGGCCCAATCGAAACGGCATTTCGAGACGGCCCAAGAACCCGCCTGGACGCCCGAGGACCACCCCGATTCGCAGTATATAGGTTTGCGTCGCTTCAGAATTCAATCCACCGATTGCCTGCTCCCAATCCTCACACAAGCACGCCGCAAAGTCCCACCCCGATTTATTTTCTTCGGTAACGTCTTGAGTCTGCGCGCCGTAGTACCCGATCGCACTACCCGAAATCACAACATCGGGCTCACCATCCAGCGAATTCAACCTTGACACCAATTGCTCGGTCACAGCGATCCGGGACGAGCGAAGCAGTCGTTTCCGCTTATCCGTCCAACGAGAATCCGCAATACCCTCACCCGACAAGTTGATGATCGCATTTGGCATCGCATCCACCTCGGCGAAGGATTTAATCCAGCGAATCGACGCTGATAATGCACTAAATCGTTCCGCAGCTTTCGCGGGGTGTCGGGTCAAACAAATCAACGAATGGCCATCACTCAACAGTGCAGGAAGGAGCCCATCCCCTAAAAATCCGGTAGCTCCTGTTAAAAGAATTTGTGCCATAACCGATCTCCCATTGCGGCCGCCGTNTGGTTTCGTCACACTGACACTGTTTGGGCTCAGAGGTACATGTGCAAGGCATTAGTTACACAATAAAAACCGTCGCAGTATTAAGTTGCCTCACTGTGAGTTGCGTAACAAACGTATTTGCAAATTCGTTTAGCCGCGCCTGGGTCACCATCGAGCGAACCGGAAAAATCAGTCAGTCCATCAAAAGAACATGGAAAGACTCGCCACTTTATCCAGAACTGATCGCCAAATCGACCGAAAAGCGACTCGGCTCGGTATCAGCCCAAGACCTTGAAAAGTTAATAGAGCAATATCCAGACAGTGCCGCCATCGCCAACCTCCGCTGGAAGAAATTATTTCGATTAGGCCGAGCGAACTGGCATAAAGATTTTTTATTTCTCTATCGGCCGACAGATAACGTCAAACTCAATTGCTATAAACTCGAAGCTAAGTTCCGCCTCAAAAAGGACACCGATAAAGACCATCGCGAGGCTTTGCGCTTGTGGACCCATGGCAAAAGTCAGCCAAAAGACTGTGATACACTCTTTTCAATAATTCAAAAACGCGAACTGATCACCAAGGAAGTTCGCCTCCGCCGCATCAATAATGCGCTCGAAAATAGGCAATTACAGCTCGCTCGCTGGCTCGCAAAATCACTGGATAAATCTGCAACAGATCACATCAACGCCTGGGCTCAGGCACGACGCCGACCTGCGAAATTTTTGACCACGCGAGCGGCAGAATTCCCAGAATGGGTTGATATGGCGGCCTCTCGCCTCGCCAGCAAAAATCCAGACAAATTGTTAAGTCTCATCAAAGATCGAAAGATCCCGGACAGTGTCAGACAACAGGCGGTTTTGGGTACTGCTCGTACCATGGCGATCAATTTAGACCCTGCAGCAGCGCCATTACTGCGCATGGATCTGCCGTCGAACCCGATTTTAGATCACTGGCGAGTACGCTTTTTCATCCATTTTCAAGAATGGCCCGATGTGCTTATGGCCATTTCCAAACTATCACCCGAGGAGCGTGGGGAGATTGAATGGAACTATTGGGTCTCGAGAGCGCTAGCGATGACTGGNAACCCTGACCTCGCGTTTGGAGGATTTCGAAAGGCTGCGGAATCAAGCTCTTGGTATGGCTTTTTATCCGCTGATTATCTTGGTATTCCATACGATCTACGCCCCAAATCCGAGCGCCCATCAGTTTCTTCGATTGATACAGTCGACCAGCGGATCGATATCACGATCGCTCGCTTATTATTCGAAGAGGGGCTCACAGTTATGGCAAGGCGCCAATGGGATTTTGTGATTGGACGCCTGACAGAAGAAGAACAAAAAGCGGCAGCAATTCTCGCGAATCGATGGAATTGGCACTCACGTTCTGCCGTCACAGCACATCAGTCTGGGCTCACCGATGATTTCGAGCTACGCTATCCCAACGCATTCGAAACACCATTAAAAAATGCTGCAAAACGTCATGATATTTCGCTCTCTTGGCTCTCGGGCCTGATGCGGTCAGAAAGTTTATTTATGCACGACATTCGAAGCCCAGCAGGAGCGCTTGGTTTGATGCAGGTGATGCCAAGAACTGGGCGACAGACTGCTAAAGAGCTGAACCTCAAATGGCGCGGTAATCGTACGCTTATCAATCCATCCACCAACATTCGGATCGGTAGCTACTACCTAGCCAAACAGCTAAATCGGTTCGGACATCCGGCGCTTGCAACCGCCGCCTATAACGCGGGGCCCCATCGCGTGAAACGATGGATGCCAGATAAGCCTATGCCGTTAGATGTCTGGGTTGCTTCAATCCCTTTCACAGAAACTAGAAACTATGTGCAGCGTGTACTCACCGCGCAAGTCATTTATGAGTGGCGCTATAATGGTGTCATTACACGACTCAATGAAGTCGTGGCACCTCAAATTACGAGTAAGGAATAAACCAATGGATTGGTTCACTCAGTTGGAGTGAGGGGCTCTTGGCCCCAGTGTTTTGTTTGTTCTTTTTTCATTTACGCCGTTCCGTAAGCGTGTCGGCAGTGCACAAAAAAACAAATTGTTAGGCAGGACCACTTCCAATTGGCATGCCATGGATGTATCAGCAACCGCGTGGAGTTGAAATAATGATCGAGGATGTTGTCGTTAGGGCTGATCTAACGCATCTTCTGCAGTGAACGGAGGCTAACAATGTCTGAATCAAATAGTTCACCATCTTTTGAGGTAAAACTTGCCGAACTCGAGGCATTAGTCCGACAGATGGAACAAGGATCAATGCCCTTAGATCATTCGCTTGACGCATTCGAAAAAGGTGTACGGCTAGCTAAAGAGTGCCACACCATTTTGGATACCGCGTCTCAGAAGGTCACAGAAATCAAGCAATCGGGCGAAGAAACGCCATTTGAACCGGAGGCCTGAGCGCATTGGATCAGGACTGGCTCGAACAGATCCGTACACGGATAGATCAAAACCTAAACGGCGCTCTCGGTAGACGTCTTGGTGACTCGCGTCTTGCAGAGGCGGCGCGCTACAGCGTACTTCGTGGNGGCAAGCGCTTACGCCCAGCTTTGGTATACGCGGCTGCAGAGGCTGTAGACGCGGACCTCGATGCTGCAGATACCGCCGCTATTTCTGTCGAGCTCTTACANGCCTATTCACTGATCCATGACGATCTCCCAGCAATGGACGATGATACCCTTCGGCGAGGCCAGCCAACTACACACGTCGCGTTTGATGAAGCGACCGCTATTTTAGCCGGAGATGCGCTGCAGGCGCTCGCATTCTCAATCCTCGGTGAAGACGATGCTCGTTCTGATACCATGCGGGTGACGCAACTCAGACTCCTCGGAGATGCAGTTGGATTCCAGGGCATGGCGCTAGGGCAAGCGATCGATCTTGAATCCGAAGGTAAAGCACTCTCTTTAGACGCTCTCAGAGCCATGCATGCAAAAAAAACCGGCGCACTTATCACAGCCAGTGTGTTGTTGGGTGCAGCCTGCGGGAACCCGTCTGATAACGACTGGGATGCACTCACGCAGGCGGGTCAAGCTATCGGACTCGCTTTCCAAATTCAAGATGACATCCTCGACGAAACAGCGTCAACAGAAACCCTTGGGAAAACCCAAGGCCGAGATCAATTACTTAGAAAATCTACCTTCCCGAGCCTTCTCGGACTCAAAGCCAGTGAAAAAGAAGCTTATGCATTAGTAGAAATTGCCCAAACAGCCCTTGCGCGTCTCCCGGGAAACACCACCATGCTAGAAAGACTGGCGCTATTGAGTGTGGAGCGAACGAATTAATGCCGAATATGAAAATCTTTAATACCATCCCGGGAGAACGCCCGAGTATCCCAATACTAGAAGGGATCAATTCTCCGCATGACTTGCGCTCACTCAATCGTGATCAGCTGTGCCAGGTGGCTGACGAATTACGCGAATATTTACTGTATTCGGTCGGGATTTCCAGCGGGCATTTTGGTGCTGGACTTGGTGTTGTCGAGCTGACAGTTGCACTGCACTTTTGCTTGGATACCCCGTTTGATCAGCTGGTTTGGGACGTTGGCCACCAAGCCTATCCGCACAAGATTCTGACCGGTCGTCGCGAACAGCTACCGACTATCCGCAAGGAGGGAGGGCTTGCTGCCTTTCCTGACCGTAACGAAAGCCCGTATGATGCCTTCGGGGTCGGACACTCAAGCACGTCAATAAGCGCCGCACTTGGGATGGCTCTAGATGCCAAGCTCAATAATTCAAGCCGTCGCCACGTAGCTATTATTGGCGATGGCGCACTGACAGCTGGGCTAGCGTTTGAGGCCCTAAACCATGCGGCCAGTGTAAAAGCTAATATGCTCGTTGTTTTGAACGATAATGATATGTCAATTTCAAGGAACGTTGGTGGCATCCGCGATTACTTAGCCAAGTTACTCTCTTCCAAGGCATATACCCGCAGTCGCGATGAGGCTCGTAAACTTCTCGAACCCTTACCCCCACTCGCACAGTTCGCCAAAAAGACCGAAGAGCATTTGAAAGGGATGGTTAGCCCAGCAACCCTCTTTGAAGAGATTGGATTTAACTACATTGGGCCAATCGATGGGCATGATTTGCTCGGTCTTGTGACGACTCTCGAGAACATGATAGATCTCCCCGGTCCGCAATTTTTACACGTTGTCACACAAAAAGGACGCGGCTTTGCTCCAGCAGAAGATGATCCGATCAAATATCACGCAATCGGAAAACTAAAAGCTAAGTCTGGTTCAGAGGCAACATCTGCGCCGACTTATTCAAACGTTTTCGGAGAATGGCTCTGTGATATGGCAGAAAGCGACTCTCGGTTGGTTGGGATAACACCGGCAATGCGAGAAGGCTCCGATCTGATCGAATTTTCCGAGCGATTCCCCGATCGCTACTACGATGTTGCAATCGCCGAGCAGCATGCGGTGTGTCTGAGCGCGGGCTTCGCAACCCAAAATACAAAGCCGGTGGTTGCGATCTACTCAACGTTCTTACAACGCGCGTACGATCAAGTGATTCATGATGTCTGTGTGCAAGGTCTAGATGTTACCTTCGCAATCGATCGNGCTGGTCTCGTCGGTGAAGACGGCCCAACCCACGCAGGAGTTTACGATTACGCGTTCTTGAGAACACTACCTGAAATCATCATTGCAGCCCCATCGAGTGAATCAGAATGTCGGTTGCTGCTCTCCACCTGTTATCAGCACCCAGGGCCCGCTGCGGTGAGATATCCCCGGGGGAAAGGGCCAGGTGAGCTTCCTGATGCGAGCTTGAATACAGTCGACGTTGGACGAGCGATCACGCGTCGTGAAGGCAGGTCGGGGATTGTGATCCTCGCTTTCGGGTCACGTGTATTTGAGGCTCTCAAGGCTGCCCAGAATCTTGATGCAACGGTAATCGATATGCGCTGGATCAAGCCTCTCGATGAAGCCACATTAGCCCAGTATGTCGATGCCAAACTGATCGTTACTGTTGAAGAACATCAACGCATGGGCGGGGCTGGATCTGCCGTCGGCGAGTACTACGTTGACCAAGGGCTTGCAGTCGATTTACTGAGCCTAGGGCTCCCTGATCGATATGAAGTACATGCCAATCCAGATCTTATGCTGTCGCGCACCGGTCTGGACGCCCATGGAATTCAGGCAGCAATTGAAGAAAGACTTAGCTGAAATTTTCAGACTGACTAAGTAAGTGTCCCAAACGATTGAGCTTTGTTTTCAAGTAATTTTGATTATGCGGTGTCAAACCCGTTTCAATCGAGTGACGCCTCACCACAGAAATACCGAGCCCCTCAAGTGCTTCAACTTTTTTCGGGTTATTGGTCAATAACTCCACTTCAGTGACACCAAAGTGAGCTAACATTGGTCCAACAATCGAATAATCACGCTGGTCTGCTGCAAAGCCTAGTGATTCGTTCGCATCCACCGTATCAGCTCCATCATCTTGAAGATGGTAGGCACGAATTTTATTTAACAAACCAATTCCCCGACCTTCTTGACGTAAGTAGAGAACAATTCCCGATCCCTTTGCCGCAACTGCCGCCATCGCGTGCTCTAGCTGAGCGCCGCAATCACAACGCTGAGAAAATAGGGCATCGCCGGTCAGACACTCCGAATGCACACGAAGTAGAACAGGTTGCTCATGGCAGGGTTCACCCATGACAAGAGCAATATGATCCTTCCCAGATGCAATCTCCTTGAATCCGTGCATACAAAAGGTTCCCCATTGGGTCGGAAGCTGGCAGTTATCGATATGTTCAATAGTCATGTTCTTATCCTGGGTGGCCGCTAAGCATACCAAAGACCAGCCCAAGAATAAGAACATATCCGCCTGCTGCAACGTCATCCATTAAAACACCCCACGAACCTGCAATCTTCTGTTCGCACCAAGACACTGGCCAAGGCTTCGCAATATCGAAAATCCGGAACCCGACAAAACCGATCAAAAGACCGATCCATACGGGAAAGTTCGTGAAACTATTGACACCATACGCAGCCAACCACATCCCAACCCACTCATCAATCACGATCTGCCCATGATCTGGCTCACCAAGCCTTCGGCCAGCCTCAGGTATACTCCAAATCGACAAGGCACACAGCACGATAAACCCAGTCACCCAGACCATAAACGACGCATCCCAAACCATAACCAGCAAAGGCATGACGCCCAGCGTCCCTGTCGTACCAGGAGCCTTGCGCGATAGTCCGCTGCCAAGGCCCACAGCAATCCAGAATTTCAGCGAGTTCATCGACTGTGATCCCATCCAAGCTGCCATTTGCTTGGAAGTGGTTTTCCGTCCAACAGGATCCTCGCAGACTCACCTTTTACAACCATCCCGATTCGACGACCGCATCCAGGAACCTCGAGCCCCGGAGGAATTGAGGCCAGAAGGCAATAATCATCGCCACCCGTGAGCGCGTATTCCAATGCCTTCTCCAATCCGAAGCGATCAACCAGATCATCACAAAAGGGAATAAGGTTTGATTGCAGTTTGACGGTTGCCGAACCCACTGAATTATCCAAAAGATGAAATAAGTCCTGGCACAACCCGTCCGAGATATCAATCATCGCACTGGCCATACCTCGCAACGATAAACCAGCGACAAGCTGTGGCTCGGGCCTCCAATAACGCTCTGCCCAGACTTCATGATTTGATTCTAGGCCATCGAGTACATCCAAATATGCCCGAGCTCCACCCAGGTCCGAACCAAATACCCAAAGATCGTCACCCGATCTCAATCCACTCCTTGATATCGCTGACCCTTTAGGTACATGACCGATAACCGTGATGTGAGCACTTAGAGGACCCCTACTGGTATCACCCCCAACCAAATCCAAACCAAAGCGAACACATAGCTTGTGGAAACGATCAGCGAAGTGGTCAACCCAACCCGGCTCGAATGTTGGTAATGTCAGTGATAACAAAACATATTTAGGGTCGGCACCCATCGCCGCTAGATCACTTAAGCCTCGACCCAGTAGGCGTGCAGCAAATCCATCAGGGGGGCAAATTTGAGGGACATGACGACCAGCAACCACTGAATCAACAGAAATTACTGTTTCGTAATCACTGAGTTGAGAGACAATCGCGGCATCATCACCAACACCAAGAACGACAGAGGGATCTAACGGATCCCTCTGGAAATGGGTCCGAATCAGCTCAAACTCGTTCACGAGACTCGAGAGCCTGAACCTCAATAGCGCGCGTGTTAGCGGCCAGTTGGTCTAGAACGCCGTTGACAAACTTATGGCCGTCTGTAGCACCGAATTTTTTGCTTAAGGCCACGGCCTCAGTAATCACGACCTTGAATGGTATGTCGATGCGAACTGAGAGCTCATAGGCGCCCAACACCAAGATGTTCCGTTCGATCGGCGTCAGCTCAGAGAACTCGCGAGACAAATGCGGCTTCAAGGACTCAACCAGAGCGTCGTGAGTTTTATCGATTGCGGTCAGCGCGTCATGAAAAAAAACGACATCAGCCCGCTTCAAATTGTTGTCTGCACGAAACATAGCAACAACTTGAGTCATCGGGTAACCCGACAATTCCCATTGATAGAGTGCTTGGATCACCGCTTCACGTGCTCGGTGACGCTGTGAAGCAGTTGGCTGATTAGGATCCGTTTCACTCACTAATTTGTCTCAGGACAGAAACCATTTCAATTGCAACCAGCGCCGCCTCGGCACCTTTATTCCCAGCCTTAGTGCCCGCGCGCTCAATCGCCTGCTCAATCGTATCGACAGTCAGGACGCCAAACGAACAAGGTACACCTGTATCCATCTGCACTTTGTTCAATCCACCTGCCGATTCGCCAGCGACATAGTCGAAGTGTGGTGTCGATCCACGGATCACGGCACCCAATGCAATTATCGCATCGACTTCACCCTTCTCAGCGATCGCCTGCGCAATCAGCGGGATTTCAAACGCACCGGGAACGCGAACCACTGTTATATTATCTTCATCGACTCCGTGACGGACGAGCGAATCGACAGCACCTTCGACCAGTGAGTCGACGACAAACTGGTTAAACCGTCCCGCAACGATAGCGTAGCGGCTGTCGGCATTTGTGTATTGTCCTTCGATCATTCGCATGGGTTCACCCCTTATATTCTAAATATTCCACAACCTCTAAATCGAAACCTGAGATTGCACTGAATTTCATTGGCGTCGATAAAAGACGCATTTTGCCAACGTTCGCATGCTTTAAAATTTGCGAGCCTGTTCCAACGGTCAGGTAAGGAACCAACCGCGTTCCAGGATTTGGCAAGGTATCGCCAGCATATTGAGCCAGCCTCTCTTCAATCGGCTCATCACCGCGATTCTCCAGAATTACAACAACACCTTCACCGGCGTCTGCAATCATCTTTAGGGCCTGTGGCAATGGCCAACTTCCTCGTCCTTGCCACGATACTTGCACAAGATCCCGAAGAGTATCAGGCACATGGACTCGCACCAAGCATGGGTGCTCAGGCGATGGATCACCTTTGATGAGGCACACATGCGTCCCTCCTAAGATCTGATCTTGGAACAACTGCAAACGTAATGGTCCGAATTCTGTTTCGATCGACTCCTCACGTACCATTTCGATCGTGGTTTCGGTTGTTACGCGGTACTGAATTAAATCGGCGATGGTCCCGATTAAAATATCGTGCCGCTCGGCAAAGGCCTCCAATTCAGGGCGACGCGCCATTGAGCCATCATCGTTCATGATCTCACAGATCACTGCCGCTGGTTCAAGACCCGCAAGGCGCGCCAAATCACATCCCGCCTCGGTGTGACCGGCACGCATGAGTACGCCACCCGCGCGCGCTTGTACCGGAAAAATATGACCAGGCTGCACCAAATCAGTAGGCTTAGCGTTTGGAGCAACTGCCGCTTGTACGGTCCGCGCCCGATCGGATGCACTAATCCCCGTAGTCACACCTTCAGCCGCTTCAATGCTTACAGTGAAGGCTGTTTTATGTCGCTCAGTGTTTTCAACCACCATTGGTGGGAGTCCGAGCTGCTTGCAGCGCGCCTCCGTCAACGTGAGACAAATCAAACCACGTGCGTGACGCGCCATAAAGTTGACATGTTCAGAGGTGCAATGCGCTCCAGCCAGAACGAGATCGCCCTCGTTTTCACGATCCTCGTCATCCATCAGGATGACCATCTTTCCGCCACGGATATCTGCTATCAAGTTGTCGACAGATGCCAAAGCCATTTTAAGCGCGCGTCCTTAGTGTCCAGTCCAAACGAAGATCCTCACCTACCTCTCGGATCCCCTGAATAAAAATCGCTGGTGCATCAGACAGTTGAGGAGGTGCAATATGATACAGGGATCGCGCGCCCTGCCCAAGGAATTTCGGCGCAAGATAGATCACACCCTGGTCCACCAGACCTTCAGTAATACACTGACCGATCAACGTAGGACCCGCCTCAATCAACACCTCATTGACTAATCTTTTGGCGAGCTCAGACATGACAGCATGCAAATCAATCCGATCATCGGTCAGTGGCGCGATCCATTGCTCGACACGGCCTGAACGTACCTGAGGATGATCATTAGTTTTCCCTGTAACCCAAAGAATTGGACCATCTGCCTTGAATAAAGCACCTGTCTCTGGGAGCCGCCCATGCGTATCTAGTACAATCCGAAGTGGTTGTATGGTGTTGATCTCACGCGGCAGGACGATACCTAATTCTTCGGGACGAACGTTCAGCCGCGGGTCATCGACAAGCACTGTGTCGATTCCTGTAACAATCGCTTGGCACCTCGCGCGCAAACGCTGAACATCGGCACGTGCATCGCGGCCTGTAATCCACCGTGACTCACCATCAGCCATGGCGATCTTGCCATCAAGGCTGGCCGCCGACTTCACCCAAATAAACGGACGCGATTGGGTCATGCGTGAAATAAATCCTAAATTTAATCGCTCTGCTTCCCGGCTATAGAGACCAACTACAACATCGATCCCCGCATCCCGAAGCTTACTAACTCCTTTACCAGCTACTAGAGGGTTGGGATCAACCATCGCAACCACCACACGACTGATACCCGCATCAATCAGCGCATCAACGCATGGGCCCGTCTTACCTATATGGGAGCATGGCTCCAACGTCACAACACAAGTCGATCCTTGAAGGAGCGACGGCGACACTCCTCGAATCGCTTCAATTTCCGCGTGCGGTAATCCAGGCGCACGATGAAATCCTTCTGAGAGAATCTCACCATCTCTGATGAAACATGCACCCACGCGGGGATTTTCACCTGTGGAATAGAGACCGCCCATTGCGATCAACAACGCACGGCGCATGGCCAAGCGCTCAAGATCTGAGAATTCATTCATCCGATAGTTTCTCGATCTCACCGATAAATTCTGTGACGTCTCCAAAGCTTCGATAGACGGATGCGAAGCGCACATAAGCGACCTGATCAAGCGCTTTCAGCTCGCGCATTACATGATCTCCGATGCGACGTGATTCAATTTCCTTATCGGATTCCGATTGCAGCGCCCGTTTAATCCGTTGAATACATGCATCAATCTGCACCGTACTCACCGGACGCTTTTCGAGAGCCCGCGTCAGGCCTCGACGCAATTTATCTTCATCAAAGTTTTCGCGTTGCCCATTGCTCTTCACAATCCGAGGCATCACTAGCTCAGCACTCTCATAGGTGGAAAATCGCTGATCACAATCGGGGCAAACACGGCGACGCCGGATTTGTGATCCCTCAGCATGTAGTCTCGAATCAATCACTTTCGTGTCCAGGGCTTGGCAAAAGGGACAGCGCATTACACTCGCTCCTCATAAGCACGTGATGTATCAAGTGCACCACGTCGATTCTGTAAATCATAAAGCAACACGCCAGTTGCAACGCTCACGTTCAAGCTCTCAATATGGCCGGACATCGGAATCGCGACCAGCGCATCGCACACCTCGCGGGTGAGACGCCTGAGGCCTGCACCTTCAGAACCCATCACTAAGGCCATTGGACCGCTGTGTGATGCCTGATCGAGGCCCACAGTGGATTCTCCAGCAGCACCGACCACCCAAAATCCATCTTGCTGAAGTCCACGCAAACATCGCGCGAGATTAGTGACTTTGACCACAGGAATCAGCTCACTGGCTCCCGACGAGGTCTTACGGGCAGCCTGGTTTAAGGGTGCTGTATTATCTTTCGGTACAACCACACAAACGGCTCCGAAGGCTTCAGCTGAACGTAAACAGGCGCCGAAATTATGTGGATCGGTCACACCATCCAAAACCAAAACCAATGGATTTTCGATCCCATCGAGCAGAACCGGTAGTGCATTTTCAGGCTCCATGTCCCGAGGCTCCGTCAATGCCATCACACCTTGATGGTTCATATCGCCAGAGACCGCATCGTCAAAATCACGCGATGAAACGTCAATCACATGAACACCTTGTGATTTGGCTATCGCCGTCAGATCTCTCAAGCGATGTTCACTAGCGCCCTCTCGAATCCATACTTCAGAAACACGCGCTTGACCAAGTACCACGCGTACAGGATGGATTCCCACAATTGCAACCTGTCCGGGGCCATCTTGCTTTTTCGATTGGCGTCGCCTGTGCTGACTCATCGCCGACTCTTCCCTGATTTTTTCGACCGACCTCTCGACTGACTCTTTCCAGGAATTTTACCTTCTTTCAACCGAGACCGAACGCTGACTCTGCGTGGCCGTCCAACCGGGCCATCTCCTGCCAACGCAAAATCAATTCGACGTGCATCCAAATCCACACGAGCCACTGTAACTCGGACTGAATCAGCTAAACGGAAGACTTGATGAGTCCTCTCGCCGGTCAAAGTGTGCTGTTGCTCACTGAATACCCAATAATCAGGGGGTAGCTGGGTAACATGAACCATCCCTTCAACAAAGAGTTCATCGAGCAGAACAAAGAGACCGAAACTTGCCACCCCGGTGATCGTACCCTGATACTCCTCTCCGAGTTTTTCACGCATGAATTGGCATTTCAGCCATTGCCCGACATCGCGACTTGCCTCATCTGCACGACGCTCTGTCAGCGAGCAATGCTCACCCAACCCAACCATCTGGTCCATGTTTGGTAGGTGATCTCTAACGAGCTTACTCGGATCATCTTGGGCACCTGTTTGCACAATCCACTTCAATAACCGATGAACCGTTAAATCGGGATATCGACGAATTGGAGACGTGAAGTGCGTGTAATGATCATATGACAATCCAAAATGTCCGATGTCTGGATCGGGGGCATATTTCGCTTGTTGCATAGAGCGTAGGATCATTGCCTGGATCAATGGGAAGTCTGGGCGTGCTTGTGCTTGATCGAGTAATGCCTGGTAATCAGATGGCTCAGGTTTCTCGCCACCACCCAAACCAAGCGCCATGGACCCCAAGAATTGCCGGAGCGCCGCTAAACGCTCATCACTCGGACCCTCATGAATCCGATACAACGTTGGCAGTTTAAACTTTTTCAAACAGCGAGCGGCAGCGACATTAGCCGCCAACATGCATTCTTCAATCAGTTTGTGCGCCTCAAGACGTTGATGTGGGACGACGCTACTGATCTTGCCTTTCTCGTCGAAACTAAATTTCGGCTCCACTGAATCGAAATCCAAAGCACCTCGATCGTCGCGTGCAGCACGCAATACTCGATACAGCGAAAACAAATCAGCCACATTTTCAGCAACAGCGGTAGTATTAAAGCGACCTGACTCAACAATAGCGTCCTTCAGGGCAGCCGGCGATTGATGGTCCGCTTCGACTGAATCCAGAGTGTCTTGGACTTGTTTGTAGGTAAGTCGTTGCTGCGACTGGAAAACCACTTCGTGGAATCGATAGCTTGTCACACGACCTGTCGAGGCGATCTCTAAACAGACCGCCAGAGCCAAACGATCGACCTGCGGATTCAGTGAGCACAATCCATTCGACAATGTCTCAGGTAACATCGGAATCACTTCACTTGGAAAATAGACAGAGGTCCCACGCTGGATCGCTGTTTGGTCGAGTGGTGAGTTCTCAGTTACATAATTTGCAACATCTGCGATCGCGACCCACAACGTCCATCCACCCTTACCCCTTGGTGCGGCATAGACTGCATCATCAAAATCCCGTGCATCCTCGCCATCAATCGTCACAAATGGATAATCTCTTAAATCCACTCGCATATCAGCGATTGTTGGATCAATGGAATCACCAAACGCGCGTGCCTGAGCAATCGCTTCCGCAGAAAACTCATATGGCAAATCATGCGTTCGTACAGCGACCTGAACCTCAATCCCTGGATCGGAAGCTGCGCCGACGACATCAACAACATGCCCAACTGGTTGGCGATTGGATTCGGGAAACGTATCGAGCTGAACAACCACAAATTGACCAAACCGTGCACCATTTAATTGATCGTCTGGAATCAAAATCTCATGCAAAAATCGATCATCCTCGGGTGTGACGAATTTTACCCCTGCTTGCTCTCTCAGTCGCCCGATGAGGCGTTGATGCGTTCTCTGGAGCACCTCGACGATGCGTGCTTCACGCTTACTTTTTGAATGTCTCGATGGTGGCATCACGGCAACCAAGACACGATCACCATGAAATACCTTTCGCATCTGCCGATCATGCAAATAGAGCGTATCCCCATCGTCATCCGGTTCAAAAAATCCAAACCCATCCCGATGAGCGATGACGCGGCCAGACACCAATCCAGCGCGATCCACCAACACATAACGTCCGATCCGATCGGTAATTATTTGACCGTCACGACACATCGCAGACAATCGCGCAAACAATCCCTCGCGATTCGACTCAATGGTCTGAGTCAGCGACGCCATCTCTTCGTAATCGAGGGGACGGCCAGCCTGTTCTAGCAACTCCAAAAGCCACTTCCTTGAGGCCACAGGGTTGTCATAACGAGATGCTTCAGCATCTCCATAGGGGTCAGACATAGTTTCTCCTTTCAATGCCTGTAATAATGAGGTTCGATCTAACGGAAGTCACGCATAGCCCTGAAATAACATGAGCAAACGTAAACTGACGCGTCAGCAAGCGTGGCGCATCGAAAAAATTCAAAAAGAGCGTCTTGATCGCGCATCACGGCACAAAGTGCATGTGGAGGACCTTCTCGAATCTGGGAGACTCGGCCAAGAACAAGTCGGACGCATCGTTGCACGCTTCGGGAAACAGGTCGAAGTCATTGCCGTCGATGCTGTCGGCCAACCGGTCGCTGAATCCATACGCTGTCATCTGCGTTCAAACTTGTCGTCCTTGGTGACAGGCGACCAAGTGATTTTTCAAACAACCGATGACGCCGGTATTGTGACTGCATGTGAGTCTCGACGGAATGTGCTTGAACGACCCGACTCCCGTGGCGTTATCAAAGCGATGGCCGCAAACATAGATCAGCTCGTGATCGTCACCGCACTCGAACCCGCGCCACAACCTGAGCTCTTAGATCGTTATTTGGTTGCCACCGAAGTCGCTGGTATCCCCCCGTTAATCGTGATTAACAAGGTTGATTTACTAAAGGGGTCAGAAATCAATCGTAATTTTTTGGCTGCGATCAAGAATCTCTATCAAGTAATTGGATACACAGTTGTTGAGGCTACCACCAAAGAGCCAGGCGGACTCGATGAACTCTCAAAACATCTGATCGATAAAAGCTCAGTCTTCATTGGGCAGTCTGGTGTCGGTAAATCGAGTCTAGTCCAGACACTGTTACCTGATGAGCAGATACAGGTCGGTCATCTACATCAGCAAACCCGTTTGGGGCGACATACGACCTCGACCGCGCGCCTTTACTCATACTCAAAAGGAGGGTCTATCATCGATTCGCCAGGGATTCGCGATTTTGGTCTTGAACAAATATCACGTACTGATGTTGAGCAAGGCTTTATTGATATTCGTGAATTTTCGAACCAATGTCGATTCAGAGATTGCAGACATCGCCAAGAGCCGGGATGCGCAGTTACCGATGCAATTCAAAAGGGCAAGCTCTCAAAAAGAAGGCTCGAATCTTTCCACCGAATTTTAGACACCCTGACTGGAGGAAATGCATGAACTTCATGCAAAACTTAAATACGTTAATCCAATATTGTCTGCCGGCGCACCTTGTTTCGCGAATCGTCGGACGGTTGGCGTTTTGTAAAAATAATCAGGTAAAAAATTTCCTGATTCATCAGTTTGTCAAGCGCCTTGATATTGAAATGGATGAGGTTGCTGAACCGGCGTTGGATGCTTATCCTCATTTCAATGCATTTTTCACTCGCGCCCTTAAAGATGGCGTTCGACCACTCGCTGGGAAAAAATACATCGCATCACCAGCGGATGGAACTGTGTTTGGGGGCGGCCAACTATCATCGGACACTCGGCTTACAGCGAAAGGTCATCATTTTTCACTTACCGAGCTTTTCGGTGGCAAGGGATACAATGAAATCTACAGCGAGGGACACTATTTAACCGTCTATCTGTCGCCAAAAGACTACCACCGAGTGCATTGTCCCATGGATGCTGAGCTTAAACATATGGTCCATGTACCGGGCCGACTTTTTTCAGTAAACGAATCAACAACAACCTCAATTCCTGCGGTTTTCGCCCGGAACGAACGCGTCATCATGCATTTCAAGAGCGAGCACGGACCGTTTTCAATAGTGCTTGTTGGTGCGATGCTCGTCGCCTCAATAGAAACACCATTTGCGGGATTGATTACCCCACCGGGCCGATGTATCACCGAATGGAATTATCATCGCGGCACACATCACAAATTCGCCCAGGGCGACGAAGTCGGCCGGTTCCAATATGGTTCCACCGTCATTCTGATCCTGCCAAAATCGATGAAGGGTTTTAAACCGAAAGTAACAGGCGGAAAGGCTATAAAGATGGGTGAATCACTCGGGCAACCGTAGAGCCGCCCGAGCGCCTCGATTATTGTCCTGTCGGATTCTTCAAGTATCTGAAGAAATCAGACTCAGGGTCAATGACTAGCAAATCGTCTTTTCCCGCAAATGAATTTTTGTAAGCCTGGATTGATCTGTGAAAGGAGTAAAATTCAGGGTCCTGTTTATATGCATTAGCGTAGATTTCAGCCGCAATTGCATCGCCTTCACCTCGAATCTGCTCCGCCTCACGGTAGGCATTAGCCTCAATAACCGTATTCTGACGATCAGCGTCCGCCTCGATACCTTCGGCGAGCTCACGGCCACGGGACCGGTGATCACGCGCCTCACGCTCACGCTCTGTACTCATCCGCGAGTACACCGCGTTGGAGACTTCTGGCGGGAGATCAATACCCTTTACTCGTACATCCAATACATGGATGCCAAGTTCGTTCAACGCGATGTCATCAAGTTCTTTTGTAATTTCCGCCATCAATGCATCACGCTCACCAGACACTACTTCGTACACAGTCCGTTCACCAAATTTATTACGCAGGCCATTATCGACGCGTGAGGCAAGCAGGCTATTTGCTGAAAATTCATCACCCCCCGTTGCGGTGTAGTACTTTCCAGCATCTGCGACTCGCCATTTTACGAAAGAATCAACGATCAATGCTTTTTTCTCTGCTGTGAGGTAACGTTGCGGGCTCGAATCCAACGTGATCAATCGAGACTCAAATCGCCGCACATCGTTCACGATCGGGATCTTGAAATGGAGTCCTGGTTCTATATCGGTCGAGACCACCTCACCGAACTTCAGAAGCACGGCACGTTCGCGTTCGTTCACAACGTATAGTGAGTTGGACACTACGGCTAAGAGGACCACCAACCCAATCAGTATGCTCATTTGACGTCCTGACATTATCGAATACTCCCCCTCTGAGAATCATCGGTTTGACGCGAACGAATCTCCTGAATGACCTGGTCAGTCAGACTACGAATATCACCCGGCGTCATACCCCCAGTTGTCTGCTGGACGGATGAAATTGATCCACTTCTATTTTGATTCGCGATTGATGGCGCTGCTTGACTCGCGATGCGATCCAGAGGCAAATACATAATGTTCGATCCGGAATCGACGTCAACCATTACTTTAGAAGAACGCTGCATGACCTCCTGAACCGCATCAATGTATAGGCGCTGACGCGTAACTTCAGGCGCTTTCCTATACTCAGCCAGCAACTTCAAAAAGCGATCGGCCTCACCCTGTGCCTGTGCAACAACCTGCTCACGATATGCATTGGCTTCCTCCAGCACACGCTGGGCGCGACCACGAGCCTCTGGGACTACACCATTTGAATATGCTTCGGCCTGGTTTTTAAGACGCTGCTCATCTTCTCGCGCTTTAATGACGTCGTCGAACGCCGCCTGCACCTGGCTTGGCGGTTGGCTATTCTCCAAGTTGACTTTCACAACCCGGAGGCCAGCGACATAATTCTCTAAATACTCTTGTAGACGCTGCTGGACTTCACCACCAAGTGCCTCACGGCCCTCTGAAATAACTCCAGTCATTTCTGACGACCCGACCACGTGCCGTATCGCAGAGTCGGTCGCATGCGTTAGCGTTACCTCGGGCTCTCTGACATTTAACAGAAAATCGCGCGGATTTGAGATGACATACTGAACCGCAAGCGTGACGTCTACCACGTTTTCATCCTCGGTCAACATTACACCCTGGGACGTATGTGTGCGGACCCGCGTAACATTCACCTTGTTCACTTCGTCAACAATCGGCGCGTTCCAGCGGAGGCCCGGTGTCTTTGTTTCTAAGAATTGTCCAAACCTCAGAACGACCGCACGTTCCTGTTCGTCAACCTTATAAAGGCCTAACGCACCAAATGCGACGAGGGCGATCAGCGCGAAAACGCCAACCATCCTTCCTGAGAAATCGAACCCAGGACCATCCCCTGAATCTGATCCCCCACCAGAGCCACCACCAGCCTTACCAAACAGCCCATTCAGGCTTTGTTGTAGCTTCTTTACTACTTCATCAAGATCAGGAGGACCCTGATCATTTCGGTTGCCGCCACCCCAAGGGTCGCGGCCATTATTTCCGGGCTCATTCCAAGCCATGGAGACTCCTTCGCCAGATTAATTTATCACTGCCAATATCATAGGGGCAGTGATCAGCTTTTCCACCGCTAAATAGTCAGTGTTGTAAGATTTGTGAAAGGAATAGTTGGGTCCGATCATTTTGAGGATTATTGAAGAACTCTTCAGGCTCGTTCTGCTCAACAATTTGACCACCGTCCATGAAGATGACGCGGTTAGCGACCTTCCGAGCAAAGCCCATCTCGTGAGTCACACACAACATCGTCATCCCGTCTTCAGCAAGACCAACCATAACGTCAAGTACCTCAGCGATCATCTCAGGATCTAGTGCTGAGGTTGGCTCATCGAACAACATAACTCGCGGATTCATACAAAGTGACCGAGCGATTGCTACACGCTGCTGCTGACCGCCCGACAATTGACCGGGGTACTTATTCGCTTGCTCTGGAATTTTCACTCGCTCCAGATAACGCATGGCCATCTCTTCAGCCTCACGCTTTGGTGTCTTACGCACCCAAATCGGCGCAAGCGTGCAATTTTCTAGAACCGTGAGGTGAGGAAACAGATTGAAATGCTGGAACACCATACCTACTTCTCGTCGCACGTCGTTAATGTGCTTGGTATCTTCAGTCAGCTCTATCCCATCAACTACGATTGAGCCCTCTTGGTGGGTCTCCAAGCGATTGATACAGCGAATTAAAGTCGACTTACCCGACCCTGATGGCCCACAAATCACGATCCGCTCTCCACGTTTCACGTGGAGATCAATATCTTTCAAAACATGGAACTGACCGTACCACTTGTTCAGCCCATCAATCTTGATGATTGTGTCACCGAGCTCAGCAGATTCGATATGCGTTTCCGTGGTCATATTAATTTCTCCGATTCGTATCGAGTTTACGCTCTAAATTCTGACTGTATCGAGACATGCCATAGCAAAATGCCCAATAAATAAATCCAGCGAACAGATAGCCCTCGATATCATATCCCCTCCATTCGACTGAGCGCGCGGCTGTCTGTGCCATGTTCAATAGATCGAGCAAACCGATAATGGATACAAGGGATGTATCTTTAAATAACGCGATAAAGGTATTTACAATTGACGGGATGGATATCTTCAAAGCCTGGGGAAGTATGATGAAGATTGTTCTTTTCCAATAACCCAGGCCAAGTGCCATCGCTGCCTCCGCCTGGCCCTTGGGGATTGCTGCTAAACCACCGCGAACAGCCTCAGCTGTATAAGCTGATTGAAACATCGTAATCCCGATCATCGCTCGAACGACCTTATCGAATTCCACTCCAGCCGGGAAAAACAAGGGCAACATGACCGACGCCATAAAAAGAATCGTAATCAGCGGTGTTCCGCGCCAGAATTCAATATAAATGACACAGATTGAACGGATGACGGGTAGCTCAGAGCGACGACCCAGTGCCAATAAGATCCCGATAGGTAAAGCCAGTAGTATACCCACGAACGCCAGAGCGAAGGTCAGCAAGAATCCACCCCATTGCGTTGTATTTGATTGAGGAATTCCAAACGATCCGCCATAAACTACGAAGTAGAACACCACTGGAAATACGCCAAGTAATGTAATCGATAGCCACTTCTTTCCCGGCGTTTTTTCGAACAGTAGAGGAAGCAATAGAGCAAAAAACAAAATAAAAATTAATGTTGGCCTCCACAACTCGTCGGGCTTCGACGCAAAATATAGTCCAAACAGAATCTGCTCTAGTCGAACGTTAATAAAGGTCCAACAAGCACCTGCGGTATTGGCCTCACAAATCGACCGATCCGTTCCTGTCCAATTCGCATTAATCAACGCCCACTCAACAAAAGGCGGCACGTAACTAAAAAATAAATAGAGGAATATTAGTGTCGCAACTGAACTGCTGACGGATCCAAATAGATTTTCTCGCACCCAAGCGACCGGGCCCAATGTATTAAGGGGAGGGGCACGATCCGGTGCGGGTACAAATATTTTTGCGTCTGGCACCTTATCGCTCCGTTAACTGAATTCGCTTGTTGTACCAGTTAAGTACAAACGAGGTGAACAAACTGAGACATTCATACACGGCAACCGTCATACCAATGATAACCAGTGCCTGACCCGTTTGATTCAGGGTGATACCAGCCCACACAGCAACTAATTCCTCATATCCAACAGCAACTGCGAGCGAAGAGTTTTTTGTCAGGTTCAGATACTGGCTAATCGTCGGGGGAATAATCACACGGAGTGCCTGGGGGATAGTGACCAATCGAATAGTGTCCCTTCTCGACAACCCCAACGCTTGAGCTGCCTCAGTCTGCCCATACGACACCGACTGGATCCCAGCCCTAACGTTCTCGGCAATAAACGCGGCCGTATAAAGAGTCAACGCAAACCATAAAGAGAACAGGGGCAACGGCAACTGTCCGCCCCCTTTGAAATTAAATCGGCCCAAAACAGGCACATCAAACCCAAGAGGCGATCCAGCGATTTTATATAAAGCATAACCGCCAAGAACAATAGCTACTAAAGAAATCCAGAGCACAGGAAGCCGTTGCCCGGTTTCCTGGAACCGTACTTTGGCTCGCCGAGCGAAAATAACTAAGCCTGCCACCAGCCCTACCAGCAGAAGCATCCACACTGCAAATCCTGCTGAATCCTCTATCACCGGTAAGGGTGTATGGAATCCACGTGCGTTGAGATAAAAAGCACCCATCTCAATCGACTTTTTCGGGGCCGGCAGGGTCGGCAAAAAAATCGCAAAGTTCCAAAACATGATCTGCAAGAGCAACGGAACGTTACGAAAGATCTCGATGTACACGAGTGCACCACGCGCAACTAGCCAATTCGGAGATAGCCGGATGACGCCAATAAAAAA
This sequence comes from Gammaproteobacteria bacterium, assembly GCA_002705795.1. Lineage (GTDB taxonomy): Bacteria > Pseudomonadota > Gammaproteobacteria > Pseudomonadales > Litorivicinaceae > HIMB30. Next base: position 54,394 of record PAHG01000022.1, read on the forward strand.
TCCAAGAAGTGTCGCAGCGATAATCCCTAATACGGCGACCAGAATTGTATTTTGAATACCAACAAAGAAAACATCGATGTAGGTGGATTCACCAAGCTTGTAGTCAAAGAATGGACTGAATCCAATCTGGAACGGCGCAACCTCGTCAAAGAAACTCGTCCCCGTCTGAATTCCTCGGGCGACCAAGTTGTCTACTGTAGTCTGGAATAGAGAGTAGAACCCGTAGATCACTATGATCAACGCGAGAGCCTGAACCAGCATGGCACGAACTTTAGGGTCTCGATGCAACGGGATTCGCGTACGTTCTATCAAAATTTAATCCGGTGGAATATAAAGAAAGACCGGGCGATACCCGGTCTTATGATCAGGTTATATTAACGAATCGGTGGAGCGTAAAGAATACCACCACGCGTCCAAAGGTCATTGACTGACCCGGCACGCGGAATGCCAATTTTAGCGACCGTGCGCTCATAGATCTCGCCATAATTACCGACCTGCTTGATCGCGTTATATGACCAGTCTGCACCCAGACCCAATAGCTCACCCATATTACCTTCAGTGCCAACTAAGCGAGCCACGCCGGGATTACCAGGATTAGACTTTAAGCTATCAATATTTCCAGATGTGATGCCCAGCTCTTCGGCGTTAATCAATGCATAAAGAGTCATCGCCACGATGTCCATCCACTGGTCGTCACCTTGACGAACTACAGGCCCAAGTGGCTCTTTAGAGATGGTTTCAGGCAGAATAGTTACACCTGCCGGACCCACTTTCATTTCGGTACTCAATGCTGCTAGCTGAGACTTGTCAGACGTCAGCACATCACAAGCACCACCCTCGAAGCCTTCACGCGTCTGCGTAGAAGTCTCGTAGCCAACCGGAGTGAACTTCATGTTGTTATTCCGGAAGTAGTCAGCCATGTTCAGCTCAGTTGTAGTACCAGCCTGCACACAGATACTTGCGCCATCAAGCTCAAGTGTCGACTTGATGCCGGAGTCCTTCATAACCATGAAGCCCTGGCCGTCGATGTAGTTGTAGTACGTGAAGTTCAGACCAAGCGACGCTTCGCGGGTCAGAGTATGAGTCGTGTTACGCGACAACACATCTACCTCACCAGAGGCGAGCGCCGTAAAACGTTCTTTAGCAGTAAGTGGGATAAATACGACTTTGCTGGCGTCGCCGAGTACAGCTGCCGCGATAGCGTCACAAACAGCGGCATCAATACCTTGCATGCGACCAGCATCGTCTGGTGCTGAGAATCCGGGAACGCCACCACTGACACCACATTTCAGCTCACCACGAGCTTTGACATCATCCAGCGTACCGGCTGATGCGACTTGAGCAACTGCGACAGCAGACGCCGCGATAGTAGTTGCAAACTTTGCAGACAATTTCATGGAATTACTCCTGAATTTAAGCGTTTCATTTTGATCTTCATACGGGCCTTATCAAAGTTCTGTGGCACCTTACATTCGATATAGCAATTTTATTGCCGCACCGAAAATTCAGGTGTACCCGCCGCCATTGGGTAAAAAGCTAGCACTAGGTCCCAGCTTTCACAAGAGTAAATGCTTCAGTGCTGCTCAGAACTTATGCAAATTCAGAACACGAGACCCACGCGATAGCACGGAGATTCTGCCAGCACCGCCGGCGGACAAATGAATGCCTACCAATCGAGATCCTCAGGAATTGGAGGATAATCATCGTCTTGCTCTTCGAGCTTCGCAATGTGTGAGAAGATTTCCTGCCCTTCGAGTCTCTCAACACATTTCTCTAAGATCTCCCTCGGCACGATACAAATTGTTCCGTCCACCTCAACCAAACCGATCATCCCGCGGGCCAATCCATCTCTTACATCGGTACCGACGGGGAAGGGCCTAATTTTTTTCCCGTAAGGGAACCGAAAATCGACACGCTCAGATTCAGGGCCACGATCAATCAGATTAGACTTCACCATGTCGCGGACCTGCGCGAGCCTCTCAGCTTTTAGACGCTTAACTTTACGCTCAACATCCAGCGCTTGATCGCGCGCCTTTCTCTCATCGCGCGCTTTCTGCTGAGCTTTTTGAAGACTTTCCTGGATTCCGGGGCCTTTAGGCTCTTTTGACTCTGCCCGCTGCTGATGCTTGGCCTGCTTTACTCTTTTCTTGCTAGCGACGCCAAGAGCAAGTAATTGGTCCTGAAGTGACTTACTCATGCGGGTAATCCTCGTAAGAGGACTCAGCTAGATCCTCAAATCGCGTGTACTGACCCAAGAATGCAAGTCGAAACTTACCGATTGGGCCATTACGCTGCTTACCAATGATGATCTCGGCAATGCCCTTTTCCTCAGTATTTTCGTTGTAAACCTCGTCTCGGTAAATGAAACATATAAGGTCAGCATCCTGCTCAATCGCACCGGATTCACGTAAGTCAGACATCACTGGACGTTTGTTTGGCCTCTGCTCAAGAGATCGGTTCAACTGAGACAAGGCGATGACAGGGCAGTTCAACTCTTTCGCCAAAGCCTTCAACGATCTAGAAATCTCCGAAATCTCGCCCGCTCGGTTTTCGCCACCCCCAGACACCTGCATCAACTGGAGGTAATCAACCATTACTATCCCGAGGCCCTCAGGATGCTGACGTGCAATGCGGCGGGCGCGCGAGCGCAGTTCGGTCGGCGTGAGTGCCGGAGTGTCGTCGATATACAAAGGTTTTTCATTGAGCAGACTAAATGCTGACGTCAGACGCGGCCAATCCTCGTCTCTGAGCTTGCCGGTACGAACCTTCGTTTGATCAATGCGTCCGAGAGACGAGAGCATCCGCATAACGATCGACTCGCCTGGCATCTCCATCGAAAAGACCAAGGTCGGCTTTTCCGACTTTATTACGCAGGCCTCAACCAAACACATCGCAAAAGTGGTTTTGCCCATCGATGGACGGCCCGCGATGATGACCAAATCAGATGGTTGTAACCCGGCTGTCATTTGGTCGAGCCTCTTAAATCCGGTAGAAATACCTGTAATTTCTGAGTCCGATGCGTATAAATCGTCAATCTTCTTCAGAGCAACTTCTAGATAGTGATTTACCGCCTCAGGACCACCCCTCGATGGTCGTTCTTCGCTAATTTTGAAGACTTTGGATTCTGCTTCATCAAGAATTTCATTAACGCTTCGACCCGCCGGTTTCCTCGCGTTTTCCGACATCTCGCCAGCGACACGGATTAACTGCCTAAGGACTGCACGATCACGAATAATTTCCGCGTAAGCTTTGACGTTACTCGCGCTTGATGCACTCGCCGCCAGCTCCGATAAATATGAAATACCTCCCGCATTTTCCACTTCATCCATGACATCAAGTTCTTCAGAAATCGTGAGTACATCCAACGGACGACCCCGTTCGGTGATCTTAACCATCGCCTCGAAGATAAGTCGGTGTTCTGGGAGATAAAAATCCTGTTTGGTCACGGTTCCAGCAACCTCATCCCACGTCTGCGCATCAAGTAACAGTCCACCAAGCAAAGATTGTTCGGCTTCTCTCGAGTGCGGAGGGATTTTTAACTGTTCTAGCGCTGAATCGTCGGTTGCCATACTTTCTCCGTGAAGGCCGCACATCATACTCAGTGAAGAGGGCTTCGACCAACCTCTCTCACCAGAGCTACCAGTCGATCCTTCGAAATTCTGACTTTTATTTGTGTTTCACCAAGGTCGGTTATCGATTCCGACAAGACATCAGCCTCTTGATATAATTTCGCACGAAGCTTCCCTTCAGACGGCTTCAGAGTTAATTCGCAGTCTTCGGGTGGCTGACCAATCGCCTCGGCAAGAGCTAAACTCAAATCTTGAAGGCCTGCGCCGCTATTTGCCGAGATCCAAATGCGACCGACCTTGTCTCGGCCAGGTTTAACCTCGGGACGCATATCTACTTTATTCATTACAACGATCCGTGGCACTTCGTGGGCACCAATTTCACGCAACACCTCTAAAACAGCCAGCTCATGCATGAGGTGGTCTGGATGCGCACCGTCTTGCACAAACATCAATACGTCTGCTTTAGCAGTCTCTTCAAGTGTTGCCCTAAAGGCGTCGACCAAAGCGTGAGGAAGGTTCTGAACGAATCCCACTGTATCGGCCAAAATTATAGCCGCGCCGCCCGGCAAGGTGATCTTACGAAGAGTTGGATCAAGCGTCGCAAATAATTTATCGGCCGTATAAATATGCGCGTCTGTCAGTCGATTAAACAGGGTGGACTTACCGGCGTTGGTATAGCCGACAAGCGCTATTGTCGGAATGGCATTCCTGCGGCGCGCTCGACGACCTTGATCTCGTGTCTTGCGAACCCGTTCCAAGCGGCCTTTTAGCGAATTTATCCGCACCGCAATGAGGCGGCGGTCGGTTTCAAGCTGTGTCTCGCCGGGGCCCCGCAGGCCAATACCACCTTTCTGCCGCTCAAGGTGGGTCCATCCGCGAATGAGTCGAGTTCTTATGTGATCGAGTTGGGCAAGCTCAACCTGTAGCTTGCCCTCAAACGTTTTTGCTCGACTAGCGAAAATGTCGAGAATCAAACCTGATCGATCGATAACCCGTGCCTTTACTTGCCTCTCGAGATTACGCTCTTGACTCGGAGACAAGTGACCATCAAAAATCACTAGATCGGCTTCAGTTGCATGCACAAGCGTGGCCAACTCCTCAACTTTTCCGATACCAATGTAATTTGCAGGGCTCGGCCGCCGACACCGAGCGTTCAGTCTACCGACCACCTCTGCGCCTGCCGAAATGACGAGTGAAGAAAATTCCTCTTTATCAGGTATGTAACAAGGGTCAGAAACTGTAACCGAGCAGATAATAACTCGCTCACCGCCGTTTTCGCGCTCAAAGAACACGATCAAGTACTCCAGACAACCAAGCCTTTCCTTTTTCAAAAGGTATCGACTTCGATACCTCAATGAACGTGTTTGTATCAGCGCGCCAAGATCGTAGCCATGTCAGTTGTCTCTTTGCCAACTGGCGGGTCGATGCTTTCGCTTGATCTGTCATTTCATCCTTTGAAAGATTGCCATCCAAGTACTGCCACATCTGGCGGTAACCTACACTTCGCATGGAGGGATAGTCAGGGGTCAGCTCCGGTCTTTCACGCAAAGCCTCAACCTCACCTTCAAATCCACGACGCAACATTGAATCAAACCGCCGATTCAAGCGATCTTTTAGTTGCTCCCTATCGGATGGAACTAATGCCAAAACAGATAAATCAACCACCTGGCCACAGATCGAAGGTTGGGTGTGTATACCTGACCATAACGAACAAATTGATTTTCCAGTGATGAGCCGTACCTCAAGCGCACGTTCGATACGTGACGAGTGATTTGGATGAATCAAGTCAGCAGCCTCTTGATCAAGGCTCCTAAGCCATGCATGGACCCTAGGCCAACCCTCTGATTCAGCTTTCAATCGAACTTGCTCTCGGATGATAGGATCCGCACCGGGTAAAGTATCTAAACCATCTAACAACGACTTCAAATACATGATCGTCCCACCCACTAGACACGGCACCTGGCCATTACCCCATGCGCTATGAATAAATTTTGCGGCGTATGTCACAAATTGACTGACATCAAAGGGATGTTCAGGGGGCACAAGGTCAATTAAATCATGGGGACACTGAACCAGTTCCTCGGTAGTCGGCTTTGCCGAACCTATATCCAAGCACTGATAGACCATTACCGAATCCGAGCTAATGACCCGAATCGGCGATTCAGAACCTAGCGCTAATGCGAGGTCGGTTTTTCCGATCCCTGTGGGTCCTGTGATAACGAGAAGAGGTCTTGACTTCACTGACATTGACTTAGTCTAGCCGATCCTTGACTTGCGGTAGAGTCCTCACTATGATCCGCACCCTTGCCGACCCGGCCCAGGTGGCGAAATTGGTAGACGCGCTAGCTTCAGGTGCTAGTGGAGGAAACTCCGTGGAGGTTCAAGTCCTCTCCTGGGCACCAATAAGCTTTACTACGATTTAATTAATCCCTCTACGACGCGTTGCCAGCCAATCACCTGGAAACCAAAATAAATAAAGAACAAGATGAACTGTTTGGTAAGTACATTGACGAGTTTGCTCTCGAGAATGATCTAAAAATCCACGATGAAGACATCTTGAAAGCAATCGAACTTTTCGACGAATCTAGTCCACATTGACCATTAAATCTAAATACTTCGATTATCGACACAGCGAAGGATCTTGATTTTGAGGAAATTGATAAAGAGATCGTCGAGACGGTCAGTGTCGTTTGGAAGAAAGTCTACACAACCCTAGCAAAACGGAAAGTAAGGCTCTCTGGTTCAAAACTACTAACGCATTACTACGATATGGAAAATTCCTGTTCACTTCTATTCTTCTTCCGGCTTGCCATTATCTCTCATAGCGATTTTTGCTTCTAAAATTTTCACAAGTATCTGATCACGATAAATCTTCATATCCGAAATATCCTTATCATCTTTTTTAAATTGCTCGCGGACCATATCCACAGTCTTCGAGTTGATTTCAACTCGACCTGCGGATGACCACCATCTCTGAAACGATGGCCCAAGATGCTCTATAAACCCTTCAAGGCCACGATCACCCGCCGCAAGCGAAAATAACTGATTCGGACCATAAATTGACCAACGGAGTCCTGGCCCATTAGCAATAGCTTTATCGATATCTGATAACGATGCGACCCCTTCCTGCGCCAAATGCAATGCCTCCTGCCAAACCACTGCTTGGATCCTGTTGGCAATATGCCCTGGAACACTTTTCTGAAGCTCGACCGGAACTTTACCTAACGATTCATAAAATTCTCGCGCGCTTTCAATTACTCTGGGTTTGGTTTCTTGGTTCCCGAATAACTCTACCAGCGGAATTAAGTGCGGTGGATTAAACGGATGCGCGATAATTATTCGACCAATATCACTTAACCCAGCTTGCAGCTCTTCAAGCGTGATGCCCGATGTAGACGAATGGATTACAGCCTGGGAGTCCAAGTAGGGCTCGATCTCTGAAAACAACTGATGCTTCACACCGAGTCGCTCGGGTGCGTTTTCTTGGATCAGTTCAGCGCCCTGGACTGCATCCATAGGATTCTGTACGAATCGAAACCGTTCTATTAATCCTGCCGACTGGTAGCCAAGCCTTCGTAAGGCAGATTTCGAAGCCTGAATGAAATCAGTGATCCCCTCTTTCTTCGCAGAGTCCGGATCATAAGCAACGACGTGATGCCCAGCCGCCAAAAAAAGTGCGCACCAGCTTTTTCCAATGGTCCCTGACCCTAAAACAGCTATATTCACAAATAAGTCTCCGGTTTAGACTAAAGTTTAATAAACCCCAGCGGTGCGGTAATCACCTGACCAATTCGATGCTTTTTTTGGAACTGATTAATGAGGAAATCCACCGATATCGCTCCGCCAGAGCATTCGGAAACCCGCATCATGCAAAGGTTTTCCCACAAAATAGAAAGCCACAGAAGTGATTTCGTAACACTTTTCCGCCTCAACTTATGAGGATGCCAAATTTTTGAACAGGGTGTTTGGGATAGTTACAGCCTCACGTTTTAAAGTTATAAACTACAGGAACCGTTGCTCAAACCGAGTGTGTTATGTACATTCGTGTGAAAAATAACCTGTATTATAGGGGCATAGATGAATTTCAAGCGCCTGACGGCCCACGTAACAGCGATCGCGATTGGATGCGCCTCGACCGCTATTCTTGCCGATGCGAATTATACCCAGCGCGCAAAGGAACAGGCTGAGCGGGCTGCCGCCGCGGCCGCAATTGCAGCCGAACAAGTAGAAGCCGCGCGCGTAGCCACGCCCGAAGTTCCATCGCAGGGTGCTGAGACGAATTTGGCTCCTGCTGATAATAATCCAAAAGCGCAAACCTCAACGAGCTCGCGTTCATCGATACCAGCCCAAACCGCTCAAACAGAAACTCTAGGAACCGACGCCAAGCGAGGCGGTGCCAGCGGTAATGGTCCAATGGAAGACCAACCGCTCGTTATTGATGTTTCTAACTTATACGATGAGGACGGGTTGGGTGACTTAACCATGCAGTGGCAGGTGCAGGTAGCTAGTGGTGGTTGGCAAACAATCGATGGCGCGATATCGCAGTCCTTTACACCAAGACAAAACCATGTGGGCCGGTCGCTTCGGGTGGTGATTCAGTATGTAGATGGGCAAGGGACACTCGAAGTGATCGAGACCGCACCGACAGGTGCAGTTCAAAATGCAAATGATCTACCGAAAGGTCTTCCGATCATTAGCGGACAGTCCGTCGAAGACAACACAATTAAGATTGACGTGTCCGGCATCTCGGACGAGGATGGTGTTGGTCAGTTTACTTACCAGTGGGAGCGTTCATCTGACGCCGCTCGCTGGACCCCATATCAAACAAACTCCTCAAATCCGGCACTATTGCGTCTCAATCAGGCTGAGGTTGGTTTCGCTTATCGCGTGATCGTTTCATACGTGGACGCATTCGGTACGACAGAAACACTAGTTACGCCCGCAACAGACATGGTGCAAAACATCGACGACCCTGTTGAAGGTGAGGTAGTCATAGTGGGCCAATCCAAGAAAGGCCAGCGCTTGCAGGTAGATACATCTAACTTATCAGACGATGACGGTATCGCTAACGTTCGATCGACTTGGGAAATGTCTGACAATGGGCGATCTTGGAACTCCATCCCTGATGTTTATGGCAATAGTATGACGCTTGCACAGGGGCACGTGGGGAGTCTCATTCGAGTTCGAGCGGTGATCGTAGATAATTTTGGTTCAGAGACAACGCTGTTCAGTCAACCGACGTCACTGATCCAGAACGTCAACTCGAAGCCGAAGGGTGTCATCCGAATTCTCGCGACCGGCGGCTAGTTAGCGTCCTCGTAAAAACAATCGATCTAGGTCGTTCAGAGACAAGGCCGTCCAAGTGGGACGACCATGGTTACACTGGCCTGATCGTTCCGTGTGCTCAATATCTCTCAACAGCGCATTCATCTCCGATAATGTTAACTGTCGATTCGCCCTCACGGAACCGTGACACGCCATTGTTCCCAGTAGATTGTCTCGAGCCTCAACGATACGGCCGCTTGTTCCAAATTCCGCCAGGTCACTCAACACATCGCGTACTAAATCTTCATGGCTCGCCCGTCTTAAAATTGCTGGGACCTGCTCGATCCGGATTGTTTCCGGACCGACACACTGAACGCCTAAACCAAATTGCTGAAACAACCCTTGAGCCTCTTGCACCAGCTCGGCCTCTCGTTGACTCACATGCACGGTGACAGGAATGAGCAAAGGCTGACTTACAAGACCACTCTCGTCCAACGCGTGTTTTAACGCTTCATAGGTGATCCGTTCATGTGCAGCGTGCATATCCACAATAATCATACCATCCCGCGTCTGAGCTATGATGTACACGCCATGCAACTGTGCGACCGCATACCCCATCGGTGGTATATCCTGTTGGTTGGAATCTTTGCCTGGCTCGGACACACCGGTCGTCTTCACCAATCGCGATAATGCATCAAACCCAGCAGAAGGACGTACACTTTCTCCAAATCGAATCCCAGGCTGCTGCAGCGCCGTCTCAATTTGTTGATCAGCTGATATAGCGTGAAAGGACGACTCCTGATTAAGTACTTGATCAGGTCGATCATCGGCCAACACTCTTGAGACGGAGCGGAGTAAGAAATCATAGATCAGACGAGAATCTCTGAAGCGCACCTCATGCTTAGTAGGGTGGACATTAACATCCACTTGCGCAGGATCGAGTTCCAGATACAGCAAATAACAAGGATGCCGACCGTGAAATAATACATCTCGATATGCCTGCCTCAACGCATGTGACACAAGCTTATCTCTAACGGCACGACCGTTAACAAAAACATTCTGACAATCAGCCTGTGCACGATTGAAGGTTGCTCGACAAGCCCATCCCTTCAGCGAAAGACCAGTGGCACTAGAATCAACCACCAACGCAGCATCCATAAAACCACGACCTAACAAATTAGCTATACGTTCGGACTGCACGCTTCCGCTCAATGCGGGCGGTAAATGGCGCGTTACTCGCCCTTGATGCGTAAGACGAAAACCGACATCAAATCGACCGAGCGCCTGACGACTAATAACGGCGTCAATATGGCCAAATTCTGTTTTTTCAGTCTTCAAAAATTTCCGACGGGCCGGGGTATTAAAAAATAAATCACGGACATCAACCGTCGTCCCCCTCGGGTGCGCGAATGCTTCAATAGAGGGCGACATATCCCGGCCCTCAACCGACACCATCGAGCCTGCTTCACCTTCAACCGCTGAAATCAGATCTAAGCGGGTGACTGAGGCAATGGACGCAAGCGCTTCACCCCGAAAACCAAGCGTGCTGACTGCTTCAAGGTCATCGAGGGCGGAGATTTTGCTTGTTGCATGTCGAGAGAGAGCAAGCGGTAATTCATTCGATCGAATACCCGCTCCATTGTCTCGGATCCGTATCCGACCAATCCCACCCGCTTCACAGTCAATATCAATTTGTGTAGAGCCAGCATCCAACGCATTTTCCACAAGTTCTTTGACGATACTCGCTGGGCGCTCGACAACCTCTCCCGCGGCAATCTGATTCGAAAGACGCGGCGAGAGAACGTGGATTGATGAACTAGATTTCACTAATTTGCGAATGTGTAAAACTCATCAACGCCCCCCGAACTTCACCCATACGCAACCCGTCTATTTTAGAACATACAGCTTGTGCTTGCCCAAGAATTTCCACAAATACGCTTCGCTATCCCGCTTGATCACCTTAATCGTATCTAAGCTATCTGACAGCTTCGCACATAAATGAAAATGAGGCCGATCAGCTTTTACTATATACCTTCGAGAAACAGCATCTGGCCGAAACGACAACATAAGCGTATGGATTAGTGATTCACCAGGCTGGAACGAATTTTGGCGATGCTGTTGAGTTGGTGAAGGCATATCACCATCAAGTGGCTGAGGTAAAACACATACCCTCGCCAATTCATACGCAAACATTTGAGCATCAACAGTTAGTTCGGGATATACCCGCGACGGAGTTACACGCGCACATGAAGTTACCAAGAAACAGTACTCAGCACCCAATGGATAGTCTTTACAACTGAATATGTGCCTCAAAGTATTACTAGTCACGAATAACAGATTACAAACATTCAGTTGCTTGAGCTCCACGTCAACATGCTACCGCGCGGAACCCGGGACCTCTAGCTTTTGCCCGAGATGAATCACATTCGTCTCAAGTCCGTTGAGTTCCTTCAGAGCCTGAAGGGATAGTCCGTACCGCACAGCAATTTCCGACAGCGTATCGCCGCGCTCGACCTCAATGACTACGCGTTTCCCTGCATTCTGTTTACGCCAAGCAACAAACGTATTTGCCGGAGGGCTCTTCTCAAAATATCGCTTAATTCCCTCAAAAATTGCAGCCGCAATCTTTTCTTGCTCACGCGAACTAGATAAACGCCTCGCATCCGAACGGTTCGACAAGAATCCAGTCTCAATAAGAAGCGATGGAATATCAGGACTTCGAAGGACTATAAAATTGGCCAGCCCCAGGCGCTTCTTGTGTACGCGGCCAGCGTCTTTCAGATCGCTTAACACGCCCTCACCGGCCTGCTTTGAGATACGAATCGCCGAGTCCATCGACATATTCAGCAACACTTGACGCGTGTCGTTATCAACATCACCCAAGTCAACACCACCGGCAAGATCATCGGCATTCTCGGTATTTTGCAACCACCGCGATAACTCTGAATTTGCACCCCTCAATGACAGTGCATAGACCCCCGCACCCCGAACACTGCGATTTTTTGGAAAACTGTCTGCATGAATCGAAATAAAGAAATCAGCACCTGCTTCGCGGGCAATTCGTGGACGATCTTGCAGCTGAATGTATCGATCATCCTCACGGGTCAAAACGGCACGGTAACCGGGCTCGCTCTGAAATCGTCGCGCTAGCCGCTTGGCGATTCGTAAAACAACCTCCTTTTCAACCACACCGACCGACGATGCTCCTGGATCTTTACCACCGTGACCAGGATCAATCGCCACCACGATATCGCGCTTCTCAACTAATGGTTCTGCAATTTCATTGAGTGCAGCCGACCGAGCTGACACTTTTTCGCCGGCTACGTAACCAACCACATCAACGACTAAACGATGCGGATAACGTCCTTTAGGACCTAAGGTAAAGACATTGAACCGATACTCACCACTTAAATCGAACACCAAACGCCGACCGTTTCCACGGATTGAACTACGTATCCGCCGGATTCGAGAGTCATCAACCGAGTCAAGGGGTAAGAGCGTTTTCGCTGTCAAATTCGTTATATCTAGAACTAAACGACTGGGGTTATTTAAATTGAAATGCGAAAATTGCGGCTTGCCAGAGAATTCGAGTACCACTCGAGAACTATCCTGGTCAGCTGATGAACGTAAAGACGTCAGGTCAATCGCGTGGGCCGATACAGCGAAAAAGACAACAAATAACATGTTTATCAATCGAATCATTCGGGTTTAGGAACCTTTAACTCAGACAACCACTGTTCACCCTTTTTAGACTTCGCAGATACCGCACACATCCGTCCCTCATCATGCCAAGTCAGATGGACATCCAAGTCAGGATTTGGCAACAACGGACCCACGCGCTCTGGCCATTCTATTAGCAGACCTTGTCCGTCTAACATATCGCGAAAACCCATCAACTCGAGTTCCTCGGGATCCTCGAGACGGTATAAGTCCAGATGCGAGACGGTCAGCTTCTGATCGATGGGATAGGTCTCACATAATGTATAGGTGGGCGAGGGAATCGCGTCAGTCACTCCAAGCTTCCTCAGAAACGCACGCGCCAAATGACTCTTACCCGCACCCAAGTTTCCAGTCAGCGTGACTAGAAAAGGAGGCTGAGGGCAACCCTTCGCGAGCGCCTTACCAAGCTTGCTAGTCATCACTTCATCGATCAATTCTACGCGCATCGAGGATTCCGGTTGACGGTTACTCTGTTAGTGTACCGGTCATGGGCAAATCATGGCACCAATCTAATGAAGTTCTGGCCAAGCTCGAGGCTAAAGCACACGAGCTTGGCTTCACTTCGCTTGGGATAACTGATACCAATGTATCGGAGCATGTTTCCTTTTTAGACGCTTGGCTCGAATCTGGATTTCACGGATCCATGAAATGGCTCGAACAGCATCTAGATCTCAGAAAAGATCCCACCCGCCTGGTTGAAGGCACACAACGAGTAATTTCCGTTCGGCTCGACTATTTGCCAGAGAATACGAACTGCATTGATATTCTGAATGATCCTGATAAGGCATACATCTCCCGCTACGCACTTGGCCGCGATTATCACAAGCTCATGCGCAAACGTCTGAAACATCTTGGTGACTGGCTTACAGAGGAAATCCAACCTCATGGATTTCGAGTATTTTCAGATTCTGCGCCCATTCTCGAAAAGCACCTGGCTGAAAAAGCCGGACTAGGATGGATTGGCAAACACACATTATTATTATCGCGTCGGGCGGGCAGTTGGTTTTTCTTGGGGGAGCTACTGACAGATTGCCCATTACCTCTCACCCAAACCACTGAACAACCCCGGTGTGGGTCTTGTACCGCTTGTCTCGATGTTTGCCCGACCAACGCGTTCCCCGAGCCTTACCAGCTCGATGCGACCAAATGTATTAGTTACCTAACGATTGAACACAAAGGATCCATTCCAGAAGAATTAAGAGCCCCAATGGGTAATCGTGTGTTTGGTTGCGATGACTGTCAGTTGTTCTGCCCGTGGAACCGATATGCATCCATCGGAGATCCGGCATTCGCCCCAAGGCATGCGCTCGATGACCAATCACTGATCGATCTGTTTCAGTGGAGCGAAGAAGAGTTTCTTCTGAAGACTGAAGGAAATCCCCTCCGGCGCGCAGGCTATGTGAAGTTTCTTGAAAATATCGCCATTGGACTAGGCAACAGCGCAAGTCATATCGGGAAAGCCATTCAGATTTTGGAGCTCAAACATGGCATGCATGGCGCGGTGCTGGATGAGCACATCGATTGGGCTGTGTCTCGCCTCAGGAATCAGGCTTCAGAAAGTGAGCGCGGTAATGCTTGAGCTCATCGATCGAATCATGGATATCAGCGAGCGCAAGATGCTGACCTGACTTTACAAGCCCTTCAAGTACTTTAGGGTTCCAACGCCTCGCGAGCTCTTTAAGCGTCGATACATCAAGATTCCGATAGTGAAAGAATGCCTCGAGAGTAGGCATATAATGGGCCAAAAAGCGCCTGTCCTGGCAAATCGAATTGCCACACATAGGCGACTGACGCGGGTCCAAAAATTCACTCAAAAACTCAATGGTTTTCGCCTCTGCCTCGACTTCTGTAATGGTGGAATTTCGCACACGTCCGGTAAGACCTGATTTCCCATGCTGCCGAGTATTCCACTCGTCCATACCGTCGAGCGTTGCTTGCGGTTGACTGATCGCATACACAGGTCCTTCACCAAGCATATTCAGATCTTTATCCGTAACCACAGTCGCTATTTCAATGATTCGGTCCTTTTCAGGTGATAACCCTGTCATTTCCAAATCAATCCAAATCAAATTCAACGCGTCTTTCATAAGTGTCCCGTAAATGTCATGCACTCTGAGAGCGTTTTTGACTGTGTCATAACCTGAAGTAATCGATCGACACCTAAGGCGACACCGTAGCTCTCCGGTAAACCAGACGTCAATGCATCAAGTAACGCATCGTCTCTCGGAACAACCGGCCGATGCAATGATTCGCGGCGTCGGTTGTCTTCGTCGAATCGAGCCGATTGTTCGACCGCGTCTGTGAGCTCGTGATAGCCATTTGCGATCTCACGACCTGCAATATACAACTCGGCACGCTTTGCAACGGAATCCGCACCGTCACGCTCTAGACGCGCGAGTGCCGATTGGATCGCCGGAAAATTGATTACAATATGATTCATGAGATGTGGCTCGATCTCGGTCGCGAAAAGCACATTGAGATGACTATCAAAATCAAGAGAAGCGGCAGCTTTTGCTCCTAAAATATTACTGGAAAATCCAACGAGATCGTCAGTTGTAGCTTGATGCGGATTCAGCCCGTAGGTTGCCTCAAAGACATCGCTATATGCGATTACGTCGGGTCGCCCGTATTCTGTCAAGGTTTCGACTAAATCCTGGATCTCAGACACCATTGCTTGAAACGGATGAATTGGCGTTGGCCGATACCATTCAAGCATGGTGAACTCAATCGCATGCTCAGATCCTTGTTCATTGGCACGATACGCTTTACCAATCGCATGCACCGGACATTGGTATTTCGACAACAGTCGTTTGAGATAGGTTTCTGGTGAGGTGAGCAAATAGCCGACGTGGAGTCCAGCTGGATCGCTGACCGCAAAACTATCCAGCCAAGGATCAGATGCAGGGGCTTTAGCAATCGCAGGGACATCCACTTCGAGTGACTGTCTTGCCTCGAAAAACGAACGAAGCCCGGACAGTAAACTGGCGCGGGCTTCGAGAATGGTCCTTGTGGCCGTGGGCCGGCCCATCATTTTTTCGTGGCACGTGAGACGTAGTCGCCAGTCCGTGTATCAACACGGAGCACCTCACCAATTTCGATGAACAGCGGCACGTTCACAACGGCGCCTGTTGATAGTGTCGCAGGCTTGGAACCTCCTTGCGCTGTATCACCTTTGAGGCCCGGATCTGTTTCCACAACTTCCAGTTCAATATGATTGGGAGGGCTCACCGCTAAGGGTGCCCCGTTAAAGAGCGTAATGAGGTAGGTCTCTTGCTCCTTGAGCCATTTCGATGCATCACCGACAGCTTTTGCATCAGCAACGTGTTGCTCAAAAGAACCATCGGTCATCATAAAGTGATAGAACTCGCCATCGGCATATAGGTATTCCATATCAAGATCAATCACATCAGCCGCCTCAACCGAGTCTCCTGACTTAAAAGTCTTTTCGACGACACGACCCGTTTTCAGGTTTTTGATCTTCACACGGTTAAACGCCTGCCCTTTACCCGGCTTGACGAACTCGTTTTCAACGATCGTGCATGGATCACCGTCGATCAGTACTTTCAAGCCTGATTTGAACTCATTAGTTGAGAACGACGCCATCAATTACTCTCCGTTAATCACAACTGTAATCGTTGCAAATACTTCTGCGTGGACCTGGCACTGTACTTCGTGCTCGCCGGTTGTGCGTAATGGACCTTCTGGAAGCCGAACTTCACTCTTATCTAACGTCAACCCGGCAGCCTCAGCCGCTTCAGAAATGTCACGTGTACCAACTGAACCGAACAATTTACCTTCGTCACCAGCCTTCGCTGTAATCGCAACGACTTTCTGATTCATGCCCTCAGCACGAGCCGTCGCCGCATCAAGTTGTTCTTTTTCAGCTTTCTCTAGCTCCGCGCGACGCGTTTCGAATTCAGCAACGTTTGATTCATTTGCCAAAACTGCACGGCCCTGTGGGAGCAGGAAGTTACGCGCGTAACCCCCTTTCACGGTGACACGGTCACCAAGACCACCAAGTTTGCCAACTTTTTCAAGCAAAATTACTTCCATTTATTCATCCTCATTTTCTGGGGGTTCCTGACGAGCGCGGGTGCGAAAATCCACGAACGCGTCAATTACCGCCAATAACGTCAACAACAGTAGGAGGTATGGCGTAAAAAATACCAACGCCGTATAGAACATGATGATCAGTCCCTTCGACTCTCTCATGCTCGTTAACCCATGTACCAATGCCATGCCGGCAAACATTAATGGTAATGCACCCACCGGAGAAAATCGGAGCATCCATGGATCGACCAAGAACCCCGTCACTGCCAGGACTAGGCAACCCGCTGCAAACACTGGCGGCAATATGACCGCCTCAAACTCAGCCTTGAACCCACCTGGGTTATATGCTTGAGCTTGTAAAGCCCGTGCAAATGTGAGCGCAAACAAGGCGCTTACCATATTTACAAAGCTCAGTGCGCCAACAGAGAGTGATCCCATCCATGCATCCACTGTGGCCTCATCCACCCCAAGAGGGGCAAACTGCGCCGGCGGAGCGACCACTTCTTTGATCGCGACAACCAAGCCCTTCAGCGTCTCCTCGTAGAGCGCGCCCACTAACATAACTAAGCCAAGCGATATGCCCAACCCCACGACGAGGACGGTAAGCCAGCTTAGTGTCCGGTGAAGTACTGCTGCCAAGACAACTGTAATCACCAATACCAGCAACATGGCTGAGTCACCGAATCCAAAAGCCATCACAAGTGCGGAGAGCATTGGGATTACGATCACCATTAGAGATTGATCTAGACCACGACGGAGTGCGTATAACGCCACCACCGAAGCACCCGCCCATGACAAAAGCGGCAGAAACAGTAGCGATGACGCGATCAATGCAGCCCGCCACTCAGACGCCATTAAATAATGCGCCAGCCGTGCCATGGAATCCCCTATTAATTAGATATCGTGCGAATCCGTATATGGAAGCAATGCCAAGTAACGAGCGCGCTTAATAGCTGTAGCGAGCTGACGCTGATACTTCGCGCTTGTTCCGGTAATCCGTGAGGGTACGATTTTACCGGTTTCAGTAATGTACTGCTTCAACGTATCCAGATCTTTGTAGTCGATTTCTGCGACATTTTCAGCAGAGAAACGACAGAATTTGCGACGACGGAAAAAACGTGACATATCTCTACCTTACTCTTCTGTAACTTCTTCAGCTTCAACAGCATCATCGTTACCGCCAGCTTCGGCGGTTTCAACATCACCTCCCTCTGATTGCTCGGCGTCGCGGTCACGACGACGCTCTGAGCGATCACGGTCCTGACGACTTTCAGCAGCTTTGATCGGAGATATTTCTGTTGCAGCGTCTTTCTGCTTAATAACCATGTTACGCAATACGGCATCATTAAAACGGAAGGTTGTAGTGAGTTCATCAAGAACTTCAACAGAACATTCTATATTCCACAAAATGTAGTGCGCTTTGTGTAGATCATTGATCGGATAAGCCAACTGGCGACGACCCCAATCCTCAAAGCGATGAACAGATCCCCCACCCTCAGTGACGATATTTGTGTACCGCTCTATCATGGCAGGGACTTGCTCTGACTGATCCGGATGGAACAGCAAAACGATCTCGTAATGGTTCATTGTGACTCCTTATGGGTTTCGCCGTCCGGCCCATCCGAACGGCAAGGAGATCGCCTGCACAGCAGACAATAGGGCGCGGAGTCTAGTCGACCCTGCACCCTATTGCAATGGATAAGTTTGTTTAACTGTCCAGGTCGTACCGATCGTCACCATCTTCCTCCATCCCTGCAGCGGGAATCTTCACATTACGAGCAGGAACGACGGTCGAGATCGCGTGCTTGTAGACCATTTGGCTTACTGTATTCTTTAGAAGGACAACAAATTGATCAAATGATTCAATTTGGCCTTGAAGTTTAATTCCATTGACCAAGAAGATCGAAACAGGAACGCGTTCCTTGCGCAAGATATTTAGGAAAGGGTCTTGCAGCGAATGCCCTTTTGACATAGTCCCCTCCCGATACCGGACGGTCGTAGGACCAATCTTCCTCTACGGTCCCTAAGGTTGGGGGCTTCCACCCACGACGGTCTATACATGTTTTTTTGTTTATGGGGACAGCTAGCCGTTGCTGTCTATGCAAATCAGTCTACACCAAAAGGCGAAGAAATCACGATTGTTTGTTCCCGATCGGGGCCGGTACTGACGATGTCTACAGGTGCGCCAACCAATTCATTTAATCGACGGACATAGTCTTTCGCGCCCCGAGGCATTTCGTCAAGGGATGTTATGCCAAAAGTTGTTTCACTCCAACCACACATTGTTTCGTAGATTGGCTTAGCCGCCGAGAAGTCATCACCTGTCGGTAAATAATCAACTACCTCACCATTTGGAAGCTCGTAAGCGACGCAAATACTTACCTCGTCCAAACCATCTAGAACATCAAGCTTAGTAAGACAAATACCACTGATTGAGTTGACCTCGATTGCGTGTCGAACGGCAACCGCATCGAACCATCCACAGCGACGACCGCGACCAGTCGTGGTACCTACCTCTTGGCCCTTTAAGGCCAGATGCTCTCCAACAGAATCGAAAAGTTCTGTTGGCATGGGACCTGAGCCTACGCGCGTTGCATAGGCTTTAGTAATACCCAAGATGGCGTCAATATAACGCGGACCAAGACCAGAGCCTGTAGCAACACCGCCAGCGGTAGTGTTCGAGCTGGTCACGAATGGATAGGTACCATGATCGATATCAAGCAGGCTACCTTGGGCACCCTCGAATAACATAACCTTGCCATCACGACGGCTACGATGAACGAGATCGACGGTATCGCATACTGCACCCTCGAAGTAATTCACAGCATCCAAAGTCTCTTCAATCATCACCTCAACATCTACTGGCTCAGCGTGATAAAAATTACTCAAAATGAAATTGTGATAATCCATCAACTCACGCGCTTTTGCCGCAAAACGCACGGGGTCCATGGCATCTGTAACGCGCAGACCTCGGCGCGATACTTTATCTTCATAAGCAGGACCAATACCCCGGCCAGTTGTTCCAATCTTTGCGTCGCCACGTGCCGCTTCTCGCGCCCGGTCTAACGCGACGTGGACTTGCATGATGAGCGGACAATTGGAAGAGACGTGCAAACGATCAACGACTGAGTGACCGCGCTCCTCGAGCATCTTAATCTCCTTCACCAAGGCCTTTGGCGATAGCACTACTCCGTTACCAATCACGCAGCTTACATGGGGACGCAAAATACCCGATGGAATCAAATGCAGAGCCGTCTTCTGGCCGTCTACCACGAGTGTGTGTCCCGCATTGTGACCGCCCTGGTAGCGAATAACGTAGTCTACTTTTTCGGTAAGAAGATCGACGATCTTCCCTTTACCCTCGTCGCCCCACTGGCTTCCGAGAATGACTAAACTCTTATGCATATGTGATGAACCTGACTCAGTTTGCAAGGCGAACCAATGTTTTCAAATCAGTGCTGAAGCCAGTCGCAACTCGCGCTCTACCAAACGACTCTCCGACATGGTCGTAACGACCACCCCGAACCAGCAATTGGTCCCGTTTTAGTGAATAAATCCCAAAGACAAGACCTGTGTGATAGTTAAATCCGTGTGTCTCACCCAAATCGCAGTACCAAGACACCTGCTCAGCATTTATCCCCTGTCGTACCTGGTTGATCTCTAGGCATGCCTTCTTTAGAAACTCGACTTCCTGACAACGTCCAAGAACTGCATCCAGCTCACCATACGCGTCCTTGAATACCGAAATCTCAGGAATTGTCTGTTCAAGCGTTGCCACGGCATCTGAATCCTTGCGAGCCAGCGCATCGAGCGCTTTAGCTTGAAATTCTCTGGGTTGCTTAGCGAGGATAGATTTCAAAGCACCCGCGTGCCCGACATCAATCATCAAGGGCTCGTCGGTAAATAGCCGCACCGTATCGAGCGCTAGTTGCACCACTTCGATATCAGCCGACAAATCAGCATTACCGAAAATTTCTGCACCAAGCTGCACAGGAGAACGACTTGAATCACCACCTGAGGCCACAGCGCGAAGAACACTGCCGCAATAACACAACCGTGTTGTGGCAGATTCGTTCAGGGCGTGCGCATCAATCCGAGCAGCCTGTGGGGTCATGTCGGGACGAATACCCATAAGACGACCTGATACGCGATCAGTAATCACCATGATTTGATCTGCTAAGTCCTGGCCAACACCGCTAGTAAGAGCATCCAAGTACTCAACCATCGGAGGCATAATGAGTCCAAAACGAGAATTTCGGAATAAATCCAAACACTGGCGACGACCGTCTTCGATCGCCCACGCCTCATCGGGGAGGCATTCCTCCATACCGTCGGGCAAAATCCAGCTGGGTCGAGTCACATTCCGTCCCTAGAAATAGTCAAAGAGGCGGCGAGTTTACCAACACTCGCAGCGAGACGCATCTGGCAATCAGAATTTAACCAGATAAGACAGCGCACTCAGGTCATGGTGATTAAGACAATGATTCGCTTCCTCGCGCACCCTAGGTTTTGCATGATGCGCAACGCCTATCCCAGAGGCAGTTAGCATTGGTATATCGTTGGCACCGTCACCGATAGCCATGGTCTCGAGCATTTCAATGCCCAAGGTACTAGCTTCGCTTTTTAGGGTTTCAAGTTTCGTCGAACCATCGATGATCGGTGGTACCACGCGTCCAGTGACGTATCCATTTTCACACTCGAGCGTGTTCGATAAAACAAAGTCCATTCCGAGACGATCACCAACTTGATCAGCAAAGTAAGAGAATCCGCCAGACACAATACCTAGCCGGACGCCGGCACCTGCCAAATTCGCTGTCAAAATTTCAGCTCCGGGCATCAGCGTGAGACTTTGATAGACGTCATCGAGTTCCGATACGGCGAGACCTCGAAGAAGACCTAACCGCTCCGTGAAACTCGAAATAAAGTCGAGCTCGCCGCGCATCGCACGTTCAGTAATTGCTGAGACTTCGTCGCCTAAGCCACAGGCGGTAGCAAGTTGATCGATCACCTCCTGCTGAATTAGCGTCGAATCCATATCGAATAAAGCGAGTTTCGGTCGCTCCTCACCAACCAATAAATAATCGGTATTCGCTTTGTCAGCACGCGATGCGACGAGGCTTTGATCTATTGTATCGATCAATAACTCGATACAGTCACAAGTCGGCGGAACCAACAGATCATGGGGTTGACGATGGCGTTTTTCGTATTTGCCCAAATGAGCATCACGTAAGACTGCGTCAAGCGCCTCGCCGTGGATCGCATCACTCGTAAACCAGAGAAGTCTCACGATTCCGCCTGAAGCTCATCGACACGTTGGAATCCACGCGGCAGAAGTTTCCCACGACGTGCGCGCTCGCCAGCAAAGTTCTCAAGATCCGATGGGGACAATGTGACGTGCCGCTTACCCGCAATCACACGAAGAGATCGAAGCGTCGGCAAGACCGTAATCGCCGTAACACGGTGTCCCTCTTTGAGAAGAGCAGGTGGTATTTGAACCAACTTATTCCCTTTGCCTTTCGTGAGCTCTGGTAACTCATGCGCCCCGAAAATCAGCAAGTGCCCACTCGAGACCGCAACAGCAATACGTGACAACTCTGCGTCAACAATCAAAGCAGGCGGTAACAACTTGGCATCACCCAAATTCACAACCGACTTACCCGCTTTATTGCGCCCAAGCAGATCGCCATGTTTACAAATGAATCCATACCCATGATCGGTTGCCAACACCCATTGAGTCGTTTCATCGGCAAGCGCTAGCTGGGTAATCTTGGCGTTAATCGTCAGATCAATCCGGCCCGATAACGGCTCACCCTGACTCCGTGCCGATGGCAGTGTATGTGTCTGCACGGAATACGCGCGTCCGGTCGTGTCAAATGCGACCAGTGGCTGGTTTGAGCGGCCTTGCGCTGAAGTCAGATATTGATCTCCGGACTTATAAGTCAGCGCTCGCGGATCAATGTCATGGCCTTTGGCAGACCTAATCCACCCGTTATCGCTCAACACGACAGTCACGGGCTCAGATGCCACCAACTGGTCTTCACGGAGAGCACGCGCTTCCTGCCTCGCAATGATCGGTGAATGACGTTCGTCTCCATAGGTCTCTGCATCTTGCGTGAGCTCATCTCGCATCAATCGCGTCATTTTCGCACGCGAACCGAGTACACCTTCCAAATACTTCTGCTCTTTCTCAAGCTCTGTCTGTTCCACTTGAATTTTAACTTCCTCAAGCTTGGCTAGGTGACGCAACCGTAGATCAAGTATCGCATTCGCTTGGATTTCACTGAGCCCAAATCGGAGCATTAATTCGTGTTTTGGTTCATCCTCTTCGCGGATTATTTGAATCACTTCGTCGATATTCAGATAAGCGACTAAATAACCTTTTAATATATGCAGACGGTCCATCACCTGATCGAGACGGTGTGTCAATCGTCGAGTCACCGTCTGACGGCGCCAATCAAGCCACTCGGTCAAAATTGAATGCAATGATTTCACCTGCGGGCGACCATCAACACCAATCATGTTCAAGTTCACACGGTAGGATTTCTCGAGGTCAGTGGTCGCAAACAAGTGCATCATCACGTCTTCCGCGTTCACTCGATTTGAGCGCGGCGTTAATACCAAACGAATCGGATTTTCATGATCCGACTCGTCGCGTATATCCACAATCATCGGTAGTTTTTTGGCCTGCATTTGCGCAGCAATCTGCTCAAGTATTCGAGCAGGTGATGCCTGATGTGGCAACGCATTAATCACAATATCGCCATCCTCAGACGCATAGGTAGCGCGCATTCGAATCGACCCGTTGCCGGTCTCGTAAATCTTCCTCAGATCTGCCGACGGAGAGATGATTTCTGCGGTCGTTGGGTAGTCTGGACCAGTGACGAATCGCATCAAGTCACTCGCTGACGCAGCCGGGTCATCCAATAAGTGGATAGCCGCATTCACAACTTCCCGCAGATTATGGGGCGGTATATCGGTCGCCATACCGACCGCAATCCCTGTTGTGCCATTGAGGAGAATCGAAGGTACGCGGGCTGGTAATAATTTTGGCTCTTTCAAGGTGCCATCGAAATTGGGCTGCCAATCGACAGTCCCTTGACCTAGTTCGTCGAGTAGGATTTTCGCTATGGGTGTAAGACGTGCTTCAGTGTAGCGCATTGCAGCAAAGCTTTTCGGATCATCTGGGCTGCCCCAATTTCCTTGCCCGTCGACCAGCGGATAACGTGTAGAGAATGGCTGCGCCAACAACACCATTGCCTCATAGCATGCAGAATCACCGTGGGGGTGGAACTTACCAAGCACATCACCAACCGTTCGTGCTGATTTCTTATGCTTGGATTGAGCGGATAAACCAAGTTCGCTCATCGCATAGACAATGCGCCGCTGCACTGGTTTTAATCCATCCCCGATGTGAGGAAGGGCCCGATCCAAAATGACGTACATCGAATAATCGAGGTACGCTTTTTCGGTATATGCTTTTAGAGGAAGCCTTTCGAAGGCCTCGGTAGATTCAAGCGCCAATGGAGAAACCTTTGAGTCGTTAAAAAAATCAAACGCTACCGGTGGATTCGATCGTAAGCAAGACTACCGAGAACTAAGCTGATTAAATATGGGATCATAATTGTAGGTTCTATTAAGACAGATGCAAACGCTGGGCCCGGACAAAGACCCGAAACACCCCAGCCAATCCCAAACATGACACTACCGATCACTAATGGTTGATCACATCATGAATCGGCACTTGAATACCATCAAAAATTAGCGGCTTTTCGCGCTTTTTAAGGATGGAATATCCGATGGCCGCGACTGGAATCCCGCCACCCATGACGAAAATTAAGCTCGGATCCAACGTACCCGCAATATCTAGAAAGTTAATGATCTTGGATGGATTCATCATCCCAGCAAGGTACAAACCACCACCAAATAGAGCACCGAGTACCAATGCAATGATCTGTGTCATAGTTCACTGCCGAACAAATGACGGACAACAAAGACAGTCAACACTGCTGCCGTCATGAAAGTACAGGTCGCCACTATCGAGCGTTTTGAGAGTCTTGAAATACCGCAGATGCCGTGGCCACTGGTGCAGCCCGAACCAACACGTGTGCCATAGCCCACCAGAAAGCCACCAATCATCATTGGAATCAGACCCATTGGTTCAAATTCATGCGGCGACGGCGCAATCATCGATAGCACCGCAGGCGATACCACCAAACCAATCAAGAAGAATGGCCGCCAGAGACCGGAGCCAAAATCAAAATTCAGCGTGCGAGCAACAATTCCCGATATACCCAGAATCCGTCCGAAGAACACAAACACGACCGCAGCCGATAATCCAATCAGCAGACCACCGAACAAAGAGGGTATCGGAGTAAATTCAGTTATGGCGGTGCACCTCTCTATCAGTGCAAGGAACAGTATCGAACTTATTTCAGTTTTATTATAAGCTTATATCAAATGATTCTAACTTGGGACATCGCTATGATACCGAAGGTTCATGCCTTTTTTGATCCAAATACCTGGTCTCTAACCTATATCGTTCAAGATCCAAACTCTGGATCTTGTGCCATCGTCGACCCGGTGCTTGATTATGAAGCCGCGAGTGGTCGAACGACAACGGAAAGTGCGGATGAAGTTGTCGCGAAGGTTGAAGCTGAAAACCTGACGATCGAATGGATACTGGAAACCCATGTCCACGCAGACCACTTGTCAGCCGCTCCCTACCTGCAAAAGAGGCTCGGTGGAAAAATTGGTATTGGTGCTCATATAACCGACGTACAAAACATTTTTAGTAATTTGTTCAACGCCGAACCTGAATTTCAGTGTGACGGATCGCAGTTCAATCAATTGTTTGCGGATGGCGATACCTTTGCAATCGGTGGACTCACCGTTACAGCCATCCATACGCCTGGACACACGCCTGCCTGCATGACATATCATATTGGCGACAGCCTCTTTGTCGGCGACACCCTGTTTATGCCAGACTTCGGGACCGCGCGTTGCGACTTCCCTGGTGGCAAAGCGAGTACTCTTTATCAAAGCATCCAGAAACTGTTCACACTACCTCCAGAAACACGGATCTTCATATGTCATGACTACATGCCGAATGGTCGTGAAATGCGGTATGAGACGACCGTGGGCGAGCAGAAAAAATTCAACATCCACCTGCATGAAGGGATCTCCGAAGACGAATTTGTGACGATGCGCTCAGCTAAAGACAAAACACTTAGCATGCCAGAACTTATGCTGCCATCGGTTCAGGTCAATATGCGAGCCGGAGAATTACCTCCCCCAGAGGTTAATGGAATACGCTATCTGAAAATCCCGCTCGACGCCGTCTGAGGAGGCCCCATGATTATCCGTGAATTAACCACTCATCTCTCTGTTGCTGACCAACTTACGTTGGATGATTTAGACAGAGTTAAAGAAGCCGGTTTTAGGTCCGTGATCTGTAACCGGCCTGATGAAGAAGGTGAGCCACACGCCCAAGCAGACGCAATGGCACGAAAAGCAAACGCCCTAGGTCTTGAGTTCCGTTATCTACCTGTTAACGGAGCGAGCATCTCCGACTCAGACGTGGAGCAACATGCCATGCTGCTTTCCGAGGTCCCAACACCCGTATTGACCTACTGCCGCTCTGGTGCACGTTGCGCAAAATTATGGGCGCTCTCAGAGACTGGCAAGCAAAACGCGAATACTCTCGTTGAGACTGTCGACAAAGCCGGTTTAAGCATAGTCGACATCGCACACCGTTTGTCATGAACCATGCACAGACTAGTCAACTAAAATCAGCCCGTGCCAAAGCTGCCAATACTTAAATGGATCAAAACCTACGATACATCTAAGCTAGGTGATGATGCGATCGCGGCCGTCATCGTGACAGTCATGCTAATTCCACAGTCTCTCGCGTACGCCATGCTGGCTGGATTACCGCCCGAGGTAGGCCTGTATGCGTCAATCCTTCCATTGTTTATGTATGCGCTCTTTGGCTCAAGCATGACGCTCGCAGTCGGCCCAGTAGCGGTTATTTCACTGATGACCGCCGCTGCGGCAGGCCAAGTCGCCATCCAGGGTTCTGCTGAATATCTCGGTGCAGTAATATTGCTCAGTCTTTTATCTGGCGTCATTTTGGTGGGGCTCGGATTTGCTCGAGCGGGATTTCTCGCAAACTTGCTTTCACACCCCGTCATTTCAGGCTTCATCAGCGCGTCCGCGGTTCTGATTGCATTTAGTCAGCTTAAGCACATTCTAGGCGTCCCTGCCTATGGACACGACATGCCTTCTATCTTGTATGATTTGGCTAATCATCATACCGAGATCAACCTACCGACCCTCATCATTGGAGTTCTATCGATTACGTTTTTATTGTGGATACGCGGGGGACTGGAATCCTTGCTGATGAAAACTGACGTACCACCCAGGCTAGCGAGTACCGTCGCAAGAGCTGGACCGGTGATGGCTGTCTTTATCTCAACAGCCATTGTCAGTTTCTTTACGTTGGACCAATCTGGTGTGTCCATCGTCGGGGTGATTCCAAAAGGCCTTCCAGTGCCCGCATTACCGGACCTCGATCTGACAATCGCCACTGAGCTGCTACCCGCGGCTTTTCTAATTTCGATCGTCGGCTTTGTTGAATCAGTGAGTGTTGGCCAGACTCTGGCTGCCCGACGTCGCGAACGGATTCAGCCAAATCAGGAATTAATCGGTCTCGGTGCTGCAAATATCGCAAGCGGCATTGGTGGCGGCTTGCCAGTAACCGGTGGATTCAGCCGCTCAGTCGTCAATTTTGATGCCGGAGCCAGAACACCATTCGCTGGCGTCATGACAGCGGTCATGGTCGCACTGACAGTCTTGTTTCTAACACCGCTTTTTAAATTCTTACCTAAAGCAGTACTTGCCGCTACAGTAATCGTTGCGGTCCTATCCCTGATCGATTTAAAAACGATCCATCGAGTCTGGGTCTTTTCAAAGCCAGACTTTTTGGCCATGGCAACGACTATTGTTGTCGTACTCGGTGTCGGCGTTGAGGCAGGAATCATCGCGGGCATCCTAGTGTCAGTTAGTTTTTTGCTGGCAAAAATCGCACACCCACATTTTGCTGTGATTGGTCAAATTCCAGGAACCCAGCATTTTCGGAACGTGAATCGTTACGATGTTTTAGAAAGCAAAAAGGTCCTCGCTCTACGCCTAGATGAAATGCTTTATTTCCTCAATGGCCACACTTTTGAAGACACCGTGAACCAACTACTTAACACCAACAAAAATATGACCGATCTGGTGTTACTCTGTAATGGCATCAACGAGATTGACGCATCAGGCCTGGAGGTGTTGGAGTCTATCAATGACCGCCTCAACTCTCAGTGCATCAGGTTCCACTTGTCCGAGGTCAAAGGGCCAGTCATGGACAGGTTAAATCGCGTCGGATTTGAAACCCATCTTACGGGTCAGATTTTCCTCTCGCACTACGAGGCGATGTGTACCCTCGACCCAGAATGTGAGAGAAACGGCAAAGCCCAGTCAGCCGGAGCCTAACAGCTCACGGAACGGGCGTTCACCTGCGAGAGCATCTCTAGCATCTTTCCGATCCCATCCAGAGGCAACCAGTAGACCCGTTCGTAAATCCCAATCTAGTTCGTTCAACAGCTGATAAGCACGCGACTGGTCAAGCCCCGCGATTTGACCGGCTAGGATACGGGCCTGGCGCTCTTTCAGCTTGGCATTCGTGGCCTGAACACATAGCATCTCGTTCCCTAAAACCCGTCCGAGCTGGCTCATCAGTGCAGTGGAAAACACATTTAAAAGTGCTTTCTGCGCTGTCCCAGCGCCCAACCGAGTCGAGCCAGCGATTACTTCAGCCCCTGTGGTGGTCACCAAACCATGGTCCGCAATATCAATCAGTCGGCCCGCCTGGTTTGAGCTCACCGCGATTGTGAGGGCGCCTCGTTCTTTTGCAGATGCTAAAACCTGACAAGTGAAGGGCGTATTTCCAGAGGCCGCGACACCGATTACGACGTCTAGTTTAGTGATCTCGAGATTTTCAACTTGTGAGACAGCGTCAGTGACATCGTCCTCAGCACCCTCAACCGATTTAGCCAGCGCTCTGGAACCCCCAGCAATTAAATACCCCAATCGATTCACTGGCCAGCCAAATGTTGGCACCAACTCAACTCCATCCTGAACACCAATACGAATCGAACAGCCCGCACCCGCATACATCAATCGACCATCGCTAGCACGCAAGCGCGAGGCCGCAGCCTCCACCGCGGCGCCAACATGATCTGCGATTTGCTGGACGGACTCCACTGCCCGCGCCTGTGATGCCAATAATCGTTTCAACTGCACGGAGACCGGCAACCGATCAAAGTCTCGGCCGGCTGGGTCGACGATCTCCGTCGGCGACAGTGTTACTTTTTTTTGTTCCACGCGTCTTTCAACGTGACAGAACGATTATAAATGATGTGCCCGTCTCGGCTCTCGGGATCTTGTTTGAAAAAACCAACACGCTCGAACTGGAAATAGGTGTCAGGCATCAGCGCGCCTAGCACAGGCTCGACCAGGGCTTTGCCCGTAATCAGTGAATCTGGATTAATCAAGGGTACGGGATCATCGTAGCTTCCGGGATCCGTAACGCTGAAGAGTCGATCATACATACGGACATCAACTTCCTTGGCAGACTCTTCGTGCACCCAATGAATGGTCCCTTTCACCTTACGACCCGACTGATCTTGCCTCGAGCGTGTCTTGGGATCGTATCGCACATAAACCTCAGTTACACGACCATCAGCATCCTTAGTCATGCCCTCATAATCGACAATGAAACCATACTTCAAGCGCACGCTCCCGCCCGGAACAAGCCTGAAGAATCCCTCCGGCGGCTCAGGCTCAAAATCAGAACGATCGATGTAAAGCTCGCGGCCAAAAGGTATCACACGTGATCCGAACTCGGGTCGCCCAGGATGATGGGGAACGTCAAGTTCTAGCGGATCCTGATCCCAGTTTGTTACAACCACCTTTAGTGGATCCAGAACAGCCATCGCCTTGTGCGCGCGACCTTCTAGGTCGTCACGAATTGACCCCTCAAGAACCTGAAGTTCAATGGTGTTAGGCTTGCGGGTCACACCTATGCGCTCGCAAAATAATCGAATGCCTTCTGGTGAATACCCACGGCGACGCATCCCGGCGATCGTAGGCATACGCGGATCATCCCAGCCTGAGACATGCCCGTTCTGGACTAGCGCATCCAATTTACGCTTACTCGTCACAGTACCCTCGAGTTCAAGGCGACTAAATTCGGTTTGCCTCGGTCGACTTGGTACCGGCAGCCTTTTCAGTAGCCACTCATATAACGGCCTGTGGTCTTCGAATTCGAGAGTACACAGGGAATGCGTGATCCCCTCAATCGCATCGCTCTGACCGTGGGCATAGTCGTATGTTGGGTAAATACACCATTGATCGCCGGCTCGCGGGTGCGAGATGTGCCGGATGCGATACAGGGCAGGATCGCGAAGATTAACATTGGACGCTGCCATCGATATCTTTGCCCGGAGACCCGCCGCACCTTCGGGTAACTCGCCATCGCGCATCCTTAAGAATAACGCCTCATTTTCTTCGGCAGTACGGTCGCGGTAAGCACTATCGACTCCTGGCTCAGTCAACGTCCCACGGTTGGCCCGCATTTCCTCAGCCGACTGCTCATCGACATAGGCATCACCATTCCGTATCAGATGCAATGCCCACTCAAACAGCTGATCGAAGTAATCAGCGGTATGACACAGCTCCGACCACTCAAATCCAAGCCAACGCACATCTTCTTCGATCGCATCAATGTACTCTTGCGACTCTTTCTCGGGATTCGTGTCATCAAACCTAAGATTACAACGTCCACCGAACTCTTCAGCTAAGCCAAAATTGAGGCAAATGCTTTTCGCGTGACCGACATGTAGGTAGCCGTTGGGCTCTGGCGGGAACCGTGTGACAATCTCTTCGACTTGGCCTTGTTTAATTTGATCACTGATTTTTGTTCGAATAAAGTTGGTCGGTTTTACGCTCACAGTCACACCATCAATATCGCAGCGAGCTTTTTGCGGCCCGTCCGCGCTCGCGCATCCTCATTACCCAACCGATCAAAAATCTTAATCAACAGCAGACGCGCAGCATCTTCGTTGTATTGACGGTCCGCTCTAACAACAGTCAACAGGTGCTCGATTGCTGACTCGACATCGTCCGCTACGATCAGGTGTACGGCCAAGAAATAGCGGGCCTCACTGTCTGCAGCATTCGCAGTAACACGCGATTCACAGCTCACTCGGTCTGGCGCACCGGCAAGCAATTCCTGAAAAGCCTTCCCCGCCAGAATAGACTTCGCTCGCGGATCCGTTTTCTGTGCATCAGGGAGCCGGTCAACGATCGCCTTTGCGCTCTCCAAATCACCTTTTTTCATTAGCGCCTGCGCCATATCGAGATATACATCATAATTTTCAGGATCATCCGCTGTAATCAACTGATAAAGTGCGATCGCCTCATCATATTGACCGAGCTCGACAAGTTCCGATGCACGCTCTATCGGAGAAGCCTCTAGGCGCTCAACGTGCCTATCCAGTATCGCTCGGATCTCCCCTTCTGGAAGCGCACCCATGAAATGGTCAGCAGGCTGGCCGTCTTTGAAAAGCACAACGGTCGGTAACGAACGGATCCCCATACTGGTAACAAGCATTTGCTCTGCATCCGAATCAACTTTGGCAAGAACAAAGGCCCCAGCATATTCATCGGCGAGACGCTCGAGAATTGGCCCTAGACTTTTGCAAGGACCGCACCACTCAGCATAAAAATCCACAAGAACAGGGGTTTCCTGTGATTTTTTTAAGACGTCTGTTTCAAATGTTTCAGATGTGACTTGGATTGAATAAAGATCGGACATAACAACCTGTTAGTATCGCAAAGTTTCGGCAGAGTATACCCTGTCGCGACGTTCTGAAGTGAGACCACATATGCAATTGAGTGATAGACAGCAAGAAATCATCGACGAGTTTCAGTTTTTTGATTCCTGGATGGATAAATATCAATACCTCATTGATCTGGGTCATGAGCTTGAACCACTTACGGAGGAGGAAAAAAACGAGAATAACGTGGTTAGAGGCTGCCAATCACAAGTCTGGATGGTTGTTGATGGGGATGCGGCTAACGTCACCATTCGCGCAAATTCAGATGCCGCTATTGTATCCGGCTTGATCGCCCTCGTGGTTCGGCTTTACTCCAAAGCGTCAGCAGAGGAAATTATTAAAACGGAGCCCGAGTTCGTCGAAGCTCTTGGTTTGTCTCAACATTTATCGCCAACAAGGGCGAATGGTCTAGCCTCCATGCTTCAACGACTCAAGGCTGAAACGGCTCAATTAATCGCTAAATCATAATAAACGCTTGATATAGGACTCATTCGGTCCTATATAATGCAGACTCTGAAAAAAATCCGCGGTACCCCGATGGTTCGACTATCAAAACTCACTGACTATGCCTCCGTCATCCTAGCTCAGATGGCAAAGCAACCCGACATGCTATGGTCTGCCGGACAACTATCCGGGGAGTCATCTGTTCCAAAGCCGACCTGCATTAAATTGCTCAAGCTTCTGGTCAAAGGTGATGTTTTGAAATCGACCCAAGGCGCTCGTGGCGGCTACAGCCTGGCTAAGGCCCCATCGCAAATTCCAGTAAAAACCATTATCGAGGCCATCGAAGGACCGTTGGCTATAACCGAGTGCGGCACAGATGAAGCGCTTTGCCGACTCACCGACCACTGCTCAGTGATGTCCCGGTGGCGGGAGTTAGGTGATCAGGTCAATTATATTCTGACAAAAACAACGTTAGAAGATCTGATTAGCCCACACACGCTCTATGCCCGATCCGATCGGCGCATCGAGACTCTGGAGGTAAATTAATGAGTCAACAAGAGATCGACCGACTAGTTGACCAGGACTATAAGTATGGGTTCGTGACTGATATCGAATCCGATACCCTGCCGCCTGGCTTGAACGAGGACGTCATTCGTGAAATCTCGACCCGCAAAGGTGAGCCCGTGTGGTTGCTAGAGTGGCGATTGGAAGCCTACAAAAAATGGCTGGAAATGGCCCCGCCAGAGTGGGCGCATGTCGATTATCCGCCTATCGATTTCCAATCTATCAGCTATTTTTCTGCACCTAAAAAGCAAGGTGACGGACCAAAGAGTTTGGACGAAGTTGATCCTGCATTAATAGAAACTTATAACAAGCTTGGAATCCCGCTAGAAGAGCAGAAAATGTTGGCCGGCGTCGCCGTTGACGCGGTATTCGACTCGGTGAGTGTCGTCACAACGTTCAAAGAAAAGCTGCACGAGGCAGGTGTTGTCTTCTGCCCGCTGTCTGAGGCCGTTCACTCACACCCAGAACTTGTCAAAAAATTTTTGGGTTCGGTCGTTCCTCAGAATGACAATTACTATGCCGCACTGAACTCAGCGGTCTTCTCAGACGGATCATTTGTCTATATCCCGAAAGGCGTTCGCTGCCCGATGGAGCTCTCGACCTACTTCAGAATCAACCAACAAAATACAGGTCAATTTGAACGCACATTGATTGTTGCCGAAGAAGGCTCATATGTCTCGTATCTCGAGGGATGTACGGCGCCACAGCGTGATGAAAATCAGTTACACGCAGCGGTCGTCGAACTGGTCGCCGAGACCGACGCCGAGATCAAATACTCGACCGTGCAAAACTGGTTCGCTGGCGACGATGACGGCAAAGGCGGCATCTATAACTTCGTGACCAAGCGTGGTGAGTGCCGAGGTGATCGCGCCAAAATCAGCTGGACTCAGCTCGAAACTGGTTCGGCAATTACGTGGAAATATCCGAGCTGTGTCCTAAAAGGCGCAGACTCTCTGGGTGAGTTCTACTCGGTCGCGGTCACTGGCAAGAAGCAACAAGCTGATACCGGTACCAAGATGATTCACATCGGTCCAAGAACACGATCAACAATCATCTCGAAAGGCATCTCTACAGCGCGCGGTCAAAATGCCTATCGTGGACTCGTTAAGGTACTGCCTGGCGCGGTCGATGCACGGAATTTTACGCAATGCGATTCGCTCCTAATCGGGGACCAGTGTGGCGCACATACATTCCCATACGTAGAAGCAGAGGAGCCTAGTGCTCAGCTTGAACATGAAGCAACCACATCAAAGGTCAGTGATGACCAGCTGTTCTACCTGAGAACTCGCGGCATGAGTGAAGAAGATGCGCTCAATATGGTGGTTAATGGCTTCTGCAAAGAGGTCTTCCAGAAACTGCCCATGGAGTTCGCCGTCGAAGCCGAGGCACTCCTGGGCATCACACTTGAAGGAGCAGTGGGCTAATGCTATCTATTCGAAACTTACACGCACGGGTCGGTGACAAGCCTATCCTCAAGGGTATTGATCTTGAGGTCAACGCGGGCGAGGTACACGCGATTATGGGCCCAAATGGGTCTGGTAAAAGCACTTTGTCCTCGGTCTTAGCCGGACGTGAAGACTACGAAGTCACCGACGGTGAGGTCATCTACATGGGCCAGAACTTGCTAGATTTAGAACCCGAAGAGCGGGCTTGGGCAGGTGTATTTATGTCGTTTCAATACCCTGTTGAGATTCCTGGCGTAAAAAATATCTACTTATTAAAAGCAGCTGTAAACGCGATTCGCGAACATCGGGGGCTGACGGAGTTAAAAGCGGCCGAGTTTCTGAAGCTTGTTCGTGAAAAGCTTAAGGTCATGCAAATGGACGAAGCGTTTCTGCACCGGAACGTCAACGAAGGCTTCTCAGGTGGTGAGAAGAAGCGCAACGAAATCCTTCAGATGCAGCTACTTGAGCCGACGCTTGCGTTGTTAGACGAAACAGACTCCGGACTAGATGTGGACGCACTACGGGTTGTTGGTGAGGGCATCAATCGGATGCGCTCACCAGAACGCAGTGTCTTGCTCGTGACGCACTACCAGCGACTACTCGATATCGTCAAACCTGACTTTGTACATGTTTTGACACAAGGCGAGATCAAACTATCTGGTGATTATAGGCTTGCTGAAAGGCTCGAGCGTGAGGGTTACGAGGGGATCGAGGCAGCATGAGTGGATTCAGCGAGTGGTTAACCGACGTCAACGACGTTCAAGCATCAAAAGCGCTAGCGGTCGGCTTACCTACAAAACGTGTCGAGTCATGGAAGTATGTACCCACGCGTGGGCTTGCGCGCACCACTTGGCAACCAGCGGTCCCGCAGACGACGAGGCAGTTCGCTTTAACCGGTGGTCAGTTTGTTAATGTACCCACGGATAATGGATTAACGGTTTCCGAAAATACGCTGACAGGGTCTGAGCAAGAGCGCCTCGACGGGATCAGTCAAGCACACGGCTTTGGCTTAACTCAGGCGGCACTCGAAGACACCCACTTAATACTAACCGTCCAACGAGCTATGTCGGTTGTTTTAAACCTGAGCCATCTCGCCAATCAGGCAAGTTCTGCTGGCTTTGCGGCGCTTATCATCCGTGCTGAAGCAGGCGCCCAACTCACGCTGGTAGAGCAGTTTGAGTCGACTAACGTTGAGAAAGCGAACCTCAGTTCGCTCCGTTGCCTGATGACGCTGGAACGTGACTCGCTAGTCACTCATATTCGCTTTCAGGCGGCCAATACATCAGCCCATCTATTTTCAAATCTCAACATCGAATGTTGTGAAAATGCATCTTACCGTCTACAAACGGTTGAGTTCGGATCGAAGTTAGCTCGGAACGATATATATATTGCGTTGTCGGGCCGTGAGGCGTCCGCTTCTGTCAACGGACTCGCGATCACAAACGGGTCGCAATACCACGACACACACCTCACGATTGACCACGTGGTCGGCGACACCACCAGCGAAATGACCTTCCGAAACATGGTCGATGGCAAGGGTGAAGCAACGTTCAACGGTCGTGTATTGATCCGCAAAGACTCACAGCGCTCGGCGACAGAGCAGTCCATCGCCAACCTGCTCTTGTCCAAGAACGCTCGCGTGAATCCTAAACCAGAGCTAGAAATTTATGCCGATGACGTGACCGCCTCACACGGATGCACGGTTGGAAGTCTCAGTAAGACAGAGTTGTTCTATTTAAAGAGTCGAGGGCTCTCGGAAACCGATGCGCGCGCGTTCCTACAGTACGCATTCGCGGAAGCAATCGTTGATGAAATCGAGCACCCAGATATTCGCAAACTAGTTGAAACCCAACTACTAGGTGAATTGAAGCATGGCGAACTGATCGCTGAGCTCAAGGACTCTGTCGATGTTTGATTTAGCGAGTGTTCGTAGAGACTTTCCTATTCTGTCACGAGAAGTCCATGGACAACCGCTGATCTACTTAGACAATGCTGCCACGTCACAAAAGCCCACTACGGTCATCGATTCAATAGCTGATTACTATAATCGTTACAATTCCAATGTCCATCGTGGGATCCATACCCTCAGTGGTAAGGCGACCGATGCGTACGAGGGTGCCCGCACCCGGATCGGGCAATGGTTTGGAATCGAAGATGCTGGTGAGGTTATTCTGCTTCGGGGCGCGACCGAGGCACTGAATCTAGTCGCCAACGTCCTCTCGGACACACTCAAGCCAGGAGACGCAGTGTTGGTCGGAGAGACAGAGCACCACGCTAATATCGTCCCTTGGCAACAGCTCGAATCTCGGATCGGCATCCGGGTCATTCCCATCCCAGTGGATCCGACCGGTACATTGTGTTTGGAATCCGCAAAAGCACTGTGTAGGGAGCA
The DNA here is from genome assembly GCA_002705795.1 of Gammaproteobacteria bacterium. Classification (GTDB taxonomy): domain Bacteria; phylum Pseudomonadota; class Gammaproteobacteria; order Pseudomonadales; family Litorivicinaceae; genus HIMB30. Next base: position 90,782 of record PAHG01000022.1, read on the forward strand.
CTCTGTTGCGGTGATAGCGGTCGGACACGTCTCTAACGCAATTGGGGCACTAAATAACGTACAAGGCTTCATCCAGCTGGCCAGGGAAAACAAAGCGTTCTCCGTCGTTGACGGAGCACAGGCTGCGCCGCACATGCGAGTCAATGTAAGAGATCTCCAAGCAGATTTTTATGCGGTCAGTGCACATAAGTGCTGCGGTCCAACCGGGATTGGTGTCCTGATCGGGCGACGAGAGCTACTTGAATCCCTCCCCCCTTGGCAAGGTGGCGGCGACATGATTGATCGGGTGAGCTTCAGCGGCACAACGTACAACGAATTACCCTGGAAGTTTGAGGCTGGCACCCCAAATATTGCTGATACGATTGGCTTTGCCAAAGCTCTCGACTATCTTGATTCAATCGACTTTGATGGTGCGGTAGCTCACGAGCATCAAGTGCATCGGTATCTTACAGAGGCGATGCTTAGCCGTGACAGAGTGGAAGTACTCGGCCAACCGGAGCGCTGGGTAAGTGTGTGTTCTTTCAATGTACAAGGTGCACATCCAACAGACGTGGCGACTCTCCTTGACCAACTTGGAATCGCCGTGCGTACAGGTCACCATTGTGCCATGCCAACCATGGAGCACTTTGGGCTTCCTGGAACTGCACGAGCCTCAGTCGCTTTTTACAACTCGATAGAAGAAATTGACCGATTCCTCTCGGCTCTCGACCGTGTCATAGGGATGCTGACACACTAATGATATCGTTTACCGAACTTGGCAAAGGCTCGGAACTGACCGTTCATAAGAACGTCACTGGTAAACAAGTACCACAAGGTATTCCATTGACCATTGGTGCTGGTGAGACGGTCACAGTCACACAGGCTCTGGGCGATACGCTAACCCTAGATATCGGTAGCCGTTTGGTGCGGATTGAGACCGAAGATCTTGAAAATCTTGGCGTCGAAGCACCGGAACAACTCGGCACGAATCAGGCACTTTCGCTTGAAAATCAAGTATGGAATGTGCTCAAACAGAGCTACGACCCCGAGATTCCGGTGAATATCGTGGAGCTCGGTTTAATTTACGACCTAAGAGTCTCAACACTCATTGATGGACGAACGCACGTACACATCGATATGACTTTGACGGCACCCGGCTGCGGTATGGGACCCATCATGGCCCGAGACATCAAAGAAAAAATTAACGCGCTCCCCGAAGTTGATCAAGCGGACATACAAATGGTCTTCGACCCTCCGTGGGATGCTAGTAGAATGACGGAGGAGGCTCGCTTGGAGGCGGGTTTATTTTAGGTAACACATGAGTCAATGGATCCAAGTCTCAGCTATTAATACGATCGCTGACGGCGCGTACGAGCGTTTTGAGCTCGATGAGGTTGATGTGTTGATTTTCCGCGAGGGAAACGATGTTTTCGCGATTGAAGATCTATGCACGCATGATGGCGCCGAGCTCTGCGGTGGTCTCTACATGAATGGCGAAATCGAGTGTCCGCGCCACGGCGCACGGTTTTGTGTCAAAACCGGTCAAGCACTCTCCGCACCTGCCTATGGACAGGTATCCACTTTCCCTATCCGCACCAATAGTGACGGAATAATCGAACTTAATCTCGAAGACGCCTGATGCGCCAGTCGTTCCTCGTGTTCGGTCCAATCTCAGTGATTGGGACGCGCGTCTGAATGCTCACGATGAGTATGTTCAGCCCCTTGTTTATAAGCTATCGGAGTCGCTCTTGAGTTTTCTTGATCATTTTTACCACGCACATAATACCGATCTCCAGTTATGGACACCCTGGTTTCAAGGAGACGCATTGCTTGGCTACGTGCAAGACAGTTTTAAAGAGCGCGGTCTGGCACTCGATCTATGGCGGGAGACAGAGCGGGGGCTTGTGATTCCAGATTTGCCTGAGATGGAACTTAATCAATTATTCGCTCGTTTTGCGAAGCAGACCTACGAAGAGGGTTCACTCTGGAGCTGGGTCGGCGAGCTCTTCCCTGTCAAGGCCTCAGTCACGGACTCAACTCGCTTTGTAATGGAGCGAACACTCACGGCACCACTCGGTTGTCTGACCTTTGGTGTTCATCTAAATGGGTACGTCAGAACAGGGCAAGGGATCGAGTTATGGGTTGCAAAACGGTCTCAACAAAAACCCACATTCCCCGGGAAACTAGACAATATAGTGGGCGGCGGTCAACCGGCGGGGCTCAGTCTATCCGAAAACTTAATCAAAGAATGCTTCGAAGAGGCCGGTATTTCTGAGCGTCAAGCCCGTCAGTCGGTTGCCACGGGAACCGTCAGTTATAGTCACACCGACGGACGCGGGTTAAAACGCGATATTTTGTACTGCTTTGATTTAGAGCTTCCTGACAGTTTCGTCCCTGCCTGCCAAGATGGTGAAGTCGAATCGTTCGAACGCCTGCCTATAAGTGAGGTTTTATCGATTATCCAGACCAGCAATGAATTCAAGTACAACTGCAATCTGGTGATTATTGATTTTGCCATTCGGCATGGGATTCTAACAGGCGACAACACAGCCGATTATGCGGAGCTCTGCCAGCGACGGAACCAGCTCACTGATTAGCCGAGCTCCCCAAGCAATCGTAGGTCGATCGGCGTTCGAAGTGCCGGATCCTCCGCCTCACATGGCTGACGACCGATCACCTCATCATAGACACACTGATGAACGATTTCGGCATAGGTACCGCCCGCATTGGCCAATGCAATCCCGGCCTGTGTGGATGACTTAAACACTTGGTTATCGCCATCAGCTTTTTTAAGGAAAGTTTCTCCAACCTCCGTGATGACCTTAACTAGGTAAATAATTCCCTCAAACGCATGAATTTCGAGAGTCGGAGCGCGACCTTTTGCCAAGAGTACTTTTAAATCTACCAAGGTCATGCGGTTTGTTCTTTAAATTGTCGATCTCTGAGTGCGTTTAAAGAGTGGCGTAATCCATTCAATGTAGGCGGGTACTCTAAGCCCAACCGACTGATTAGCTCCTGGTGGTGAGCCGTGGCCGCGCCACCGACGAATACTGGTATTTTCCCGTCAAGTTGCGATCTTAGGCGTGTCAGCTCAGTTGCGATGCGCGGATCATCTGCAGGGTAGGTCAAAGACAAACTGACCGCCCGCGCGCCCGACTGAATGGCACAGGCTACGATCTCGTCTGCCGGCGTGTTCGGACCTAGATACACAGGAAGCCACCCATCCACTGAGACCAGGGCCGCGATCATCAAAGCTCCAAGTTCATGCAGCTGCCCCGTTGGTGTCGTAATCACAATTTTTGGCTCGCCACCAGTATATGTCTCACGGAAACGAAGCGCGCCAATGAAAGTCCTAAGGTGCGCAGTCGCCATGTGCTCGTGGGCAATACGAAGCTTTCCAAGGCGGGTTGATTCGCCAATTTCCCGAAGTAGAGGCCCAATAACTGTCTCAAGGTATGAAGGCAAGGATTGCTTGACCAGCCCCTCCTGCAGGAGCTGATCGAACCGATGCTGATCCATCGTCTGGATTGCAAATAACATGGCATCGATGTCATCTCGGGCATCCGTTGCCTCAAGCGGACCGGTCCAACTCGGGCGATAGACCTCGGCTTGATTATCTGTTGTCGAATCATAGCGACTGTCTTCAGAGACCACATCACGGAGCTCTTCAAGCGTCAGGGGTGCTACATCGACCAGGCGACGACCATTTTGTTTAGCGATCCGAATCAGCCGTAAACGCTCGATATCATAATCGCTGTAGAGTCTTCGCATGGTATCACTACGCGCAGGGTCAACAACGTGGTAACGTTTCTCCCAAGCGCGGATCAAGTCGACCGTCAGCCCTGTCCGATTCGCGACCAGGCGAATCGGATGACGGGCTGAAGTATCGATACTTGAGATGGTTTCTAAAGTAGCCATTGCGGTAGTTTGACAATTTTGTCCTAGTTTTGTCCAGACAAATATAGTACATGAGAATACTTATCATCATATTAGCGGTCCTTGCGCTGTTTTATCTGCTTAGTCGGGGATCAACGAAAGGCTGGATTGCGGAAAATAAATGGAAAGTAATCGGCGGCACAGTCGCGATTGGAATCCTTTTGTTAGTCGTAACTGGAAAACTTCCTGTGTTGGCTGCGCTAGCGGCGCCAGTAGCAGCATTCGGGAGACGTTTGTGGAGTATGCGCGGACTCTTATCGATGTTCCCGCAAATACGGCAGATTCTTGGCCTCGGTGCCGCAGCCGGGGCCGGTGCAGCGCACGCCAACCAACAGCGGCAGTCGCCCGATGAGCCGATGACAGTAAAACGTGCCGCTGAGATTCTCGGCGTAGATGAAAACGCGAGCCCCTCTGAAATCAGAGCAGCTCACAAAAAGTTGATGGGTAAAATGCATCCCGACAAGGATGGGACAGATTATCTTGCGGCGCTAATCAACGAGGCCCGGGATTTTCTTATCGCTCGCCGCCAAGACACGTAACTACTGCCTTCCCAAGACTTGCACCCAACTGCACTGGGAAACGAGGATGGAAACAAGCGCTGCTGCTTTAGCGAGCGCTCGGGCGTCGCATGAATTGGTGCTGACCGCAATTATCCGGAGGAGCTGCTTCCTTCCACTGAACCTTGTGCCCGGCTCCGGGTACTTCCCTGACAAGCTTTGGAACGAGATATCCAGGAAGCGCATTCAATAATGCCCGATGAAGGTCGGCCACTTCTCCGTCAGTCACATCGAAGTGATGCGCACCAGCAACGCGATCCAATACGTTCAAATAATACGGATCAATACCAGCCTCAAACAACCGCTCGCTTAGAGCGACCAGACATTCTGCCGTGTCGTTCACGCCTTTTAAAATGACAGCCTGATTCAGTACCGAACGACAGACTTGCCTCAGTTTCCCTACTGCACTGACCACAGAGGCATCGATTTCATTCGCGTGATTGATATGTAGCACCATGACCACGGGCAACCGTGTTGATGCGATCACCTCACATAAGGATTCTGTGACACGCTCCGGAATTACCACCGGTAAACGGCTATGGACGCGCAACCGTTTAATCGTCGGAATCGATTCGATGCGTGAGAACAGTTGGCTAATCGACGAATCATCAGCCATCAAAGGATCACCACCTGACAGAATGACTTCGTTAACTTCAGGGTGCTTGGTCAAATAATCCACCAACGCATCGATATCACGAGAGGTCAGCGTCTGCTCTTGATACGGGAAATACCTGCGAAAACAGTAACGACAATTGATCGCACACCCGCCTCGATAAATCAGAAGAACCCTTGAACGATACTTGTGCAAGACTCCAGAGAGCGGTCCGCCAAATTCGTCTAGCGGATCAGCAATAAAGCCTGGCATCACCTGACGTTCATCGACAATAGACAGCACTTGTCTCAACAGGGGGTCTCGGGGATCTTGAGGAACCATACGCGTGATAAAGGGCTCAGGGACACGCATCGAAAAATCAGGCGTGTGATCGACACCGAGAACTTCATTTGCATCCAAGCCCAAACGTTCCATCAATACGTCTGAACTCGTCACTGCGTTGGCCAAGATACGCTGCCAGCTATTCACAAACGCTGATCCAATACTCGCTCAACTGTATCGACGATGGCCTGGGTTTGAGAGTCGATCTCAAGATTTAATGCGTCACCCACAGCAACACGGCCAAAAGTTGTTAGCTCTCGAGTTTCCGGGATTAAATGAATACTGGGGTGCCCATCGTGTTCGGTCGCACCGACAGTCAAAGAGCATCCATTCAGTGAGACATAGCCTTTGGGCAGGACATACTTCCTCAAACCCTCTGGAACATGCCACCAGACAGCGAGATTTCCTTCTGTTTCCACCACTTCTATTACTTTTGCTTGGCCATGAATGTGTCCGGACAACACATGACCACCGATTTCATCACCAAAACGAGCTGCTCGCTCCACATTGACTAAATAACCGATGTCTAACGCGCCAAGATTCGTGAGTCGCAAGGTTTCATCGATCACGTCAAACTGGACACCCTGTTGATCCCAGCCGACAACTGTCAAACAAACACCGTTAATCGCTACCGATGCCCCCGTCTCGAGGCCCTGATCGCGACCTGATGGAAGTCGCACTTGAAGCTGACGGATTCCATCGCGATCCTCAATATGAGTGACCTCCCCTAAACCCTGAACAATCCCTGTGAACATTAACCAGCTAACTCCTGAATCAACGAACGGATCGTTGCATGACGATCCGCCGTACGTAAGGCAAAGCTCCGACCCAATTGCAGCAATGGTTGGTCAGAGCGAAACACGTTTGAAAAAAGGCCCATCACCATGGCAACAGTCCGCTGCTCAAAACGACGTTCTCGAACGACGGTTCGCGCAATCCGAGAACCCCGGGCGCACGGATGCTTTTCGAGCGTCTGCTTGAGAGCAATCACATCTCCAAACCCCAGATTCGCTCCGAGTCCTGCCAGCGGTAAAATACCATGTGCCGTATCGCCAATGGCTAACAAACATCCTAAAGAATCGCGCTTCAAAGACTGCTGAGACAGCGGGATCCAAATCGGCTCATTCACAAATCCTAATGCTCCACGAGCCCACTCACTGATCCGACTAATCCTTAAAGCAAGCCCGTCAATAGCGCATTCTTGGAGTTCAGATGCAGTCTCCAAATCCAACGACCAAACCAAACTCACACGATGTTCATTATCGTGATCTGGCAAAGGGAGAAGTGCGAGCGGCCCATATTCGGTGAAAATTTGAAATGCTTCGCCATGATGTGGCTGTTTGCACTTCAATGTTCCAACGACTGCCCGCTGTCGATATCCACCGTCGATAACTTCAAACCCTGAAGCTATAGCAGTTTGCGCCTGCCTACCCTCTGCAAAGATCACCAAATCAGCCTCAGCTTGATCATGCTGTAGCTTCAAAATGCCGCTCTCAGAAACCGACACGACTCGGTCAGGAATGCAGCGAATATTTGATTCCGCAACATGGGACAACAAACGATTACGGACCCAATCTGCTTCGACTAGATGACCAAGCGACGGCTCCGAAAAAGTCACCTTGGCATCACTGCGCGAGTCAATTACATACATCGATTGATACGGAATAACCCGTTCATCAGGACTCCATGCGCCAAGGTCTTCCAACAAAGCTGTTGATTGACCGCCCAACGCCCAAACCCTCGGATCGATTTCATCTGCCAAGGATTTCTGATCAAATCCATGGGGATCAAAAATAGTGACTGAGTGCCCAGCTCGCTGACACACCAAAGCAGCCGCCAATCCAATTGAACCCGCGCCGATAATTGCTGTTTTCAAGAGACTATCCCCATGCCAGCTTCTGCAATTTTAGTCTTCAGCCACGGACTCTGATCGGCAACTGCCATTCCAAGACTCGTCAGGATTTTCCTCGGTAATACGTCACGATCAAACAATGCCTCTAAACTCGATGAGGCCAATCGAGTTTTATCTCGATTCGGCCTCCAATTGGCAAATGCAGTTCGCACAGCTGTATCAGGATCTGACTGCTTCAGTTCAGCCGTAATTTGTGTGACTCCACGGAGCGCCAAATTAAGGCCCTGGCCTGCAACAGGATGAATCGTCTGCGCACCGTTACCAATCAACACAACGCCTGGCCGATAAGGTTGATCGGTCCATCGTTCCACCAGCGGAATCACTACAGGATCCGCAATAAGTTCGATGGACCCGAGTTCTCGAGGCATAGCATCTTTCAGTGCTCCGATAAGTTCAGAAGGAGATTGCTGTAATTGCCCAGCATGATTTGGGCTGAGTGACCAGACAAATCCGTACACATCCTCTTCAACAGGTAGAATCGCCAAAGGGCCTGTGCCAATAAAGCGTTCATACGCCCTACCTTTCATCGGGGTAATGACACGGAGGCGCCCCAGAATTGCAGAGCGCCCAAAGGGTCTGTGATGCGCCATCATCCCTAAAGCGTGAGTCAAATGACTGCGCCCGCCATCAGCCAGAATCACTAAGTCCGCTGCCACTTCCTCACCTGTCGCCAGCCGAATATGCGGGTTCGCTTGGGCACTCCGCGCCCGAATCGTCTCAACAGCAACCGTTTCAACACACTCTGATACATGCAACGACACAGCCTCTTCTAGCGCTTGAGAACAGATGACTCGCCCAAAACGCGGATATCCGCACTCTGATGCGTGCAACAACATCGAGCCAGGTAATCCTTTCTCGTTCACAAAAATTTCAGTAAGGTCTTGGCCTGCTTCAAGCTCGACCCCGATACAGTCCAGAAGGCGTAACGTGGACTCGGCCAGCGCTAGGGACATTTTTGGCTTATTGGTTGATGGATCGAACAGGCGTACTCGATGACCGGCTGTTGACAGTGCGCGCGCGGCGATCAAGCCAATGGGTCCGCCACCGACGATACTAATCTCCACAATTAGCCTCGCATCAGGGCTTCAATATCTGCCCGCTCCTTGGGCACCTGCGATGTCAAAATGTCGGGCCCTCGTTTTGTGATTAAGACGTCATCTTCGATTCGAATACCAACACCACGATACGTTGCTGGAGCACCAGCTAGTTTACTGATATAGATACCTGGCTCGCATGTAATGACCATGCCTTCAGCGAGCTCAATAGGCTGGCCACTATCCTCGTAGGCACCAACATCATGTACATCGAGACCCAAGAAATGGCCGGTTCCATGCATGTAGTAAGGAAGATATCGCTTGTCATCAAGCGCAGCCTCAAGTGGACCCTCGATGATTTTCAGCTCAATTAGCCCCTCGGTCAGTCGCCTTATCGCTGCTTCATGGAAGAGCTTAATTGACTTCCCAACAACCATCGCCTGAATGGCCTCAGCCTGGGCACTCAACACCAGGTCATATAAGTCGGCTTGAGCGCCAGTAAATGAGCCATTGACCGGGAATGTGCGTGTGATATCACCCGCGTATCCCTGGATTTCGCAACCAGCATCAATCAGCACCAAATCGCCAGAATGTAACCGATCATTTCGATCGATATAGTGAAGAATACATGCATTGTCACCACCGCCAACAATCGTCTGATAAGCGACCGCTGCTGATCCCTCCATACGGAAGCAGTGTTCAACGACGGATGCCAATTGATCTTCTGTCATGCCCGGCTCGCAGGCCTGCATTGCGGCGACATGACCTAATGCAGAGATCCGGCCCGCTTCGCGCATGGCATCGACCTCTTCAGGCGATTTAATCAAACGCGCTTGGTGCAAGTGGCGCGATAAATCGACGCGATGGGATAACAAATCCTGGCGCCTTGAATTGCCTGCTTTGGGCCTGATCGTACGGTCAACAATCTCTGAAGATCTCTGGCAATAAAATGGATACTCGACCCAGGCAACATCAGCCAATAGCCGCCCAAGCTCAGAATCAAGGGCCTCGATCGGAAAACCCTCATCAATACCTAAATGTGTTTTCACATGTTCAGGGCCGAGTCGCCGGCCTGTCCATACCTCTTGGTCAGGATTTTTTGGCCGTACAAATAATCGATCCGGGTGACCAGGGCCGATCACAAGTACTGCGTCTGGCTCAGTAAATCCGGTGAGATACCAAAAATCACTCGACTGTCTAAACGGGTACTCAGCATCGCGATTACGGATGACTTCGTGGGCAGCAGAAATAATAGCCAGCGATTTGTCTGGCATCAGCGCCTTTAGCCGGCTTCGGCGTTCCTCATAGACATGCAAAGAAAACATGGACGTACTCACTTAATGCACGATTGGCTCATTTGGCGCTTCATTTTGATCACCACGCAATTCGGTTGCGATTAACAATGCCGCCAGTCTCACGTGTTCACTGACGTCGGCGAACGCTTTTTCAAGGGACTCGTCATCACCATCGGCTTCAATCCGCGCGATCTCAGATAAATCTTCCAATGCTTGACGAACGTCTTCAGAGAGCTTTCTATCTTTAGAGAGTTCACCAGACAGACCCAGGCCTGCTAAAAACGATTCACACCACGCTCCGAGCGCATCAGCTCGTTCTTCAATAAATTCATCGTCTTCAGGCAGCAACATTTCAAAATCCAAACCGATGCCTATCCAACTCTCATGGAGACTTCCAAAAAGCGTCTCTAGCATTTCTGTAATTTGAATGATTACCCCCGGTTGGAGATCAGCATATTCGGCCAGTCGAGCCACATATTCTTCAGGTCGAACTTGGATATTGGCTGCCATTAGGCCGGCTAAAAGGCCTTGGACCGCTGAGGCGCGGATATCGGAGTTTTGGTCGACTAACCAATCGTCCATGGAACGATATAATTCTGCGATCATTGTATACCTCCTAATTATAACTGTATCACGTCTGTTGTGCCTGAGAGTGAGCAGACGTATGATGCACTGGTGTTAATGGGAATCCTAAATGCGTAATGATTTTCATGAGTTGGAACAGCAAGTTGAGAAACTGATCCAACTTACTGACCGTCTCAATCAAGAGAATCGCCATTTGCGGAAGCAGCAGGTGCAACTAAAGCGTGCGCGCGCTGAACTGTTGAAACAACGCGACGAGGCACGTCAACATATCGATTCTGTCCTTGGACGACTCAGGAACTATGAGGTGTTGTCATGACAGAGATCGCAACCCTTCGCGTTCAAATCCTTGGGAGAGAATTCCCAGTTACATGCCCAGAGGGCCAAGAACATGAGTTGGAAGCGGCTGCTGAGTTTGTCGATAATCGGATGCGCGAGATTCAAGAAAAGACCGGTAATAGCGCTCTCGAGCGTTTGGCTGTTATGGCTGCGCTCAATATCGCTCATGAACACCTCACGGGCGAGATCACAGGACATGACGATGAACTCAAGCGCCTGGCCGAACGAATACGTGCAACGCTAGACCGTCTGTCTGAGACTGAGGCAGGCTGATATACTCTATTACCCTGGGTTGCTCGCCAGTCGGTAATGTCCCTGAGCCGATAATCTTATTTCAGGGAAGCACAGAGCACACGGTGTGCATGTCCGTTCAAGGAAAGCCTAATGTGTGTTTGCGTTTCCCGCCTTGAACCATTGGGTTCAAGGGCTAAACCGACAGCGGCAACTTGGGTCCTTTATGTCTAAAGATATGATCAGAGCGCAACTACTTGAAGCTCGCGACAGTCTCCCGGCCGACACACGAGAAAAATTGAGCATATCGATCAGTAATCAATTGCTGAAGACACTTCCTAATAATCCCATCCGGATCGGCTCGTATATGGCGATCGGCTCTGAGGTCAATCTTGCATTACTACACACACAACTGCTGCGGCTACCGCACCGACTGTACATTCCTCGGATACTTTCAAAAACAGAGATGGAAATGGCGACACTCGATCACGAGGGACAACTGGTAGACGGAGCCCATGGCATTCAAACCTCGTCACAGGAAGAAATCATCAGTTTTGACGCCCTGGATTGGCTAATCATGCCATGCAGTGGATTTGATATACGGGGGTATCGCTTAGGAATGGGTGGAGGCTACTACGACCGAGCCCTAGAGCATTGCGGACCAAACGCGCCGCTCAGAATCGGGGTAGCGTTCGCGCTACAGCAATCAGAATTCGAACCGGATCAGTGGGACCAGCCCTTCGATTGGATTATCACGGAGCTCGGCTTTATGCGCCGATGATTGCGCTATGCGCCAAAGTTACGGCCAAAATAAGACCGCCAACCATCATTAACATTCTCAGTGGATCGCGACGATTCATGAATCCTGTACCTAACCAATTCAGTGCAGAATATTATAAAAAATAAAAATGTCAATTTTTATAGTAATTTAAGGAAACTTATAAGAATCAACTTTTCATAAAGAGGCTAACTGCAAGATTTTCCGTCTCATCGAAATATTTATATCCAATGTCATCAAAGTAGCTTGACAGTTCGTCACGCTCTGAAAGCAATGCCTGCATTGACACCAGCACTCGCCCATAGGCCGCACCATGGTTTCTGTAGTGGAACGCAGAGATGTTCCAACGCGAGCCGATCTTGTTCAAAAAGTTTAGAAGCGCTCCAGGCCGTTCTGGGAACTCGAAACGAAAGACTAATTCAGAGCCCGCTTCAGGGCTCCGGCCGCCAACCATATGCCGGATATGAAGCTTTGCTAGTTCGTTATCCGTCATATCAACGACAGGGAGGCCGGCCCCATTTAGACGATCAATTAATTGCGTCCTATCGTCTGTTGTCGGGTCTGTCGTAACACCCACAAAGATGTGGGCTTGGTCTCGGTCAGCGAACCGGTAGTTGAATTCAGTAATATTTCGGTTACCTATTTGCTCACAAAATGCTTTAAAAGCGCCCGGCCGTTCGGGAATAGTGACAGCCAAAATAGCCTCGCGCTTTTCGCCGACCTCGGCACGTTCCGCGACATGACGAATTCGATCGAAATTGACGTTGGCACCAGAGAGAACGGCGATCAGTGCATCACCAGCACCCTCCCTCTCAGCAAATTTTTTCAGCCCGGCCACCGCGAGTGCACCGGCTGGCTCGTTTACGCTACGAACATCGTCAAATACGTCTTTAACCGCGGCGCAGATCTCATCGGTGGTGACGGTAATTACCTCATCGCAGCAATCTTTTAAGACATTAAAAGTATTTTCGCCGATCTGCTTGACGGCTACACCATCTGCGAATAGCCCGACTTGCGAAAGCACAACTCGCTCTTTCGCTTTCATCGCTGCATCAAGACAAGCGGCGTCTTCAGGCTCAACCCCGATGACTTTGATTTCGGGGCGAACATATTTGATGTACGCCGCCATTCCCGCCGCTAAGCCACCCCCGCCTACAGGGATGAATATCGCGTCGACTGGGCGGGTGACCTGCCGCAACAACTCGACCGCGACAGTGCCCTGACCAGCGATGACTTCAAGATCATCGAATGGGTGCAGATAGGTGTATCCATTATCCGCAACCAATTCCTGACTTTTGGCAAAGGCCTCATCAAAGCTGTCACCGTGAAGTACCACTTGTGCACCTCGTGCTTTGACAGAGCGTACTTTGATCGCCGGCGTTGTCGTTGGCATCACAATGACCGCGGGGATTTTTAATTTTTGAGCCCCCAAGGCAACGCCTTGAGCGTGATTGCCAGCCGATGCAGCGATGACCCCCTTCGCGAGAACTTCTCCAGAAATACCTGCCATCTTGTTGTACGCACCCCGGCACTTAAACGAGTACACAGGCTGCAAATCTTCACGTTTCAGAAGAATGGGGCGACCGAGCCGCTTTGATAAAAAAGGTGCCGGGTGGACAGGGGTTTCCGTCGCGACATCATAAACGCGCGCTGACAGAATTTTTTTAATTAGGGCGTCAAACATGAGATTTCCAAATCGAAGCCAAATATCATAGCGTCTGCGACTGCCAACAGCTATTATTTTGCCCCGTTTTATGGAGAGCACGATGAGTCAGGATGCGAAAAAACGCCGGGTGGCCGAGGCAGCTTTTGAAAAAGTCAGGCACCTTATTGATTCTGAAACACCAATTGGGATCGGCACAGGCTCGACCGCTAACTGCTTTATCGATGTGCTGGCCGAAAGCAAAATCCAAGTCCTGGGAGCAGTCGCATCATCTGAAGCGACCGCAGAGCGGCTAGAACATTACGGTATTGCACTACTCGATCTGAACGCGACCGGAACGTTACCCGTATATGTTGACGGGGCGGACGAGGCAGACACAAATCTGAACCTGATCAAGGGCGGTGGCGCGGCGCTGACACGCGAAAAAATTATCGCAGAGGCATCCGCACAATTTGTTTGCATCGCTGATGACTCTAAATATGTCGACTTGCTCGGCAGGTTCCCGCTGCCAGTTGAAGTAATACCACTAGCAAGAAGCTTGGTTGGCCGCGCTTTGGTTGAGCTTGGCGGCGATCCAGAGTATCGCCAAGGCATCGTTACTGATAACGGCAACCTCATTTTGGACGTGCATGGTATGTGCATAAACGACCCAAAATCATTAGAGCTAGCGATCAATCAAATCCCGGGCGTTGTAACCTGTGGTTTATTTGCGAAACGCCCTGCTGACGTTTTGTTATTGGCTTCCGACAAAGACATTCTTGAATTCTCATGAGACGATTAATGACCACTTCGTTCGATAAATCGAAGCTTAAAGTGCTTTTACTTGAAGGCATCCACCCGTCTGGAGAACGTATCTTCCGGGAAGCAGGTTATCAGAATACTGAGACCGTTAAGACCGCTCTGACCGGCGACGAACTGAAAGCGAAGCTTCAAGGGGTTCATTTTTTGGGCATTCGATCCCGAACTACTCTGACTCAAGATATTTTCGAGGTGGCCGACAAACTCGTTGCTGTGGGGTGTTACTGCATTGGGACCAACCAGGTGGATCTCGCAGCGGCAACAGCACATGGCGTTGCTGTTTTTAACGCGCCGTACTCGAATACGCGTTCAGTCGCTGAGCTGGTTCTAGCAGAGGCGATTCTGCTACTCCGTGGGATTCCAGAAAAGTCGGCACAAGCCCATCGCGGTGGCTGGGCTAAGACTGCGAATGATTCATTCGAGATTCGCGGCAAAACACTCGGCATCGTGGGTTATGGTTCGATTGGTTCACAGTTGTCAGTGCTCGCCGAGAGTCTCGGGATGCGCGTGATTTTTTATGATGTGGTCTCAAAGCTTCCGCTCGGTAACGCGTCACAGATTCCATCCCTCGAGGAATTGCTTGGTCAGGCAGATGTCGTGACACTTCACGTACCAGATCTCCCATCAACACGTAATTTAATCGACCAAGAGCGTATCAGCCAGATGAAGCCAAAGAGCGTTCTAATCAACGCGTCACGTGGCACGGTAGTCGATATCGACGCATTGACGAAAGCGCTCGAAGAGAAGTATCTCCTTGGTACAGCTATTGATGTGTTCCCAATGGAGCCTAAGTCGAACAACGATGAGTTCATCTCACCATTACGCGGTTTTGATAATGCGATCCTGACGCCACACATCGGGGGATCGACGCAAGAAGCTCAAGAAAACATCGGTGTAGAAGTGGCTGAGAAGCTGGTTCGTTACTCAGATAACGGCTCAACACTCACGAGTGTAAACTTCCCGGAGGTTGCTTTACCCCCTCACCCAAACCATCACAGATTATTGCATGTGCATGAAAATCGCCCCGGCGTGCTCTCTGCAATCAACTCGATTTTTGCTGAGAATCGCATCAACATCGGGTCTCAATTCCTGCAGACATCAGACAAAATTGGCTATGTCGTGATCGACATTGATCGGGACTACTCCGACGTAGCACTCAAAAAATTAACCGAAATCAACGGAACAATTCGCTGCCGCGTTTTGTTTTGATATGTTGAGGCCGAATCAACCTCAATGCTCGATTTATTAACCGATTGGTGAGCCATTGACTCTTCTCTGGTTTGCGTTCAGGAAATCCTCGGATCCAATTCGCCTTCAGAATAGCGGCCTACCATAGTTTCAAGACCGATAACCTTGATCCTCGGTGCCTGACCTGCGCAACCAAAAGCCTCGTAGCGAGTTTTAACAATTTCACTCATCGCTTTTGTGGCTTCGCTTAGGTATTTCCGCGGATCAAATTCGGCTCGATTTTTCGCAAGATATCGACGAATCGCGCCAGTAGACGCCAAACGCAGATCAGTATCGATATTTACCTTGCGGACGCCGTGCTTGATACCCTCCTGAATCTCCTCTACTGGAACCCCATAAGTTTCTGGTATTTCACCACCAAACTCATTAATCACAGCGAGCCATTCTTGCGGAACCGAGCTCGATCCATGCATCACGAGATGCGTGTCTGGAATCCGTTTATGGATCGCCTTGATTCGGTCGATCGCGAGAATGTCTCCGGTCGGTGGACGGGTGAACTTATAGGCACCGTGCGAAGTTCCGATGGCTATCGCAAGTGCATCGACCTGGGTCGCCTTGACAAAATCTGCTGCCTCGTCAGGATCAGTCAACATCTGATCATGCGACAAGGTGCCTTCTGCACCGACACCGTCTTCCTCGCCCGCCTGCCCAGTTTCCAACGAACCCAAACATCCGAGCTCACCCTCAACCGAGACTCCACATGCGTGAGCCATCCGTGTTGTTAATGCAGTCACTTCCACATTATAGGCGTAGCTAGCAGGTGTTTTTTGATCTGGCATCAGTGAGCCGTCCATCATGACAGACGAGAAGCCTAATTGAATCGATTGCTGACAGACATCTGGCGATGCTCCGTGGTCTTGATGCATACATACCGGGAGATGAGGAAATTCCTCAATAGCTGCTTCGATTAGGTGGCTCAGGAATCTGCTTCCCGCATATTTTCTGGCGCCAGCGGAGGCTTGTACTATAACGGGCGCCTCAACGGCATCGGCGGCCTCCATAATTGCGCGCATCTGCTCGAGGTTATTCACATTGAATGCTGGAACCCCATAACCGTGCTCAGCGGCATGGTCCAATAATTGGCGCAAACTGATTAATGCCATGACAGCTCCTTATGGATTACTTCTGGTCTTCAACATTTGAACTGCTGGAAGCTCTTTTCCTTCGACAAATTCGAGGAAAGCACCACCGCCGGTCGAGATATAACTGATTTGATCAGTAATTCCAAACTGTTCAATCGCTGCCAAGGTATCACCCCCACCCGCGAGACTAAATCCGTCACTCGAAGCGATCGCCTCCGAAAGCGCTCGCGTTCCACCTTGAAACTGAGGAAACTCAAACACGCCAACCGGCCCATTCCACAGAATAGTCTTTGCTGATGCCAGCATGCCTCGATACAAGGCCTGCGTATCTGGGCCTATATCCAGAATCATATCGGCATCTGCGACATCTTCGACTCGCTTGACTGTCGCTGTGGCATCAGCAGCAAACTCAGTCGCGACCACGACATCAACAGGCAGTGGGATATCCGTTGTTGACATCAATTGGTGGGCGGTACCGATCAATTCTCCCTCCATCAAAGATCTACCCACAGGGAAGCCCGCGGCAGCCAAAAATGTGTTAGCGATCCCCCCACCAACAACGATCTGATCTACTTGCTTTGCGAGTTCTCTCAGCACTTCAAGCTTAGTGGACACTTTGGAGCCACCAACAATCGCCACAGCAGGCCGCTCCGGATTTGCAAGAGCTTTCCCAAGAGCATCGAGCTCTGCTGCCATCAGTGGACCAGCCGCCACTTCAGGAGCAAATCTACCAACGCCACACGTAGACGCATGCGCGCGGTGTGCTGTTCCGAAGGCATCCATCAAATATATGTCACAGAGAGAAGCCATCTTCCTTGCCAATGCTTCATTGTTTTGCTTTTCGCCTCTCAGATAACGCACGTTTTCAAGTAGTACCAGATCGTCGGTTTGCTCAAACCCGTCAATCCAGTCCGTGATCAGTGGAACATGTCTACCTAGTTTGTGGGACAATATTTTTGCCACCGGTGCCAAGCTAAATTCTGGCTCGCACACACCTTCTTTTGGACGACCTGAGTGGCTCATCACGGCAACTCTTGCACCCTTTCCAAGCAATGCTTCAATCGTCGGTAGCGCTGCATCAATCCTGGCTGTTGAAGCTACTCGGCCATCTCTGAATGGAACATTTAGGTCTTGGCGAACCAACACGCGCTTTCCTTGCACCATTAGTTCAGACATAGTTTTTATCATCCAAATTACGCTCTAGAAATGGACTGCCAATGTAACAATAAATCAACGACACGATTGGAATATCCCCATTCGTTGTCATACCAAAACAGCAACTTCACTAGCCGTCCGTTAACCATCAACTGGGTTGCATCAAAAATTGATGATGCGGGATTATGGTTGAAATCAATCGAGACCAGCGGGTCTTCATTAACAGCAAACAACCCGCCCTGAATTTGTGACCACTGATACATCGCCCCCATGATTTCGGTTTCCGTTACTTCGCGACTAAATTCCACAGTTAAATCTACACAAGATACATTTTGCGTGGGAACGCGCATCGAATATCCCTGAATCCGTCCAGACAGCTCGGGCATAACCCACTCTAGTGCTCTAATGGCATTGGTAGTCGTAGGAATCATTGAGCTATGTGCAGAGCGACCACGGCGCGGGTCCTTATGCGCGCTATCGATCAACACTTGATCATTGGTAACCGAGTGGATTGTGGTGTAGAGCCCGCGTTCGATCTCAAGCGATTGGGTCAGGCCAGACACCCCCAACGCGAGACAATTAGTCGTACAGCTGGCCGCAGAAATGACTCGATGTGAGTCGGAGAGGCTACTGTGATTCAAACCGAAGACCACTGTCAAATCAACATCAGGGCCTCCTGGTGCTCCTATCAAGACCCGGGGAGCGCCCGCGCTAACATGAGCATCGGCTGATTCACGATTCGCGAAGCGACCAGAACTTTCTAAAACGACATCGACCGGCGTCTTCTGATAATCAATCGTATCCGGTGATGAACTTTGGTTTAGAGCAATTTTTCGACCATTGAGAAGATATCCGCCAGCTGGGTCCTCTTGAAACAAAAACCCTGAACGTCCGTGTGTAGAATCAAAGTGTGTCATGTGCACCAGGCTTGCGGCATCTGCAGGGTCGTTGATTAGAACGGGCTGAATACGGTCAAAGAGACCTCGCTCAGCTAGTGCACGAACAACACACCGACCGATTCGGCCGTAACCATTAATTCCTAGCCGCCAGACCAATTAAAGCGCCTTCGCTTTGGTGACGATATGATTGACAGTGAACCCGAAGTGTTTCATCACATCAGCGCCAGGGCCTGATTCGCCAAAGGTTCGCATGCCGATGACGTCGCCGTTCAGTCCAACGTACTTGTACCATCCATCAGGGTGGCCCGCCTCGATCGCTAGCCGCTTGGTGCATGATCCGGGAAGTATTGACTCACGGAAGGCGTCGTCCTGCTGATCAAACCGGCTTGTGGAGGGCATCGAGACAACACGAGTGCCACCGCCAAGTGTGTCGGCCGCTGCGACAGCTAACTCGACCTCAGAGCCTGTGGCAATTAAAATCAACTCAAGAGCAGCTGTTTCTTTCGTCAACACATAGCCACCACGAGCAATGTCCGCAACTTGTTGTGGGTCACGCGACTGGTTTGCTAGCCCCTGGCGCGAAAGTGCGAGTGCGGTGGGTCCTTGATAGCTCACGGCTTCTTTCCAGGCGACAAAAGTTTCCGTGGTATCACAGGGACGCCACGTCTCCAGCCCTGGAGTAGATCGTAAGCTTGCCAGTTGCTCAACCGGCTGGTGTGTCGGACCATCCTCGCCCAGACCAATCGAGTCGTGAGTAAAGACATAGATCACCCGTTGCTTCATCAAACCGGCCATACGTACAGCGTTCCGGGCATATTCCATGAAAATGAGGAAGGTGCCACCAAACGGAAGGAATCCACCATGTAGGGCTACCCCATTCATCAGCGCGCACATACCAAACTCACGGACACCGTAGTGCACATAGTTTCCGCCTGGATTTTCTTTGCTGTTGGCCAGGCAGTCCGACCATACCGTCAGGTTGGAATGTCCCAAATCTGCTGAACCACCCAAGGTTTCAGGGAGTAGTTTTGCAACCAATTCGATCGCGTTCTGTGAGGCTTTCCGAGTCGCAAAATTTGGAGATTCGGCTTGCGTATCGGAAATCGCCCGGTCGAAATCTGCTAAAGCGTTTGCCGGCAGATCACCTTGGATGCGACGCTCAAATTCGGAGGCCAAAGCCGGATACTTCTGTTTATAGTCCGCAAAGAGTTGATCCCATTCAGCCTGCGCTGTGGCGCCGTGTTCCCGGGCATCCCAAGCTGACTGAATATCAACCGGAACCTCAAACGGACCATTCGACCAACCCATCGCTTCACGGGTTGCCCGAATCTCAGTATCCCCGAGGGGCGCCCCGTGTGTCTTTTCGCTTCCTGCAAGATTTGGCGACCCAAACCCGATCACGGTTCGACAACAAATCAGGGTCGGCCGGGACGCTTCCTGACGAGCTGTTCTTAATGCCGTCTCTACCTCTACAGCGTCATGTCCGTCGACACCGCGGATTACCTGCCATCCGTAGGACTCAAAACGCGCTGGCGTATCATCGCTAAACCAACCGCGCACATCACCATCGATTGAGATACCGTTGTCGTCGTAAAAAACAATCAGTTTACCGAGACCCAAAGTCCCGGCCATCGAACACACCTCATGACTCACCCCCTCCATCAAACATCCATCTCCCGCAAAGCAGTAGGTGTAATGATCAACAATCGGGAACTGTTCTCGGTTGAATTGAGCGGCCAACGTTCTCTCGGCGAGAGCCATACCGACAGCGTTGGCAAGTCCCTGTCCTAGAGGACCTGTTGTTGTCTCAACGCCCGCCGTATAGCCAAACTCAGGATGGCCAGGAGTCCTTGAGTGAAGCTGTCGGAACGATTTCAGATCGTCGATCGTGACATCGTAACCAGTTAAGTGTAGCAATGAATAGATCAGCATGGATCCGTGTCCATTCGACAAGACGAAACGATCTCGGTTGGGCCATTGTGGATCTCCCGGGTTGTGGCTCAGCACGCCGCGCCACAGTACTTCGGCCACATCAGCCATGCCCATTGGGGCTCCCGGGTGTCCTGAGTTCGCTGCCTGGACAGCGTCTATGCTTAAGAATCGAATCGCGTTGGCGAGCGTCCTGCGGTCAGTCATATGACG
The DNA here is from genome assembly GCA_002705795.1 of Gammaproteobacteria bacterium. Classification (GTDB taxonomy): domain Bacteria; phylum Pseudomonadota; class Gammaproteobacteria; order Pseudomonadales; family Litorivicinaceae; genus HIMB30. The sequence continues at coordinate 111,346 of PAHG01000022.1, forward strand.
TCCTTTGTAATCACCGAGACAAATTTAGAACAGGCATTGTTATGAAACCTGACAAGAACCACAAGCGTGGATTATACGGAAATATTGACATATAAAGATATCTTTATATAATTATGTTTACGTGACGAGCCTGAGACTCCTGCAATGACCAATCGGACATATTTTACTTCAGAATCTGTATCTGAAGGCCATCCAGATAAGATGGCTGACCAGATCTCCGATGCGATTCTTGACGCGTTAATTTTAAATGATAAGCACACGCGCGCCGGCATTGAAACGATGGTTAAAACAGGGCTCGTTCTAGTTTCAGGCGAAGTCCGCACAGATACTTGGGTGGATATCGAGGACATAATCCGCCAGGTGATTCTTGATATCGGATACGACCATTCATCGCTCGGTTTTGATGGAAATACCTGTGCGGTTTTGAATGGCATCGGGAAGCAGTCGCAAGACATTGCACAGGGTGTCGATGAAACAGAATTTCATGAGCAGGGTGCAGGGGACCAAGGCCTGATGTTCGGTTACGCGACCAACGAAACCAACAGCCTTATGCCGGCTCCAATTCATTATTCACACAACCTGGTTCGCCGCCTGGCAGAGGTCCGCAAGAATGGTGACCTTCCCTACCTGCGACCAGATGCAAAAAGCCAGGTCACGTTCGCATACGACGGCGACACTATCGCGGGCATCGACGCGGTAGTTATCTCGACGCAGCACGATGAAGACATCTCCTTAGAGCAACTGCAACGCGAAGTTAAAGAAAACATCATTGCACCTGTACTGCCCGAGGCATGGCTAACCGACCAAACCAAATACCACATCAACCCAACGGGTCGTTTTGTTATCGGCGGCCCAGTCGGTGATGCAGGCCTGACTGGCCGCAAAATTATCGTCGATACGTACGGCGGAATGGCACGCCACGGGGGCGGTGCTTTCTCCGGGAAAGACCCATCCAAAGTGGACCGTTCAGCAGCCTACGCTGCACGCTATGTTGCGAAAAATATAGTTGCTGCCGGCCTTGCTGACCGCTGTGAAGTCCAAGTGTCATACGCAATAGGCGTGGCAGAACCGACATCGATTCGTGTCGAAACATTTGGCACATCAAAATTCAGCAACGCGCACTTGGATAAGCTGGTCCGTGCACACTTCGATCTACGCCCGAGAGCGATCTCCACCATGCTGGACTTGAATCGACCAATTTACCGTCCGACAGCCGCATATGGCCATTTTGGACGTGATGATTTGGATTTAACCTGGGAGCGCACGGATCGCGCGCAAGCACTAGCTGACGCAGCTGCGAAGCTTTAAGTATCAAAGAGGCAATATTATGAGCGCACTACCGAACGACCTATTGAAAGGCGATTACAAAATCAAGGATCTGTCGTTGGCAGATTGGGGACGCAGAGAGATCCGCCTGGCTGAAAACGAAATGCCAGCCTTGATGCGTCTCCGAGACAAATATGCCGCCGAGCAGCCTTTGAAGGGCGCAAAGATCATCGGCTGTATTCATATGACTGTGCAAACCGCTGTGTTGATCGAGACACTCGTTGCACTCGGTGCCGAAGTTCGCTGGAGCTCTTGCAATATCTTTTCAACACAGGATGAAGCGGCAGCGGCGATCGTTGCCGCGGGTATCCCTGTGTACGCATGGAAGGGCCAAACCAACGAAGAAGGCGAATGGTGTGTTGAGCAGACCATCCTAAAAAATGGCAAGCCATGGGATGCAAACATGCTTCTTGATGATGGCGGTGATTTAACTGCGATGGTCCACGAGAAATATCCAGAGATGCTAGCTAACATCAATGGCGTCACTGAAGAGACAACAACAGGCGTCCATCGCTTAGTCGAAATGTTGAACAATGGTGAGCTGAAGATTCCAGCAATTAACGTCAATGATGCCGTTACCAAGTCAAAAAACGATAACAAGTACGGTTGCCGTCACTCACTCAATGACGCACTGAAACGTGGCACGGACATGCTCCTCTCAGGTAAACGTGCACTCGTCATTGGCTACGGCGATGTGGGCAAGGGTTCAGCGCAGAGTCTCCGTCAAGAGGGAATGATTGTTCGGGTCACCGAATCCGATCCAATTTGCGCAATGCAGGCTTGCATGGATGGCTTTGAAGTTGTCAGCCCGTACCGTGACGGCCTCAAAACAGGGGAAATTCAAGATATTAATACACGGCTCCTCGACGACACTGACGTGCTCGTGACGACAACCGGCAACATCGATGTGTGCGACAGTGCGATGCTTCAATGCCTAAAAAAAGGCGCGATCGTCTGTAACATTGGTCACTTCGATAACGAAATTGACACCACATACATGCGCAAAAACTGGCTTTGGGAAGAGGTGAAGCCCCAAGTACATCAGGTCTTCCGCTCCGATGCGCGGGATGACTATTTATTGTTACTTGCAGAAGGCCGTCTTGTGAACTTAGGCAACGCCACTGGCCATCCATCTCGGATAATGGATGGATCATTTGCCAACCAAGTTCTTGCGCAGATAGAAATGTATCAGCGCGGCTTCGCGAAGCTGGCCGACGCTGACAAAGCGGACAACATTCAGATTGAAGTGCTGCCAAAGCACCTTGATGAAGAAGTAGCAAGGTACATGGTCGAAGGCTTTGGTGGTGTCATCACCAAACTGACCGAAAATCAGGCACAGTACATTGGTGTATCAGTCGAAGGCCCATTTAAACCAGAAGCCTACAAGTACTAACCATGAGAACACCTCGTCTGTATGCGGATACCATCGGTCACGCGACAGACGAGGTGAGTTTATCTGAACGTAACCACCACTATCTGTCTCGCGTCTTACGCGCGAAACCAGGTCAAATCATTCGACTTTTTGACGGTTGTGGCCGCACATGCGAGGCAACTGTCAAAGAGATCCGTAAGCGCGAAACAACAATTGAACTCATGGCCATCACCGAAAGTCCAGACCAGAGGCTTCCAGTGACACTTGGTCTTGCGTTGATTAAATATGATCGCCTTGATTGGGCGTTACAAAAAGCTACCGAGCTTGGTGTGAGCGCAATTCAACCGATCATTACTCAATTCACTGATTCACCACCGAAGGCAGACCGACTCGAAAAAAAGCGGGATCACTGGAAAGAAATCCTCGTGAGCGCCTGTGAACAGTCAGACAATGATTGGGTTCCTGTACTTCGTGAACCGCGGCAACTGAATGAACTCGCACTACCTGGACAAACAATTGTCGCGCATCCAGCAACTGACTCAATGCAGATCAATCCCGACCATGAGGCACTCTTACTGATTGGCCCCGAGGGTGGTTTTAGTGATGCAGAACTGGACTTTCTATACAAAAAGCAGGTGAAACCGATGTCACTTGGCCCCAGAATACTGAGAACCGAGACCGCAGCGATTGTTGGTCTTACTTTGCTCGGACAGCAATACGGCCAGTACTAGGAAAGAGCGTGGAAACACACAAAAAGCGTATTGGATTCTGGATGGATTCGATCGAGAGCATTAAGCCTCATAAGGACACTAGTTTTGCTCTAATGCTCGCGGCACAAGAACTTGGGCATGAGATTGTATATCTCCCGAAACACGGACTCTGTCTTGATCACGGTGACGCGAAAGGCATCATGCAAGAAGTCAGAGTCACCGATGGGATAGCGGAAAATTTTGCCGTATTGGGAGACCCTGTTAAGGTATTACTCACCACCTTAGATATCGTTGTAATCCGCGTAGACCCACCATTTGATAGCGAATATTTGTACGGCACTCACATTTTAGAACGAGCTAAAAACTTGGGTATACAGGTGGTTAACGACCCACAAGCGATTCGCGACTGTAATGAAAAACTGTTCGCGACAGAATTCAGCGAGTTGATGCCGAAGACAGTCGTCTCATCAAAACACGAAGACATTCGGACGTTCCAAAAAATGCAGGGCGACATCATTCTTAAACCGCTCGATGGCATGGGTGGCTCTGGAATCTTCCGGATCACCGCAGATGGCTTAAATCTTGGAGCAGTGCTAGAGACTCTTTCTCCAAACGAGTCGCGGCTGGTAATGGCGCAAGAGTATCGGCCAGAAATCATCGACGGTGACCGGCGCGTTCTCGTGTTGCACGGTAAACCGATACCGCACGTTCTCGCACGGTTCCCATCCCAGGGCGAAACGCGTGGTAACTTAGCCGCTGGCGGAAGAGGAGTTACGATGCCCATCTCAGATCGTGAACGAGAGATCGCCAAAGCTGTTGGTCCCGCTCTGCGCGAGCGGGGTTTATTATTTGTTGGACTCGACGTCATCGGCGGCCACTTGACGGAAATCAATGTAACGAGCCCGACCTGTGTTCGTGAGATTGATGCTCAAGCCGGTACGACGATCGGGCAAAACTTTTTCGAAGCACTTTTCGATGAGTGAGCTAAACTAACCCGACGAAGCCACGAAAGAGATCCAATCCATGAGCGATGATTCAGGCCAAACAACATTGAATGGCCAATTTTTAGTCTCAACGCCCGACCTCAAAGACGGTGTTTTTGACTCCGCACTAGTGCTGATGTGTGAACACGGTGAATCAGGTGCGATGGGATTTATTGTAAATAAAACAACCGAATTCTCGGTTCAGGAAATATTTGAACAACTAGGCCTCGAATCAGCAGACTCACTGGATCCTGATGTGCCAGTCATGACTGGGGGACCGGTAGAACCTCAGCGAGGATTCTTACTTTCCAACCATCCAATCACAGAGGATGTCGTTGAGGTACTCAATGGGCTCTATCTCGCTTCAAGTCCTGAGGTATTACCACTGGCGACCAATGCATTGAATCAAGGCGATGCTATTTTCATTTTAGGGTACTCAGGCTGGTCTGAGGGCCAACTGGAATCAGAAATGGCCGCAAATACCTGGATCAACGTACCCTGGAACTCAGACGTTATTTTTCAGATTCCGACCACGGATAGACAGCGTGCTGCATTGGCTCAACTTGGCATCGATCCAATTCAATTAGCACAAGGTGCGGGCCACGCCTAATGCCGTTAGCACTCGGCTTTGACTATGGGCTGTCTCGTATCGGGGTTGCAACCGGACAAACTCTGACCCAATCAGCGACCCCCCTTATGGCCATACCGGCCAAAGACGGAACACCTCGATGGGATGCGATTGAAGAGCTCCTAAATGAATGGAGGCCCGATATCGTCGTCGTTGGACTACCATTACATGAAGACGGGACAGTGAGTGAGGTGGCTAAGTATGCGAAAAAATTCGGCCAACGCATCCATGGACGATTCGGTGTAGAAGTGGCGTTTATTGATGAGTACCACAGTACTCGAGAAGCTCGCGAATACCTAAATTACAAGGGCAAAGCTAGCGATCAAGATGGAAAACTTGATGCAACAGCAGCAAGCGTAATCCTTGAGCGCTGGCTGGGAGCGCAACATGCATGAGGTTCGATCCCAGAGAGCGACTGAAAACGCACTTCGTAATCTAATCAACCAGGTTGATAACGCCTACCACAGAGGCACCCCATTGGTGGTTGGCATCCATACCGGTGGCGCTTGGGTCGCGACACGCCTATGCGAAGCCCTGCAATGGAACGAGCCTGCAATGCTCGATATTTCTCTTTATCGTGACGACTTCGAGACTAGTGGGCTCAAACGGTCCGGGACCACAGACCGGATGCCACAGCAGTTGAATGGCGAGAATATCTTGCTCATCGACGACGTGCTTTTCACCGGCCGCACAATCCGCGCAGCCCTCAATGTTCTGTTTGATTATGGCCGCCCAGGTACAATCGATCTCGGTATTTTGTTCGACCGCGGGGGCCGCGAATTACCGATCGAGCCAACTTTCCTTGGAGAATCTCTTGGCGAGGAAGGGGTTGAGCGGTGTAAACTCGTCGGACCCGAGCCTCTAGCGCTCATTACCCCGGACTCGTAATAAGGAACGCCATGCACGGTCCAGCTGCGCTCCAACTCACCTCAGACGGACGATTGAAACATCTCCTGACGACCGAAGGTCTTCAAAAACCCCTCATCACTGAACTTCTCGATACCGCTGAAACATTCCTCTCTTCACAAGGACAGCCGGTAAAAAAGGTCCCTCTTCTGCGTGGTAAAACCGTTGTGAATTTGTTTTTTGAAAATTCCACACGTACGCGAACAACGTTCGATATCGCTGCACACAGACTGAGTGCGGATGTGGTTACCCTCGACATTCGAACAAGCTCCGCATCTAAAGGGGAAACGCTATTCGATACCCTAAAAAATCTTGAGGCGATGCAGGCAGATCTTTTCGTTGTTCGCCATAGTGCGGGGGGCGCACCTTTCTTCATCGCTAACCGAGTGACTCCAAATATCGCTGTCATAAATGCGGGCGATGGAACACATGCACACCCCACCCAGGCACTCTTGGACTTAATGACAATCCGCAAGCATAAAGGGGACCCTGAAAATCTGTCGGTCGCTATTATTGGTGACTTAAAGCACTCGCGTGTCGCTCGATCTTTAATCCATGGCCTTCGTGGCATGAGCTGTCCCGATATTCGAGCCATCGGTCCCGGTACTCTACTCCCTTCCGATCTCGGACATCTGGGTGTGCGTACCTTCCACACCACTGAAGCTGGTCTGAGCGGTGTCGATGTTGTGGTCCTGCTCCGACTTCAAAAAGAGCGTATGAGTAATGCATTACTGCCTAGTGAGCGTGAGTTTTTTAATCTCTATGGAATGACTGAGGCGCGCCTCAAGCTCGCAAGAGATAACGCCATCGTGATGCACCCAGGACCGATCAACCGCGGCGTAGAGATCGCCAATGAGGTTGCCGATGGACGCCAGGCCGTCATCCTCGATCAAGTGACCAACGGAATTGCTATCCGAATGGCCGTCATGGCAATGACATTGTCGACGCAGCAAGGAGCTCACTCGTGAGTACGGCCATCCGAAATGTTCAGATTATCTCACCGGGCAGCCCCCTACATGGAGCTTCGGAGGTCGGCATCGAGCGAGGTGTATTCGTTGATCCAAGAACCCTGACTGATGCGACAGAGATTGATGGAAAGGCAGCCTGGCTTGTACCAGGGCTGATCGACTTAAGAGTCAACTTGAGAGAGCCGGGTCTTGAACACAAAGGCACGATCGCCTCAGAGACACGGGCGGCAGTTGCCGGTGGGGTGACGACAGTGGTAGCCAATTCCAACAAAGACATCCTTGTTGGATTCCTTGCTGGAGCGCACCCTCC
>PAHG01000023.1 GCA_002705795.1 Gammaproteobacteria bacterium
GCCAGCTATGAAGTCAGGCTTGATCGACGCTGCGGAATTCAACAACCCAACGTCAGACCGTGACTTTGGTATGCAAGATGTTTCCAAGCATTACCACCTGGGTTCTTTCCACCAGTCACAGGAATTCTTTGAGATCTCGTTCAACAAGAAGAAATATGACGGGCTGCCAGCTGAGCTGCAGGCGATCCTGAAGTATGCATCTGAGGCGGAGAACTCGAACTTCTACTGGCACAATACTAACCGTTACGCTGACGATTTGATCAACCTCCAGAACCAGGGTGTTAATGTGTATCGTACGCCAGACTCGGTAATGAAAGAGCAGTTGAAAGCTTGGGATATCGTCGTGAATCGCCTGAATGCAGAGGATCCGTTCTTCAAGAAAGTTATCGACTCGCAGAAGGCTTACGCTAAGCGCGTCATGAACTACTTGAACTTGAACCAGCCAGATTATCGGATGGCTTACAACCACCACTTCGGGTAATCCCAACTGGTGTACAAAAGATACCCGGGCCATCGGCTCGGGTATTTTTTTAGATAATTTCGAGCAATAGTATTAAAATTGCCACCGGTTAAATAGCCCCTAACCAACGCCGCAAGGTGCGGTGGCAAGACCTAAGGCCGGAAGGCTTTCTTTTTGGAGTAGATAAATCGTGGACCGTTTTGTGTATACGATCGAGGGCCTCAACGTTTGGGTTGGCAGAGCCTTCGGTTGGTGTATTTTAATTTTGACACTCTCGGTGTCCTATGAGGTGTTCGTGCGCTACGTACTGAACGCCCCGACTGTGTGGTCGATGGATATGATGATCCAGATGTACGGAGCCCTGTTTTTAATGGCAGGGCCCTATGCCCTTGCCCAAGACGCACATGTCCGCGGCGACTTCCTTTATCGACTGCTACCAGCAAGAACACAAGGGAAAATCGATCTGGTCCTATACATCCTGTTCTTCTTCCCCGGGATGCTCGCTCTGTTTTGGTACGGAGCGGAAATTGCCGCAGATAGCTGGCGCTATAAAGAAGTTAGTTGGAACAGCCCAGCCCGAATCCAGATCTATTTCTTCAAGACACTTATACCGATAGCGGGAGTGCTGCTTATGTTGCAGGGCGCGGCCGAGATCTGCCGATGCATTCGAGCAATACAAGAAGATAAGTGGATGGAACGCCTGAGCGACGTCAAAGAGACTGAGCAACTGTTAATGGAAGAAGCTGAGCAACAGGAGAAACAAGCATGACAAATCCCGAAGTGGCGATATTAATGCTATGCCTGTTTATAGTATTAGTCTTACTTGGCTTCCCTATCGCATTCACCTTAATCGCAATGGGTGTTGGTTTCGGTTACTACGCCTACTACCAGGCCCCAGAAAGTTTTGGGGATCTATTCAACAACCAGATCTTTTACCTGCTGAACCAAAATACCTACTCGGTGATGGAAAACGACACACTGGTCGCAATCCCGCTGTTCCTGTTCATGGGTTACGTCGTCGAACGTGCTGACATCGTCGGCAGGCTGTTCCGGTCCCTGCAAATGGCCGCGCACAACCTCCCCGGCTCAATGGCGATCGCGGCCCTGGTCACCTGCGCAGTTTTCTCGACGGCATCGGGCATCGTGGGCGCAGTTGTCACCCTGATGGGGCTCCTAGCATACCCTGCCATGGCCAACGCCAACTATGATAAGAAGTTTGCGGCCGGCGTTATCTGCGCTGGCGGCACGCTCGGGATCTTGATCCCACCATCGATTATGCTGATCGTATACGCGGCAATCGCCGAGCTGTCTCCGCTTCGGCTCTATGCGGCAGCAATGTTTCCAGGGCTGTTGCTGGCAGGTTTATATATCGTCCTCGCGATCATCCGGGTCATGATCAACCCTTCTATCGCGCCGAAGCCCGCCAAAGAATCGATCCCACCGGCCATTGAAATATATAAAGATCTCCTTTTTTCGTTTGTTCCGCTCACGGTGCTTATTGTCACAGTGCTAGGATCCATCTTAGGAGGGCTGGCAACCCCGGCCGAGGCCGCCGCTATGGGTGCTCTTGGGTCCATGATTCTTGCCGCACTCTACAGGGCCATGACGTGGCAAAAGATCCAGGAGAGCGTGTTCTTGTGTGCGAAGGCGACCGCGATGGTGTGCTGGCTGTTCGTAGGTTCTTGGACGTTTGCGTCGATTTTTTCATACCTCGGTGGTCACGACGTCATCGAGCACTGGGTACTTTCCATGGAGCTAGCGCCTTGGCAGTTTCTTGTGATGGTGCAAACAATCATATTTGTGCTCGGGTGGCCGCTTGAGTGGTCTGAGATCCTAATCATTTTCGTGCCGATCTTCCTGCCGATGCTCGACAACTTTGGGGTAAATCCCTACTTCTTCGCGATGCTGGTCGCGCTCAATCTGCAGACATCGTTCCTTACTCCGCCCATGGCCATGTCGGCGTATTATTTGAAAGGGGTCCTGAAGGATCAGATAGAGCTTTTGGATATATTTAGAGGCTTGATGCCTTACCTCGGAATCGTAATTCTGTGCATGCTACTGCTCTACCAATTCCCTGGTATCGCACTCTGGCTCCCTGACTACCTCTTCGGGGAATATGTTCCCTAATGGCTGAGCGTGGTCAATCAATCGCCGAAACCGTAAAAGCAATTGCCGAGGGTCATCTGACCTCTCGGCAATGGGTCGAGCACTGTCTGGGACGTATCCGTGACAATGAGACCAACGGATCTTGGTCTTATGTCGACGAGGAGCGTGCACTAAAATGCGCCGACGAGTTGGACTGGATGCGCAACGATGGGAGCGCTTTTGGTAGCTTGCATGGATGCCCGGTTGGTGTGAAAGACATCATCGAAGTCGAGGGAATGCCACACGGATGTGGGTCAACGTTGATGGGCGAAGTATCTGAGGTAAACGCAGCCTTGGTTGACGCGCTTGAGGCCGCAGGCGCCGTCATATTGGGCAAGACTGAGACAACTGAGTTTGCATTCTTAAATCCAGCACGAACTAAGAACCCACTATCTTTTGAGCACACGCCAGGCGGATCATCGGCGGGCTCTGCCGCTGCCGTCGCCTCGGGCGATGTCCCGGTAGCCATCGGGACACAGACGAACGGATCAGTTATACGTCCCGCCTCCTACTGTGGCGTATATGCCATGAAGCCATCTGCGGGAATCATTCCGAGGACTGGGGTCTTCGAGCAATCGCCGACACTGGACCAGATTGGGTTATTCGCGACATCATTAGAGGACCTAGGATTAGTGATAGATGTGCTATCGGTCCATGACAGCCGTGATCCCCACAGTATAGCGGTGCCCCGGCCGTCATGCTTCGCAGGAGTCAAGGCCGAACCGCCGATGGAGCCCAATTTTGCGATCTTTAAACTGCCATACAGCGACCTCCAGTCGGACGCTTGTACCGAAGGCTTCCGTGAAGTGGCGGATTCACTCGAAGGACGGGTCGAAATTCTAGAAACTCCACCTACTTTCGGGCAACTGATTGAGGCGCAACGCACGATACATCTCACCGAGGCCTATCATGCGTTTGATGCTATGGGTTTTATCGGTAATAGTCAGTTATCTGAGGTCATGACTCAAATGCTCACTGAGGCTCGATCTGTCCCACGAAGCCAATACGAGGAGGCCTTGATAATCCGCGACTCACTTACTGAGTTTTTCAATAACTTCTTTGAGGACTTTGACGCGATCCTGTCCCCATCATCGTCGGGTGAGGCGCCGCCCTTGAGCGAAGGGAACACGGGGAACCCCATCTTCTGTACCGTCTGGACCCTAGCCGGTCTTCCGAGTCTGAATCTACCAATCTTACAGGGTGAAAACGGCCTCCCCATCGGACTTCAGATGATCGGCCGTCGCAGAGACGACGCCCGTTTACTAAGAACAGCGCGCTGGTTCATGACCGCGCTCTTTGACGAAGGAGAAGCCTAATGCTTTCACAACGTGTAAAACAGATCCTTGGTTTAATCGCAATAATACTGTTTGCGATCTTTATTTTTGGTTTGTCTCATAGTATCTCGACCGGTTTCGCTGGTTTCTGGGGAGGCCTACCATTTGCCATCATCGCAGTATTTGTTGTTGGGTTGGCCTGTTACGATCTCTGGGATGAGACAGTAAATCAGAAGGATTAATTTAATTAGCCTGAGAATCTTATCGAAGCCGAAAAGAGAATCTATCCAGTGGCGGTCATTACGTGTATTGAGGATCTGAAAAGGATCTACCGGCGTCGGGTTCCGAAAATGTTCTACGACTACACGGAGACCGGGAGCTGGTCCGAACAAACCTTCATTGAAAACACCTCAGACTTCCAAGAGTTACACTTCCGTCAAAAAATTGCGGTCAATATGGAGGGCCGGTCAACCCAGACAACCATGGTCGGCAAAAATGTAATGATGCCAGTGGCTCTTGCGCCCGTCGGCCTGGCAGGGATGCAATGTGCAGATGGTGAAATCAAAGCCGCCCGCGCGGCCGCGAAATTCGGGATCCCCTACACGCTCTCGACTATGTCGATTTGTTCGATCGAGGACGTCGCACAGCATACAGATCATCCGTTTTGGTTTCAGGTGTACACCCTGAAAGACGACGATTTCATGCGCAGGCTGATGGAACGTGCCAAAGCAGCCAAGTGCTCGGCACTTGTCATCACAGTCGACCTCCAGATGCTTGGACAGCGGCATAAAGACCTAAAGAATGGGCTATCTGCCCCCCCCAAGCTCACAGCGAGATCAATTGCTGACATGATGACCAAGGTGAGTTGGGGCCTCGGAATGCTGGGAACAAAGCGGCGGTTCTTTGGCAACATCGTTGGCCATGCAAAAGGTGTGAGCGACGCGTCCTCACTGAGCAGCTGGACAGCGGAGGCATTTGATCAGTCGTTGGACTGGAAACGTATTGGACAGCTAATAGACATGTGGGACGGTAAGGTAATCCTGAAAGGGATCCTAGACGCAGATGACGCAAAAAAAGCTGCCGAACTAGGTGCCGACGCGATCGTCGTATCTAACCATGGTGGCCGTCAACTGGATGGTGCCTCAAGCTCAATCCGGATGTTGTCGCGCATCGTAGATGTGGTTGGCCATGAAACTGAAGTGTTGTTTGATAGCGGGATTCGTTCAGGTCAGGATGTACTAAAGGCGATTGCTCTGGGAGCTAAAGGAACAATGATAGGCCGAGCCTATACCTATGGACTTGGAGCCAACGGAGAACAGGGTGTGACCGATGCCCTGAAAATTATTCATAAAGAGCTGGAAACAACAATGGGGCTCTGTGGTCGAACCCGTATCAAAGATATAAACCAAGATATTCTGATCATCCCAGACGGTTTTCACCGAAAATAGTCCAAAGGTAAATCGCTAGACACTACCCTAAATAAGACTTATCGAAGAGGAACCGCCAGCCACGTGCCTGATGACTTAATTATTGATCGAATTCTACGGAGCGTCATCCCTGTTCTGATAGTCGTAATTATCGGATACATCTACGGAAGATGGCGTAGACCAGACATATCCGTGATCAATAAGCTATGCATGGAATTACTCGTCCCTATTCTTATTTTTTCTGTGTTGGCGGGCAAAAATGTTCAACTCGAAGAGTATGTCATCCTGGCAATCGGAGTGGCCTGCATTATTTTGGGTTGCGGATTAATCACATGGCTTCTCTGTCTATTTTTCAAAATTGAACCGAAAACATTTGTCCCACCAATGATGTTTACTAACACTGGAAACCTAGCATTTCCGCTGGTCCTTTTGGCATTCGGCCAGGACGCAATGCCCGCTATCGTAATCGTGTTCATCGTCTCGCAATTTTTACACTTCTCACTTGGATTTTATATCCTGGACAGTCAGGCAAAAATTATTAACCCAATCTCAGCTCCAACCGTCTTCGCAACCATAGCCGGAATAATGGTCGTTCTAACGCCAGTGGAGTTAAACGAGACAATACTGATACCGTTAGATTTCTTGGCAAATACGGGGGTGACGCTGGTGTTGTTCGCACTCGGGATCCGCATGAATAGTGTCTCCACTCGCGATCTAAAGATAGCAGTTCTCGGGGCGATATGGTGCCCACTGGTTAGTCTTGTGATCGCATTTCTACTAAAGCCACTTCTAAATTTAAACCCAATTCAATGGAGCGTTTTTTTACTTTTCGCGGCACTCCCGCCCGCTGTGCTTTGCTTCATGCTGGCGGAACAATACAAGCAAGAACCTACCCGAGTCGCTTCGATCGTTTTAATTGGAAACATAGCAGCGATTGTATGGATCCCCCTCGCGCTCGCCCTAGCGCCCCCTATTTAGCAGATGGCCGAATCCTAAAGTACTCAAAATCAGCTCCTGGATCGACTTTACGTCCAGGAGCGATATCCCGGTGACCAACGATTCGCTCCGCATCGACTTCGTAGGCCCCACATAGCTCTGAGCAAATCGTATTGAGCGAATGGTACTGGGCATCAGTGAAGGGGCCTTCTTCCGGGCCTACTAATTCAATCCCAATACTAAAATCGTTACACGACGCTCGACCACCGAATTCAGACCGCCCCGCATGCCATGCCCGCTTATCAAATTCCACAGCTTGATACACATCTCCATGGCGCCCGACAACTAAATGAGTAGAGACACGCATGTCTCTCAGGGTATCAAAATATGGATCCGATTCATGATTCAAGGTGCCTTGGAAAAAGGCCATCACGGGTAACGGATTCAATAATTCAGGCGGCAGAGAAATCGCATGAATAACTATTAGGCTGATTTCATCAGTCGGTCTTTCGTCAAAATGGGGGCTCGGAATCCACAAAGCATTAGAAAAGCGATGATTCTGCATAGCACAACTGGGCCTCGTCTTGGTACATTATACCCTTTGAATCGCGGACAACATAGTGACTGCATTACCTCTTATCGTCGGATTTGGCGGCATCAACGCAGCGGGCCGGAGCTCAGACCATCAGGCGTTCAGACGCCTCATCATAGACACGCTATCAGCGTCTGAGGAGGCCCGCACTATTGACCAAATCGGGGCACTCATGGGAATGGGGCCTCAAGTATCGATGAATAAGGCGCACGCTCAACAGGTACTTGAGGACACACTGATCCGCAGGATTCATGCGCATTGGTTTAATCCTGATGAGGTACCAATGAACCGACCTGGCCACACAAAGGAGCCTATAACCATTTGGCTTGGGCCGCTACAAGCTCCAAATATACTTCCCCAGGGGTGGACTATTGGACGCAAGAAAGATCGATTGACAGAGTATATCGTCGAGCCAGGTGACATATTAAAGCCCTGTACACGCCAACTATCTGTAAAGTCGGCAGGAATGGCACCGACCGGATTTAGACCAGACCTGTTTTATCCATCGAGAAATCATCCCAGAACGCTTCAACTCGCACTATTCGCGTTATCTGATTGCTGGTTGAGCTCTGGACTCCAATGGCATCAAATCAAACAACACATCGCTCCAAACCAAATCGCAGTTTTTGCGGGCTCATCAATCGGGCAGATGGATGAATCAGGTTTTGGTGGCATGCTGAAAAGTGCGCTACTTGGAAAGCGCACAACATCGAAGCAGTTACCGCTGGGCTATCCCCAAATGTCGGCTGATTTTAGTAACGCCTATGTGCTTGGAAGTCTCGGTCGTTCAGGGGCAACGATGGGTGCATGTGCAAGCTTTCTGTATAACCTGCACAACGCGGTTGATGGGATTCAGGAGGGGCGCTACAAGATCGCGATTGTCGGTGGCGCCGACTGCCCAATCACACCCGAAGTTATTGAGGGATTCCGTGCGATGGGTGCGCTCGCCGAAGATCAAGGTCTGCGTGAGCTTGATGGACTAGGTGAGGACGAGACTCCTGATTACCGAAAGACTAGCCGCCCATTTGGTCTGAACTGCGGATTCACGATGGCTGAGTCCAGTCAGTATATCATCCTGATGGATGATCAATTGGCGATTGAACTCGGTGCCGCAATTTACGGATCCGTGCCGACCGTGGCGAGTCACGCTGATGGAGGAAAGCGCAGTATTTCGGCTCCAGGGGCCGGTAACTATCTGACATTAGCGCAAGCGGTTGCAAGCATAAGAGATTTGCTGGGACAGGACGCTCTCGCGAATGAAACGCTGGTTCAAGCGCACGGGACAAGCACCCCACAAAATCGGGTAACCGAGTCGGAAGTGCTTTCACGCGTCGCAAAAGCATTTGGTCTCGATTCATTATCAGTAACCGCAATCAAAAGCCAAATCGGGCACTCACAAGGCACTGCGGGTGGCGACCAATTAGCGGCGAGCCTTGGCGCATTTGCATCGCAAACCGCACCTGGGATAGGAACCGTAGAGACACTAGCCCCCGATGTTGTTCAAGACGGTCTCGACTTTGTTTTAAAATCAAGACACCAGCGAATCACGGCAGCGCTGATCAACGCAAAAGGCTTTGGTGGTAATAACGCCACGGCGGCAATATTGTCACCCGAGGCAACGGCGACACTTCTCAAATCGCGACATGGCGCCATCCCTCTAGAGGGGTCTGATGAGGTCCAATCCCGACAGGCCCGGTATCGTCATAAAATTGATCACGGAACGATCGAAATCCTCTATAACTACGGTGAAAATATTATTGAAGGTTCAGATCTTGAGATAAGCCCAGAAACCATCGACGTACCTGGTTTTGGCGAAAATATGACCTTGAATCAGGCTAAGACCAAGTATTCAGATCTGATCAAATCGTAATTGCAACCCATACACAAAAGCATCCTCCCGCCCAGTAGCAGTCGGATAGTAGCGCCGTCTGCGTCCAACTTCATTGAATCCATGATTGAGGTACATCTGTATGGCGACAGAGTTAGATTCACGAACCTCAAGAAATATTTGCCTCGCACCGTGCTCTCGAGCATCCTCGATCAAACGATGGAGCATCTGCCCTCCAAATCCCTGCCCTCGCAAACAAGACTCAACTGATACATTCAGGATATGTGCCTCGCCCAGAGTAATCGATAGAAATGCCTGGCATACATGGATAGATTCGTCAGGTCGAAAGCCCAGCCAGATTCGGTATGGAACAGTCGTACAGCCACCGATGACTGCACGGGACCATGGGAACTCATAGGCACGCGCCTCAAGGTCACAGACCGCATCGAGATCGGAATCTTCCATTAATCGAAACGATAGCATCTCAGCCATGAGCGCGTTCTTGTATCACTCCCCACGCCAAGCGCTTGGCGTCACTTGAGACAGCAAGCTCGCCCAAAGATGGAAGTACCCGCGCGTCAGAAAAAATAGATGAAAGATCAATTTGGGAAACAGCCAATGCAATCACGGGGTCAGTTGAGGTGGTTTCCGCCCAACGTCGATGCAACCACGCATCTAACGCGCCAATGGCCGCCTCGTGACTGTGATCCTTAACCCCAGCTATTGGCCAATGAAAATATTGCCAATCAACCTCTTGAGCAGACGGCGAAAGCGCCCTCAAGAGATCGGAACAAAGACCCGTTAGCCGACCCTCCAGCAAACCACCGGCCCACTCTGGAAGTTCGCAAGCAAGGAGAGTATCAGCTGATACAGCACTGACCAGAGTGAATCTGAGCGGCTTTGCAACGGCTAGTGGCGCGTGAAAATTAGGCGAGACTGAAGATGACTTCGCTGGCGCATTCTCTTGGGCGCCTTCCTCTGTCTGACCTTCAGCGGATACAGTCTCAAAGGAGCTTGGTGAGCCCTCGGCACGCACTTTTATTAAATCTGAGCTCGGCTTCCTCGGCGTCAATGCAGATACCGACAGATCTGATTCAATAGCCACGGTCTTATCAGACCTGTCACGAAGTACCACCACCGTGATGCCCATCGCATCCAGAATCTTGCGCGATTCCGCCGGTGGCAATGTTTGCACTAGATACCTTCAGATCTCTGAGGATGTTTTTTGTCGAGCGGCTTCTCAATCAAATTCAGCGCATGCAGGTACGCTTTCGCTGACGCAACAACAATATCTGTATCCGCACCGAGTCCATTAACGATACGACCCGACTTTTCAAGACGAACAGTCACTTCGCCCTGGGAGTCTGTTCCGGTTGTGATCGCATTGACCGAATATAGCTGTAGGTCGCTACCAGAATTGGCGACGGATTCGATCGCTTTATATACCGCATCAACGGGCCCATCACCTTTAGCCGAGGCATCGATTTCTGATCCGTCAACACGGAGCTTCAAGTGCGCTGTTGGTGCGACACCCATTTTAGATGTCACTGACAAATCAGCTAAATCGTAGCGTGCACTCTCGGCCTCCATCGTTTGCGCGTTCATCAATACCTGCAAGTCTTCATCGAAGATTTCATGCTTACGATCAGCAAGATCTTTGAAACGTGCAAAAGCGTCATTCAGCGCCTGATCGTCCGCTAATACGATTCCAAGTTCATCTAGACGAGACTTAAATGCAGCCCGTCCTGAGTGCTTTCCTAGAACCATCTTGTTTGTATTCCAGCCCACATCTTCAGCACGCATGATTTCGTACGTTTCACGGTGTTTCAATACGCCGTCTTGGTGGATACCCGACTCATGCGCAAACGCATTAGCGCCAACGATGGCCTTGTTAGGCTGGACAGGGAATCCAGTAATAGAAGACACGAGACGTGACGCGGGAACGATATGTTGGGTGTCAATATGAGTCTCCACATCGACAATATCAGACCGCGTCCTCACCGCCATTACGACTTCCTCAAGCGAGGTGTTACCCGCACGCTCACCGAGTCCGTTAATGGTGCACTCGATTTGACGACAGCCCGCACGCACAGCTGCAAGCGAGTTAGCAACAGCCACCCCTAAATCATTGTGGCAATGGACCGAAAAAACAGCCTTATCAGAATTTGGGATCTTCGTTAACAGCGTTCTGACCGTCTCTTCAATCTGGAATGGAAGGTTATAACCAACCGTGTCAGGGAAGTTACACGTGGATGCACCGGCATCGATCACCGCTTCAAAGACCCGGGCCAAGAAATCGATATCTGAGCGACCCGCGTCTTCGGCCGAGAACTCAACATCGTCTGTGTACTGACGGGCTTTTTTTACCGCGTGAACAGCCTGCTCAATGACCTGCTCAGGATCCATCTTGAGCTTATGCTTCATGTGGATCGGACTGGTCGCTATGAATGTGTGAATCCGGCGCCTTGGTGCTGGGGCGACCGCTTCTGCGGCGACCTCAATGTCGCGATCAAGTGCCCGAGACAAACTACAAACCGTAGACTCTTTAATGGTAGACGCGACTGCTTTGACAGCCTCGAAAGCCCCCGGGCTCGCTACCGCAAAACCAGCTTCTATCACATCGACGCGGAGCCGCTCCAGCGCTTTTGCGATACGGACTTTCTCGTCGCGAGTCATCGATGCGCCTGGACTCTGCTCACCATCCCGTAACGTCGTGTCAAAAATGATTAATTGATCTTTCGCCATCCTAATCTCTCCAACGGCCCGCGGCCATTTGGCAACAAATACAAAAGTTAATATGAGTAGAAATCGAGTACGATAAAAACTGAACCGCCCATCAGGGCAGTCGACGGCCAAGACTAAGACTGTAATTGGCGAACTGCAGGTTCATGATGAGAGAATGCCAATGAAAACGACTTTCTGCAAGTCAGTTTTATAAAACGCTTTTGGCGGTATTGCGATCTTTATGCGCCCTCGACGATGCGGAAGTCGCGATCCACTCCATCTGATAACGCGTCGAGTGCCGCTTGGTAGGCATCCGAGTCATATGCACGCTGCGCATCGTCCAGTGTGGGCCACTCCACGATCACCGTCCGTTCCATGACGCCTGACCCCGCCGCATACACCGCCGGACCACGCACAAGGAACCGACCGCCCTGGCTCTCGACAGCGGGCCTCGCGAGCTCCGCGTAAGCGGCGAGCTTGGCTGTATCATAAATTTCACGATAACAACTGATCCAATACCCTTTCTGCATTTTTTATCCTTTGAGATTACGTTGTTTCGATTCTAGCCAGCTAGCCAGCCTCATACCACCAAAAGTGCTTGAGGCCACAATGCCAATCAGGATAATCATCTCAAGTAAGTGGTCGGTTCCGGGACGGAACACCACCACCAGCAAGCAGCTAAAGGCAAACCCAATTCCGCCGTAAATCACCTGCCGTTTCGCCTCGGTTTCCGAGACCGCCGGTATGTCTTCGTCGATAATACCGCGTTTAGTCTTCTTCTTTCGGCGCATTTTTTTTCCCGACAAAGCGTTCTTTGAACCACAGTACCGGGCCGCTTAACAGATAAATACCGGTAAGAAGAAACAACACTCGCGGCGGATCCAGTGACACAAAAGCAAAAATCAAGGCGGTAGCCATAATTGCAAGCAAAGGAACGCGCGCTTTAAGAGCAGAATTCTTAAATGATGGATAGGGGATCGATGAGACCATGAGAAGACCACAGACCGCAGTTAGAGCGACCATCGTTAAAGCGACGGTCTCCCCTTGGATACTTGAATCGACCAGCGTCCAGACAGCGGATGATAGAAAATAGGCAGCAGCAGGGCAGGCTAGCCCCACGAAATAGTTTGAGTCAATAATTTCGCGCTGAATGTTAAAACGCGCGAGCCGCAAGGCTGTTCCTGCAACGTAGACAAATGCGGCTACCCAGCCCAATTTGCCGAGTGCTGATAGGGACCAACTAAATACCAAAACAGCAGGCGCCACACCAAAGGCGACCACGTCACTTAATGAATCGTATTGCGCTCCAAATTCACTTTGAGTGTTAGTAAGACGCGCGATACGACCGTCTAACCCATCGAAGAGACCCGACACTAAGATCGCTATAGCAGCTGTCTCAAAAAGCCCATCCCCCTGATACACAGCACGAGTCGCTGTAATAATCGAGAAGAATCCGGCCAGTAATGCTGCCGTTGTAAGGATGTTGGGGAGGAGGTAAATACCTTTAGACTGGGTCATCATCGAGGGCGGACCTGCAGAGGCCCGCATTCAATTAATTCTTGTCCTTGTCAACCAATTTATTGGCTGCAATCCAAGGCATCATCGCACGTAACTGCGCACCAACCTGCTCAATCGGATGCGCCGCATCGTTGCGGCGTCGGGCCGTCATTGATGGATAGTTTGTTTGACCTTCAGTGATAAACATCTTCGCGTATTCACCATCTTGGATCCGACGCAGCGCTTCACGCATCGCATACTTAGACTCTTCGTTGATGACTTCGGGGCCTGTCACATACTCGCCATACTCAGCATTGTTTGAGATGGAGTAGTTCATATTGGCGATACCACCTTCATACATCAAATCGACGATGAGTTTCAGTTCATGTAGGCACTCGAAGTATGCCATCTCTGGGGCGTAACCCGCATCCACAAGCGTCTCGAAACCGGCCTTAACTAGCTCGACACAACCACCACAAAGGACCGCCTGCTCACCGAACAGATCTGTCTCAGTTTCGTCTTTAAAGGTTGTTTCGATGATACCGGTACGACCACCGCCAACACCCGACGCGTATGACATGGCAACATTCTTCGCGTTACCTGACGCGTCTTGATGAATCGCAACCAAATCAGGGACCCCGCCACCGCGTACGTATTCACTGCGGACCGTGTGGCCCGGAGCTTTTGGTGCAATCATGATGACATCCAAATCATCACGCGGAACAACTTGGTTGTAGTGGATTGAGAAACCATGTGAAAACGCAAGTGTCGCTCCCCGCTTGATGTTTGGTTCTATCTCAGACTTGTACAGATCACCATGGAACTCATCGGGGGTCAGAATCATCACAAGATCCGCCTGCGCAACTGCTTCAGCCACAGAGAGAACTTTAAGGCCATGCGCTTCCGCTTTTGCGACTGAAGATGAGCCGGCGCGAAGACCAACCGTAACTTCGACACCGGAGTCTTTCAGGTTGCACGCCTGTGCGTGGCCCTGTGAGCCATAACCGATTACCGAAACTTTTTTCGACTGGATAATGGATAGGTCGCAATCTTTATCGTAATAAATCTGCATGAGATGTTTTCCTCTGTTTAATTTTGGCTGTTTACAAGGACAACACGCGTTCACCGCGCGCAATACCACTAACCCCACTACGGACCACCTCTAGAATGGCCGAAGTGCCAATCGCTTCGATAAATGCGTCTAACTTATCGGTGGCCCCGGTCAGCTGCACGGTATACATAGCTGGAGCCACATCAACAATTTGACCGCGGAAAATATCACACGTCCTCTTAACTTCAGCGCGCTGAGCACCGGTAGCTTTGATTTTGATCAGCATCAGCTCCCGTTCAATGTGGTCGCCTTCTGTTAGATCGACCAACTTCACAACATCAATCAATTTATTCAACTGCTTTGTGATCTGCTCAATCACCTCATCGTCACCAATCGTGGTGACGGTCAGACGCGATAAAGTAGGATCTTCCGTTGGGGCAACAGTCAATGACTCGATGTTATAGCCGCGCTGCGAGAACAGTCCGACAACACGAGACAACGCACCTGGCTCATTTTCCATGAGAGCCGAGATGATACGCCTCACTTGGTACGCTCCGTCTTACTCAAAATCATATCCTTCATCGAGCCTGTTGGAATTTGCATCGGATAGACGTGCTCGTCTGGATCGATATAGATATCCATGAAGACCACACGATCCTTCATCGAAAAACATTCTTCCATTTTCGACCTAAGTTCCGCTGGATCCGTGACCTTCATTCCGACATGACCATATGCTTCGGCGAGTTTTACAAAATCAGGCAGAGAATCAGCATACGTTGAGGCGGCGTAACGACCACCATATTGCATATCCTGCCATTGCTTGACCATACCAAGCGCTGCGTTATTCAAGTTAATGATCTTCACAGGCATGTTGTATTGAGTGCAGGTTGACAACTCTTCGATACACATTTGAATCGAGCCCTCGCCCGTCACAACAGCAACAGCGCTATCNGGATGTGCGAGTTGCACGCCCATTGCTGCCGGCAGACCAAACCCCATGGTCCCAAGCCCACCTGAGTTAATCCACTTGCGCGGCTTGTCATACTTATAATACTGAGCAGCGAACATTTGGTGCTGCCCAACATCGGAACAGATAAACGCTTCGCCATTGGTAACTTCATAAAGCGTGCGGATCACATCTTGCGGCATTATCTTTTCACTACGTGTGAACCGGTCGCCCGTCCACAGACCATGCTTTTCACGCCATCCGTTGATCATTTCCCACCATGCATTCAGTGCCTGCTCATCAGGCTCCGCATCCATCTGGTTCAACATCTCAACCATATCCGCCAAGACAGGCTTTACCGGGCCAACCAATGGGACCTCTATGTCACGAACCGTTTTCTGAATCGATGCTGGGTCAATGTCGATATGAATAATCCGAGCATTTGGACAGAATTTTTTCGGGTTATTCGTGACCCGATCATCAAATCGAGCTCCAACGGCAAAAATCACGTCGGCTTGATGCATTGCTTGGTTCGCCTCGTAAAACCCATGCATACCTAACATACCGATGAACTGGTCTTCAGAACCCGGGAATGCGCCGAGGCCCATCAATGTATTAGTCACCGGGTAGCCAAGGCGTTTAGCGAGTGCAGTAAGTTCTTCAGACGCATCGCCCAGGACCACACCACCGCCGGCGTAAATCACCGGGCGCTTCGCTTCGAGGAGGAGATCGAGTGCTTTACGAATCTGACCAGCATGCCCCCTCAACGCGGGAGTGTATGAGCGTAATTTAACTGTTTCTGGGTATTCAAATGGACGCTTCTCTGTCGGCGCCGTCATGTCTTTGGGAACATCGACAACGACTGGACCGGGCCGGCCAGTCTTTGCAATATGGAACGCTCTTTTCATGACGCTCGGAATCTCTTCGATCGAGCGCACCAAAAATGAATGCTTCACGATCGGACGGCAGCAACCAATCATGTCTGTCTCCTGAAACGCGTCGCTACCCATCAAATGACTTGGGACGTTTCCTGAGATGACGACCAGAGGTATCGAATCCATGTAAGCGGTCGCGATACCGGTGATTGCGTTTGTTGCCCCGGGACCTGAGGTCACCAGAGCAACACCAACCTCACCAGTCGAGCGGGAAAACCCGTCAGCCGCGTGGACTGCCGCCTGCTCGTGGCGTACTAAAATATGCTCGACCGCATCTTGCTGATACAGTGCGTCGTAGATATGTAGAACCGCGCCGCCAGGATAGCCAAAAATCATCTTGACCTGTTCCTCTTTCAGCGCACGCATGATCATCTCACCGCCTGAAAGCAACTCCACTTCCAACTTTCTCCGAGTAAATAATTTAGAAAGCCGGCAATTGTGACACTCAGAAACGGCCTGTCAACTGACAGGCCGCTGTATTTTACGCGGAAAAGGTGATTTCACCGGACGAAGTGAGCGCCGCCTTGATGGTTGCACTTGGCGTAAATTCACCTTTGAGCAGCGCCTCAGCAAGCGGATTCTCAAGGTATCTTTGGATCGCGCGCCTCAATGGACGTGCGCCATACACGGGATCATAGCCAGCTTTACAGAGTTTTTCAGCGACCTCATCAGTCAACTCAAATCCATACTCCATCTCTTCCAAACGGGCTCGCAGGTAGGACAACTGAACATCCAAAATACCGCGAATATGATCCCGACCTAGCGCATGAAAAACAACAGCGTCATCGATTCGGTTAATAAACTCTGGACGAAAATATGTGCCAGCGATGCCCATCACCGCNTCTCGAATTGCTTCGTGTGACTCGTCGACCATACTCTGAATCAGATCCGAACCTAAATTCGACGTCATCACCATAACCGTATTCGAAAAATCAACCGTGCGGCCCTGACCATCGGTTAGACGGCCATCATCAAGTACCTGCAAGAGGATATTAAAGACATCTGGGTGGGCTTTTTCGACTTCATCCAGGAGTACAACCGTGTAGGGGCGGCGACGAACCGCTTCGGTCAAATAACCACCCTGTTCATATCCGACGTATCCAGGAGGTGCCCCGACAAGTCGAGCCACCGAATGCTTCTCCATGAATTCAGACATATCAATCCGGACCATGGCATCTTCAGAGTCGAATAAAAATTCAGCCAGACTCTTGCAGAGTTCAGTCTTGCCGACCCCTGTTGGTCCAAGAAATAAAAACGAGCCATTTGGCCGTATCGGATCCGATAAACCAGATCGCGAGCGGCGCACCGCGTTAGCCACAGCAGTCACTGCGGTGTCTTGACCGACCACTCGTGCATGTAATACACCCTCCATATGAAGAAGCTTATCTTTCTCACCCTCGAGCATCTTCGCCACAGGGATACCGGTCCACCGACTCACAACTTCAGCAATTTCCTCTTCCGAAACCCGAGAGCGCACGAGCTTACCTTCATCAGATTCATTGGCCTCTTGAGCCTCAGCCATCCTCTTCTTGAGGGTCGGGATAACGCCGTACTGGATCTCACTCATTCGAGCCAAATCACCGGCACGCCGCGCCTGCTCCAGATCAATTTCAGCACGATCGAGCTCTTCCTTAATGGTTTGCACGCCATGCGTTTGAGCCTTTTCTGATGCCCACACTTTATCAAGTGCAACCGCCTCTTTCTCGACCTCGGAAATGGTTTCCTCCAGTTCAACGAGCCTTGATTTGCTCGCCTCATCTTTTTCTTTCTTAAGCGCCTCACGTTCGATCTTCAACTGAATCAATCGACGGTCAAGACGATCCAACTCCTCCGGCTTGGAATCCATCTCTAAACGGATACGACTGGCAGCCTCATCCATCAGATCAATCGCCTTATCTGGCAGCTGTCTGTCCATGATATAACGACTGGATAACTTCGCTGCAGCAATAATCGCAGAGTCAGAAATTTCTACACCATGATGCACCTCATACTTCGGCTTCAATCCCCGAAGGATGGCGATGGTGTCGGTTTCTGTTGGCTCACCCACTAATACTTTCTGGAAACGACGCTCNAGAGCAGCATCCTTTTCAAAATATTGACGATACTCATCCAGGGTTGTTGCTCCCACACAGTGAAGGTCCCCGCGGGCGAGCGCCGGTTTTAGCATGTTGCCTGCGTCCATGGCGCCTTCAGACTTACCAGCTCCGACCATGGTGTGGATTTCGTCAATGAAGAGAATAATTTGTCCTTCTTGTTGCGCCAACTCCTTCAACACTGCCTTCAGTCGCTCTTCAAATTCACCGCGGAATTTCGCTCCCGCGATCAAGGAACCCATATCGAGGGATAACACGCGCTTACCTTTCAAGCCTTCAGGCACTTCACCATTAACTATCCGAGCAGCCAGGCCTTCGACAATCGCTGTTTTTCCGACACCAGGCTCGCCGATCAAAACTGGGTTGTTCTTTGTTCGACGCTGCAACACTTGGACCGCACGCCGAATCTCCTCGTCTCGACCGATCACGGGATCTAGCTTGCCCTCCGANGCTCGAGCAGTCAGATCAAGGCAATACTTATCTANGGCACCGCGATTTTCTTCATCATTTTCAGCTTGCACCGACTCGCCTCCACGGATCTTCTCAACGGCATCTGCAAATCGATCCTCATAAACTGCAGCTGTCCGAAACGCGGCCTTGGTCGCTTTGTCTTTAGACATCACAGCAAGAACGGTCTCAGAAGAGAGATAGGCATCTTTCTGAGCCATCGACTGCTTCTCAGCCAAATTAAACTGGCGAGCCAGATCCTGACTCATTCGGACCTCGCCATCGTGATTCGCAACTCGCGCTAGTCCATCCAAGGCGCGGTCGACTTCGGCGAGCAACTGATCAAAGTGGCCACCGGCAGAAAGCACAAGGGCACGCGCCGAACCACCACTTTGTGTGAGTAAAGACTTTAAAAGGTGCCATGGTGACATCTCATTATGATCCAGACCTAAGACGAGGCTTTGCGCATCCTGTAGAGCTTGCACGAGGCGATTTGTTAATCGATCCATTTGCATTAGGTAATCCCTTATCTAAAACAACCTATTGCATTTTTGTGGGGCCGACCATTACTAATTACAAGTTATCCACAGGTTATTCAGTGCGCATAATACAGCTCGCCATCCGGCCGGTAACGCCTGAGCGACGATAGGAGTACCAATGCGTCGAATCGCTATACGTGCAAACATCAAGCCCTTTGATTGTAACAACACCAAGGTTTCCAAGGAGATCGGAAGCTATACCCCGGAGATCGGCAATCGAGCGATCAGANCCGCTGACCGACTCGAAATAACGACCCCAATCAGAATTCTTAAATACAAAAGCGTCCACAACCTCTGGCCCAACTTCAAATGCGTCTTGTCCAATGCAGGGACCGAGCCAGACGTGCACCTTGGCAGGGTCAGGAAATTCTTTCAGTGTGCGCTCAAGTACCCCGGACACTAGGCCTCGCCAACCAGCATGGGCAGCACCTACCGAGTCTTGACTCGCGAATAACAGTGGAAGACAGTCTGCAGTCATAACGCCGATTGGACAGTACAACTGATCTGTAACTACCGCATCAGCTGCGATCACCGGNGAATTCCGATCTACCCGGACGACATTAATTCCGTGAATCTGCTCCGGGAAATAAACTTCCTCACCAAAATAGCTAGCCAAATGTACCCGGTTTTTAACAACAGCCCCCACATCATCACCAACATGCAGACCCAAATTAAACGAGCCATAGGGGGCGGGCTCGGGATCACATGTCGTCTGCAGCGCAACAACTCTTGGCCCGCAATCGATTTCAAGCCACGGATCAGACATTCACTCGCCTCAAAGCGACTAATAACCCATCTAAATCAGANGGAAGTGGTACTTCAAACTCAATAGGTTCGCCCTGTCTCGGATGAATCAAGCCAAGCCTTCTGGCGTGGAGCGCCTGCCTCGGGAAACCGTCTACTAATGTGTGTGCTTCTCCTGTCGAATAACCAAGACCCGGACGACCCCGGCGATAAACTTGATCACCAACTAACGGGTGACCAATATGCATCATATGTACACGAATTTGATGTGTTCGACCCGTTTCTAGCTTGATGTCCACCCAAGCACAGTGGACTATCATCTCAGTCACTCGATAGTGAGTAACGGCAGGCTTACCTGAAGAGACCACAGCCATCTTGGTTCGCTGAAGCCGATGCCTGTCGATGGGTGCATCAATTGTCTCTTCTTTATTAGGATGGCCGTAGACAAGGGCACTATATTGCCGACTCATCGAGCGATCCTTGAGTTGCTTTACCAGATTGGCTTGTGCTTTAAGTGAGCGCGCGACCGCTAAGACACCGCTGGTATCCTTATCAAGACGATGCACGATTCCTGCCCTCGGCACCTCCTGAAGCTCAGGATAGGAAGATAGCAAAGCATTCACGAGCGTTCCAGAAGGATTCCCATGCCCGGGATGTACCACGAGACCGGCTGGTTTATTCACGATAATCAGGTCGTCATCAACGTGCACGATATCGAGAGGAATGTNTTCCGCTGACCAATCAACCTGGGTCTCNAGCTCCACATCAATCACAACCTGCTCTCCACCAAGTACCTTGGTTTTTGGCTTTACCCGTGACCCATCGACTACTATATGTCCCTCCGCAAGCCATTGCGTCAATCGAGCACGCGAGTAGTCTGGCATCAGGTGAGCTAGCACCTGATCGATGCGTGATCCACAGTGCTCCAAAGGAACTTTAAACTGTGCTTGAATATGTGTTTTAGTATTCCGCCGATCCACCATATGTCGATCTATTGAAACAAGGAACCTCATGATAACCCGGACATTCAGCTTCCTGCTCATTTCTCTTACGCTAACCGCATGTACGCTCTTGGACCCAGAAGCCAACCTGAAAAGTGAACGAGAGCTGTGGGAACAAGCACAAGGGCACATGGACGGTAGACGGCATCTTCAAGCGATCACGTCACTCGAAGAACTAGATCGTCGTTTCCCGTTTGGGCAGTATGCCGATGGGACACAGTTGGATTTGGTCTATGCCTATTTCAAATCATCGAAATATGAGCTTGCACGACTGACAGCTGACCGATTCATTCGTCTCAACCCCGTCCATCCTGAAGCAGATTACGCACAGTATATGAAGGGGCTCTCGTCATACGCGTCCAATGATTCGATGGTGTCGCGTTACCTTCCTGGCGACGAGACAGGTCGTGACATTGGTGGCGCGCGAGATGCCATTAATGACTTCACACAATTGCTCACACGGTACCCGGACAGTGAATTTAAAGAGGATGCGACTTTACGACTGATCTACNTCCGCAACCAGCTCGCGGAATATGAAGTTAACGTTTCCCGTTACTACATCAGAAAGGGAGCGTATCTAGCTGCTGCGAACCGCGCACGTCAAGTCGTTGAGGGCTACCCGTCAACGCCGGCCGTGATTGACTCATTGATAGTGATGCATTTGGCATATGAGGCCCTAGGTCTGCCGCAAGAATCGCAAGATGCACTATTCGTATTATCTGAAAACTACCCCAAATACGTGGTGGGCGAACGCGGCAACCAACATTTAGCTACTGGCGTGTTATATGACGAAGGTGAAACGCTAACCAGCATACTTACCTTAGGTCTTATGGGTAACAGAGGCGATCTAGCGGACCGTCTTGCTAAATTCAGTGAATCACGTCGGTTGGACGCAAGCCGCCGTCCACAAGCGACTCTCCGATCTGCAGAAGACGCTCCTTCGGTTGATGCACCGCGCGTTGTCGACAAGGTTTTCTTTTAAAAAGACCAACGGTTTGCGATTGGATATCTTCGATCGCGACCGAACCCTCGGACAGTTACCCTCGGTCCGACGGCCGACTGCCGACGCTTATATTCATTAATATCGACCAACCGACACATACGCTTCACCTCAGCCGGATCAAATCCAGACTCTATGATTTCCTTTGGCGACAGATCAGATTCGATGTAGAGCGATAGCATCCTATCTAGACGATCATATGGCGGCAGACTATCTAAATCTTTTTGACCAGGAGCCAGCTCAGCAGATGGTGGTCTTGTGATGACGCGCTCCGGAATTACTTCACCATTTCGATTTACAAATCTAGCAAGATCATAAACTCGGGTTTTCCAAACGTCTTTTAGAACAGCAAATCCCCCGGCCATATCACCATAAAGCGTTGCATAGCCCACAGCCATCTCGCTTTTGTTACCAGTTGTTAATACCAACGCACCGGTCTTATTGGAGAGCGCCATCAGCAACACGCCACGACAACGGCTCTGAAGATTTTCTTCGGTCGTGTCGACCGAGTATCCTTTAAAGAAGGGCGTCAATGTCTGCATGAACTCTCGAACCATCGGTTCAATTGGTACGATCGAGAATTCACACCCTAGAATTTCAGCCTGCCGTTGAGCATCTGTCACACTGGTGTCAGCAGTATATAAATAGGGCATCATTACTGCATGAACATTTTGGATCCCCAGTGCGTCCACAGCTACCGCTAGCGTGAGTGCTGAGTCGATTCCACCTGATAAACCAAGCACTGCCTTTTTGAAGCCTGTCTTTGCAAAGTAATCACGCACACCTGTCACGAGTGCTTCATACAACATCCAATCCGGAGATGGCATGTCTTCGAGGCGGTGTCCCGTCAGATCCGAACCGTCCCAAACGATATCTAACATTTCTTCACTGAAAAAATTTGCTTGAGCGACGATCTGACCTTCCCGGTTCACAGCAAATGAGCCACCATCGAAAATCAATTCATCCTGACCGCCGACTAAATTCACATAGGCAATTGGTACTCGGTTGATACAAGCACGATGTTTGAGGTGCCTATGCCGCTCGGATATCTTGTTTTCTGCAAAGGGCGACGCATTCACAACAACGATAAAATCGACACTAAGTTTGCAAGTCGCCTCAACGATTTCTGGGAGCCAAACGTCTTCACAAACAAGCAGACCAATTCGCATATCATCAATTTCAGATACCTGAGGCCCGGTACCGGCTACAAAATATCGACGCTCGTCAAATACTTGGTAGTTGGGCAATGATTGTTTGTGATAGGCAGCCACACGCGTACCATCGCGATACATAATCAGACTGTTCCAAAGTGATGCAGGACAGGCGCTGTTATCACCGAGATCCCATGTGCTTGACTCGCAAGCTAGTTCCGTCGGTGCGCCGACAAAAAGTGTCAACCCTTTGCTGATCTCACACAATTGGGATTCCGATGCTTTTAATTTATTGACTAGCTCAGGACGTAGTAGAAGATCTTCAGGTGGATATCCGGTTAGCGCGAGCTCGGGTGCTATCAAAACAGACACCCCATCCTTTCGAGCAGCCTCCGCCGCGCCCGTTAATTTTTGTAAGTTAGCATCAAAGTCGCCAACAACGGCATCCATTTGGAACAGTCGAATAAGAGAAGCTTGCGTCATAATGTGGTCCGAGGTTGATAGGGCGCAGGGTCAATAATTGGCATCCGTTCCAACATGAGGTCGCATAATAGTCGGCTGGACGCAGGACTCAAAACCACTCCGTTTCGGAAGTGCCCTGAATTTACCCACAACTTACACGAAATTGCGCCAATCCAGGGCACACTCTCAGGTGAACTGGGCCGAAAGCCCGCCCACTGAGCTTCCAAGTCAACACCCTGTAATGCAGGAATCATCGCAAGCGCTGATGCATAGAGTGATTCGAAAGCCTCGCGATCTGGCGTTCGTCGAAAGCCCACATTTTCAAGCGTTGATCCAAAAACAATCCGTCCATCCGCCCGTGGAATCGCATAACGACCATTCGATA
This sequence comes from Gammaproteobacteria bacterium, assembly GCA_002705795.1. GTDB lineage: Bacteria > Pseudomonadota > Gammaproteobacteria > Pseudomonadales > Litorivicinaceae > HIMB30. The sequence goes on from PAHG01000023.1 coordinate 23,638, forward strand.
AGACCACACGACTGACAAGTTCACACGGACCAAATAATAGCATCTGCCCCTTCATCGGTTTTATTGGACAGACCATATCCAAACCCGACAGCAAGCCACCGGTCCAGGCGCCGGTGGTGAGTACGACTTGATTCACATCGAATTTCTTACCTTTACTCGAGACTACAGGTGATTCCAAATCACCAGATATCTGGGCCTCATGATGTTCCAATAGATGTATTCGTGGATGACGGAGACACATCTGCCTCAATGCCTTACCCATTCTTGGACTTCGCACACTCGAAACACCAGGCATCCACAAAGGCGTCTCGTCCAGTTGCACATGAGGTTCTAGCGCATGGGCCTCAGCATCGGTAATTTCGATAACCGCGCGCGACAAACCGGCACCCCAAGCAAGGGCCTGCTCACGCTCGTTGGTTGCGGTCACCAACATACCCGTCTCCGAGAGTTCCGGATCAATCCCTGTGGAATCTCGTAGTTGGGTGATCAAATCAGGAAACACTTTCTGAGACCACGTCGCCAACGCAGTGATTGGTGGCGCATATCGCCACGGATAGAGCGGTGAAATTATTCCGCCGCCAGCCCAAGAAGCCTCTAGACCTGCATGGCCTTTATCAATTATCAGGACACGCTGGCCTGCGCCGGCTAATTCCAAAGCAGACAGCATACCCACGACGCCTGCACCAATAATCAATACGTCACAGGGGGAAATTGTTGGTTGCAACATGGGTTAATTATCGCACGGACAAGCCATTTCGTCAGAACCCACATCACTCTGTTTATAAAGGTGTTATTTACGCGCTGCGCTCGCTCTCGACCAAAGGAGACCGTTACTCCCTGCTATTCAACCAAACGAAGCCTCAGTTCTTTTGGCAATGAAAATTGAACGGTCTCATCAACTCCATGTTCTTGTGAGATCGTGTCAGCACCGAGCTCCTGCAAGCGCTCACACACTGCTCGCACAATATTTTCAGGAGCCGATGCGCCTGCTGTTACAGCGATGGCTTTGGCCTCGTTGACCCAGACGGGGTCGATTTGTTGAGGGCCATCGATCAAATAAGCTCTCGAACCCAAACGCTCCGCAAGTTCTCTCAACCGATTGGAATTGGACGAGTTTGGAGAGCCGACCACTAGAATTAAATCATGAGCGCTGGCCAAACGCTTCACGGCGTCTTGACGATTTTGTGTTGCATAACAAATATCGTCTTTACGTGGTCCTTGAATCTCAGGAAAGCGCTCGCGTAAGATATCGATAATACGCGCCGTATCGTCCATGGATAGCGTAGTTTGAGTAACAAACGATGCAGTCCTTGGGTCATCGATCTGGACAGCCCGTGCGTCGTCTTCATCTTCTACCAGCTTTATCGTCCCGCCATTTGATATATCGAACTGGCCCATCGTACCCTCGACCTCAGGATGCCCAGCATGGCCGATCAAAATACACTCGCGCCCTTCTTTTGAAAACTTGATCACCTCTATATGAACTTTGGTCACCAAGGGGCAGGTCGCGTCAAAAACTTTCAGTTGACGCCGGGCAGCCTCTTCTCTAATGGCGCGAGAAACTCCGTGTGCGGAGAAAATCACAATGGTGTCATCGGGGACTTCGTCGAGTTCATCCACAAAAATGGCGCCTCGATCCCTTAAGTCATCGACGACTGTCTTGTTATGGACCACTTCATGACGGACATAGACAGGCGCACCAAACACTTCAAGTGCTCTGTTCACGATATCGATCGCTCGATCAACGCCAGCACAAAAGCCGCGCGGATTTGCAAGCGTCACCTGCATCAGTGTGTCTCGGATGGAACAACGGACAAAATTTCAACCTCAAACTCAAGATCGTGACCGGCAAGCGGGTGATTAAAGTCAACGGTCACCATCCTGTCATCTGTAGCCATTATAACGCCAGGTAGTTCAGATTTCGCCTTATCTTGGAAACTAACGACCAGACCCTCTGACAACTCAACCGATGGATCAAACTGATCTCTCGGAATTCTCTGTACATTGGACGGATTGTGCTGACCGAATCCGTCTTTGGGTTCAATTCGTTTAATTTTGCGCTCACCCGCCTTCATCCCATGAATCACTGCCTCAAAAGGCTCTGGCAAATTACCATCACCGATTACAAGTTCAGCGGGTTTTTTTTCGAACGTTGAGTCCACCAGCTCGCCGGTGCTTGCAAGTTTTAATGAGAAGTGCAGTTCAACTTTACAATTTGGGCCGATGTCGAGCATCTGTATACCATCCAATTAATAAACAACCTGCTGCTAACGTAATGCTTGTATCGGCAACATTAAAGGCCGGGAACGACCAACCCCTCCAATGGAAGTGCACAAAATCCACTACATACCCAAATGCCACTCGATCAATAGCATTGCCAATCGCGCCGGGAATTAGGAGTACAAACCCGGCCTGCACCCACCTACACAAGTCAGAATCACGTAGTGACCATGACGCATAGGCAGACACACCAAGAGCCAAGACGAGAAATAACCACTGCTGCCAGCCACCGGCATCTGCCAGAAAACTAAAGGCTGCGCCGGTGTTGTGTAACAACGTAAAAGACAAGAACGGCAGCAAACTAACCGGTTCACCGTAATTCAGATATGCCGACGCAAGTAGCTTGGTGCACTGATCGACCAGGAGAATTACCCCTATCACCAGTGCAAAATCGAGCCTCATACAAAGGTCCGCTCTTCGCCCAAACCCTCAACATTGTCGACACACCGCGCACACAATGCTGGATGCTCGCTCACAGATCCAACATCAGTACGGTGGTGCCAGCACCGTTCACATTTCTCAAAAGATGTGGACGATACAACCACTGACAACAGAGGGCACTCAGGCTCAGAGACCGCATCACTCGGTGCATCAGACAGTCTGTATAAGGTGGCTTCGGACGTAATCATCGCAAACCGCAACTCATCACCCAACATCGCCAGCGCATCAAACACCGGACCGTCCGCATATAACGCAACCTCGGCAGACAGTGAGCCCTTCACCAGTCCATCGTTTCGCGCTACCTCAATGGCTTGGTTCACAGCCTCTTTAACCGACTGGATCAGAGACCAATCCACTCCAACACGATCACTTGCTTGAGGTAGCTCGATCTCAGTCACGGCGAAAACAAATTGATGTGGGCGCGTTCCAGGTATTACCTCCCAAATTTCTTGCGCCGTAAATGACAAAATCGGCGCCATCCAACGAACAAGCGCATCCGTGATCCAGTGCAACGCCGTCTGACAGCTCCTTCTGGCGTGACTATCTGTCTTAAGCGTGTATTGACGATCCTTAATGATATCCAGATAAAAACCACCGAGGTCATCAACGCAGAAGTGATGCAATGATTGAGTCACTTCAGAAAACTCATAGTGCTCATAGTGACCCATAATCTTGTCCGACAGCGCTGCCGCGCGACGAATCATCTCGGCATCCAGTGAAACCAGATCATTGATCGCAACCTGATCGGTTTCTGGATTAAATCCTGCCATATTCGCCAGCAAGAAACGTGACGTGTTCCGAATACGTCGATAGGTATCGGAAGTCCGATTAAGGATCTCGTGACTCACCGTCATTTCTTTCGTGAAATCACTTGAAGCAATCCACAAACGCAAAATATCAGCACCCAAGGTATTCATCACATCCTGCGGAGGGATAACATTACCGAGAGACTTCGACATCTTTCTGCCATCTTGATCTACGGTAAATCCGTGAGTCAGCAACCCGTTATACGGCGCGCTACCATGGATAGCGACGGAAGTTAATAACGATGACTGGAACCAACCCCGGTGCTGATCGGATCCTTCGAGATACAAGTCGGCAGGAAAACGAAGGCCGTCACGACGACCGAGGACAGACGCGTGCGTTGTCCCAGAATCAAACCAAACATCAAGGACATCCGTGACTTTACGGTAGTCCGCTGCATCGTCACCGAGTATTTCACTCGGTTCCAGATCAAACCATGCATTAATACCACCTACCTCGATCTTGGTAGCAATTTTCTCAAAGAGTACGGCTGTATCAGGATGCAGTTGGGCGGTCTCTTTGTGCACAAATACTGTGATTGGGACCCCCCAGTTCCGTTGCCGAGAGATACACCAGTCGGGTCGATCCTCAAGCATAGCTGCCAAGCGGTTCTTCCCCCAGCTTGGAGTGAAATGAACCTGAGATTCGACCGCATCACGCGCCGTTTCCAATAGTCCTTCGCCCTGCATACGAATGAACCATTGTGGAGTAGCACGATAAATTACCGGCGTCTTATGACGCCAGCAATGTGGGTACGAGTGCTCAAGCCTCGCCTTGTGAACCAAACGCCTTGTCTTCGCCAGATACTCTGCAATCACCGGGCCTGCTTTTTCCACGTTCAAGCCAGCAACGACAGACACCGACTCAGCGAAGGTTCCATCATCACGTACAGGCGTCAATAACTCGATATCCAGCGCTTTAGCTGCATTGAAATCATCAAGACCATAGGCAGGCGCGGAGTGCACGGCTCCAGTACCTGCTTCAAGAGTCACGTGGTCACCGGTAATCACCGGAACAATCCGGGCATCCCACGGAGCCTCACAATAAATGCCAGCGAGTGAGTCACCAGTCGTCTTACCGAGAATATTGAATTGGGCGATACCGTAACGTTCTGTTAATGCATCAAGACGCCCCTCAGCCAAAATCAAGGTCCAACTCACACCGTCTTTCTCAAACTGCGCCAAAACGTATGGAAGTTCAGCGTTCACCGCCACAAATTGGTTGGCCGGAAGTGTCCATGGCGTGGTTGTCCAAATCGCCATCGCGGCAGCATTGGCACTATCCGGAGACACACCAAAAGCGTATTCGATCTGATCAGTGTTCTGAATTGGGAACGCGACGTCAACTGTCCAAGTTTCACGATCTTGGTATTCGACCTCGGCTTCAGCCAAAGCACTTTCGCAATCCATACACCAATAGACGGGCTTCGCACCTTGGTGGAAGTGACCGTTATTGATGATCCGCCCCAATGATCGAACAATATCGGCCTCGACCTGGTAATCCATCGTCAGATATGGAGCCTCCCAGTCGCCCAAGATACCGAGGCGATTGAAGTCGACCTTCTGCCGCTCAATTTGTGTCGCGGCATATTCACGACAGGCATCTCTAAACTCGCTAGCAGATTGAAACTTGTCACCGATCTTACCAATCGTCGTCTCAACCTTGTGCTCAATTGGCAGGCCATGACAGTCCCAACCGGGGACATAGGGCGCGTTGTAGCCAGCCAATCCCTTTGCCTTGACAATAATATCCTTCAGTACTTTATTCACAGCATGACCGATATGGATGTCACCATTTGCATATGGGGGGCCGTCATGCAAGATAAAGGTCTTGTCACGTTTCGACTGCACGTCACGGATCTGTTGATACCAATCATCCGCTATCCACGACGCCACCATGTCAGGCTCACGTTTCGCGAGGTTTCCACGCATCGGGAACTCAGTTTCAGGAAGATTCAGCGTATGTTTATAATCAGTCATTAAGTTTCAGATCCTGTTAATGTGCTCATCGATTCTAAAGCCTTGGCGTTATCGACCCGAATTTGTGCGGTCAATGCGTCAAGGCTTTCGAATTTTTGTTCGGCACGAATGAACACTCTTGGGGTCACGATTAAGTTGCGACCATACAAGTCCCCAGTAAACGCATGCAAATGCACCTCTAATCTGACCTTCTGGCCAGAGACGGTTGGACGACAACCAATATTGGTAACACCAGTGAAAATCTGCCCGTCTGGAAGCTCTACCGTGCAACCAAACACACCTCGCAGTGGGTGCTCGTTAGAGAGCGTTATGTTAGCAGTAGGAAACCCAATTTTCCGCCCCAGTTGCTGTCCGTAACCGACACGTCCGCAGAGCGCATAGAAGCGACCGAGTAACTGTGCGGCCCCAACAAAATCGTTTGTCTTCAGCAGGTGCCTTATTCGAGACGATGAAATCCGCTCATTACCCACCCGATGCGTCTCCGATTGCTCAACCGTAAAGCCTTGACGCCCACCCATATCAAGGAGGTAGCTAAAGTCACCTTTTCGGTCGCAGCCAAACCGAAAGTCATCGCCTACAACCAGATGTTTCACGCGCTTACCTACGACGAGCTGAGTGAGAAAGGCTTCTGCAGTCATGGGCCGAATATCCGCGAATTTTAGACACCAAACACAATCCACCCCCAGCCCAATTAAGGCCGCGACCTTAGACTTGAGACTCATCAAACGCACCGGCGCTGCCTGACCATTTTGATTTGCAAAGTATTCTTTTGGCTGCGGTTCAAATAGCATCACGGTCAAGGGCAATCTAAGTTGACGAGCCGCCTGTTGTGCTTGACGAATGACCAATTGATGCCCCACATGTACCCCATCAAAATTACCGATGGTTAGAACATGTGGTAATCGAAACGCTGCATGTCGACCAAAAACAAACTGCATGGCATTAACGGGCTGTTGGCGGCACAAGCAACGCAGTATACCGGATCCCAGTCAGTCTCAGAGTCGCCAGATACAGGAATCCAGAAAGAATCAACAGCAAAGCCGTCCAGCCAATGCGCCCCATGATTGTCTGGTCTGCTAATTGCGCTGCAGAAGGGGCCCACCACGCTACCTGTACCATGATGATCAACGCAAGCGCCACTTGCAGAATTTGTTTCCATGGGAGACCGCGGACTTCATACCAGCCGCGCCGGTGCAGACCACGTAGTAACAGCCCCGCGTTCACCCAGGCAGAGAGTGATGTCGCAAGTGCTAAGCCCACATGGTCTAACGACCACACAAGCATCAGATTGAAAGCCATGTTCGAAGTCATTGCAATCAAACCGATTTTCACTGGCGTCTTCGTATCCTGGTGTGCGAAATAGTGTGGCGCCAAGACCTTGATCATCATGAATGCAGGTAGACCCGCCGAATAAGCCATCAATGACAATGTAGCAGCCTCAATATCCGATACCGTCATCTCACCATATTGAAACAGTGTCGACAAAATCAGCTCACCAAATACCGCAAGGACCGCCGCACAAGGAAGCCCTAACACCAAGACCACCCAAATCGCCCAGCTCTGTGTTTGATGTGATGCGTTAACGTCATTTTGAGCAAACTCGCGAGACAGCTTCGGGAGAATGACAGTCGAGACGGCGATCGCGATGACCCCCAGAGGGAGTTCCATCAAACGATCTGAGTAATAGAGCCAGGACACAGACCCTGACACCAAAAGAGAAGCCAACACCGTATCAAGTAATAAATTGATTTGGCTCACAGATACACCGAATAGCGCAGGACCCATCAGCTTTAGAATTTTCGAAACACCTGGATGATCGGCTTGTAATGATGGCCTGGGTAGTAATCCCGCCCCCATGAGTGGGGGAATCTGGATTAAAAGTTGGATGAGACCAGAAATCGCGACGCCGATCGCAAGCCCCATCACTGGTGGTGAGACCAGTGGTGCCAGATACAGTGCGCTCCCAATCAGCGATAGATTTAAAAAAATGGGAGTAGCGGCAGGTACGGCGAACCGACCAACACTATTCAAAATGCCGCCAGCAAATGCGACAAAGCAAATAAATCCGAGATACGGGAAAGTCCATCGAAGAAGATCAGCAGTTAAGATGAGTTTCCCTGGATCATTCGAAAATCCTGGGGCAAATAGCATCGCGATCCAGGGAGCTAGAAGAACGCCGAGAGCACTGATGGCAATCAGGATCAACCCAAAGCGTCCGGCGACCTGATCAATCAAGCGTTTGACTGATGCTTCGCCTTCTTTTTCTCGTGTTTCTGAAAACACGGGAACAAATGCCTGCGCAAAGGCGCCCTCACCAAAAAGACGACGAAGAAAATTCGGAATTTTAAATGCTACGAAGAATGCGTCAGCTCCAGTAGATGCACCCACCGAGTTCGCCAGTACAATATCTCGCACTAACCCAAGTACGCGAGAACACAGCGTCCAACCGCCGACTGTTATGCCGGACCGAACCATCTTTTCTGTCGTCACGCTTTGCTGTCCTTGACCTCTGGTCCCATTTTGGGGTATTTTCCGCGCCTTGATTTTCCAGTTATCTCAACTGGTTCGAAGTTTAGTGTAAGGGAGCAACCCCGGTGGCAAATAGTCCCCAAGCGCGTAAACGCGCAAAACAGGCGGATGTCCGTCGCAATCATAACGCCAGCCTGCGTTCAAGGGCTCGTACATATGTTAAGAAAACACTGGCTGCGGTTGCGACCGGTGAACAACAGGCTGCATCGGACGCATTCCGTGAAACTGCACCGATTCTTGATAGCATGGTTACCAAAGGCATCTACAAGAAGAACAAGTGCGCTCGTATTAAGAGTCGGCTGAACGCAAAGATCAAGGCAATAGCGTCTTAACATTAAGATAGGCGCCGAACTAAACTAGCGCCATATTGTCTCGATGCACCAAGGCATTACCCTCCATCAGTAACTGACTATGGTTCAGTTGCTTCGTCGTTTTCCCAAACATCTCTTCCGCTTGAGTCGACCCGTAATTAACAAGCCCCGTGGCGAGTCGTTCCCCATTTGACGTCTCAATTGCCACAATATCACCGCGGTCAAACACGCCCCTCACCTCAATTACTCCCACGGGTAGTAGACTACGGCCCTTTGCTTTCAAAGCCTCAGCCGCACCTGCATCAACCACAAGAACTCCTCGCGTCTGCTTATGTGACGCCAACCAACGCTTTCTCGCAGCCTGTGGTTTTAAGTCTGGATATAACAACGACCCGACCAGGTCACCGGCGCGCAGTTGTTCAAGCACTCCATCCACCCGACCGTTCGCGATCACAGTCATGGCGCCCGAACGCGCGGCTTGCTGGGCAGCCATGATCTTGGTGTACATACCCCCACGCCCCAACATACCGCCCTCTTTTCCAGCCATACCTAACAGACCATCATCCAAAGCCCGCGCTTCTGGAATCAACGCCGCCTCAGGATGGACACGCGGATCTTTATCGAAGAACCCATCTTGATCGGTCAGGATTACCAACACGTCCGCTTCAAGAAGGTTGGTCGCTAAAGCGCCAAGCGAGTCATTATCGCCAAACCGGATTTCGTCGGTCGCGATAGTGTCGTTCTCATTCACAACCGGAATCACACCGAATTGGCTAAGGGTTTTCAATGTATCGCGCGCATTAAGATAGCGCTTACGATCAGCAAGTTCTTCGTGCGTTAACAAAACTTGCGCGGTCTCTCGACCACAGGCAGCGAAACAGCTTTGCCAAGCCTGCACAAGGCCCATCTGTCCAACCGCCGCCACGGCTTGTAGCTTGGGGAGTTCTTGTGGCCGCCGATCGATCTGGAGCGTCCTCAGACCGACCGCAATAGCACCGGAGGACACCAAACATAAATCGACACCGTCATCGATCAAGGTAGACATCTCCTTGACCCACGTCTGCATCCTAGATATATCAAGACCCTGGCCATCATTGGTCAGCAATGCGCTACCGATTTTAACGACCCAGCGCTTACTGGATTTCAGCTTGGTGCGTTCAGTCACGAACTACAATGACCTCCAATTCGTGATCGTCGTCGCCATCATCGTCGTCTTCATCATCCACATCGACTCCTTTTCGCTGCATACGGCGTATTTCGCGCAACTCAGCAATCCGTTCATGAGCTTCCTCTGCCATTTGATCAAGCCAAGCACGCTCAGCTCGCTCAGCATCTGGATCTTCACGCCTCTCGATCGCTAATTCTTCAAGTCGACTCATCAGGCTATAAGCGAGAAGCTCACAGCCTTCGCCTGTCACCCCAGAAATCACATAAACAGAGTGCGGCCAGTTTAATGCGTCTTTCAACGCCGTAATAAATCCTTCACGCTCATTTGCATCGACCAAATCAACTTTGTTGAGCACCAACCAACGCTCACGAGCCGCAAGGGATGGACTAAATTGTTCCAGCTCGTCGGTAATCGTCTCGACAACTTCGACCGGATCTTTATTATCAACCAGAGAAACATCCACCAAGTGCAACAGAATTCGAGTCCGCGTGAGGTGCTTTAGGAACCGAGTACCCAATCCTGCACCCCCCGCGGCGCCTGAGATCAGTCCAGGGACATCCGCAATTACAAAATTACGATGTGGCGCCAATGACACAACACCCAATTGTGGCGTTAAGGTCGTAAATGGATAGTCAGCAATTTTGGGTTTCGCGGCAGACAACTGACTAATTAGTGTCGACTTACCCGCATTCGGCAAACCGACCAATCCAACATCTGCCAACAATCGAAGTTCAAGACGTAAACCATACGTCTCTCCAGGGGTTCCTAGCGTAGTTCGGCGTGGAGCGCGGTTTGTTGAGGATTTAAATCGTGTATTACCCAAACCTCCGCGACCACCCTCAGCCACAGTCATCAAATCAGCATCTGCAACAACTTCACCAATAAGTGTGCTGGTTTCATCATTATAAACCGTCGTTCCGACAGGAACTTTCAACACGAGATCACGACCACCTGCACCGGTTTTATTGCGCCCCTCACCAGGACGGCCATTATCAGCGCGATAGCGCGGCTGGAAGCGATAGTCAATGAGCGTGTTCAGATTTTCGTCCGCAACCAAAATAACTGAACCGCCGCGGCCACCATCACCACCATCTGGCCCACCTTTGGGAATATATTTTTCACGGCGGAAGCTTAGGCACCCTGCGCCGCCATTTCCAGCTTCTACTGTAATTAGAGCTTCATCTACAAATTTCATAGTCGTCCAGAACGCAAAAGCCCCGCTCAAGCGGGGCTTTCTCATCGGTAGAACCTTGACTTACGCAGAAGGCACTACACTGATGAAACGGCGCTTGCGCGGCCCCTTAACTTCAAACTTCACCTCGCCATCGGTCTTCGCAAATAGCGTGTAGTCTGTGCCACACCCTACGTTAACACCCGGATGAAACTGAGTTCCACGCTGACGGACGAGGATGTTGCCGGCCAAAACTTGCTGACCACCAAACTTTTTCACGCCAAGGCGCTTACTTTCCGAATCGCGACCGTTCCGAGTACTACCGCCCGCTTTCTTGTGAGCCATCTCCGTCTCCTGCCTTAACTATTAATGCCTGTGATCTTAATTTCCGTAAACCACTGGCGATGTCCTTGACGCTTCATGTGGTGCTTGCGACGCTTAAACTTCACGATGGTTACCTTGTCGCCCCGGCCGTGCTGAATAACCTCGGCAGACACTTTTGCCCCATCAACAACTGGAGCACCCACCTTGATTGACTCGCCTTCCCCAACCATCAGCACACGATCAAAATCGATGGTCGACCCGGTCTCGGCCTCAATTTTCTCGACCCTGATGACCTCGCCTTCAACAACACGATGCTGTTTACCGCCTGCTTCGATGACCGCGTACATGTTCTGACTCCGTTTCTAAATCCCAGCGGCTAGTGCCACCCGAAAGGCGCGTAATGATAGGGAGTTACCAACCAGAAGACAAGCCCTAATTTCGCTTTTTATCAGTTGAATAATCGTTAGAATACACCGTTGAATAATACCGGACGAATCCATGCCAACTGCTGACCAACTGATTGATCTTATCCGCCCTGATTTTGATGCGTTAAATGAATTACTAATTTCTCAGCTTGGATCCGAGATAGATCTAATCGAAGAAGTGAGCCAATACTTGATTCAATCGGGCGGCAAACGTGTCCGACCACTGGTAACCTTAATGGCGGCACGTGCGCTCAGCACAGAGAATGACCACCATATTCCGCTCGCCGCCTCGATAGAGTGCCTCCATACCGCAACTCTGTTTCATGACGACGTCGTTGACGGTTCAGATGCCCGCCGTGGCCAACCGAGCGCAAACGCTGCTTTCGGGAACAGCGCCAGTATTTTAGTCGGTGACTTTGTGTACTCACGCGCGTTTCAGATGATGGTCTCAGTCGGACGACTCGATATACTGAAGCTTCTCGCAGATACTACTAATCAAATTTCCGAGGGTGAGGTTTGGCAGCTCAAGAATCAGCATCGTGCGGACGTGTCTGAAGCGGAATATGATCAAGTCATTACGCGAAAGACCGCGGTGCTATTTGAGGCGGCGGCAGCCTGCGCAGGTCTCGCCACGGATCAATCCGAAGAAGTCATCAATGCACTAAAAACCTACGGGCTCGAGCTTGGTTTTGCATTTCAGCTAATTGATGACTACTTGGATTACGCCGGCGACTCAGACAAACTCGGAAAAAATTTGGGTGACGACCTTGCCGACGGAAAATGCACACTGCCGCTAATAAAAACACTTGAAGAAGTCTCCACAAAAGATGCCGATATCATCATAGAAGCAATCACATTTGGGGATCGTGATCGTTTTTCTGAGATCACTGCGATTGTAACCAAGACAAGCGGACTTACTTATACAAAAGGGCGCGCACTATCCGCTGTCAAAAAAGCGAAACAGGCACTAGATATTGTGCCTAACTCTCATTTTAAAGAGGGGCTCATTGGACTTGCGGATTTATCAGTCAGTCGGGTTAATTGAGGTGAATGCATGGCTAAAGCCTATTTCGCAGCCGGATGTTTTTGGGGCGTCCAGCAACGGTTCTCTAAGTTACTCGGGGTAACAAAAACCACCGTTGGATATATGGGTGGCACAATGCACTCCCCAGACTATAGATCGGTCTGCACTGGCCAGACCGGTCATGCAGAAGTCGTTGAGGTGGAATACGATGCGGCCCAAGTCGACTTCGCAACCCTCATGTCATGCTTTTTCGAGTGGCACGATCCAACCCAAATCAACCGCCAAGGGCCAGATATCGGTACACAATATCGGACCGCGATTTTCCCGCAAAGCAATGAGCAACGTACCCAAGCACAAAAAAAAATCGATCAGCTCAACCAATCCGATGGCCACAGCAAACCCATCGCGACGACGATCGAGACCGCAGATAAATTCTGGCCAGCTGAGGACTACCACCAGCATTATCTCGACAAACGCGGCCTCAGCCACTGCGGGATCTGACAGTGGCGCGTGTTCTTGTCACTGGAGGCAGAACGGGAATCGGTCAAGCAGTGCTTACACAGCTTATTGATGACGGGCACGAGGTGATCAGTACATCGCGCCATCCTCAACCCGACCAAGCTTCAGTGGAGTGGTTCACCCTCGATCTCAGCAAGCCCGACAGCGTTCAAGCGTTTTGTAAGAGGTCTTTTTGGGACAAGCCAATCGACGCAATTTTTAATAATGCAGGATACGGACTCATTGCACCGATTGAATCGGCATCGACGGAAGCCGTTCGCGAGCAATTTGAAGCCAATTATTTTGGCACCATGGCGATCACCCAAAAAGCAATGGAACACTTCAGACGGCGAGACCGAGGAGTCTTGGTAGTCAATACATCTATCGGCGGCCGCATGGCATTCCCCTACTTTGGATATTACAACGCAACCAAGCATGCACTCGAAGCTTCGTACGAAGCGCTCTGGTATGAATGCCGCTACTCAGACATCCAAATCAAAATTATTGAACCTGGATTCACCCAAACGAACTTTGCGACCCACGGCATGCAAATGTCCGGAGAGACGAGTCCCTATCATACCAGAGGTCTTTCATGGCTCGCTAAGTCGATGCAAGAAGGAACAACAGCAACGCCGCCGACCGATGTTGCAAAAGTGATTGTGCGCGCCCTGTTTGATGAAAAAAGTAAGCTGAGATACCACGCAGGTAAGCACAGTCGAAGCCTCCTATTCATGAGGAAACTCCTGCCGGACAGTTGGTTTCAGGCGCTCATCGGTAAAGCCATCTTACGCGGACAAGAACCGAATTAACCCCTCCACCGCATGGTCGACCGTTTTCTCAAATCCAATGGCCAAGACTGGGTCGATTAAATTGAATGGAAACGCAAGCCGAATCTCGGCATTGTAATTTATCCGGGCACCCTGATCGACAGCGGTCACATCGATCTGATCAATAGCCATCGCTTTCGCCGCCACACCCGTCAAGACAGCCCGAACACCTGGTTCGTAAACCGTAACCGTGTATACCATATCAATTGGATTGCCGCTAAATAGCACCCGGACATCATATTCTGCACCTTGACCGAACACCTCATCTCTTGGGACCACTGATTGAATCGAGTCATCCCATGACATGAGGTGCCGAAAATCGGCGATCAGACGAAGGGTTTCTTCAGGAGGTTTTGTTGAGAAAAACTGCCGTTCGAATCGCATCAATCACGCTCCGCAAACGGGCGACCAACAGATAGCGTCACTGACCGACGACCACCTTCTGTACGCCCAAACGAGAGATAGCCTGGACCGACCGCCGTATCTGCGCCAACAAACAGCGAACCACCAGATAACGTATNNCCCCANNGGNTTTCATCNNGGTNTTGNAANNCGTNCCCCGCCTCTAGCGAAAAACCGATAAATAGGTGTTGATCGATTGGGACCACGGCACGTTCATTCAAGCGCTGATATCCCATTAACGAAAGAAGGCCTGCATGGCGACCAGAAATTTCGTCNGGGCTATATCCAGACAACCGCGTAAAGCCACCTAAACTGTATCGAGGCGTAACGTCGGTGACAGCAGTTTCAAAAAGATAGCCAAAGTACCCCTGCCCAACCAGGGTCATCCCTTGGCTGTGATAGAATGGGTATAAAATATCGAGCGTCACCCCATCGTACTGGCGGGTCGCGCCAAGTTTCGCGTCGTAAATCGAATACTCACCAAGCACTCGTGCCCCTTCTGTCGGAAACCCAAGGGAATCGAGCGTGTCGAAGCCCAAGCGTGTAAAATAACGCGAATCATCCACCTTGGTACTTAATGAATCTGCGCCCAACAGTCTGTTGTTTGTGATATCAGCCTGACGGAAACCAACCCGAAACTCTCCACGAGTGTCGAGCGAGTAGCCGGCGTCAACGCCATACTCGCGCGTCTCTGTCGAGTAGGTCGATGTCAGTGCTCCTTCCTCGTACAAAGCACGATCTTCACGAACAAATCCGAAAATCGCAGACGCAAACCAGTCCGAGCCGTAATCAATTGGCTGATATAGTTCAGAGATCACTCGTGTTTTGTCACCGAGGGTCAACTCAGTCCGCCATTCACCACCGAGCGGATTAATATTAGTCGCACGGACCACACCATTAAGATTGTATGAGGCGCGTCCATCGAGACTATCTTCTAGCGTAAATCCGAGATCTAGGTAATCAGGCCCCCAAGCTTTTTCTTTTGTTTCTAACGACAATCCTACTTGATCATCTTTCTCAACGACCGACACCTCAACCTGATCAATTGTCTCAAGCGCATAAATTTTTCCCAAGTCAGACCTTAGTCTCTCGTTGTCAAGCGGTTGCCCTGGACGTACTGTCAACCGATTAGCAATGGTTTTACTCGAGGTTCTTGGTGCATCACTGATCACTTCCACGAATGCAAGTGTTGGTGGCTCACTTCGGTTTAATCGTTTTGCATTCCACGCTTGATAGGCAACAGGATCAGCTCGGAATCTAGCAAATATGTCAGGTACCGCGGCAAGAGACTTTCTGCCGATCGCAAGCGCATCTTCAGCCTTATTGAAATCAGCGGTCGCAATTCCCTCTGGGAAAATCTCAATCAGTAAATCCTGATCTGTTAACTTCTCAAGTTGCGCCTCAGTGTTACGGCGTGTCAGCAGGTTAGTGAGCTGATCAACAACCGTTACCACAGATGTGAGTTCGTTGGTGGAATATCTGAGTGAAGAAGTATCCACCACGATCACGCGGTCCGCACCCATATCGCGAGCGACATCGACCGGAAGATTATTGGCGACACCACCATCTACGTAGAGTCGACCATCGATTTCAACAGGCGAATAAACGACCGGCACAGCCATAGACGCACGAAGCGCAGTAGCCAAGGATCCCCGGCCTAATACCACAGCATCACCTGTCGCCAAATCGGTTGCCATCGCCCGAAATGGAATTGGTAACGCATCAAAATCAGTGACTGTCGCTGTCTCTAACGTTAGCGAGTTCAATGCCAACGCCAATTTCTGCCCGCGAAGCGCGGCTAGTGGCAGGCGGACATCACCGGGGGCAACGCCCAAGTCGAGACCTAAAAAATTACGACCCTCAAAACTTTTATTTCGAAAGCTCCGCTCATTTCGATCTGTCACATCACGAAGTGTTGAATTCCAATCGACGGACAACAATTTCTCGCGGACCTCAGTTGCACTCAGACCGGATGCATACAGAGCACCAGCTACGGCACCCATAGACGTTCCAGCGATGTAGTCGATTTGTACATTATTTGCTTCGAGCGCCTCAAGCACNGCAACGTGCGCAAACCCGCGCGCCCCACCACCAGATAAAACCAGACCAGTTTTCTCGCGTGCCGATGTAATCTCGGTAATACTGAGGGTCATAAGGATGACAAACACGACATGGAATGGTCTAAACACGGGGCGTAAATTCGCTTCATTATGTAACAAAGACACCATGGTATCGAAAAAACGCCGTCACCGTGACCCTTTGATTATCAGGACACCCGAAGGACTCTACTGCCCGAAAGCCCAGGCACATATTGATCCCTGGCGTCCTGTTGAGTGCGCGCTGATCACACATGCCCATGCAGACCACGCACGTGCTGGGTCCAGACAATATCACTGCGCACGTGGGGGCGAGGGTTTACTAGAGAAACGCCTCGGCAATCAGAACATTGAATCCCATCCCTACAGCACGCGTTTTGTGCTTGGTGATGTACAGATCAGCTTTCATCCGGCTGGACATGTTCTTGGTTCAGCACAGATTCGTATCGATGACGGAGAATCCGTATGGGTCATTACGGGCGACTACAAACGTGATCCAGACCCAACGTGCCAATTATTCGAGCCTATCCATTGCAATGTCTTAATAACAGAGGCGACATTCGCACTTCCGATCTATCGTTGGCCATCCATGGACCAAGTGATGAATCAGNTGTTCAGTTGGTGGGACCATCATATCAGGAATCAACGTACACCAGTTCTTTTATGCTACTCACTTGGAAAAGCGCAGCGGATCATGGCCGAGATTAAACAGCGATCTGATCGATCAGTCCTAGTCCATGGTGCGGTTGCAAACTTGAATATTGAATACGAGAAACAAGGGGTCGAGCTCTGCCCATGGANGCGCGCGAGTGAATCAGACAAAGCCGTCTCTAGCGATCTGATTATTGCNCCTCCACAAGTCGCCGGAGCGTCCTTCCTCAAACGCTTTCATCCCACTGAACTTGCAATGGCATCTGGATGGATGCAAGTACGTGGCGTCCGCCGCCGATCAGCGATTCACCAAGGGTTTGTTATCAGTGATCACGCGGACTGGAATAGCTTGATCCAGACTATTGAGCAGAGCCAAGCAACGCAGGTTTACGCGACACATGGTGAAACACGCGTGCTAACACGTTATCTGAACGAGCACATGGGAGTAGCAGCTGAGCGGTTAGAAACGGCCTTCGGAATCGAAGACGGGATCGATCAATGAATTTCATTCAACTGTTTCAGATGCTCGACACAAACCAATCAGCCAATGCCAAACGCAGTGCGTTGGTTGAATTTATCAGGAAAGCTCATCCGCTCGAGAGCGCGCTAGCCGTCGAAGCTCTCACGGGCCGTCGCGAACGCAGGCACTTAAAGGCAAGTCTTCTCAAACAAGCCGCCTATCAGGTATTCGCTAACGAAAGCTGGTTATTTGAAGAGTGCTATGCGGCAGTTGGAGACCTGTCAGAGACCTTGGCGATCTTGTTCGCCAATCAAGAAACCGTTTCACAAACGGAAGACCCTGTCCTTCCTGAATGGCGAGAGCGGCACCTTACGCTGTCCCAGAAAGAACCTGAGGCATTGAAGAGCGAGCTCATCTCATTACTTGGCTCGCTATCACGAGACGAGGCATTTTTATTTTTAAAGCTCTCTTCAGGAGGCTTTAGGGTNGGTGTCAGTAAGGGCTTGACGCATGATGCGATCGCCCGAGCAATTGATATGGATCGGGCAGTGATAGAAGAGCGCATGATGGGAGGGTTTACTCCAGATGAGCTTTGGCTAGACCGACTTAAAGCACCTGTCACCCAAGATGAACTTGATGCTCGACCCCTTCCTTTCTTACTTGCGCATCCATTATCTGAATCAGAAGTACTTGGGCTCGATCCAACCAGTGTTGCAGTGGAATACAAATGGGATGGAATCCGTGCGCAATTAATCAAAACGCACGAAACTATCAGACTCTGGTCGCGCGGCGATCAAGACATCACTGAGCAATTTCCAGATATTGTTGAAGATGCAACCACACTGCCCTCACAAATCATTCTCGACGGAGAGATTCTCGCAGGTACACCAGAGGAACTTCAGACTTTCAATGAGCTTCAAACCCGCCTGAATCGTAAACGCGTCACCCAAAATCTATTGAAAACAAACCCTACCTTTTTTAAAGCCTACGATCTCTTGCGGCTCGACGGCGAGGATATGCGAGGGAGGCATCTTGTCGTTCGCAAAGACGCCTTAGCTAAGATTAACGTCATCCAAAGCAGAGTTCTCTATCCAACGTCTAATCAAGACATCNAGGCGATGCGACAAAAAGCGCGGGCGGAATCTGCCGAGGGCGTCATGATCAAGCACCAACAGAGCACCTACACAGGTGGTCGCAAAGCGGGGCATTGGTGGAAATGGAAACTTGATCCGATGACAGCAGACTGCGTATTGATTTACGCACAAGCGGGTCACGGACGCAGAGCTAGCCTGCATAGTGACTATACATTGGCGTGCTGGAACCAATCTAATGAACTGGTTCCGGTCGCAAAGGCCTACTCAGGACTTACAGACGCCGAATTAAATGCCATGGATCAGTGGATACGAAAACATACCCTCCAAAAATTTGGTCCCGTCAGACAAGTCGAACCACTCCAAGTCTTTGAGATTGGGTTTGAAGGAATCGCACGATCAAACCGGCATAAGAGTGGTATCGCACTGAGGTTCCCACGAATACTGCGTTGGCGCCAAGATGTTGGACCGAAGGATGCCGATAGCTTAATGCACTTTGAAACATTGATGAATGAATCCCATGCACTTTGAACACATCACTCGGTACTTTGAGAGCAAAGGATTTCAACCATTTCCATTTCAAATTGAGGCTTGGACCCGCTCTGCTTCGGGTACTCACCAATTGATCCAATGCCCAACTGGATCAGGTAAAACCTTGGCTGCAACTGGCGCGACCATCAACCAACTCCTCGCGGCCCCAGACAGCAAAGGACTGCGACTTCTCTACGTCACGCCGCTCCGCGCAATGACGAGTGATCTTGAATCGGCATTAAAAGACCCGTTGTCCGGCACAGAGATCTCTGTCATGACCCGTAATGGGGATACGTCTGCAAAAGACAGGGCAAGCATCTTCAGGAAACCGCCACAGATCCTAATGACCACTCCAGAGTCGTTGTCTGTGATTTTATCATCACCAAAATCGGCAGATTTATTTACACGGCTCGAGTCTATCGTTGTGGATGAATGGCACGACTTGATGGCAACAAAACGTGGCGTGCAAATGAGTTTGTGTTTGCAATGTCTTCTCCGCCTCAGCAAGTACGCTACGATTACGGCGATTTCAGCGACCCTAAAAGATCCGCAAATAGCCCTTGACGTCTTGCTCCCACAAGGCGAGGCAGGGCAAGTGACACAAGCGAAACTTGACCGGTCCGTTACTCTGACAGTAGCCGAGTCGACCCAAGATACGAGAATCCCATGGGCAGGTCATCTCGGCCTCAGTCTCCTTAAGCCGGTCAGTCAAGCACTGGTCAAAGGAAAAACCACCATATTGTTTACGAATACACGTAATCAAGCCGAACAGTGGTTTCAGGCGCTCAGTATCGTGCGGATTGATTTATCGATCGCTCTTCATCATGGCTCACTCGCAAGTACTACACGACACGATGTAGAGACCCAACTAAAAACTGGTGCGACTGACTGCGTTATCGCAACCAGCGCACTTGATCTTGGTGTGGACTTTCAGGCTGTCGAACAAATCATCCAAGTCGGATCACCACGGTCAGTCAGTCGTCTGATACAACGCGCCGGTCGCGCGAGTCATCGGCCGGGAGAGGGAACCAATGTTCTCCTAGTCCCGACCAATCGCCTCCATCTCAATGAATATGCAGCACTNGCTGACGCGCTCGATAACCAATCGCTCGAACCGATTCGCCCACCAGAACATTGTCTCGATGTTTTAATCCAACATCTGGTCACGATGGCGCTTCAGAGCCCCTGGCACCGAAACATCATGTTTACCGAGATCACTCGAGCGTGGGCCTATCGAGAACTCTCACGCGATACCTTCGAGCGTCTCTTAACTGTTCTCGTCAAAGGCTCTGAATCACTCAAAGAATATCCAGAATACCGGCGGCTCGAGGNGCGCGATGNCGGNCGCTTCANCCTTGTATCTAAACAAGCCGCGAGACGACATCGGATGAGCATAGGCACGATCGTTTCGCAAGCGCACGTGCGAGTAAAAATGCGACGCGGCGGAAGCCTTGGGGAGGTCGAAGAGTCATTTGCAGGCCGACTCCAGCCTGGGGATGTCTTTCGGTTTTCAGGTAAACATCTCAAGGTTATTCGGTTTTCTGATGGTGAACTAATCGTTAAACCAGCAGGCTCTCGAAAAGCCGGTGAAGTTCCGCGATGGACGGGAGGCCGACTTCCATTATCCGAGACACTTGCTACCCACGTCGTATCGGATTTTGAGAGAGATAGGCCGTTATCAGACCGTATTCAGAACCGTCAATGGTTGTCTAAAGCCTTACAGGAGACAGCAGAGATTCAGGCTCGGATCAGTCAATGTCCGCAGACTCATCTCACAATTGCTGAAAGGTTTAAAACGCGAGATGGATATCATTTGTGTATCTATCCCTTTGCCGGCTGGCTAGTTCACCAGGCACTTGGACCACTAATCGCAAGCAGGGTCGCAAGGCTTACCCCTGCGACCTTGACCGTCACTGTAAATGATTATGGTATAGAGCTCTTAAGCCCAGAAACTGAGCCACTGGACATCTGTACCGGGCGATGGACATCAATCGTTCAATCCAAGGGATTGCAGAAGGACCTTGAACAGGCTCTCAATTTGTCGGAGCTCGTGAGACGCCAGTTCCGTGCCACGGCCCGAATCTCTGGATTGATTTTTGAAGGCTATCCGGGCCGCCAGAAATCATTTCGCATGCTTCAAACATCATCCGGTCTGTTATACGACGTTTTAAGCCGTTATGATCCTGATCATGTGCTGATAGGCCAAGCAAAGCATGACGTTCTCCGTGATGAGTTCGATATCGAGAGGCTTTTAGATACCCTNCAGTCTCTCGAACAACAGTCGGTTGAAGTAAAACAGATCACGCAACCTTCTCCACTAGCACTCCCTCTTGTCATCGACCGGTTAAGTTCAAGACTATCGACTGAGACCGTTGCGACTCGTATAGAACGATTTACCCGGAGTTTTGATGCAGCAAATTGAATTTGGTCCATTAGAATTTGTCGCGCGTGCTGATCGAACGCTGTGGCATCGAGAGAGCTACACCCTCTTTTTAAGTGATCCACATCTCGGTAAAGGGGCACATTTTAGGCAGGCGGGCATTCCGGTTCCTGATATCAGCGAAACTGCGGACCTAAATCGACTCATCCAAGCGATCAGGGATACGCAGGTAACCAGTGTCTGGGTGCTCGGGGACTTGTTTCATCAGCCGCTGTCGATCACTGAAGCCCAGATCACGCGTTGGCAAAGGGTTCTCCGGTCGTTTGATACGGAGTTGAAAGTTATTCTGGGAAATCACGACCAGAAGGCAGAGCCCTATGCTTCCGCGTTGGGCTTCTCGATCCAACCAGAGCCAACGCTATGGAATGGTATCGAACTAGCCCATCACCCAGATAATAAGTCGGCCTTTCGCATCGCCGGTCACATTCACCCACAGGTGGAATTCATGACAGCTTCGGATCGACTAATTTGCCCTTGTTTCGCGATCAAAGATCATCGGCTTCTGCTGCTACCCGCCTTCACTGGATTCTCAGGAGGACCTCGTTTTCGGCCTAGGGAGGCGCGCTGTTTTCCAATCGTTGACGACAACGTATTGCCTCCCACAAATTAGCCCCCACTTCGAGTTAGAAAGGAGTGTGTTATGCGCTGGATAGCCGTTTTGATATTTGGAGTTGCATCGTTATCGTTTGGTTATGATCGAACTCCGTCTCCCGACTTGTCGCCCAAAGACGTCGTCGAAATCGTTTTGGAAAGCATGGCAGACAATGATAACCCGCTACCAGACGCAGGAATCCGGCAGGCTTTTCAATTCGCGAGTCCCTCCAATAAGCGTTCGACCGGACCGTTTTGGCACTTCAAGGCGATCGTTGAGGGGCCGNCGTATGCCCCACTCATCGACCATACAAGCCGTACGCTCGGAGATCCTGAATACGCTGATAACGATACCGTATCAATCCCTCTTGTGGTCATCGCTCCCAGTGGGGAGATAGCGGGCTATCTATGGTCTCTATCTAAACAAAACGGCGGCAAAAATAGGGGTAGTTGGATGACCGATTCTGTCATGCGGGTCCCGCTGGGCCCGAAAACAAATGCGCTCTGATGTATAGCATTCTCGTCGAACCTGAGAATAAGGCTCGCCATGCTCGCGAATATCAGATGCTAGTGGCATGGTTTAGCAGACGCCAACACGAGCTTGGACTTAGCCAATTTACCAAAGGGGATCCCTTGGATCCGCATCACCCCTATAACCAAGCGTTCGATGCGCTGTGTAAAGAGGCGGAGCATCATTGGCGTGAAGAACGAAATTATTGGCCGTCCCCCTTGCAACTTTCTCACGCCTTCTTTCAAATGAAAGATCCGATTCAGCCGGATAACCTAACAGCATGACTGATCCAGTATTGATTACAGGTGGTGCGACGCGTCTAGGCTTTGCACTGGCAGACTATTATTTAAATTCAGGCCAATCAGTCGTTATTACCTTTAGGAGTCATAGACCCCAAGTAAAGGAACTCTTAAATAGAGGCGCCGTCTGCGTGCAGGCCGACTTCTCAACCGACTCAGGAATCTACGAGGCTGCTGGGCAATTGAAAGACCGATGCCCGAGACTCCGATCCATCGTGCATAATGCATCCAGTTGGTTCACAGATCCCGGCGGGACTGATGATCTCTTTAATCTTGCGCTTATGATGCGAATCCATATCGGTGCACCGTTGGTACTTACTGACGCGCTTTCGCCAGCGCTGCTTCAAACGGATAACCCGTCCGTAATCAATATCTCTGATCACGTTGCGAGGAGAGGGAGCGACCAGCACATGGCCTATGCTGCCTCGAAAAGCGCAATGTTGAACCTTACCAAAAGCCAGGCAAAGAAGTATGCNCCCGAGATCCGTGTGAACGCGCTCTGTCCCGCGTNACTCGAGTTTAGAGAGGAAGACGACGCAGTGTATCGTGAACGCACTATCGCCAAGAGTGCGCTAAAGATTGTACCGGGGTTCGACGCCGCTATTGAAGCAATCTGTTATCTGCAAACCAATCGCTACACTACAGGGACTGTGCTCCCCTTAGATGGTGGCCGTCCACTCGGAATGCCTTAGTTAA
The DNA here is from genome assembly GCA_002705795.1 of Gammaproteobacteria bacterium. Lineage (GTDB taxonomy): Bacteria > Pseudomonadota > Gammaproteobacteria > Pseudomonadales > Litorivicinaceae > HIMB30. The sequence goes on from PAHG01000023.1 coordinate 47,187, forward strand.
CCCCGCTCTTTGACAGTCGAGTACCAAAGCCCCATTCGAACTTGGTGAAATTATGGGAAGAGGCACCCAATGAGGGTTGAATTGTTAATAAAAACATGTAGGTTCTAGCGTAGGAGAAGTAATGAACGAAAGGATTCTGCGTTTAAATATCGCGGGCTCCCCAGTCGAGTGGCTTAACTGGGAGGACGCCGCGACCCTGCAGGCCCGCGGAATGGTAGCTTGGACCCTCGGCTCTCCCTGCATGACCGTCAGGGGTGGACGATCGAGACTGACGGGAATGCAGTCAAAACTAGTGTTGCACTCGATCATGGCCTGTGAGGGTCGTGTATTCGATCTCGCAAGCCGAATCCCAAACCTAACGAATACTTCTCTTTTCCGCCGCGACCAACATCTCTGTCTTTATTGCGGCAAACATCACGAGGAACGTAATCTGACANGAGATCATGTGGTCCCCATGTCAAAAGGTGGGCGAGACGATTGGATGAATGTCGTCTCCGCGTGTCGCCGGTGTAACCAGTTCAAAGGCAACAAACTACTCAGTGAGACCAATATAGAGCTGCTTGCGCTGCCATATACACCGAACCATGCGGAATATTTGGCACTCATTAATTCGCATCGGATTAGAGCTGACCAGATGGAATTCTTGAGACCAAGCTTTAGTCGACAAAGCCGCTTGCGTTGACTCTATAAATTCAGTAATTCTTATTTGTAAATCACTCACAGGCGTTCAGATGGATCCTTGGATTATCGAAATATCACGCGGTCAGCTTATTGAAAGCTCCTCAGTCGGTCATGGGATTGTGATCAATGCAGATGGCGAGACACTACTCTCTTTTGGAGACTTAAAACGGGAGACCTTCCCACGGTCGGCAGTAAAGTGGGTACAAGCGCTTGAGCTGGTCTTAAGTGGCGCAGCAGATGCCTTTGGTCTATCTGATGAGCATCTTGCGATCGCCTGTGCATCTCATAACGGCGAACAAGAGCACGTTACTTTGGTGGATCAATGGCTCAATCAGATGGGTCTAGATATACATGACCTTGAGTGCGGCGTGACACTTCCATTCACTGAGTCTGTGCGTTTGAAGCTTAGTCATGACCATGTCACAGCGAACCAACTCCATCACTGTTGTTCAGGAAAACACACTGGCATGCTGTCGGTATGTAAACATGTCGGCTGGCAAACCGACGGATACACCGGATACAACCACCCGCTTCAGGCTAAAATCCGAGAGCATATGAGCCTTATTTTCGGGGTCGATGCCAAAACACTCGATTACGCATCTGATGGCTGCTCTGTTCCAACCTACGCGCTTCCATTAGATGTGATGGCGCTCGGATTTGCAAAGCTTGGCGCTGAACGGTTTACAGACGAACTCAACGCTGCCGCCCGTAAGCTCCGCAAGGCCCAAGCAATTGCACCCTTTATGGTTGCTGGTTCAAACCGCCTAGATACACAACTGCTTGAGGCGGGGCAAGGACGCTTGCAGGTCAAGATGGGCGCCGAGGGTGTCTATTTAGGTGCTATCGCCGACCGCGAAATTGGATTTGCACTCAAATGCGAAGATGGGTCACTCCGTGGACAGGAGGCTCTTGTGGTTGAATTGCTAAGCGCCATCGGTGAAAAGGATCTCGTCAACCGACTGCCAGAAAGCAGGCGATCACTAACGATTACGACAGCGCTAGACGAGGCTGTTGGACGGATATCTGTCCGGCGCAGCCACTAACGTGGGATCCGAAGCGATAACCTTCGGCTGCCGGTCTTAAAGCGTTGCGAGTATAATTATCANGTAAAACTGAAGGTCGTTGCCTCAACGGCTGGCAGCCTCGTCGCGCTGAAATCGGCGCTTGTCCCACCAAAAAAGCAGAGGAGCAAGTATGTGGTTATATACCAATACTGCAACATGATAGATNACCGGGATCGCTACAAGCCTACCCAGATATCTGTAAATGGGCATTTGTGCCCAGAGAGCGAGGAAAGCATCGATACCTACTTTCATTTCTCCATCAGGAGTCCGCACATGAAGTCGTTTCTTTGCATCAATTACGGACAACCTCGCGCCTTTAAGCATAGGTCCTTTATCTGAAATCTTCTCAAAACCGAGATCTATATCGCGCTTAATACATAATTCTCGGTAGTGTTCAATCTCAAACGAACATACTGGACATTGATCGTTGTATAAAACAGTTAGCCGCTTCATACCTATTTGTTGGGGAGAGACTTCGCACTTTACAAGCTAAGTCGTAACTCTAAAATCATGCGCTCCTGTCTCGCATTTTGTTTGCNTAGAATTCACTCGTTAATAGAGGAGATCAATTTGAGAACACCTGTCTACGGACTCACAGGCGGGATTGCCAGCGGTAAAAGCACAGCACTTGAGCAATTTGTCTCACTCGATATCGATACACTCGACACCGATCAACTCGCACGTGATGTGGTCGCTAGAGGAACTTCGGGTGCCAAAACATTAGAAGATACTATCGGGTCACAATATTTTTCAGCCGGACTTCTGAACCGCGTAATGTTACGGGCAGATATGTACAAATCGCCTGTGCTGAAAAAAAATATTGAAGGCGTTATCCATCCACTCGTTCTTGATGCTGTAAATAACTGGCTTAAAAAACGTTCTCTCTCTCCCTACCGGATCCTATGCTCACCGCTTTTAATCGAAACCAACCAGCACGAGATTCTCGATGGCGTCATCGTTATTGATGCACCAGAGAGTGAGCAACTGAGCCGTGGCTCAAACCGGGACATGCGGTCGATAAATACAATTCAGCATATCATCGATGCTCAACTTCCACGTGACACTCGACTGAGTCACGCGACCTATGTGATCGATAACTCAGGTGATTTAGAATCCCTTACCTCGCAAATTCAGACCCTACACGAGAAACTCAGTCATGACTGACAGCAAAGACCGTATTGTGTCTTGCCCGACTTGTAAAAAAGAAACGCGTTATCACGCAAATAATCCGTCTCGTCCGTTTTGCTCGGAACGTTGCCGTTTAATTGACTTGGGCGAATGGGCAGAGGAGGGACATCGGATTCCGGGTAAGCGTGTCCCGACTGAATTCGACGATCCAGAGATCGATACTCACTGAAATCCGCGGATTCCCGCCGCACCAAAACCAGCATGCTCGGTGACCGTGAATAGATCGTCGTGTGTGATGCCGCCTAAGGCATAGGCCGGGACACCCACCTTACCCGCAAGTTCTGAAAAGCGTTCCCACCCGAGAGCCTGCATGCCCTGATGGCTTGGCGTCTCAAGTACCGGCGAAATCAGTAGAGCGTCAAAAGGCCAGCCACGCTGCCTGTCGATATCCTTTTCATCGCGGATTCCTGCCGTAATTGGCCAAGGCTTGTTGAGTTTTCCGAGATGAGTCAGAGCATCGGATACCCGATCCGTCTTTCGTAGATGCACACCACAACCCGCGCGAAAATACGGTAGCTGATCTAGCGTGAGGATCACCTGATGTCCATGAGTTAGCGCAGCATCAACAGCAGTTTCAAGCTGAACACCTGCCGATAGTCCGCGGAAGTACAACAGACACTGATATTCGGTCTTTGTGGCCCAAACCGCTGGTTCATGCGCCAGCGATGGATCATAGATGCGGANAACTCGGGCCAACCCAATCGCACGAACAATTGCGTCGTTTGCTTTAGGGATTTGAAGTGTTCTTAGAGCATCTGTTGAGAACCAATTCACATCTTGACCTTCGAGGCCCTGTGGTTCGCCGTCAAACGCAACTACTTCATACACCCATAACCGGATCAATTTGTCGCCATAGTCCCACGGGATTTGAAACATGAAATAGGTATTACGTGGGATAATACCGAGCTCTTCCTCAAGCTCTCGGGTCAGGCAGGTTTTTGGGTCTTCACCGGTTTCAAACTTTCCGCCTGGAAATTCCCAAAGTCCACCTTGATGCGCACTTTGATGGCGCCTCGAAAGAAGGATCTGTCCATCACGCCAGATCAACGCGCACGCAACTTGGATTTCAGGTCCGGTATTCGGCATTGATTCGAACATATTCTTTGGTGAGATCACATGTCATGACTCGGCAATGCCCTGAACCAACACCCATCGAGATACGGATATCAATATCGACCGGATTCATTGCCGCCTGGCCTGCCTCCTCTGTGTACTCTGGATGACGACCACCGTTTTCGACGACCTGAACATCGTTAATCCACACATTTACACGATCGATCGCCATCTTCGAAACCGGTGCACGCCCCACAGCTGCAACAATGCGCCCCCAGTTTGGATCCGATGCGGCTAACGCGGTCTTTACCAAAGGCGACAACGCCACAGTGTTCGCGATCGCACGCGCATCCTCGTCACTGGCTGCGTCTTCACAGATCACCCGGACAAATTTTGTTGCACCCTCGCCGTCACGCGCAAGCATTTCTGCGAGATCATCAGCTAANATCGATAAAGCGCTCGCAAAAATCTGCGCCTCAAGGCTTGCAGGATCACTAATAGTCTCGTGACCTGATACCTGTGTCGCAACAATCGCGCAGGCATCGTTAGTCGAGGTGTCCCCATCGACAGTGACGCAATTGAAACTATGATTAACCGCATACCCAAGGAGTGTGTGTAGACACTCTGCAGTCATCACTACATCCGATGCAATCAAACCAAACATGGTCGCCATGTTCGGATGGATCATTCCTGACCCTTTGGCCATGCCGGTCAATGTAACCGTCTTCCCTCGAATCTCGCATTGGATATGTCGTAATTTCGGGTGGGTGTCCGTCGTCATAATTGCACGCGAGGCACGCTCCCATGCATCGATAGAGGAATCACATACATTCAGGGCTCTAGGGATTGCGTCACAGATCGATTGGACAGGCAAGGGTTCCCCGATTATACCTGTTGAAAATGGCCAGATGGCGTCGTCTGAAACATCAGTCAAAGACGCCAAAGACGAGACAATCTGACGGCATGCCTCCATACCTAGCTCGCCCGTTCCGGCATTAGCGTTACCTGCATTGATTAGCCAGTACCGAATATATGGGGTCGATTCTAAATGCGCTTTCAATACATGAACGGGAGCCGCACAAAATTGGTTCATGGTGGTGACACAGGCCCCGATAGAGCCCTCGTCAAAAGCCATCAGCAGAAGATCATCCCGTCCCCGATCCTCGTAGACAGACGCGCTGACTGCGCCCAACTGAACTCCACTTACCGGCAAACCACCATCTGAAGATTTCATCTGACTCTCAAGCTTCACAACGAAGCATGTGACGGCCCATTAACCAATACGGCCATGACATTGCTTGTATTTCTTTCCACTTCCACACGGACAAGGCTCATTTCGCCCAACCTTATGGCTCACTGCCGGCATTGGCCGATCTGGCAAAGTATCCGCGGATGGGTCCTCTGCAGACGATGCATCAGCGTGCATGGCCTGAGCCCTTGCCAACTGTTCAACCGCGTGTTGTCGGCGGGCCTCTTCTTGTGCCTCGATTTCTTCTTTCGTTGGCACCTGGACTGCGGTCAACACGCGAACTGATTCGCGCTTGATTTGATCCAGCATGGACGTAAAGAGTTCGAACGCTTCGCGTTTATATTCCTGCTTCGGATTCTTCTGCGCATATCCACGGAGATGGATCCCTTGGCGCAAATAGTCCATGGCTGCGAGATGGTCTTTCCATTGATTGTCGANTACTTGAAGGAGAACCTGTGTTTCAAACCGGCGCATTATCTCTTCGCCAACTACACCAATCTTTTCATCATGACGACGAGTCGCTTCATCAATAATTTTCTCNAGAAGCGTTTCTTCATACAAGGATTCATCTTCATCAAGCCACTTTTGAATAGGCATATCAAGACCAAACTGTGTTGCAAAATCTTCGGCCAGACCTGGNACGTCCCACTGCTCGATCAAGCTTTGTGGCGGGATATAGGTTGCAACCACCGATGTAAAAACATCGCGACGAATCGCAACAACTAGGTCGGACAGATCGTCCGCATCCATCAACTCATTTCGCTGTGCGTAGACTTGAGTCCGCTGATCGTTTGCAACGTCGTCATAATCGAGTAGTTGCTTACGCATATCGAAGTTACGACCTTCAACCTTCTTCTGCGCCTTTTCGATGGCGTTGGTGACCATTTTGTGCTCGATGGCCTCGCCTCTTTGCATACCAAGACCCTGCATAATGGAGCGCATCTTTGGTGACGCGAAAATTCGCATCAAGTCATCTTCAAGTGACAAGAAGAAGCGTGAGGATCCNGGATCACCCTGACGGCCTGAACGTCCNCGTAACTGGTTATCAATCCGACGTGACTCGTGACGCTCAGAGCCAACAATATGCAAACCACCGGCCTGCAATACTGCCTCATGACGTATCCGCCAGTCTGCTTTAATTGTCTCAATTTGAGCATCGCTTTGTGAATCAAGTTCACCGATCTCTGCCTGCCAGTTACCACCTAGAACGATGTCAGTACCTCGGCCAGCCATATTGGTTGCAATAGTCACCGCACCCGGACGACCCGCTTCCGCAATGATGTGGGCCTCACGCTCATGCTGCTTAGCGTTCAAGACATTATGCTGGATACCCTCTTTATCGAGGAATTGTGACAACAATTCAGATGCCTCGACCGACGCGGTTCCAACAAGCACCGGTCGGCCTTTATCACGCTCGGCGATCACGTCTGCCACGATCGCCTCGAATTTTTCTTCCATGGTCATGTAAACCAGATCGTTGTGGTCGATGCGTTTCACGGGGACATTGGTTGGGATGACAACAACATCCAATCCATAGATCTGTCGGAATTCATAAGCCTCAGTATCGGCAGTGCCCGTCATACCTGACAAACGATCGTACAAACGGAAATAATTCTGGAATGTTGTTGAGGCAAGCGTCTGACTTTCAGGCTTAATATCAACCCCCTCTTTGGCTTCAACAGCCTGGTGAAGGCCTTCTGACCAACGACGACCAGGCATTGTACGGCCGGTATGTTCGTCGACGATCACTACTTGTTCATCTTGGATGATGTAGTGGACATTTCTCTGGAACAGGGTATGAGCGCGCAGTCCAGCATTCACGTGATGAAATAACGCGAGGTTAACCGGGTTATAGAGGCTATCACCAGCCTCTAACAGGCCCATCCCAGCGAGCTCAGCTTCAACCAGCTCATGACCGAGCTCTGTCAATTCGACAGAGCGGTTTTTCTCATCGAGTAAATAATGACCTTCAACTTCAAATGATTCACCATCTTCTGACTCTTTCGCCTCTGTCAGCTTGGGAATAACTGCATTAATTGATTTGTATCGCTCTGAGTGATCCTCTGTAGGCCCTGAAATAATAAGGGGTGTCCGTGCTTCATCAATCAGAATCGAATCCACCTCATCCACGATCCCGAACGACAAGTCACGCTGCACTCGACCCTCGGGAGAAAACGCCATGTTGTCCCTGAGATAATCAAATCCGAATTCATTGTTGGTACCGTAGGTGACGTCTGCAGCATATGCATCGCGCTTTTCTTCTGGGCCCTGTCCAGACGTGATCACCCCAACGGTTAACCCGAGTCCTTCGTATAGCGGTCGCATCCAATTGGCATCTCGATTTGCAAGGTACTCGTTCACCGTCACGACGTGAACACCCTTCCCCTCGATCGCATTCAGGTAGGCAGGCAGTGTGGCGACCAGGGTCTTACCCTCACCCGTCCGCATCTCGGAAATTCGACCTTCGTGGAGGGTCATACCACCGACCATCTGCACATCGAAGTGCCTCAGGCCGAGCCTCCTTTTACTTACTTCTCGACAGACAGCAAAGGCATCTGGAAGGATTTGATTTAGCGTCTCGCCCGCCCCAATCCGACCTCGAAATTCTTCGCGCTTGCTTAAGAGCGTTTCATCGCTAAGGGATTCAAGTATGGATTCTTGCTGATTTATCGTGGCGACCGCCTTCAGCATCCGCGCAACTTCACGGTCGTTCTTGGAGCCAAATATCATCCGGACAAATGTCCCTAACATGCGTATCCTATCTAGTCCGTATTAATTAAAAACGGCATTGTAGCGAATTGCGTGATCCCGGACAGCTAAAAAACCTGAGAACTTTGATCAATCGATCAGGAAGTCACCTCGAGACACTCCAGCTCGAGGCATCGATTCAGGCAAGACGCGCCCAAATCATCGAATCCCTTCTTCCCACCGAGCTGAAACATGAGGTCGCGCCCGGGGATCTCAATTTCGGGCTTCTCACTCTGTATGTCCCAAAAGCAGCATTAGCAGCCAAGCTACGCTTTGAAGAGTACAGNCTCATCGAACTATTACGGATTGAACCTTTGTTTCGGGGCATTCGCCGGATTCAATGCCGAGTGAGACCGCGGCGTACTAAGGGACGGTACGAAACAAAAAAAACCAATAAATCAAGCCCTGGAGCTGGCGCATTGATTCAGGATTTTGCAACAACCCTCAAGGATGGCGAACTTAAACGTCGATTTCAGCAATTGGCTGCACGGGTATCGGGCAATCTTCCACCCGGTCGAACGTAACGACTTCGTAGTTACTGGGGTCTGAGAACAATTGACGTAGTAACTTATTATTTAAGGCGTGACCGCTTCGATTACCAGAGTAGTGGCCAATAATTGGACGCCCCGCTAAATATAGGTCTCCAAGTGCGTCTANGACCTTGTGCTTAACAAACTCATCGTTCTGACGCAGGCCATCATCGTTCAAAATTCGATCTTCACCGACGACGATAGCATTGGCCATTGAGCCACCACGCGCCAGATTATTTGCTTTTAAATAGTCAAGATCGCGCATAAATCCGAACGTACGCGCACGACTGACCTCGCGAACAAACGATTCCTCATCAATATCGACGACAGTTTTACATTCTCCTCGATCTACGACCGGGTGATCAAAATCAATCGAAAATGTAATACGGAATCCGTTGAATGGCTCGAGACGAGCGACTTTATCCTCATGGTCTACTTCAACGATATGGGCGATCCTGATGTACTCGCGAGGCGCAGTCTGTTCTCTCACACCTGCAGACTGGATCAAAAAAACGAAGGGTGAAGCGCTTCCATCCATAATAGGAAGCTCTTGGGCGTTGCACTCGATAAGTACGTTATCGATACCCATGCCCGATAAGGCAGACAACAGATGCTCAACGGTGGATACCCGAGCACCATCGGGCGAAGACAGACAAGTCGAAAGGGTTGTCTGAGAGACACTGTCTGAGTTCGCCCTTATCAGTACAGGCGGATCCAAATCAACTCGTTTGAATTGAATACCATGGTTTTCGGGCGCCGGCCGCAACGTAAGATAAACCGTTTCACCNGAGTGCAAGCCGACCCCTGTGGCTCGCACGACATTCTTCAGCGTTCGCTGCGCGATCAATTCAAAACTCCTCCGATCGGGCGCGTAGTCTAACAGGCTTTCTCCGTTACATCCCGCGAATCGGAGTGGAGACCGAGAGTTTTTAGTCGGCCTGCCGACGGAGAAATGCAGGGATATTTAAAATCCGCTCCATCTCCTGCCCACTGGTTGACTCTTCAACTATTTCTTGAGCAAGCGCCGCATTGCCCACAGCTTGAGTTCTGAGGACCTGAGGAACCGTAGTATTTGTTGGGCTATAGGCCTCACGTGGTATCCCCTCACCGTGACCATTATCAACAACTGTTTTTGGCGCTTTTGCGCCACCAAGCCCCGTCGCAACAACCGTCACACAAATCTGATCACTGATTTCAGGATCAATCACCGTACCGACAACCACATTGGCATTATCATCGCTGATCTGCTCAATCACATAACCCACCTGGTCAAACTCACCTAAAGTAAAATCTGGGCCTGATGTGATATTGACCAAAATACCGCGAGCACCAGAGAGGTCAACATCTTCAAGCAATGGTGAACGGATCGCCATTTCAGCGGCCTTCGCTGCTCGGTTCTCACCGGTAGCTGTACCTGTGCCCATCATCGCTTTGCCCATTTCACTCATGACAGTGCGTACGTCGGCAAAGTCAACGTTGATCATACCTGGACGAATAATCAGATCAGCGATACCGCGAACAGCACCGTGCAATACGTTATTTGCTTCAGCAAATGCAGTCATCAATGACGCATTCTTACCTAGCACAGGAAGAAGCTTCTCATTCGGGACAACGATCAGGGAATCAACGTGCTTCTCGAGTGCAGTGATGCCTTGGTCAGCCACATGGGTGCGACGACGCCCCTCAAAACCAAACGGGCGCGTAACAATCGCAACCGTCAGGATACCCATTTCTCTTGCTATTTCAGCAACTACAGGCGCCGCACCTGTTCCTGTACCACCGCCCATGCCCGCTGTGATAAATACCATGTCGGTATCAACCAGTACATCAGCGATCGCATCACGATCTTCAAGTGCCGCGTTACGTCCTACATCAGGGTTGGCACCGGCACCCAACCCTTTAGTGATATCACCACCGAGCTGAAGCGCACGGTCGGCTGGGATTACCTTCATCGCTTGGGCATCAGTGTTCGCAACGACGAACTCGACACCTTCGACAACATGTTTCAACATATGGTTAACGGCATTACCGCCACCACCTCCCACGCCAATCACCTTAATGACCGCGTTTGATTCGATTTGATCTACGATCTCGAACATTTTATTACCCTCTCAGTTAAAAATTTCCTTGGATCCAATGTCGAACCCGGCTGATAATGCCTCCCTGCACACCCAGCCAGCGGGGTTTAGGTCTGACTTCTTGGTCACGTCCATACGCCAAAAGACCGGCCAACACAGCATTGGCTGGATCTTGTAATAGCCCATCGAGTCCCTCTTGATGAGCTTGTTTTAGCACCCAACAGGGACACTGCAACATACTCTCAAAGACTTGTGCGATCCCCGGCAAAGTGGCGGTTCCACCAGACAAAACGATGCCCATCGATGCCTCTTCGAAGCGACCCGTTTGATGGAGGCGTTTACCCAGAATTTCTGCTATCTCTTCGACACGCGGCTGAATAAAGGCGGTTAACTGTTGCAAGCNGATATTTTCCGGAGGACGGTCTGCAAGTTTTTTTACTTTCACCATTTCTTTTGGTGGAGCAAGGCCTGCATGTGCATGGCCATACTGGAGTTTCAAATGTTCAGCGTCACCAATTGGGGTTTTCAGCGCGACCGCAAGATCTTGTGTCAGTAGCTCTCCTCCCATCGGTATGACTTGCATCCATGCCGGCGCCCCCTCTGAAATCACCATGACATCAGTGGTTCCTGCGCCGATGTCGACAACGCAGACACCAAGCTCTCGCTGATCAGGCAGCAGCAACTGACCGACTGCAAGCGCAGACGGGACTATGACCGCAGTCTCGATACCAGCGAGCCTCAAACATTTTTTGACGTTATTGATGGCGTGCGTGGCCCCGGTGATGACGTGTACATTTGCCTCTAACCGATTTCCTGACATCCCTTGCGGAGAGAGAATTCCCGTCTGGCTGTCCAATGTGAATGACCGCGGAATCACACTCAAGATCTCACGCTGAGGAACCTGAGCTTGCGCCTGAACCTGCTCCATCGCTTGAGTCAATAAACTATCTGTGACTTCGCGATGATTCAGAACCACAGTGCCAGACATGTCTTGCCCAAGAAGATGCGATCCACCGACAGACACTAGTGGGTCTAACAGTTTTGTACCCGCTGTTTGGTTCGCTTCGGCTACCGCACGAACTAATGCTTCAACAACAGAGTCAATCTGAATGACTACACCTTGCTTCAGACCACCCGAACGCGCGCGGCCAAGGCCCAGTAAGACGATTTGACTCGCGTCAGTAATTTCAGCAACCGCTGCTGTGATCTGACTAGAGCCGATGTCGATGGCCAAGATATGACTCACTCAGTAATCCTCCAAGCCAAAGCAACGCCGTTGTCGTAACGCGCATCAATTTCTTGAACTCTCTCCAGTTTCTCATTGGCTAAACGATTCAATACGTCGCTCGCGCGGGACAAACGCCCCAAAATGTCGACGCTCCCTAGTCTTACTTTAATGCCGTTTTCCAAAGCAATCCGCCATCCCAGATCGTGACCACGCGAGACGGACTTGACATCCGAGAGATTAGAAAGCCGATCTGAAAACACGCCATAATGACTATAAATCTGCTTTGTTTCAGACAACGCACCGTAGAGTCTTGGCAGATGCTCGTTCAAAGGTGTCGGCGGCTCAAACAGGTCACCAGATAACCCCAGATATTGTGTATCGTTATAAATCGCTACAGGTCGCTGCTCAGTGATTTCGATTAATAACGTATCCGGCCACACACGACGCGCCGAGGCACTCTCGATCCAGGGATGTGACTCGACCTCTGAGATCACCTCTACAAGTGTTGCATCTAGATAGTTACCGCTGAAGCGGGTGCTCAGGCCGTGAGCCAGGCTATCTGCATCTAAGTACCGTAAATCACCTCTCAATTGAATTTGGCGAATCTGTATATCTTGTAGCAGGTGACTCAAACCATTCGCCGCTATCGATCCGGTAATACCGAGACCNATCAGCAGCATCAAAATTTTCCAGTGCATTAACGTTCGATCGGTAATCTGTCTCATTGTCATGGCGAGACCTCCGTATCGAGGAGTATCTGTTCAATCAACATCGGCATATCCATCCCTGAGGCCTGGGCCGCTTTTGGCACAAGCGAATGGTGCCCCATGCCGGGAACTGTGTTGCACTCAATAAGGAGCAAATGGCCCGTCTCATCCATCATGAAATCGATTCGGCCCCATGTTCGACACCCAAGCGCATCGAATGCTTCAAGTGCTAGTTGTTGCGCTTCTGCTTCAAGCTCAGGACTTAAGCCTGATGGAATTTGGTAATCGGTATCATCGGTCTGATACTTGGCGTTGTAGTCATAAAACTCAGCGCTTGGGCGAATACCGATCACAGGCAATGCGAGACCACGAACAATACCCACCGTAAACTCTGGCCCAGGTAGAAGCGGCTCTACCAAGACCCGCGTATCGTATTTCAAGGCATCTATGAGCGCAGCTTTGAGTTGATGTCCACCGTGCACAACATGTGCACCAACTGATGAGCCCTCATGTGCCGGTTTCACAAAAAGCTCAGGACCCAATCGCTTAACGCAGATATCCGCTTGTTCAACATCATTCACAACCACCATAGGCGCCGTTGGAAGCCCGAGTGACTCCCACACTTGTTTGGTACGAGGCTTATCGAGCGCCAAAGCTGACGCACCGACACCAGAACCCGTGAATGGAATTCCAAGTGCGCATAGCAAACCCTGCAACACGCCGTCCTCACCATACTGTCCATGAACAAGGTTAAAAACTCGTGTTGGATCAGCAGCCATCAATGGTTCAATCAACCCATCTTTGATATCAATTTCGATTGGTTTGATGCCAATAGAACGCATTGCGGCGGCGACAATCTCTTTGCCCTCACGTGAAACGCTAGCCTCAGATCCAACACCTCCGTACATAAGAGCGACACGTTCATTTACCCAACTCATTGACCACATCCGAGGGTTGCAGCCATCTGGGTCGGTAGTCGTCCTATTGAACCAGCGCCCTGCACTACCACAACGTCATTGGGCCCAACCAACGCACCCACTCGTTCAATCACCTGTTCAAAGTCACTCTCGACGTAGGGACGGCAATGACCAAGACGTCGAATACTTTGCGCAAGATCTTTAGATTCGGCCCCAACTATCGGCGACTCACCTGCGGGATAGACAGGCATCAAAATGAGCTCATCAGCATGATTGAGTACCGACACGAACTCATCGAAAAGATCTTGGGTCCGAGAATAACGATGTGGTTGGAATACACTCAGTAAGCGGCGACCAGGATATGCTCCCCGAACCGCTTCAAATGTCACTTCAATCTCTGTCGGATGATGGCCATAGTCGTCAATGATAGGAATTTGCTGGCCCTTTTTTTGGATATATCCGATCAATTGAAATCGACGTCCAACGCCCTTGAATTCATTGAGTGCTTTGACTAATAGCTCGTCATTGACGCCCAAATGGTCGGATAGAGCTATAACGGCTAACGCATTTAATACGTTGTGACGACCAGGCATCGAGAGCTTCACTTTAAAGTTCCTATCGCCCGGACGAACAACGTCAAATTCGGTTTTAAGACCATCTACCATGATCTTTTCCGCCCGATAGTCAGCTTCCGATTCGATACCGAATGTAAGGAAGGTTCGACCAACATATGGGAGGATTTCAGTCACNACCGGATCATCCGCATTTGCGATCACCAACCCGTAGAACGGAAGATTCTGCAAAAATTGAACAAAGGTTTGTTTGAGTCGCTCAAAGTCGCCGCCATAAGTCGACATATGATCAGCATCAATATTGGTCACGATCGCAATCATCGGCTTCAGAACAAGGAATGAAGCGTCACTTTCATCAGCTTCTGCGACCATATACTGACTGGCACCTAAGCTCGCATTAGTGTCCGCTTGATTCAGCTTTCCGCCGATAATGTAGGTGGGATCCAAACCACCCTCAGCCAAAACATATGCAGCCAATGATGTTGTGGTCGTCTTGCCGTGGGTTCCAGATATCGCGATACCGTGTTTAAACCGCATGAGTTCAGCGAGCATCTGTGCTCTGGGAATGACTGGTACTCTTGCATCTAAGGCGGTCGCGACTTCTGGATTCATGCGATCGATCGCACTCGAAACTATCACCACCTCAGTGCCTTCGATATTTGACGCATGGTGACCGATATAAATTGTGGCGCCCAAACGCTTTAGTCGCTCAGTCGCAGGCCCTTCTCGAAGATCTGATCCAGAGACTAAATATCCTTGGTTTAACAGGACTTCCGCGATACCGCTCATGCCAACCCCGCCGATTCCAACGAAATGCATACGCTGGATTTGTCCCATCTGATTAACCATGTGCAACCTCCATCACGCGATCAGCTACATGCTGAGTCGCTTCAGGCTTTGCAACCGAACGCGCGGCTCGAGCCATTTGCGTCAAGTTTTCCGGGGCACGCAATATGTCTGAGAGTTTCGCAACGAAGATATCGAGATCTTTCTCTTGAACTACAACTGCTGCACCTACACTNTGCAAATGCCGGCTATTTTTTGTTTGGTGGTCGTCGACAGCGTATGGGAAAGGGATTAGGACCGATGGCATAGCCGCACTCGCCAGTTCAGATACCGTAAGTGCGCCCGCCCGACAAACAACAATATCTGCATCTCGATACGCTTCGTCCATACGGCCAATAAACGCCACCACCGTGGCATCGAGGTCAAGTGCTTGATACTGCTCATCAACCTGATTCTGTCCGGACACGCCTGTCTGATGCGTAACTTCGATACCAAACTGACTCGCCACGACTTTTAACTTCTCTGGCAACTGCTCATTGAGTGCTTTCGCACCCTGAGAACCACCGATCACTAATACACGTGTCTTACCAATTTCTTGTTGGCCCTGGCCGATCCGTTGGAGACCTACCGAATCAATTTCGGGACGAATCGGATTACCTACACATTCCGCACCCTCGATCACATTCGGGAAAGCCGCCAGCACCTTAGTCGCGAACTTAGCCAAATATTTATTCGTCATTCCAGCTACGGCATTCTGCTCATGGATTACCACTGGCACGTTCATGATCTTTGCAGCAATACCTCCAGGTCCCGCTGGATACCCCCCAAAACCTACACAGACAGATGGCTTTAAACGCGCCATGAGAATCAATGCCTGAAAAATAGAAAAACTAAGCCGCATCGGTCCCGTGATGCGTTGCAGGCCGGACTTCCCGCGGAGCGCTCGCACCGCGAGGTAGTGCATCGGAATTCCTTTTTCAGGAACTAACCGTCCCTCTAGTCCATGCTTCGATCCTATCCAATGCACTGTTTCGCCGCGCTTAATCAGTTCTTCAGCGACAGCCAATCCTGGAAAAATATGTCCCCCAGTGCCCCCAGCCATAATGCATATCGGTTTTTTCATCGACGCCTCGCAGGGAGATTATCTGCACTAATCCGTGCAATGACGCCAAGACTCACTGCTGTCATGACGAGTGAGCTTCCCCCATAACTCAGTAACGGAAGTGTCAGACCAGTCGTCGGCGCCAATCCGATATTGACTGCTAGATTTATAAGGATCTGCAGTGCAACAAGAAGCACCAACCCATAAGTAAGATACGCAGCGAATGGACGCCCACCTAATTCGGCTCGACGCCCAATTAAAAGACCCCGCCAGACCATGCAGGTCATTACGGCAACGGTACTAAACGTACCAACGAGACCGAGCTCTTCGGCCAAAATTGCGAATACAAAGTCAGTGTGGGCTTCGGGCAGATAAAAGAGCTTTTGGACCGAATTACCAAGGCCCATCCCCAACAATCCACCTCGTCCAAACGCCAGTAGTGCTTGGGTTAACTGGTAACCCGCCCCATAGCGATCAGCCCATGGATTGAAAATTGTCTCGATCCGCTCAACTCGATATGGCTCAATCACGGCAAGTACTAAGAGACCAAGTAAAAGTGCTGAACCAAACACGATATATTGTGTGAACGGCGCTCCCGCCAGGAGCAATACTCCCATCACGGCGAAGCTCAATACCAAGAGGGTCCCATAATCTGGCTCCATCAGCAGTAGAACAGCGATCAGACCAACAACAGCCATTGGCTTTACAAATCCACTGAATTTCTGACGAACCTCTTCGAGGCGTCGAACCAGGTAAGATGCCAGGAACAGCATCATCGTGAATTTAGCAATTTCCGACGGTTGCAAGTTGAAGAGACCGAGACTCAACCAGCGGGTCGCCCCCTTGACTGTTAAGCCAACACCGGGAATCAGAATAATGGCGAGAAGCGCCATTGAGAACAGCAAGAAATGAGTAGCGTAACGGTACCACCAGCGTGTTGGTATCAAATAGGCGACGGTACCGCCCGCCGCTGCGATAGTAAGAAACAAAGCATGTTTAATCGCGAAACTAAATGGTTGGCCGAAACGATCCGAAGCAACTTCAACCGAACTTGATGCGACCATCACGAACCCGAGACAGGCAAGCGCACAGGCTGCGAGAATAAAATGAATATCCGGAGAACCTAAGGGCACAAAATCAGAACGGCGGACCTCAAACTTCATAATGAGCCCTCACCAATTTTTCGAAATACTCGCCGCGTGCCTGGTAGTTTGTAAATTGATCAAAGCTCGCGCAGGCTGGGCTCAACAAAACAACGTCACCTTTAACTGCATATTGAATCACCAGCTCAAATGCCTGATCGAGTGTTTCAATAGCCGTGACTTGGTCGCCCAGAGTGTCAAAGATCCGTTGTCGATCACGCCCAAAAGCAAAAACATGCTGACAATGCGCCTTAATTGTCGTCATCCAGTCGCTGAGATCAGCATCCTTAATTTCGCCACCTGCAAGCAAATACAAATGACCTTCAGTTTCAACACTTAAGACCGCGGTTTGAGATGCCCCGACATTGGTACCCTTGGAATCGTTAATGAACCGCACCCCATTGACAGGAGTGAGTTCGACCATACGGTGCGGCAAACCCGTGAACTTACGTGTCGCAGCGACAGCAACCCCCTTATCAACTCCCATTAAGTAACAAATTCCAAAGGCTGCCATGACGTTTTGGATCATGTATTGACCCGGCATCGGTAATTCGGAGACCGGCATCCATGGATCCGCGCCTAAAGCGATCCAATCTTCTCCATCGACCACCATTAAACCGAATCGTTGGAAGTCTGGGTGCTGAAGGGCAAACTTAATAGCCGGCGTATGATCTGGAACCAGGGGTTGCGATAACGGATCGTCAGCATTCACTACAATCGCTCCAACACCGTCGAAAATACGATGCTTTGCTTGATGGTAGGCAATCATTGACCCGTGCCAATCCAGATGGTCGGGAGACATATTCAGACAGGTGGCAATAGTTGCTTTAATACTCCGTGTCCGCTCAAGCTGGAAGCTCGATAGCTCCAAAACGGCGATCGATTCATCTGTCTGATATGCCAATAAATCAAGCGCTTGCGGACCTAAATTCCCTCCCACAAGGACATGGCGTTCATCGGCTTTTAGGATATTCCCTACCAGAGAAGTCACTGTCGATTTTGCATTTGAACCCGTGATAGCAATCAGTGGTTGGTTTTCTGGCCAAGCGCGTCTGAACACCTGGATATCACTAATTAGATGTGCGGTGGTCTGACTCAAACCTTCGGTCGTCGGTGCTACCCCAGGACTGACAACAATCTCTTCGAACCGATCTAGATACTCGGTCTTCAAGGGTCCAAAGTAGGTCTTAACAGCAGGAAATTCTCGTTCAAAAACAGTTTTCAAATAATCAGATTCACGAGTGTCAGCAACTTCAAATTGAATTCCCAAGCCCTCAAAGTGACGCGCAACAGCTTGTCCGGTCGGTCCAGCCCCTAGAATTAGGCGTTTACTGCTCGCGATCAAAGACATCGATTACCTTAACTTCAAGGTCGCAAGACCCACCAGAACTAACATCACAGAAATAATCCAAAACCGAACAATCACTCGCGGCTCAGGCCAACCCTTCAACTCAAAATGGTGGTGGATCGGAGCCATTCGAAAGAGACGTTTACCAGTAAGTCGGAAGCTGGCTACCTGCAACATCACAGAGACTGTTTCCAAAACGAAGATTCCACCCATTATAAAAAGCACGAGCTCTTGACGAACCATTACGGCAACAACACCCAAGGCAGCCCCAAGCGCTAGCGCACCGACATCACCCATAAATACTTGCGCGGGGTACGTGTTAAACCACAGAAATCCGAGACCTGCGCCAACCATTGCACCCAGAAATACAACCAACTCACCGGTGCCCGGGATGAACGGAATAAAGAGATACTGCGAGAAAATTGCGTTACCTGTGAGGTACGCAAAAACACCCAAAGCACCGGCTACCAAAACGGTGGGAAGAATCGCAAGACCGTCGAGACCATCAGTCAAATTGACAGCATTGGACGTACCAACAACCACAAAATAGGTCAGGATGATGTACCCATACCCGAGTGGTATGAAAACGTCCTTGAAAAATGGGATCAAGAGTGTTGTCTCCGATGGCGTCTTCGCAATCTGAAAGAGGATCACCGCAGCAACCAAGCCAATTATTGACTGTCCTAGGAATTTCGACTTTGCCGGAAGGCCTTCTGAATTCTTCAGAACGACTTTCTTCCAATCATCAACCCAGCCAATGACACCAAACCCCAGCATGACCAGTAAAGTAATCCATACATATACGTTGGCTAGGTCACCCCATAGAAGGGTAGAAGCAGTGATGCAGATGAGAATCAACACACCTCCCATTGTGGGCGTTCCCTGCTTCGAGAGATGTGATTCAGGCCCATCGCGTCGGACCGACTGACCTATCTGGCGCGTCTCCAATGAACGAATCATCCATGGACCAATAAACAGTGCCGTGATCAACGCTGTTAACACACTCAAGATTGAGCGTAGGGTCAAATACTGGAAGACAGCAAAGTTCGGCTCGAATACGCTTAGATAATTAGCTAACCAAAGCAACATTGCTAACGCACCCCATGTTGTCGTTTAAGGGCATTAATCACTCGATCCATTTGCGCTGATCGTGATCCTTTAACCAGAATCACGTCAGCATCTAGAGCACTTTCAATTAAAGATTCACTCACCTCATCGTGGGTTGCGAAATACTCGGCAGCCTCACCATAGCCATCAGCAATCGGGCCCCCGCTACCAGTCGCTATCAGTCGATCTATACCCTTCGATTTTGCATAGGCTCCTAATGCTTTCATTTCGCTTTCAGCCGAATCTCCGAGCTCGCTCAAACCACCCATTGCAAGAACTCGAGTGCCAGGACGTGTCGCCAACCAATCGATGGCTGCCCGAACTGCTTGGGGATTCGCGTTGTAGGTGTCATCAATTAATAATGTTTTACCCAAGTGAACCGGCGTCATTCGGCCTGATTCAATAGACGCAGCCTTAAGGCCATCAATAATCTCTTGATCAGTTGCGCCAGCCGCGATCGCCATCGCAGACGCAAATGCTGCATTTTCCATGAAATGCTGACCAAGCGTCGGCAAAGACGCTGTGATTTCTCGACCCTCAACCAGTATCCGCAACTCTTGATCAGACACTTTCGACCAAATGAGATCGGCAGAGTATCGTCCGACACTAAACACACTGCGTGGGCCAGCCCGTTTGACCCACTCAGCAAACGCTGGCTCGTCACTATTTAGAACGACAGTTCCGTCTAGCGATGTATGGTCAATAATTTCACCTTTACCCTGAACGACGCCTCCAATCGAACCGAAACCTTCAAGGTGGGCTGCGCGCGCATTTAAGAGTGCAGAGACCTTCGGCCGAACAATAGCCGCTAAACGATCAATTTCACCGANAGCTGATGCGCCCAGTTCGAACAACGCATACANATGATTTGATCGAAGACGAGCCACTGTCAGTGGGACACCCAGATGATTGTTGAGATTCTGCTGAGTAACGAGGATCGACTTCGATCCAAATCGCTGCGCCATTTGAGTGAGAATCGAGGCCAAAAATCCCCTAGTGCTCGTCTTACCTTGGCTTCCAGTCAAGGCAAATACCTCACCCGTATAAGAATCACGGATGGCGTGTGCAAGCTGAGTTATTGCATGCTGGGTATTTTTGACACAAATCGACGGTAGGATCGTTGTCGACTTTGACACGAGAGCCGCAGATGCACCGTTTTCTGCCGCATTTGCGATAAAGTTATGTCCATCACGCCGAGCCGTCAAGGCAACAAATAAGTCACCCTTGGCCACTACTCTGCTGTCTATAGTCAATCCTGAGATCANTGGGTTTCCAACAACTACGCCGTCTAAAACCGAAGCTATGTCATGTAATGAACTAGGAAGCATGCTGTGCCTCCGAGCTCATCAATCCGAACAATCGAGCCACTTCGACCCGATCGGAATACACAAAGGTTTTTTGACCGGTAACCTGCGTATCTTCATGGCCCTTGCCGGCAAGCAAAACCAAGTCATTCACGGCCGCATTTTCAATAGCAAACCGAATCGCTCGAGAACGATCCGGTTCCTCCAGAATTGGACTCTTGGTCATGCCAGCACGAATATCATTCAAGATATTCTGGGGCGACTCAGAACGTGGGTTGTCTGAAGTGAGAACAACATGGTCAGAAAGTTCTGAGGCCACACGACCCATCAATGGTCGCTTACCAACATCTCGATCGCCACCGCAACCAAACACCGACCAGACCTCGCCATGGCAGTGGGCCTGGCACGTCTTAATTACATTCTCCAGTGCATCCGGNGTGTGTGCGTAGTCAACAACAACTGTGGCAAAATTTGGAACTCTGAACCACTCCATGCGCCCAGGAGCCCCACGCAATCCGGGGATCGCCGCAAGCGCCCGATCGATATCACTGGGAAACAAGGCAAAAATTGCCGCGAACGCTGCTATCACGTTCGATGCGTTAAATGCACCAAGGAGGCTCAATTGCAGTTCATGCCTAATACCACCAATCGATACGCGAATATCGCATCCACTCGCGGTTGGCTGTATTAGCTGTATATCGATATGCTCTGCGCCACTACCGTAAGTAATGGCGGTTGCTGATGGAACGGTTTTCCAAAGTCGTCGACAGAATGCATCGTCTGTATTGAAGACGGCAGCCTTTAAATCGAAATCTTGAAATAGACGCTTCTTAGCTGCGCCATAGGCCTCCATTGTCCCATGATAATCCAAGTGATCACGAGTCAAATTAGTGATTAAACCGACACAAAATGGAATTCCATCCACTCGGCCCTGATCGAGAGCATGGGATGACACCTCCATCGCAACGAAATTCACACCGTGGTCTCGGAGCTCGGCAAAAATTGATGCTAACGTGATAGCGTCGGGAGTGGTTCGGTCTGACTCGATTAATTTTTCTGCGCCGATCGAGACGCCGAGCGTTCCAATACAGGCGGCTTTACAACCCAAACGTTCGGCAATCTGGGCGATTAGGTGAACAGTCGTAGTTTTTCCATTGGTCCCCGTCACCCCAACGATATCCATCTGCATGCACGGATTTCCGAAGAACGAATGCGCTATGCGCCCAACTTTGTGTCTCAATCCTGGCACGTGCAGTACTGGAATGACCTCGGGTATTTCACCATCCCATTCGTCATAAATGATGGCGGACGCGCCAGACAAAATAGCGGCATCAGCGTAGTCCATTCCATGCTGAGAGGATCCCTCGATAGCAACAAAAAGGGTTCCATCAGTCACTTTGCGAGAGTCAAGTGTGAGATCCAATACATCAATGCCTGATGCTGGCTCGAATTGAACGTCAATGCCAGCGAGCAACCGGCCTAACCGCATCACCTAGCCCTCTCCGCGAGCATCGCACTATCAATCTTATCTGGGGGAATGTTGTAGATGCGCATTACGTCATCCATTACATCTGCAAATACAGGAGCCGCAATCTGTCCACCGTAATAATCTTGAGACTTCGGGTCATCTACCGAAATGGCCATTACAAAGCGAGGATTTGCTATCGGCGCGAGACCAACGAAACTCGAAACATACTGACGACTAGCGTAAGAACCATCGGTATATTTCATCGTTGTCCCGGTCTTACCNCCAACGTGGTGCATGGGCAACTGTGCCCGGCGAGCTGTGCCACCTTCTTCAGTCACCGCCTGAAGCATTGGCAACACTTTCTGAACTGTGTCTTCTTTAAAGATCCTTACAGCCTCTGGTGTCACCCCCTCAGCTAACAAGGTCAGCGGCTGCAGTATTCCACGATTCGCAAAAACGCTATAAGCTTGAGCCAACTGAATAGTTGTAACGTTCAAGCCATAACCATATGACAGAGCGGCACGATCAAGATCTGGCCAGGTCGCATAGCTCGGCAGAAAACCCTCCTCTTCACCGGGAAATCCGGTTCCTACAGGTCGACCGAGGCCTAGCAATGCAAGTCGATCCCTCAACGCCGAAGGCTCCATCATCATTTCGATTTTAGTGACGCCTACGTTGGATGATTTAGCAATTACAGTACTAACATCGATCTCACCATAATTTCTGATATCACTGACAACGTGCCTTTGTATCCGCATTCGACCCGGCGATGTTTCGATTAACGTGTCTGGCTCGACCAAACCGAGATCTAAAGCTGTCGCAACTGTGAATGGCTTAATCGGAGAACCAGGTTCTATAAGATCGGTAACCGGTCGATTACGGACTCTCTCCGGCGTGCGAGTTGCCATATCGTTAGGATTAAAAGTAGGCTGCGCGGCTAAAGCCAACACCTCACCAGTCCAAGCATCTATAAGGACCGCACTACCGCCAGCTGCCCGTGCTCGCGCCACTGATTCCTTGAGTGCGCGATATGTAAGATACTGAAGACGCAAATCAATCGAAATACGAAGATCTTTACCCTGCTGCACCTCTTGACCTGCACTCACATACCGAACCACGTTTGCACGACGATTCNTTAACACATGACGAAGTCCATCCTGTCCGGACAGCCATTTGTGATAAGAAAGCTCGAGACCTTCCTGACCTTTGTCTTCAATATTCGTAAAGCCAACCAGATGGGCNGTCACCTCTCCAGCTGGATAGAAACGACGAAACTGCCGCACTACTTCAACGCCCCGAAGCCCAAGCGTTTCAATCTGAGTTGCCCGCTCTGGCGTAACGTACCGTGACAAATACAAAAATGGAGAAGAGCTCTGCGCTACGCGATTGCGCAATACCTCAGCGTCAGAATTTATCAATGATGCAAGCTTTTCATGCCATGAGGAATCCGAAAGGCGCTCAGGTCTGACGGCAATTGCGGCCACTGGAGTTGAAACTGCTAGCGGCTGCGCAAATCGATCAGTGATTATTCCGCGATAAGCTGGAATTTTTTGATAGCGAATCGTAATCTCATCGCTAATATCCCTTAGATATTGCGTCTCCAAGACGTGCAACCAAACTAGGCGAACGCAGACTGTCAGCACTAAGAGACCTAGAATAGAACCAACTAGCCAGAGCCTCCAACGACTTGATGCTTGACGTTTTAACCCACTCATTGTGGACGCTCCATCAGTATCAGATCAGCGCTGTGGGGCGGGCCGAGGGATAGGCTGGACCGAGCTATAGCATCTATTCGCATATCAGCAGATACAGCGCCACGCTCAAGCATTAACCGACCCCACTCAATTGTGAGCCGATCACGTTCGGAGCGAAGGTCTTGTAATAACGAATACAGCTGGCGTGTCTGGTACGCGGTCTCTACAACGTAGACTGAGGTAATCACGACACTAATTCCCAATAGNATCGACAACCAAATATCTGAGCGATGAAACCACTGCATCAGATGGCTTCCGTCCTCTCAGCGACGCGAAGTACCGCACTTCGCGCCCGCGGATTCGTCCTCAACTCGCCAGTGCCTGCCTTAATCGCCTTGCCCATAAGCCTCATCCTTGGCTTCGCAACACTGTCGGGTAGAGGCATACGCGGATCGCCCTGCGGAAAACGCGAAGCATCGCGTAACGATCGTTTCACCAAACGATCTTCCAAGGAATGGAAAGAGATCACAGCCAATCGGCCTCCCACCTCAAGCCGTTTCACGGCGGCCTCAAGGCCCTGCTCAACTTCAGAGAGCTCTTCGTTGATATGCAACCGAATAGCCTGAAACGTGCGCGTGGCTGGATGCTTGTTCTGATCTTTCTTAGGCTGCGCATCGCTGACGATCTTACTCAACTGAGCCGTAGTAACGATTGGCTCAACTTTACGCGCCTCACCGATCGCTCTCGCAATTCTGCGTGAAAACCGTTCTTCTCCGAGTACCCAGAGAACATCAGCAATCTCATCAGTATCAGCGCCAGCAATCCAATCGGTAGCCGATTGACCTGAAGTAGGATCCATGCGCATATCAAGCGGGCCATCAACCTGGAAACTAAAGCCACGCTCCGCCTGATCTAGCTGAGGAGACGATACGCCCAAATCCATCAATACGCCGTGCACGCGAGCAATAGCAATAGAATCAAGCGCGGACTCAAGCTCGGAGAACGCCGTATGTACAATCTCAAATCGCGAATCTTCCTTAGCAAGATCTTGGGCAGCAGCGACGGCTGATGGGTCGCGATCAAAACCGATCAATCGACCACCTTCATCAAGCGAAGCCAAAATAGCGCGGGAGTGGCCTCCGCGACCAAATGTGCAATCGAGATAGATCCCATCGCTCCGAATACAGAGGGCGTCCAGCGCTTCGTGAAGTAGCACCGGTATGTGACTCATCGTGCCATCCTCTACAACGACAAATTAATCAATTCAACAGAGCCATCTTCATCAACGGTTTCGTTGAGATATGCTTCTGTCATCGAAGTCCAGCGCGCCTCACTCCAAATCTCGAACTTCTGACCCTGGCCGACCAGAATTAATCGCTTGTCAAGTTCAGCATGATCTCGATGCATTGTAGGAAGGAGAAGACGATTTGCCGCATCAAGATCAATTTCGGTCGCATAACCAACCATTAGATGTTGAAGGCGCCGAGCCGCGCGGCTCGTTGAGTTCGGGAGAGCATTGACTTGGGACTCAATCACTTCCCAGTCAGTAAGTGGATAAAGCAGAAGGCAGTGGTCGAACGGATGCACAGTGAGGACCATATGACCATCACACCTATCAGTTACGCGGCCGCGGTATTTAGCCGGTAACGCCGCGCGCCCTTTTGCATCCAAGTTTATCGGGTTGATCCCGCGAAACACCGTCTTCTCCTAGATCAACTGTTAGTCAAAACACTAATCTTAACCACAATTCACCACTTTGCCCCACATTAAGACTTTATTTACCCACTTAGATACAGTCAAATCATAGCGACGTCATAACACTCAGACTCTGAAACAAAGTATTCAAACCAAACTTTAAGGCATTAAAAAAAAAGGGATTTTTATTTTTTCCAACACATAAAAAAAACNTCGCAAATCACAACGAGTTNTTTGTGGTACGAAATAGAGAAAAGTTGAGTTAGCCGATAAGCCGGGTTCTGTCGTGGACAATCATTCATCTAGGCATAGCGTCACCGTTATGCTCAAGCGACCTACCCGAATCCAACGCGAGGCACGCCAAACGGATTCCTATTTGGTCTTGCTCCAGGTGGGGTTTACCTTGCCATCAAGTGTTACCACTGATGCGGTGCGCTCTTACCGCACCCTTTCACCCTTACCGACAAAGCCGGCGGTCTACTCTCTGCTGCACTTTCCGTAGGCTCACGCCCCCCAGGGATTACCTGGCACCTTGCCCCGAGGAGCCCGGACTTTCCTCTCCTGTAAAACAGCAGCGATTGCCTGGCTAACTCGCACGCAGTGTCCATGCTTCAGGCTAATCAGTCAATTGGCGATAGAGGGTTCGCCTAGGAATCCCTGTGATTTCGGATACTAATGCGGCGGCTTTAGTCGGCGGTAATTCGCGAGTAAGGATCCGAAGAATCCGGTCAACATCAACACTCGATTGTTTGTGCCCGACGCCCGTAGGCCCTACCAAGACAACAAATTCGCCTCGAATTCGATCAGCATTCTCCGAAAACCAATCTGCACAACTTCCTGCAACGACACGAATAAGTTGCTCATGCGTTTTTGTGAGCTCACGGGCAAAAATGACTTTCCGCCCAAGAGCTTTCTCATCAAGTCTTCCTGCGAGGTCTACAATTCGATGCGGGGCCTCAAAAAAAATGAGAGTCCCATCATAAGAGAGTGCGCGTTCGAGCTCTTGATCGCGCGCATTTGTTTTCGTGGAAAGAAAGCCAAAGAAATGTGACGGTGTGGCGGGAAAGCCACTAACAGATAATGCTGCCGTCAACGCAGAAGGACCTGGAATAGGAATCACCTGAAATCCCTCTTCAACTACCTTATCAACAAGCAACCGTCCCGGATCACTAATCCCGGGGGTTCCCGCATCTGAAATCAGAGCTAGCGATTGTCCTGATTCAAGTGACTCAATCACTCGACCAGCTTTTCCGGACTCAGAATGTGCGTTCAGCGACACCATCCGCGTCGACACTTTGGCAAATTTAAGAATCTGGCCACTAACTCGAGTGTCTTCGGCTAGAATCACATCCACACGGTCTAGTACATCGATCGCTCGAGACGAGAGGTCACTCCATTGACCGATCGGCATTGCGACAACGTAGAGCGCTGATGGTAGAGTGTTGGTTTGTTTGTTTTGTGACACTGTAGGTACCAAATTGTTCTCACGCTTAAAGCCTGCACGAAAAATCATTATTAGAACAAGTGTTTTAGTCGGTCTCACGCTCATCTCTGGATGTCAACAGCAAGTCAGACCACCNGTCACAGAAATTCCTAAAGCGGAAATACCACAAAGTTCTTCTTCACAAGCAAGCGAGTNCAGCGAGGGTAATCAGGAGCCAGAACTGCCAAACCAAATCGACTGGAATCGACGATCCCGCGAGATTACTCGTACCGAATTATCACCGATTACACGACAGATACCGCCGACCAGAAAAGTTGATATAGACGCTTCGCAGACATCTGGCCTTTCAATTCAACAGCAAACTAGGGCCATCCCGGTTGAAATAGCGCCTTCAATTCAGCCGCTCGACGAAAAATCTGCGATGCCGGTTGCACCAATCGCGTCGATCGAGTCGACCGAACTTAAGCCAATCGCACCAATTGTCGTTGAGCCTCCGAACGAAACCATCCAAGTCATAGAAAATCCGATTGAAAAAGCGTCTGCAAAACTCTCTCAAAATGAACCCGAATCGGCGATTCTGACGATCAATACAATTGACCCAAAACCTCTATCAGACGAACAAAGAGCCGCTGTGCTGCGTATTAAAGCCCAAGCATATCGTCAGCTGGACATGTCGATCGCCGCACTCCGTTTCGATGCAGAGCGCTTGAGGTATCTGCACGATAGTGCGCTGAATGTAGCTGCACTTGAAATTCTCGAAAAACTTGAAGAGTTACCTGATCGTTTACTGCAGGATTTAAGCGTTGGAACTGATCTACTAGCGGGCATGGCCCATGCTTTTCGTTTAAGAAAAACCCGTAGTGAAGATGGAATATTGCAATGGTTAAGGAAATACCGAACCCATCCCCTGTTGAAAGCAAATATAAAGGAATATGAATTTCTAACGGCGGTTGAGCCACCGAAAGACTTTGATATTACTGTTCTACTGCCCCTATCAGGCGATCTTGCGAACGCTGGGCGTGCTGTTCGTGATGGGATTTTATTTGAGTACCAACAGCAACAGGCTGAGGTCGGAGTTGCCCTGAACATAATTGATACTGAAAATCTATCAAACAGTGAACTCACAACAATCGGACAGTCCACCAACGCTGAATTCATAATCGGTCCGCTACGGAAAGATAAAGTGATCAAATTAGTTGGATCGAGACCACGTATTCCAATTTTAGTTTTGAATCGCGTCAAAACCGATCTAATCAATCGCTCATCGCCAGCCTATAGCTTAAGCTTGGCAATCGAAGATGATGCCGAATCAACCGTCAACCAAATTGCCCGCCAGGCTGATCGCCCNCGAGTAGTCGTGTTTCACGCCGATTCACCACTGGGACTCCGCGCATCTGAGGCTATCAACAAGCAGCTTATCCTCGTCGGCGGATCATCCGGTGGGAAATTCGCTTTAGATAAGGAAAAGCCTGAAATAGCCATCACCGAAGCTTTCGGAGTCACTGATAGCGACAATCGACGGCGCGAAATGTCAAAAATGCTCGGTCTACGCCTTGAACACACACCCAGAATTCGACAAGACATGACCGCGGTTGTGGTGCATACGGATCCAAAAAAAGCACAACAAATCAGACCACTGCTTGACTTCTATTATCTTGGTCCCACTCCAGTCTATTTAATTGGAGCGTACCGCCCAGATCTTAAAGGAATCGCTGAAGATCTTCGCAATACACAACTAATGGTGACACCTTGGGACTTAGGTACAGTTGAAAAAGAAGCGCTTGCAGGCCGAGTAAATGCGCAAGGTATTTTCGGATCATTGGTTGGTGTCGGGATTGATGCGATGCGAATGGCGATCCAGCTAGGATTTGGTGGTTCGACTTCCATTCAAGGGCAATCGGGCTATCTTACATTGGGTTCCGATTCGATCATCCATCGACAACTCTCCATGATTCAAATCACAAATAAAGAGCAAATACAGTCGAACCTGTGGGAGCCATCTCTCTCACTGCTGCAAATGGAGTTGCTCGATGCAGAACAATGAGTTTTTAGAAGAAAGGATCGCGATGCGGATCGCAAAAGCGACCGACGCGCTAGAAAAAAGTTTCGGGCTCGCACCAAGCCTTGTGACGGCAGCAAAAAATCTGAACGATTGCATTTTGAATGATGGCAAGATTCTAGTTATCGGAATCGGCTCATCTGCTGCAATCTGCCAAATATTTGCGGCGCACCTCATGCATAAGTTTGAGCGAGATCGGCCAGGGCTTCCGGCAATCGCTTTAAACGCCGATGGCATCGCGATAAGCGCACTCACCGAAGAGTCCCACTCGGAGAAGTACTCGCGTCAGGTCAAAGCACTCGGTAAAGCCGGTGACAGTGTGCTGATCATATCAGCAACTGGTGCACATTCGAGTCTCATACAATCAGTCGTCGCTGCCCATGAAATTGATTTGCCAGTGATTGCCTTAACTGGAGGAGATGGTGGCGAGATTTCAACACTGCTGAATCACGGGGATACAGAGATTCGAGTAAACTCTGATCACCCGACAACAGTTCGCGAGCAACATTTGATGCTTGTGCATTGCTTAAGCGAATTGATCGATCTACAAATATTTGGCTAATTCAAGGAGTTGATGATGCGTTTTCCTCTGATCTTAGCGGCCCTAATGCTAGGCCTTCTAACAGGCTGTGCAACGGTCATTGATTCAACAATACCAGATCCTATCTCTGACAATCGTGGAAGTCGGACCGCTGGCCAGTTCCTAGATGATCAAACTACCGAGATCGCAATAGCAGTAAATTTAAAAAAGGCGTCTCCTGAGCTCAAAATCAGCAATATTAATNTCAAGGCATACAACGGTGTCATATTAATCGCAGGGCAAGTACCATCTGAGGATGCCAGGCAGGTCGCAGAAAAAGTTGCCACACAGCACCGAGGTGTTGTCCGAGTGATCAACCAGCTAGAGAT
Source organism: Gammaproteobacteria bacterium (assembly GCA_002705795.1). Taxonomy (GTDB): domain Bacteria; phylum Pseudomonadota; class Gammaproteobacteria; order Pseudomonadales; family Litorivicinaceae; genus HIMB30. The sequence goes on from PAHG01000023.1 coordinate 77,260, forward strand.
TGCGGGTAAAACAACTATCATTTCCGAAATTAATGATCTGACTATCTCAACGCAGGTGAAAGCCTTCATCCTAAGAGACCTCGGACGCGACATCTATCAACGGACTTTGATAACTACAGAAAACAGTGTGGTATACGTGATGGGATTCGTATCGAAAACTGAAGCTGCCGCACTAGAAAACGTGGTGAGTTCGGTGCGGGGCGTTAAACGGATCGTACGAATATTTGAATATATCGACTAGTCATCTGGCTTCACGATGCGCAATACAGGCCGCTCGCGTTTGGGCAGCGCGGGGGCATCTGCGTCCTCCTCTTTGACTGGCTCAAAGGTGGGGGTCAGCNCATCGACGCTTGGTAGTTCAGGGATACCGCCTGGTTCCTGACCAAATGCCATTCCAAGCCCAGATTCTTTACCGTAAATCGCTGTAATCGCTCCATAAGGTAATACTAGGGCTGTCGGGATTCCACCAAACCGTGTCTCAAACATCAGCCCGAAATCTGACATCTCCCAAGCGTTCAGTGCCTGCGGTGCAAGATTCAAAACGATCTGTCCGTCCTTGATGTGTGATTCCGGAACCTCAACACCCGGGTAGAAACAATCCACCACCACATACGGGTCCTCGCCGCCATCAACTATCCAATCATAGAGAGCCCGAATTAAATAGGGACGCGAAGAACTGAGGGCCATAGCTTAGGAGCGAGGCATTTCCCGTTCAGCTTCCGACAGACTTGCCTGGAACGCATCCCGGTTGAACATCCGATATTGGTAATCCTGAAGTCCTCGCGTTTGCTTAGGCGGCAAATCAAGACCCAAAAATGTTAAACGCCACAAAATCGGTGCAACTGTGCAGTCAACGAGTGAAAATTCCTCACTCATGAAGTAAGGCATTTCTTCAAAGATCGGAGCGACTGCAATCAATTGCTCTTTTAGCTCCTTTACAGCCGACGGCGAACGTTTATTGTTGTGCTTAGCTGCTTCAATTGTGCGAATAAGCGGAGTCCACTCTTTCTCAATCCGATGCAGGAACATGCGAGCATTCGCACGTGCAACCGGATATACCGGAAGCAATGGCGGATGAGGAAAACGTTCGTCTAGATACTCGATCATGATGTTGGGTTCATACAGCACTAAATCACGATCCAAAAGGGTCGGAAGATTGTTGTACGGGTTGATCTCCGACACTTCTGCTGGAATATCATCCGGATCACAATCAACTACATCGACAGTAACCCCTTTTTCCGCCAGCACGATACGCACACGATGTGACATGTGGTCGGTTGGGTCTGAGAAAAAGGTCATAGTTGAACGCTTCGTCACAAGTGACATAGTTATTTCAATCTCCGTAAAAAGACAAAACAGCCGGCGTAAGCCGGCTGTCCATAGAACTTAGGCCTGGTTGCCCTCAGTGGACATCCTTCCAGTATTCCCGCTTCAATAAGTACGCGAACACAAAGAAGATCATAATAAATAGCAACACATATATACCTAAGCTGTGCGCATTAGCTTTTGAAGGCTCGCCAACGTATTCCAAGAAGTTTACCAGATCGTAGATCAACTGATCGTATTCGGCTGGTGTTAACTTGCCGGTCCCCTCTACAACCTCAAGAAATCCACACTGATTCTCAGCCAATGTCTGATCTACTACTGGATCAGCCTGACCTGCTGCATACGGACGAACTTGCGCCTCTTTGCAGACGGACGTTTGGATACCCTGAAGGGGCTCGAGCACGTGCGGCATGCCAACTTTCGGGAATACTTTATTATTAACACCGAGTGGACGCGATGGATCACTATAAAATGTCTTCAGATAGGTATAGACCCACTCTGGCGAACGTTTGCGGGTCACAAGAGTAAGATCAGGTGGTGGTGCACCGAACCACTCTGCAGCGCCCTTCGATGGCATAGCAATTGTGCCAAGATCACCAATTTTCTTATCGGACGGAACAATTGCCTGAACCATAACGTCTGGATCTATACCAAGGTCGGTTGCTGTCCGCTCATAACGCTGAAAACTCAATGAGTGACATCCCATGCAGTAGTGGGTGTAGGTAGCAAGCCCGCGTTGCAACGATTCTTTGTCACTATAATCGGGTTCGATGTACTCGAGNGGGTAACCAGGTCCGCCAGCAGCAGCCACGATTGACGAGGCAAATAAAAGAACCAGTGTCGAAACTAACTTCATTTCGTCACCCTTGTAGGAACTGGTTTCGTCGACTCCCAACGGGTGTACCAAGGCATTGCGAGGAAGAACAAGAAGTATATCGCCGTACCAAACTGAGCTAACGCAGTGCGCATGGGCGTTGATGGTAGGGCACCAAGAACACCAAGCATCACAAATGCTATCCCGAAAAATACCAGCATGATCTTCGACAAATTACCTTTATAACGAATTGAGCGCACGGGACTCCGGTCAAGCCATGGCAAGACAAACAAGATCGCGATCGCAGCACCCATTACGACCACTCCCCAGAACTTGGCATCAAGACCAAACATTGGGAAAGTGATCGCGCGGAGCATCGCGTAAAATGGCGTGAAGTACCAAACCGGTGCGATGTGTTCTGGGGTCTTCAGCGGATTCGCAGGCTCAAAGTTTGCGTATTCAAGGAAGTACCCTCCCATCTCGGGGAAGAAGAAGATCACTACCGCGAAAACGAACAGGAATACCGCTAAACCCGCCAAATCTTTGACCGTATAGTAGGGATGGAACGCGATACCGTCGATAGGTTTACCGTCACTGTCTTTGTTGTCTTTAATATCTATGCCGTCTGGATTATTCGAACCAACTTCGTGCAGAGCCAGAATATGAAGCACTACAAGACCTGCAATAACTAATGGTAACGCTATGACATGCAGAGCAAAGAAACGGTTTAAGGTAATACCGCTGATGAGATAGTCGCCACGAATCCATTGGGCCAAATCCGCCCCTATCACAGGAATCGCGGAGAATAAAGACACGATCACTTGCGCACCCCAGTACGACATTTGGCCCCAAGGCAGCAGATATCCCATAAACGCTTCGGCCATCAACAATAAATAGATAGTCATGCCAAAGATCCAAATCAGCTCTCGCGGTTTCTGATATGAGCCGTACATAATCCCGCGAAGCATGTGAAGGTATACAACAACGAAGAAGGCTGACGCACCAGTCGAGTGCATGTAGCGAATCAACCAACCCATCTCCACATCACGCATAATATATTCCACGGACGCAAACGCGCCTTCGGCGCTCGGTTCATAACTCATGGTGAGCCAGATACCTGTCAAGATTTGATTTACAAGAACCACAAGGGCAAGCGAGCCAAAGAAGTACCAAATGTTAAAGTTTTTAGGTGTCCAGTACTGTGCGAGGTGGTTATTCCACGCATCCATAATCGACAAACGTTGATCGATCCAACCNACTAACCCTGTTGCTTCGGTTGTACGAAGGCCCATTACGCGTTCTCCTCATCAACCCCAATAACTAGGACATTATCGCTCTCGTAAGAATGCGGCGGCACAATTAAGTTTGTTGGCGCAGGGACGGACTTGTACACGCGTCCAGCTAAATCGAATGATGAACCGTGACACGGACAGAAATATCCCCCCAACCAACCATCGCCGAGATCAGCAGCGCCTACTTCAGGCCGAAATTGAGGAGAGCACCCAAGATGCGTACAAATCCCGACCAGCACAGCAATCTCAGGATTGATTGACCGNGCTTCGTTAGTAGCATATGAAGGCTGTTGTGGCTCCTCACTCTTCGGATCCGCGACTCTGTCTGAATTGGCCTTGAGGCTTTCAAGCATTTCTGGAGTACGACGGAGCACAAATACTGGCTTCCCTCGCCATTCAGCGCGAATCTGCTCTCCTGGGAGGATCTTTGAGATATCGACTTTGACAGGAGCGCCAGCCGCCTTAGCCTTTGCGCTAGGCTGCCAGGACGCAACAAACGGCGTCGCTACACCGACTGCGCCGACCGTACTCAGTGCTGTCGTAGCACCAACTAAAAATTTTCGACGAGACGTGTCGGTGGGCTGTTGCCCCTGAGTTACGACTGCATCAGTCACGATCCCTCCTATAGATCTACGATGGACAAGTTTCATACACAATGGTAAGGACTGAAGACGGCTCAAGCAAGCGTGTTATCGCGATTCTGCCAAAATTAGTGGGGCCTTAAGCACAAAAAACCTGCAGAGCAGGTTTCCCCGCCGAACGAATGTGAGTTAACGCTTTGAGTACTGAGGACGCTTACGCGCTTTCCGAAGACCCACTTTCTTTCGCTCGACTTCACGTGCATCCCGAGTCACGTAACCTGCACGACGCAAATCGACCTTGAGATTTTCATCATACTCAATCAACGCGCGAGTAATGCCGTGACGAATAGCACCAGCTTGCCCCGATGCTCCACCTCCATCAACGGTGATCACNACATCGAATTTCTCAGCCATATCGATCAATTCAAGCGGCTGACGAACAACCATTCGCGAGGTTTGCCGACCGAAATACTCGTCGAGTGCTTTACCGTTAATCGTGATTTGGCCAGAGCCTTGGCGCAAAAACACTCGCGCTGTCGATGTCTTTCTGCGGCCAGTTCCATAATTTTGTGTAGTTGCCATGTCTTGTCCTATGACAGAGTCAGGGTTTCAGGTTGCTGGGCATCATGCGGATGCTCTTGGCCAGCGTACACCTTCAGTTTGCGATACATTGCGCGTCCGAGAGGGTTACGTGGAAGCATGCCTTTTACAGCAAGCTCTATCACTTTCTCTGGTGAACGTTCAATCATTTGAGTGAAGGTTGCTTCCTTCAGTCCACCTGGATGCCCTGTGTGGCGGTAGTACNTCTTGTCAGACGCTTTCCGTCCTGTAACTTTTACTTTCTCCGCGTTTACAACAACGATGTAATCACCGGTATCGACGTGTGGAGTATATTCTGTTTTGTGTTTACCGCGCAGGCGACGAGCGACTTCTGTTGCAAGACGGCCGAGTGTTTGTCCCTCCGCATCGATCAAAAACCAGCTACGCTGAACGGTTTCTGCTTTAGCACTAATCGTCTTCATGTCTGTCTTCTGCCTTCGTCGGCACCCAAAATTTAAAGAGGGCAAATTATAGAGATGGACGGAGCTTTGCGCAACATCCTTTTGTCAATCTGGGCGATGCGGGCGCTCTAAATATTCGACCGATTGCATCTCAAGTAATCTAGAGCGACATCGTTCCATTTCAAACGCCAAACGCCCAGCGATATAAAGTGCCTCCATTGAAACATCGGCGCCCAAAATAAGATTAACCGACCGATCATAAAACTCATCTACCANGTGCAGGAAGCGTCGCGTAAGGTCATCGCCAGCAATCACGAGATCCGGAACAGCTGTGACCACTACCGTNTGATAAATCTTCGCCACTTCAATGTAGTCAGGGGCTGCTCGACCAGGACCACAGATCTCATCAAAATCAAACCACACCAAATCCTCAGTGACAAATCGCACAGGAATTTGACGTCGCTTGATCTCGATAAAACCGCCCTCTCGGATTATTTCTTCAGTCGTGAGCGCGAGCACCGACTCCCAAATCGCATCGATCGCGAGGCCATCACATGGTGCATAATACAGCTTAGCGTTCTCAAGAGCCCTTGAGCGGTAGTCGGTCCCTGAGTCCAAGTTAAAGATCCGACAGTATTTTTTTATGAGAGCGATAGCCGGCAGGAATCGATCACGCTGCAAGCCATCTTTATACAACTGGTCCGGCTCTGTATTACTTGTCGTCACCAATGACACTCCTCGCCTAAAGAACGCGTCGAAGAGCGCACTCAAAACCATAGCATCTGTGATGTCGGATACGAAGCACTCATCAAGGCACAGCACTTTACCTTCACGTGCCAACTCATCTGCGACGATCTCAAGCGGATTCTCTTTTCCTTGCAATGCCGTCAAACGATCATGAACATGATTCATAAATCGATGAAAATGCAACCGAACGGCGGTCCCTTCGGGCAGAGAATCGACAAACAAATCCATCAAAAATGTTTTACCGCGACCCACACCACCCCAAATATATAAGCCGCATTCTGGTCGCTCCCACGATTGCCGACGAAACAATCCTTTTCGGTCACCATTCCAGTGTTTTCTTGATACAAGCTTGTCTGCCAACCGATCTAGTAAGGCTAGGACCTCGTACTGACTCTGATCAGGACTAATCTGTCCGACGTCAACTAGTCCGTCATATACAACTGACCCCGAGATTCGATTCATACGATGCGCCTCTCAAGGTAATGGGAGGATATGGCATCTTTTAAGCGAGTTAATTCACCATGAAAGTAGTGGCCTCCTTTTTCAGAATAAATCAACTTAGCGTCAACGGCTTTTATATAAGCACCAATCGCTTCCGGGCTCACAACTTCATCGTCTTCGTTATAGATAACTGTTCTCGGAACATTTCCAAGCGCCGCTGGATCAATCGGAAAATTTTCGACTGCCGGAGCCACTTGGATTAAATCAATCACCTCAACGCGCTCATCCTCGTTTTGAATTTTCTGAATGAGTCTCCCAGCGATAGATCCTCCAAATGAAAACCCTGCCAAACACAGGCTTGATACACCACGACGAACCATTAGAGAGACAATATGAAATGCATCCACCAATTCACCCTGGCCCTGGTCCCAAACACCCTCACTTTGGCCTACGCCACGAAAATTAAATGTGACAGCAGGTAATCCATTATCCCTTGCGACACGGGCAATTGTTGTCACAACCTTATTCCCCATCGTGCCGCCATGGAGTGGATGCGGATGAAGAATCAAAAGCGCTTGCTGCGGCATTGGTTGTAACAGGTCACACAATAGTGATGCTGTCTCGATCCGACCCGATGGGCCATCGATCAAACGGATATTTGGCTTATTCATGAAACTCCCAGAGAAGATCAAGTCTAACGGCTCGCCCAAACGACGCAAACTCCGTACAATAAGAGAAAATGGAGATCACGCTGTGGAATTAAACGCATTAAGTCTTGGAGCTCTTTTTATTGCTCTTGTTGCAGGTGGATTTATTGGATGGTTTTCGCGCCAACCAAAGACGGTGACCGCTGCACCCCCAAATCTCGAGCGAGACAAAACCCTCGCCGAAGCTAGGTATCGAGCAATGCTAGATGAAATCGACAAGCACCTCGCCGCCACCAAAGACGCACTCACTGAGCTGGCGGATCGCCAAGATACCCTCGCAGCAGCGTTACGTGGCGAGCAAAACACTATTGAAGTCCAACCCGAAGCCAGTGATCAGGATACCGTTCTGCAGCCACGCGACTACGCGGATGCTAGAGGCCAGCTTCAATAATCAGGCAGGGTTATGGTCGTCAAAGAAGGCGACTTCAATACCGAATTCCTGCCGGACTTTAGCACCAAGCGCCTGAACACCATATCGCTCTGTCGCATGATGCCCGGCTGAGATGTAATGCACGCCCAATTCACGCGCCTCATGCGTTGTACGCTCAGAGATTTCTCCCGACAAATAAACATCGCCCCCATACAACTTCGCTTTTGACAGATAATCCTGGGCCCCGCCGGTGCAGACAATCAATCGATTGAGAGATTTCGGCGCACGGGGAGACTCGATTACCAGCGGTGTCCGGTTCAGTCGAGACGCCACTTCGGCTGCCAGTTGAGGCAGCGTGAATTGACCATTTAGGGGGACTGACCAAAGAAGCCCTCTTTCACCCTCAATCGCAGTTCCACCAGACAAATCTAACTGATCAAGCAAAGTCTTGTTATTACCGAACTCAGGATGGCAGTCGAGCGGTAAGTGGTACGCAATAAGTGAAATCTGATTTTCAAATAGCGCACGGACACGATGGCCCTTCATACCAATTAGTGTTGGTGATTCATTTTTCCAAAAGTATCCGTGGTGTACCAGTAGCGCATCTGCACCCCAGACAGCCGCTTGTTCAATCACGTCAGCAGACGCAGTCACACCAAGAGCGAGCTTATAAACACTTCCTAGCCCCTCAACCTGCAAACCGTTGGGAGCATAGTCTTTGAACGAATCTGCTTCCATCCAGTTATCGAGCGTTTGGATTAGTGTGTGTAAACTAGTCATACAGCCTCTCTTGCAGGACATCCTATGCTACAACAGATTACGAGAATTCTGTGGCCTATCATTGCAGGAATCCTGATTGCTCTTTTGGTGATCCGTGAATTCCCGGAATTAACTGGTCGGACGCGTGGCGTTGAACTAAACATCGTTGATAACAGCCCGATTGCGGACCAAATCCCACTCGAAGGGCCATCTAGCTATGCCACCGCTGTGGAGCGGGCAGCACCCGCCGTCGTTAATGTTTACACAACGACTATTGTTGAAACCCGTGCGCATCCGATGGCTCGNGATCCGTTTTTCCGAAACTTCTTTAACTTACCAAGCGAGCCCCGTCGAAAGCGAATGGAATCAAGCCTAGGCTCTGGCGTCATCGTATCAGCTAACGGTTATATCTTGACTAATCATCATGTCATTGCGGGAGCCGATGACATTGTTGTCGAGTTGAAAGATGGGCGAGTTTCCCAAGCATCTGTCGTCGGAACAGATCTGGATACAGATATCGCTGTTTTGAAAATCGAGCTGAACAATCTTCCAAAGCTAATATTAACAACATCACCCGGCCGAGTCGGAGACTTAGTTTTTGCGATTGGCAATCCGTTCGGTGTTGGGCAAACAGTGACCATGGGGATCTTAAGTGCAACTGGTCGTAATCAAGTTGGCTTAGCAAACTATGAAGACTTTATCCAGACAGATGCCGCGATCAATCCAGGTAACTCAGGTGGTGCATTGATCAACGTTCGCGGCGAATTGGTCGGTATAAACACTGCTATCTTCACACGTAGCGGTGGGTCGAACGGGATTGGATTCGCGATTCCAGCATCCATTGCAACCGACATCATGCAAGAACTGCTTGATCATGGACAGGTCATCCGTGGATGGATTGGGGTTGAGACAAAACTCCTCACAGAAGATCTAGCAAGATCATTCGGAGTTAAAAAAAATACGGGCGTTTTAATCTCGGGGGTATATCGCCGGGGCCCTGCCGCAAATGCTGATATTCTTCCAGGAGATATTTTAACGCACATGAATGACCAGAAAATCACTGATGGACGCGCCGCGATGAATCAGGTGGCAGGTTTTGACCCCGGAGCTAAAATCGTCGTGAGGTTATTACGTAACGGCCAGCCTATTGAGCGTATCGTTTTGGTTGGACAACGTCCTCACTCAGCTACTAACTAGCTGATCGAGAGCTCCAAAGAGCGCATTAGACTCTTCAGGAGCACCAACCGTGAGGCGCAGCGTATTCGCCAGCCGTGGATGTGATCCGTCTAAACACTTCACAAGAATTTGATACTGCTTTAGACCTTCGAAAAGACTCCTCGCAGAATGCATCTTACAATCCACGACTACAAAATTTGCTTCTGACGGCCAAACCGAAAACCCACGCTCCTCAAGAAGCGTTGTCAGTCGCCTGCGCTCTTGTCGGATCTTCCCGGTTTGTTCCTCAAGAGTTGGCGCGCACTCGAGTGCAAATTGAACCACTGTCTGAGTCAATACATTGATGTTGTATGGCAACCTAATTTTGTCGAACTCAACAATCCAATCCGGATGCCCAATCAACATACCAAAACGACTACCTGCCAGACCAACTTTTGACAGTGTGCGCATCACCACAACATTGGGGTAGCGTATCGCCCAATCCAGATAATCGGCATCCGTAAATGCGGTATAGGCCTCATCAATTACAATCAAAGCCTGTGTCGACTCAACTATTTTTGCTAGCCGATCTTTAGAAAACAGATTCCCCGTCGGATTATTCGGTTGAGGAATAAAGATGAGTGCGGGATCAGCCTCCACGAGACTATCCATCCAACCGTCACTATCGATGTCGAATTCAGAATCGAGTGGTAGAGCACGGAACGGTACAGCGTATTGATCAGCCAAAACCTCAAACATCACAAAACTCGGGTCAGGAGCGCAAACACTGCGGCCCGTTCCAATTAGATTCGATATCAGCAGGCCGATAATTTCATCCGAACCGTTCCCGAACAAGAGATCAAGCGTGTCGGGGATTCCCATCCATCGTCTAAGAGGAGCGCAAATTGCCATCGCATGTGGATCTGGATACCGATTCATTGCGCAATCAGCCAACCTATGTGCGAGCTCATCACGCATGGGTTTTGGCAGGGTATAGGGATTCTCCATTGCATCGAGTTTGATCATGCCAGTTGCATCAGGAACCTGGTAAGCAGCCCCTTGGCGCACCCGATCAGGGATCAATGTTCGAACCAGTTCATCACGTGTCACGACGGTACTCGGCCGAGCGTGCATGTGCTGTCAGGCTTTCAGAGTGAGCCAGAGTCGACGCGACGCCTGCTATCGTCTTAGAACCATCGGCCGTGCAGTGGATCACCGATGAACGCTTGATAAAGTCATAGACCCCCAGAGGAGACGCAAACCGCGCAGTCCCAGATGTTGGTAGCACATGGTTTGGTCCGGCACAGTAATCACCCAGTGCTTCAGGTGTGTGGCGGCCCATGAATATAGCTCCTGCGTGCTCAATCTCCGACAACATGGATTCCGGATCATCGACGCACAACTCCAAGTGCTCTGGCGCCACGCGGTTTATCACGGCAAGCGCATCGGCACGATCCGATGCCTTTATAAACACACAGCGGTTATTAATCGACTGCTCAATAATCGATGCGCGCTCAAGTGTTGGCAGTAGACGATTCATCGAATCCAAAACGGCACTCGCAAAAGAAGAGTCACAATGCACGAGAATAGGCTGCGCGTCTTCGTCGTGCTCTGCTTGACTGAAGAGATCCATGGCGACCCAATCTGGATCCATTGGAGGCTCAACATAAACAAGAATCTCAGANGGTCCTGCGATCATGTCGATACCCACTTTACCGAAAACTTGTCGCTTCGCCACAGCAACCCAGGCATTTCCAGGGCCAACTATTTTGTCAACCGATAAAACACTTTCGGTTCCATAAGCTAAAGCTGCGATCGCTTGCGCTCCACCGACAGTCACAACCCGATCAACCTTTGCAAGATAGGCAGCGGCTAGAACCACTGGATTCAGCTCGCCTTTTGGAGCAGGAACAACCATTTGTACCATCGGAACCCCGGCAACCTTCGCTGGAATTCCATTCATTAACACAGATGACGGATAGGTCGCCTTACCACCTGGTACGTATAGTCCGACCCGACTCATTGGCCTGACTTCCTGACCAAGGATGATTCCATCGCCTTGATCAGGTAGACGCCAACTCGACTCATTTTGTGCTTCATGGAAAGCCCAAACCCGATCACGTGCCGTTGTAAGAGCAGCCCTCAAATCATCCGACAGTTCATGAAACGCTGCCTCAAGGTCTCTTGGGTCTAAAACCAGATCAGACGCAGAAGAAACAGGATTTTGATCCAGCTCTCGGGTCAGCCGGACAAGCGCCCTATCCCCCTCAGACCTAACTGCCTGAATTATTTCAGCGACACGTGTCTCACGGCCCAAGTCATTAACTGACTCCCAAGCCGTCAGTTGTTTTAAGCGCGCTTCAAAATTTTCGTCACGCGTTGTTAGAGAAACAGGCTTAAGNAGCATGTCGAGTCTTCACCCATTGATTCAGTCTTTCAATTATAGGTGCAATATGTTGGTGACGCGTCTTCATTGCAACCCGAGAAACAACCAAACGCGCACTCGAATATGCGATCAAATCGCGCGCCTCAAGCCCATTCGCTTTCAATGTATTACCGGTATCTACGACGTCCACAATGACGTCGGATAGACCAACAATTGGCGCAAGTTCCATCGCCCCATAGAGTTTTATCGGATCAATGTGCCGGCCCCGTGAAGCATAATACTGCCGCGCAANATTCACATATTTCGTAGCTACTCGGATTCGACCGGTAGCCGGAAGCTCAACTCCTTTCTGAGTCGCGGTCATTAGTCGACACTTCGAAAGGCGCAGATCAACAGGCTCGCATAGCATGTCAGAGCCATATTCAAGTAACGTATCTTTACCCGCGATGCCTAGATGCGCACCGCCACGTTCAACGTACGGAGGAACGTCGATCGCTCGAAGTACGAGCAAACAAATGTCGGGATGATTGGTTTCGAACATCAACTTCCGACCCTCGGTCAGCGCCTCATTCGGCTCAATACCGAGCTCCGCCAACACGGGCAGTGTCTCTTCCAACAAACGACCTCTCGCAAGTGCAAAGATCAATGGCTGACTCATACCCGCACCCGTTCAATATCCGCGCCCAGTCTACGCAATTTCTCTTCAATCCGCTCGTAACCACGGTCGATGTGATACACGCGATCCACTATAGTCTCACCATCAGCAACCAATCCCGCGATCACAAGTGAGGCCGATGCTCTTAGATCGGTGCTCATAACCGGAGCACCCTTCAAGTGATCCACACCATTGGTACTTGCAGTCGCCCCATGCAAATCAATCTGCGCGCCCATTCGCTGCATTTCAGGAATATGCATCATGCGATTTTCAAAAATTGTTTCAGTCACTCGACCCGAGCCCTCGGCAACAGCATTCAATGCGACGAACTGAGCCTGCATATCCGTCGCAAAACCTGGATATTCGAGTGTGGTTATATCAACTGCTTTAGGACGACGACCTTTCATATCGAGAGATATCGTGGATGCGGTTCGCTCAATCTGTGCGCCGGCCTCTGCAAGCTTCAACAGCGTTGCATCCATGTGGTTCGGCTCACAATCAGCCAGCGTACATGAACCACNAGTCGCGGCTGACGCCACCAGAAATGTGCCGGCTTCGATTCGGTCGGGTATAATTCTATGAGTTCCACCATGCAGTTGCTGGACACCTTGAACACTCAATGTGTCTGATCCAATACCGTCGATCTTCGCTCCGAGCNCTTTCAAGCAATTTGCCAAATCCGTTACCTCAGGCTCACGCGCAGCGTTTTCAATAATTGTCTCGCCCTTGGCATGTGTCGCCGCCATTAAGACATTCTCAGTGCCGGTGACGGTGATCTTCTCAAACAAGATCTTGCCACCAACCAAACCGCCAGGTGCATAACCTTTGATATAACCGTCGGTCACTTCAAATTCGGCACCCAATCGCTCAAGCGCCTTTACATGCAAATTGACAGGGCGCGCGCCGATAGCGCAGCCCCCGGGTAAAGATACTTCGGCCTCGTGCGCTCTTGCCAGCAATGGGCCGAGAACAACAATGCTAGCGCGCATAGTACGCACTAAATCATANGGCGCGACGATAGAATTCAAATTCGAGGCGTCGAGCTCGACTGACCCGGTGTCGTCTAGCAACACTTCAACACCCATACGCCCCAGTAACTGGAGCATGGTCGTGACATCGTTAAGGTGTGGCAGGTTTTCAAACCGCACCTTGCCTGGAACCATCAATGCAGCCGCCAGAATTGGTAACGCTGCGTTTTTCGCACCGCCTACTCTCACGTCACCATTCAGCCGACGCCCGCCACGAATTAACAACCGGTCCATAGTTAAATGCCCAGTCCTTGGCGCTGACTTTTCTCCTCTGGAGAAAGGGCTATGATTGTGATCGCATGCAAAGTGCCTTCAGCGATCTCATCCGCAATCAGGCGTAATACTGCCTGTTGACGCTTCACACGGGTCATTGTTTCAAAATCAGTACTGACTGCCTCAATCTGAAAATTTCGGCCTTCACCTTGTACAGCAAACGTCCATCCGGTGTCTTTTGATTCCAACAAAGCACGAACTTCAGTGGCCAGCATCCGATTCTCCTGTCTCAATACACATCACGCCACCGAGTTCCGCGAGCGTCTTAAAAGTGGGGTTCATACCAGTTAGTGTAAGCGACCGATTCATTGCACGCGCGGACTTCCACCAATACACCAGGACCGCCAAATGTGCGCTTGAGGCCTGCTCCCACGCACTGACATCGATCACTGTCTCACCATTTTTAACGGCATCAGCTCCCAAAGCCTTCAACTCAGACCATGGTTTTCTAAAAGTTGACGCATCAACGGTGAGCATGGTTAATTCTCGCTCACTGACTCGAACGACCAAGAATCGATTGCTCCGGAGACACTGCCTGCTGATTTCACTAGATCAGCGAACTGATTACGTAACGTCAGACCCAGGTTTATCCCCGCGATGACCACATTCTCAACCATCCACCCTTTCTGTTTATCAAAACCGAGCGCGAATTGAATCGGTAGTACGTCACGACTTCGACTCTCAAGCCGTGCCTCAACCATCGCGCGACCGGGCTTTAAGATCACGCCCTGGTCTGGGAGCACAAGCTGCTCGCCACCATAGGCTGCGAGACCACGAGCGTAGGCATCCACGAGGCTCAATTCCAATCGTTCCGTGAACCGGTCACGCTCCGCTTCAGTTGCCTGGCGTGCGAACCGACCCATCACACGAAGCGCAACAGTCCGGTCGTTTATTAACGGTGCGAACTGCTCAGAAATACTATCTACAAGCTCGTCCTCTGTCAGCTTTCCTTCCTTGTACTTTGCGACATCTCGATAGAAGGTGTCTCGCGCAATTTTAAGGGGCTCTATCACTGCCTTAGGATCGCTATCCGCATAAACAGTGATCGCTAGTAGGAGGGCTAAACAACCCGCTAACCACACTCTCATTTGTCGCTACCCATATTCAGCAAAAACTTCCCTATCAATTCTTCAAGAACGACCGCCGACTGTGTATCGNAGATTATATCTCCGTCTTCGAGATTACTCGGATCGCCACCCGTCATCAGCCCAATATATTTTTCACCGAGCAGACCCGCAGTTAAGATAGACGCTGTCGTATCCTCCGAGAATTGCGCGAAATCTAGACTGATTTCCATATCAACGATCGCGCCTGCGGTTTTCTCATCGTACCGAATACCAACCACACGACCGACAGCGACACCAGCAGCACTGACCCTCGCACGGGTCGTCAAGCCGGCAACGTTATCGAACCGGGCGCTCAGTCGATACGATCCAGTATCACCTGTTTGCGTCAAGCCACTGACTTCGAGCGCCAAAAAGCCGAGGCAAAGCGCGCCCAGTAAAACAAACCCACCGACACTCAATTCTAAACGACGCGAATACACTTAAATCTCCCCAAACATCACTGCGGTCAGGAAAAAGTCTAGACCAAGCACAGCCAAAGATGCATACACAACCGTCCTAGTCGTTGCTCGCGCGATTCCTTCCGAGGTTGGAACTAAATCATATCCCTGATAGACAGCGATCCATGTCACGACTACCGCAAATACTACCGACTTGATGATACCGTTGAACACATCATCCCAAAAATCTACTGACGCCTGCATATTTGACCAGAATGATCCCGAATCCACGCCAAGCCAACTCACACCAACAAGCGCGCCACCCAGNCATCCAACACTCACGAAAATAAGAGAAAGGATGGGGAGACTTGTTACACCCGCCCAAAATCTTGGAGCGATGACCCGTCTCAACGGATCGACTCCGATCATCTCAAGACTTGCGAGCTGCTCAGTTGCCTTCATCAGACCAATCTCAGCCGTAAGCGCAGAGCCTGCACGACCCGCAAACAGCAGCGCAGTAACAACAGGACCCAATTCTCGTGTAAGCGAAAGAGCGACCATTTGTCCGAGCGCTTGTTCGCTACCATAATCCGTCAAAATCGTATATCCCTGCAATCCAAGCACCATACCAATAAACAGACCGCTCACAATAATGATACTTAAAGACAAAACGCCAACGATATGGATCTGATCGATTGTCAAATGCCAATGGACCCCGACATTTGAACGACCAAAAATGGCCTGCTTCAAGATCAGTGTCGCGCGCCCCAAGCCAGATAAATTGGACAGAGTCGAACGACCAAGTCCCACAATCCGATTTATCATTACAACGCATCCTCAAGCGATGGTGCTGGGAAGTGGAATCCTACGGGACCATCTGGACTGCCATGAAGGAACTGACATACCAACGGATCATCAGCTCCCTGCATGACTTCCGGTGAACCCTGAAAAGCAACACGTTTATTTGCAATCATGATCACGTGGTCCGCAATAGAAAGAGTCTCCTGCAGATCATGCGAGACAACCAACGAAGTAAGACCCAACGCCTTATTCAATTGTTTCACCAACGAAAGCAGGACGCCCAAGCCAATTGGATCCTGACCAACAAACGGCTCATCGTACATAATCATCTCGGGATCGAGTGCAATCGCACGCGCAAGTGCCACACGACGTTGCATTCCACCGGATAATTCCGACGGCATTAAATCCAATGCACCACGCAGTCCAACCGCTTCCAGCTTCATCAACACAACCAAGCGGACTAGATCTTCATCAAGATCAGTGTGTACTCGGAGAGGAAACGCTACGTTCTCAAAAACGCTNAGTTCTGCAAATAGAGCTCCCGACTGAAACAGCATCCCCATCCGCTTCCTCAGATCGAACAGAGCTGAGCGTTTTAGAGACTGAACCGAAAGACCATCAACACTCACATCACCCGACTCCGGCTTCAATTGTCCGCCGATCAATCGCAGTAGCGTTGTTTTTCCGGTCCCAGAAGGACCAACGATCGCTGTGATTTTTCCGCGAGGGATTGATGCTGTCAGCCCATCATAGATCACACGATGATCGCGACGAAACACAACATCTCTTATCTCAACAAAGGCCTCTGCTGTCACGGTCGGTTGCATTCACTTCATTCAAATAATCTCATCCAGAGTGTAGCAGAGCTTAGCTACAACATGTTTAATGTCACGCTACATTCGGGAGTTATCGCATGATTTGGGCCACAGTTGCCGTCGTTCTGGGCATCGCACTGACTGTCGTCAGCGCAGATAAATTTGTCGAGGGCTCAGCGAGCCTGGCTTCACGGCTTGGCATGAGCCATTTCCTTATCGGTCTAACCATAGTCTCAATCGGGACATCTGCACCAGAACTCCTGGTCTCTGCTGTCGCGGCCTTTCAAGGGAGTCCCGGACTCGCGCTCGGGAACGCTTTAGGATCTAATATCACCAATATTGCGTTAGTACTCGGCACAACCGCATGCATATGCCCACTGATGGTTCCAGGATCCATAGCGCGGCGTGAGCTCCCATTGCTGACCCTCATCGGTCTCTGCGTTTGTGCACTGGCATATCGAGGTATCTATGACCTTTGGGCTGGATTGGCGCTCATCGCCACGCTCCCTGTTGTACTGCACCAGGTCGTGAGAGGCGAAGTGCAAATCACTCATGAGACGGAAATCGCCGAGTTGTCATTAAAGACATCGCTAGTACTCACAGTCGGTGGGCTTTTGATTTTGTTAGGTGGTTCAAAGACACTCGTGTGGGGAGCAACTGAAATCGCTCGTTACTTTGGTGTATCTGAGCTCATCATTGGGCTGACAATCGTCGCCGTCGGGACCTCTCTTCCCGAATTGGCTGCTTCAGTAGCGTCAGCCTTAAAAAACAAAACAGAAATGGCGCTTGGTACAGTTATTGGCTCGAATTTCTTCAATTTCTTGGGTGTTATCGGGGTCGCCGCAATTATTTCACCCTTCTCGATCGAACCAGACGTCATCACTCGAGACCTTCCTTGGACACTCGGTCTCACTGTGCTTTTATGGCTCTTGGCGCTCTTCGGAGCACAAGGAATCCTAAAGCGATCACATGGAGCCCTTTTGATTCTCCTTTACGTAAGCTATCTTTGCCACATCTCTGCAACGATCGTGCCGAATTAATGAGTTTTATCGAGTCAGCTAAACGAACAATACAAGTGGAAACCAAGGCAATCGCTCAGTTAGCAGGGAAGCTGGACGATAACTTCAACAAGGCTTGTGATCTCTGCCTTAATTGTGAGGGGCGTATTGTTGTTAGTGGAATAGGCAAATCCGGGCACATCGGCAGCAAAATAGCAGCGACACTTGCGTCTACCGGAACCCCGGCATTTTTCATGCATCCTGCGGAAGCATCGCACGGCGACCTGGGCATGTTGACACCAAAAGATGTGGTCCTAGCCTTATCCAATAGCGGAACAGCAACCGAGATTGTCATTCTCCTGCCACTAATACAAAGACTCGGAATACCGCTTATAAGTATGACCGGAGATCCAAATTCAACCCTGGGCCGCGCATCAGATGCACATCTCTGTGTCTCTGTACCCAAAGAAGCGTGCCCACTGAATCTTGCGCCAACCTCCAGCACAACGGCAGCACTTGTTGTTGGTGACGCATTAGCTATCGCATTACTTGAAAAGAAAGGTTTTTCACGTGAAGATTTCGCGCACAGTCATCCAGGCGGCGCACTCGGTCGTAAACTGCTATTGAAAGTCGAAGATATTATGCATGCCGGGGAGGCGCTTCCAGCTGTTTCTGAGAAAGCAACCCTATCGGAAGCGCTTCTTGAAATGACCGAGAAACGACTCGGTTTCACAACTATTTTAGACAGCAATGGCCATCTCACCGGGGTTTTTTCCGACGGTGACTTAAGACGCGCGATAGAGGCAGGACATGACCATGGGAGTCGCCAAATTTGGGAATTAATGACTCGAGGTGGCACAACCATCGAACAGGGAGCGCTGGCTGCGATGGCGGCTCGAGTGATGCAAGAAAGAAGAATCAATGCGGTGGTCGTTGTAAATAATGAACTGCCTGTTGGTGTAATCAACATGCACGACCTACTCCAAGCGGGTGTCGTATGAGCATGCAAACCCTTCGGCTGATGGCATTTGATGTCGACGGCGTATTTACAGACGGTACCCTTTATTACGGTGTCGATGGTGACACACTTAAGCCATTTAATATCCAAGATGGTTTGGGATTGAAGTTATTACAAAAGGCAGGTATCAANACCGCAATTATTACAGGTCGACAGTCGCCCATGGTTGAACGACGGTTTTCCGAGCTTGGGGTGAAATTCATCATCCAAGGACAGGAAAACAAGGGGCTAGCTCTCCAACATCTGGCAAATGAGCTTGCGCTCGAGAAAAAAGATATTGGGTATATGGGAGACGACTACCCGGATCTCAGTGCACTGAAAATTGCCGGGTTTTTTGCAAGCGTTCCGAATGCTCCTTCACTGGTCCAAGAAGCTGCTTGCTTCGTAACAACTAAGCCAGGTGGACAAGGTGCTGTGCGCGAGCTTTGTGAGTCTCTGCTTGAAGCTCGGGGACTGAANGCGCTTGCTCTATGCAGCGGAGACGATGTGTGAACGGTTGGAGTCGTCTTATTTTGATCGCGGCCAGCGCGTTTGTGCTGATTCTTGGTTTATCGGAACCAATGACAAAGACAACCCTCGATCGAGCTCTGAAAGAAATTACCGACAAACGCCCTGATGCTTTCATGGAAGGCGTCTATCAACGCCAATTTAATCAAAGCGGCCAGCTTGATACTACCCTAATTGCAACCAGCCTATTAGACTTCGGAAACCGCGCAAATGCAGAGATTATGAATCCCGCACTTTGGCTCGAGCGTCCGCCAGCTACTTGGCATATTAAAGGTGACCATGGTGAGTTGACAGTCGATCGTAATCGGCTCTATCTGACAAAAAATGTTATCGCCAACCGGTTCGAAGAAGGTAGAGACCCTTGGCGATTAAGTGGCGAGACGCTCCAATGGGACCAAATCACAGATCTTGTTACGGCCAAGACGACTACAAGCCTTGTTCAAGGCAGATCACAAAGCGTAGGCGACAAACTGGTCATGAACCTCAACACCAATGAATACACTCTTGGAGACAAAGTGAGAACGCAATGGCGAAATGCTACTTCATCGCAGTAATTTGGCTCATCGCTCCATTAGCTCTTTCGCTACCTGGGGATCGCGATGAGCCAATCGAAATCACGGCTGATAATGCGGTAATCAATGAGAAGGAAAGTCGAGCTGAATACTCCGGCACAGTGGTAGTCTCGCAAGGCTCAATGAAACTCGAAGGTGACGTCGTCAATCTGAAAACTGATGATGTTGGTGAAGTCGAGATATTTGTTTCCAAGGGACAGCCTGCGCGCTTTGAGAATTTGCGTAGCAAAACAGACAGCGAACCTGTCAGAGGTCGGGCTTTGACAATTTATTATTCATACGACAGTGACCGTGTTGTTTTAGCCGGGGATGCGATTATCACCTCAGAAGATTCTGAATTCTCGGGACAAGAGATTATATATAACCTAGACACTGGCGAGATCACTGCATCAGGCAACCAATCCAGACGCGTTAGTATGACTATGAAACCGAGGGAAAAATGACGGCTCTGGTTGCTCGACATTTAAAGAAGGCCTATCAAGGACGCGACGTCGTATCTGAGCTGTCGCTGCTCGTGAGTCCTGGGGAAATCGTTGGCTTACTGGGTCCCAACGGTGCAGGTAAAACTACTAGCTTTTATATGATCGTGGGTCTAGTCAAGCACGACGCAGGCCAAATCCTCATTGGTGATCAAGATATCACCAGAGCACCAATGCATGAACGAGCAGAAGCTGGACTAGGATATCTCCCTCAAGAAGCGTCTGTTTTCAGAAAACTGACCGTATCTGATAACTTAATGGCGATTCTCGAGTTGCGCCGTGATTTATCTAAAAACGATCGCCAAAAAGAACGGGAGAGACTCTTAGATGAATTTCACATCGGTCACTTATCAGCAACCAAAGGAATGGCACTATCCGGAGGAGAGCGACGCCGTGTTGAGATTGCTCGTGCACTCTGTTCCAACCCGAAATTCATGTTATTAGACGAGCCCTTTGCCGGTGTCGATCCAATCTCCGTGGCTGATATTCAAGGCATCATCAAACACTTAGCTGATCGAGGGATTGGTGTCCTTATTACAGATCACAATGTGCGCGAAACCCTCGGTATCTGTCAACGTGGGTACATCGTCAATGCAGGGCGGGTGCTTGCCGAAGGGCCACCAGAGAGTCTTCTAGCAAACAAAGATGTTCGCCAAGTTTATCTAGGCGAGCAATTCACCATGGCGCTCCCTGAATGAAACAGGTACTCCAACTTAAAATAGGACAAAGCCTCACCATAACGCCTCAGTTACAGCAAGCCATAAAACTTCTGCAAATGTCGACGCTCGATCTACAACAAGAAATCTCTCGCGCACTAGAAGAGAATCCCTTGCTTGAGCGCGACGACGAGACCGAACAATATGTCGAAACATCTGAAAATGACGTTCGGGAACAGGACACCCCACTTGACTCGGTTGAAGTCGCGGTCGAAACCGATTGGTCAGATACCAATCACTTCGATTTAAACCGGCCCATGACACGAACGGCCTCTGATGATGAATACGACAGCTTCGAAACCCGAATATCAGAGGTTCTCACACTCTCTGACCACTTGCTTTGGCAATTGAATCTCATGCCCCTCACTGAGCGCGATATGCTGATTGCGCGTGTACTCCTTGATTCAATTGACGGAGATGGATTCTTAGACGCTGATCTTGAGGAAATAACCAAAGCACTCAGCGAGGATCTCGAAGAACTTGAATTTGATGAGGTGGAATGTGTTCTTCACCAAATCCAACGACTGGACCCGGTTGGTGTTGGCGCACGCGGGATTGCTGAGTCACTCGCCATCCAGCTCGCGGAACTTGGTCTCCTTGGCGGCGACGTCAGACTTCCGCTGGCGCTTGTGGAAAACCAGCTTGAGCTCTTAACCAAAAAAGACCGTACCGGATTAAAGCGTGCCCTAAAATGTTCAGATGAAGAGCTCGATCTAGCACTCGACCTAATCCGGTCGCTAGATCCAAAGCCCGGCAGCCACATCGGAAGTAGCCAACCCGAATACGTCACACCAGATCTCATCGTTCGTCGAAATGAAAACGGATGGGTTGTCGAACTCAACCCAGACTCTTTACCTCGTGTTGGGATTAACCAAACCTATCAAAATTACATACGGGCTGGTGATAAAAGCGAAACGAATAATTATTTAAAAAATCAACTACAGGAAGCCCGCTGGTTTGTGAAAAGCTTGAAATCCCGCGCAGAGACTTTGCTTAAAGTCGGTACGTGCATTGTTGATGAGCAAATTGAGTTCTTTGAAAAAGGCCCAGTTGCCATGAAACCGATGGTTCTTGCAGATATCGCAGAGCGTGTCGAAATGCATGAATCCACGATTTCTCGAGTCACAACTCAAAAGTATATGCACACTCCGCGTGGCACGTTGGAATTAAAGTACTTCTTTTCTAGTCATGTTGGTACTGATGGTGGTGGAGAAGCATCATCTACTGCTATCAAAGAACACATCAANGATCTAATAGCCAAAGAGAATCCAAAGAAACCACTTTCTGATAACAAGTTGAGTGAAATCTTGGCTAAACGCGGGTTTAAGGTCGCCCGACGTACCGTAGCGAAATATCGTGAGATGCTTGGGATTGGCGGTTCAAGTGAACGAAAACGATTGTTTTAGACTTTCCGTTGGAGAGGAAAAAGCGCATAGTGAACGGGCGCGGCTCAGGATAGCCATCGACCAAAAGAAAAAGGAGAAAAAGATGCAAGTCAGCATAAGCGGTCATCAACTCGACGTGACGGAAGCATTGAAATCCTACGTCACTGAAAAAGTCGATCGAATCGAGCGACACGCTGAACATATTACCAAAGTAGAAATCACACTCACGGTTGAGAAAAGTCGTCANAAAGCGGAAGGCAACGTCCACGTTGCTGGTGCCGACGTTCACGCCTCAGCGGAGCATGATGACATGTACGCAGCCATTGACGCAATGGCCGACAAACTCGATCGTCAGTTGGTTAAACATCGCGAAAAAACTATCAGCCGTATGCACGGACACTAAAACCATCATACAATTATTCAGGGCGGTTAACTGCCGCCCTTTCACTCACGACAAGATATAGATGTATGCAACTCTCTGACATCATCACTCCGGAGCGAGTGGTCTCAAGCCTCGAAGGCGCAAGCAAAAAACGAGTGCTCGAACTAGCGGCCGAATTCATCGCTGAGGAAAGCCAAATGGACTCTGAAGATATCTACCAAGGACTAATTGATCGTGAGCGGCTGGGGTCTACAGGCATTGGCTTTGGCGTTGCCATCCCACACTGTCGCATAACCTCTCTGAGTGACGAAGAGGCATACGGCTATTTAATTCAGCTAAACCAAGGAATTGATTTCGATTCCATAGATGGCCAGCCTGTTGAATTGTTGTTCGTATTACTGGTCCCAGAGTCGACCAATCAGGTGCACTTAAATTTATTAGCTCAGCTTGCTGACTGTTTTGCAAATGATCAGTTCCGCCACAATCTGCAAATGGCAACTGACGCAAACGAGCTTTTTGATATCGCTTCTAAGGCTTTTAGGACGGCTACAGCCTGATGCATCTGCTGATCGTTTCAGGTCGGTCAGGAGCGGGTAAATCCTCAGCCCTAGGCGCTTTAGAAGATCTTGACTTTTACTGCATCGATAATCTCCCCGTTGCACTTCTGAGGGAAACCTTCCACACCGTTTCAACTGCCTCGCCAAACCGCAATCTTGCGGTGTCAATTGACGTTCGAACATTGGGTCGTCCGGCCGACGTTCCGGAGCTTTTGAAGATTTTGGAAGAACATGTAACTCGACTTGACATCTTATTCATTGATGCGCTCGATGAATCACTAGCCAAACGTTTCAGCGAAACGAGACGCCTACACCCATTATCAGCGGGGATTGAACGGACACACTTATCAGACGCTCTTAAACGAGAGAGTGCGCGATTAGAACCAATCCAACATATCGCTACCTACAAAATTGACAGCTCAGGCCTTTCAATCCATGCCTTGCGAAGCCAAGTGCGAGAACTGGTCGCTGGCGAAAAATCCACGAATTTGATATTGAAAATTCAATCATTTGGTTTCAAACGTGGCATACCTATGGACTCAGATACTGTTTTCGATGCCCGTTCCCTTCCCAATCCTTATTGGGAGCCAGAACTGCGCTTATTAACGGGACAAAATGATTCGATTAAAGCCTACTTGTCACAATTCGCGGAAACGTTTGAGTTTCTCGATGAAATCGAGGCACACGTCAGACGATGGATTCCGCGTCATGCAGAATCGGGTCGTCAGTATTTCACACTGTCGATCGGATGCACCGGTGGCCAGCATCGAAGTGTCTTTCTCACTGAAACACTCCATCAGCGCTTAAATAATCTCGATCTTAATGTGCAGGTTGTTCATCGCGAGCTATCATCTACCCAATAGAGGAAGCCTCGGCGATGATAACTACGTCTGTTACTGTCAGAAATCTATTAGGTTTACACGCACGAGCAGCCAATATTTTGGCTCGAGAAGCCTGCCTTTTTTCCTCAATTATTGAGATCGAAGACCCATCAACCAGTCGAAAGGTTGATGCAAAGAGTATCATGCAACTCCTTATGATGGCTGCGGGCCAGGGGAGCGAGCTTATTTTACACATAGCAGGCGACGACCAGGTCGAAGCAACTGAAACCTTAAAAGCGCTATTTGAAGACGGCTTCGGAGAGCCCAGCAGATGAACGAGCACGTAAGTGAACTGGTCACCGAATCGAATCAAGCGAATCTTGAGCGTATCAATCTTGCTTTCTCACAGGGAGCGATCGCTCGTGTTCGGCAACTGATTAACGAGGATCTCGCGGCCCCTGATATTGCGCACCTTTTATCATCAGTTCCGCCGAAGCAACGAACAATCCTCTGGAATCTTGTTGAAGCAGAAGAGCTAGCTGCCGACGTCTTGGCATACCTCGGCGAGGAGGAACGATCAGAGATTGTTGCTCGACTGGAGCCAGAAGAACTCGCCAGTCTGATCGAGAGCTTTGAGTTCGATGATAAGGTTGACATCCTGCAAGAACTTCCTGAATCAGTCATTGAGGAAATCCTTCTCTCGATGGACTCCCAAGATCGTCAGCGGGTTGAAGATGTTCTGTCGTTCGATGAGGATTCTGCTGGTGGTTTAATGAACACTGACGTGGTTACTGTTCGTCCTGATATAACGATCGACGTTGTACTGCGATATATTCGTCGGTATCGCGAGCTACCGCCGATGACAGACAAACTTTGGGTGGTAAACCGCCGGGACGAATTTGTTGGCCAGGCCCCTATATCGAAAATCCTCATTTCGGATTCAAACACAACCGTTAGAGAAATTATGGAAACTGAGATCGAGCCATTTATCGTCTCGACTCATAAGGACGAGGTTGCTCAACGATTTGAGCGCCTTGATCTCGTAAGTGCGCCTGTTGTGAATGAAAACGGCAAATTACTCGGCCGTATCACCATCGATGATGTGGTTGATGTGATCCGGGCATCCGCCGATCACAGCCTGATGAGTCAGGTAGGTCTTGATGAAGATGAAGATATCTTCGCCCCACTTTTAAGAACAGTGCGTCGACGCTCCATTTGGCTCGGAATCAATTTGCTGACTGCCTTCTTAGCTTCTGCAGTCATCGGCATGTTTGAAGCGACACTCGAACAGGTAGTTGCACTAGCGATCTTAATGCCCGTGGTTGCATCGATGGGTGGAATTGCAGGAACTCAAGCGCTCACAATTGTGATCCGAGGGATGGCGCTCGGGCGTGTTGGCTCAGCCAACATCCGAGCGCTGGTTAGTCGCGAGGTATTTATTGGATTAGCCAATGGTCTGTTTTGGTCCGTGGTTGTAGCATTAGCGGCTTATGTATGGTTTGGCGATCTTACGCTAGGCTACGTGATCGCTATCGCCATCATCGTCAACCTGTTCATAGCAGCGCTCGTCGGAACAATGCTTCCTGGGTACTTGAAGTCAATGCAAATCGATCCTGCGCTCGCGGGTGGTGTCGTACTCACGACCGTAACCGACGTGGTTGGCTTTTTCTGTTTCTTAGGAATCGCAACACTCGTATACGCTTAGCTTAGCTTCCTGCCACCATCATTTTTTCAAACAACATCGAGCCGGCCGCAATTGAGCGACGTAAATCAATGTCGGAACCAGCACCAACCAAATCATGCTGTAACATCCGATCCAGATTTGAAGCAACGGTTACTTCATGGACAGGATAGGCGATCTCTCCATTCTCGACCCAGAACCCGGATGCCCCCCGGGAATAATCACCATTCACGAGATTAACGCCTTGACCCATCAACTCAGTAACGATAAGGCCTCGGCCCATCTCAGCGACTAAAGTATCGAACTCTTTGTCGCCTTTGAACCAAAGATTACGTACACCACCCGCATTGTGGGTCGATTGCAGTCCAAGCCGATTCGCTGAATACAATGACAGCACATAATTGGATAGGACTCCGTCTGTAACAAAGGCTTGTTCGCGGGTTGGTAACCCATCACTGTCATAAGCTGACGAACCCATGGCACCCGGGATTATTGGGTTCTCGGAGAGTGATACCCAACTCGGGAAAACATCCGTTCCGAGCCGGTCTAAAAGATAGCTGGACTTCCGATAGAGTGACCCACCGCTGATGGCACTCACGAAGCTAGACAATAGCCCTGATGCAGTCTCAGGGATAAATAAAACGGGTATTTCGGCGGTCATACATTTACGTGGATTCAATCGTGCGACAGTTTTTTCCGCTGCTTGACGACCAACAACCTCTGGCGACCAGAGTTGGTCAGGACGTCGAGATTGGGTATACGCATAAGAACGCTCGCGACTATCACCGTCTTCAGCCAACAAAACACAGCTCATCCCATGAATGCTCGTTGGCTGACTGACTAAGAGTCCTTCCGTAGTGCCATGAACCGAGACCCCGCGCGTTGAGGAAACTGATCCGCCCTCGGAGTTCGTGATGCGAGAATCCGCTTGCCGACCGAAGGATTCGACCTCAATCGCAAGCTCAAGCGCCTTTTTCGCATCTATATTCCATTGGTGGTCGAGCTCAAGATTTGGGACTTGTTGAATAATTTGATCTCGGGGTCCGAGTACTGCAGCAGGGTCTGATGCGGTAACCTTAGCGATGGCAAGCGCGGCCTCTAACGTACTTTGTAATGCGTCGTCTGATAGGTCTGTTGTTGAAGCCGAACCCCGCGATTCACCCAGAAACAAGGTAACCGACAATGACTGATCACGAGTCATCTCAAGTTTTTCCGGCTGACCAAGTCGAGCCTGTACATCTAGACCCACAGACGCGCTCGCTGCAACCTCACAGGCATCCGCTCCAACACGCTTGGATTGCTCCAAAATATGTATTGTCAACTCTTCTAGGCGGTTTTTCTCTTGTTGTGAGTTAAACTTCGCGGGCATGAATGATAAACGCTCCCTTCAAAATGACGAACTGATCGACGACGAGTTTTCTGAGGCTCCATCGAAGAGCGCCAAAAAACGTGAAATGCTGGCGCTGCAAGCGCTCGGTCAAGAGCTTGCGGTTCTGTCGGAAAAACAATTCAAAAAGATTGAATTTCCTGAAGACAAACTGCGTGAAGCCCTGGAGTTTTTCAGAAGTATTCCGAGCAAAAGACATGAAGCACGCCGTCGTCAAATGCAATTTATCGGCAAAGTCATTCGCGGGATCGAGTCTGAGTCGCTTCAAGTGCAGTTGGATGCAATAAAAAACACTGATGACCAAGAGAAGCGCATGCATCATCAAGCCGAACAATGGCGAGATCGGTTGCTTGAGGATCCCAAAAAAGTGACTAGCTTTTTGAATGAATTTTCGACTGATGCCCAGCGATTGAATCAATTGATTCGCGCAGCGAAAAAAGCACGTGAGTTGGGTAAAGACAAAGGAGAGGCTCGGAGTCTGTATCGCGCGCTCTATAAAGCGATTGCCCATTAAGCGGTTCCACCGACTGTCAGACGATCAATCTTCAGACTCGGCTGACCGACACCAACCGGAACACTTTGACCATTTTTCCCACAAACCCCAATCCCTGGATCGAGCGCGAGATCATCACCAATCATTGAGATTGCTGACATTACTTGCGGGCCATGCCCAATCAAGGTCGCACCTCTCACAGGTGCGGTTACTTTTCCGTTCTCAATCAGATAGGCCTCGCTGGCTGCAAACACGAATTGGCCGGAAGTGATATCAACCTGACCGCCACCAAAATTCACTGCGAAAATTCCACGATCGACAGATTTGATCATGTCCTCCTGCGTTGCATCACCGGGCTCCATGAACGTATTGGTCATCCGCGGCATGGGTAAATGCGCATAACTCTCACGACGACCATTTCCCGTGGGTGACACGCCCATAAGGCGTGAGTTCAACTTATCCTGCATGTAACCAACTAAGATACCATCTTCAATCAATATATTACGTTGACTGACATGCCCCTCATCATCGATATTTAACGAACCACGACGGTCTATTATGGTTCCATCATCGACCACGGTGACGCCTTTCGATGCTACCTGTTGTCCGATCTTGCCAGAGTAAAAGCTCGACCCTTTCCGATTAAAATCGCCCTCTAGTCCATGACCGACAGCTTCGTGTAACAATACACCTGGCCATCCCGATGCTAAGACGACAGGCATTTCACCTGCCGGACAATCGACTGAATCCAAATTCACAATGGCCTGATCGACCGCTGCTGTGACTAACCGATCTGCATGTTCTACAGTCAATAAGCGATCTAGATCATAGCGACCACCAAGACCAGCGCTTCCGCGCTCTCTGCGTCCATCTTTCGCAGCTAAGACGGCAATAGACAGGCGGACCAGTGGACGAATATCGGCACCAAGAGTGCCATCGGTTGCCGCAACGAGGATCTCGCGATACGAGATCGAGAGTGTCGCCTGAACCTGTTGCACGAGTGAGCTTTTTGCTCGTGCTTTGGCATCAATATCCAATAAAAATGTAATTTTATCGGTCGCGCTTTTTTCAGGGATTGGATTTTTTGCCACATAAAGGTTTGGCGTCGACACCTGATCGAGGTTAACGCCACCGCGCAAACTACGGCCATCTTGAATCGCGATGGCAACATCGCGCGCTTCACAAATTCGTGCTGCTGTGATCTCTGAACTGTATGCAAAACCTTGCTTCTCGCCTGCACAGGCCCTCACTCCAACACCAGCATCACGATGGTAACTCGCGTCTTTCACCTCCCCATCTTCAAGTGAATAAGTTTCAGCTTCGGCGCGTTCAAAGAACAGATCTGCAAAGTCAATATCACCCACAGACAACTCGCCTACTAAAGAATCAAGATCACCAATTGCCAGGTCCCCTGGTCCTAGAATTGAGTCACTAACGGTTTGCAGGAGTTTCGGCATTCACGTTATCCTTTTTTTTCGAAAACGGCGATATCAACACGACGTGGGGATCATCAAAGGATCCTTCAATCCTGTAATCGGTTTTACCCACTTTAATTATCTTCGTTCCCAATGCTTTCTCGACCAGATAAATCGCTCCACCCACCTGCGGAGCACCTAAAAGTATGGAGGCCAACGGCAGGTTATTTGTAAGTGGAATGTCGACCTCGAGCTTTTTATTGAGTTGTCGATTTACTAGATCAGCAGTTCCTGTCATCCTAAAACTCGACGACGGCCCCATCATTTTAAACTCAGGCTCAAATCGTAAATAACCATCGAGGATTTTTGCCTTTGCACTGACACTGTCAAACGCAACACCTGGCTGAANCAAGTCAAGAAAATCTAATCGTAATCGACGGGTGATAGTATCTATATTCAAAATACCGAAAAGACGAAGCACCTCGGCGGAATTACCAAGATCTACAAAGCGCCCGTCGTCCAATGAAAGCTCCAGTGAGCCCTCACTCGTGAGGACAGAAAATCCAAGGGGCGATCCGGCCCACGCGAGGTCTAAGACAAACCGACCTGAGGCGGCCTCAAGCAATGGTTCATCTTCATTGACCCGCAATATATTTCCCAGATCAGCTCCCTGTGCTCTCAGTAAGAGTGCGCTTTTGGCTTTACCATTCTGGAGAACCCAAGCCAACTCGCCCTGGAATCGTTGTCCATCTCGATCAAACTCCAGTGTCGTAGCATCTAACCGCGAATCACCAGACACTAATACAACATTTAAGTCTTGATACTCTGTTTTGCCACGCTTGAGTTGGCTCACACGAATCTTCGCCGAAGGTAATCGCCCTGGATCATAATCGAACAGTGGATCCTCTTCGGGAGGATCTAATAGATCCCGACTCTCAGGTAGAATTAGATGCTCAAGATCAATCAGTAAAGGACCTTCTCCGGTCCGCGACACAAGTCCAGCCATTTCTAACCCATCAAATGAGGCATTAAATTCGTCTGGCAATATGTTGATAGCAGTCTTACTCACCTGAAGCGGTGTTTCGCCTAGAACCAAACGCTGTGTCCGAAGCAAGATCGACAAATCAGACCCTCCACCGTCGCGTGATGGCAGATTGGCCCAATCGATGATGTTGGCTTGTGGTGTAATGACTTCGATCACTAGAGGCGTTGTTCCCAACTGCCCTCGAACTTCAGTTGTTTCAAAAAGCTCTGCATTAAAGCTCCTGAGCTCTGGCGTACTATTCAGGTTCACGACAATTCGACCGATCTGATCTTCCGTTTTACCCAGAGGCTCAGGCAACCTACTACCTAGTCCTTGTCCATCAGTCTCAAGTGACCACACAAGCCCTTGATCCGTACTACGAGCCACAATAGACCAAACTGCTTTGCCGTAGAGCTGGCTCTCGTCAAACCCAAGCGAAATCAGATGTGAGACGTTCGCTGTCTGCAAATGNCCTTGACCAACGACCTCTATCCGACCACCTGCGACTGTTACTGTCGCTTCAACAGAATCACCTAAAATCTGACCGGTGAGACGCTNAGTATACAAACCCTCGTTTAAGCGATACTCCGCCCGGCCTTTAACGTGAGTAAAGGGTTCACCCAATTCAGAAACAGCCACAACCAAATCGTCGCTTTCAATGACAACCTTGCCTTCTGGACGCTCGCCGATTGGCACACTTAAAGTCACATCACCACGAAGCATGCCATCCAATACAATCTCAGAACCAAGTGCGTCTGGTTTGACCCTAGCTTGCTCTAACATATCGAGTGCGATAGAAGCCTCACCCGATAACCGGCCAGCAATCTGTATTCGACGTCCATTATCTTTATCTTGTTTCGCAACAACACGGCTCACGGCGAGGCCACCGAAATCAGGGCCCAAGAACTCAACACGCCCGCGTTTACTAACAAAATCGACCGCCCCTTCGGTGCCAACAAATGCGGGCCAGGCTTTTAAAGGCTTGAAGCGGTATGAAGTCATCGGAAAGCGCATGCTAAGCTCCCGCCGTGAGCGATCAACATCAGTACCCAATGGACCCGAGTACGAGATTCGGCCCTGACGTACCTCGACTTCCTCAATAGCACGTGTCAGAAAGTCACTCACTTCGGAGTCTAAAGCATGCGGTAACAAATCAGCTAAGGCATCTGTTGATGCATTCACAGTCAATTCAAGCTGCATGAGTTGTTCTGTTTCTCTGGGTAAATCCAGTAGCAATGTTCCAAGAACATCTTGCACATCACTCATCACTCGGAGGCTCTGACCTCTCAGTAGTAAACCGTCATCCGTGCGATCAAACACCAATGTCCCTGACAGCGCCTGCCCCTCCCATGGCTGTGGAAAGATTTCAGGGAGTGAAAACGTTGCTGANTCCGCTTGAAAATCAAACCAACCTCGAGAGCCCTCTAGAAATAATTGACCTTGAACTGGACCCACATGTGGTATCGATCGTCCTGCCTGAATCTCGAAAGTATCGATATGAGCGACAACCAATGGGGATTGATCTAAAGTCCAATCCAATTGGACATCATTAGCGGTCATNATTGGTTGATTTAGCGACAAAAGCCGAACAATTTTTGGATCAGGATCGTACGGTTTCAAAAACTCACCTAACGCCCAGCCATCAGCCACAAACCTAGGAACATTTGCAATAACTCGGGACCCATCGAATTGAATCCCACCGCCAGAACCTGCGATCTTGATGCCCGGTATTTGTATCTGAAGGGATTCAAACGAGGCTGAGATCGCATTTAAGCCTGGAAGCTCGAAACGGGCACTCATATCACCCTTTAGAGCTGTATCTGTCCCAGGCAAGCCACTCACCCGAAGGATGCCTTCAACAGGCTCACCTTCTTTGAGGTTGAGCCAGCCGGTTGCATCAACACCAACAACTAACTCATCGAGCCCCAAACCAAGCACTGGCAAGTTACGAAGCTGTGTATGCATTCGCAGATCATGCGGTTGATCTATATCTGAAGGATATCGCCAGTCAATTTCCAGCGGTACCGACATACCTTCAGTGACCAGCCGCGCTTGCGCCAAGAGTCCTTCATCAGGATCAATCGCAACAGACAAGCCCTTTAGAGAAGCATCACCGATTAACACATCGAAATTATGAAGCTGTAATTCACCGATGGGATGCAATGCTTCATGAAGCTGAGTTAGCAATCCTGCCCATACCTTTGGATCAGGAATGGCGCCCCCGACCGATCCACGCTGAACGATTTCACCTTCGTCTAAAACCAGTTGTCCGATCACTGGCTCAAACGATTCGAGCGACGCAGTAAGGTCAAGTAACATCTGAACGCGCCCTACTTCGATTGAGCCCGGGTGTCTCTGGATAACGAGGTTCAAAGCTTCAAGATACGGCCCGCTCCAGGATACGCGAGCGCCGAGCTCAGCAATTGTCACAGTTGCGTCTAAGCGCTCTGACAAAATCGCCTCAATATCGGCTCGCCAATAGTTAACGGTTGGGAATGCCGTCAAAACAAGACCCTGCAATACGGCGAGTGTAACCAACAAAATGGCTTTTGCTGTCAACAGGTGACGAATCATGAAAGCACGACCTCATAGCGATCTGGCGAAAAACTTGTATCCACCTGCAAACTAATTGGACGATGGATAAATACCTCTAAATCAGCCAGCGCATCAGACTCCTCATCAATAAGACGGTCGATGACAGACGGTGCCGCAATAACGGTTGTGGTCTCAGCAGAATATGCGCGGTATTCACGCATGATGGCCCGAAAGATTTCATAGCAAACAGTTTCAGCTGTCTTGATATGCCCTGTACCGCGACACTGTGGGCAAGACTCCTGAAGCAAATCAGACAAACGCTCACGTGTCCGCTTACGTGTCAATACCACGAGCCCAAGGTCGTTAAAATCACTCATTCGCGTTTTAACTGGGTCTTCATCCAGCGATCGCTCTAGGGTTCGCAACACTTGTCGTTTATGCTCGTCATCTTCCATATCGATAAAATCGATAACTATAATCCCGCCCAAATTTCGTAATCGGAGTTGGCGGCCGATGGCAACAGCAGCTTCGAGATTAGTCCGGAAGACAGTTTGTTCTAGTGTCAGTGTGTAGGCACCGACAAATCGACCAGTATTCACATCTACCGTGGTCATCGCTTCGGTTTGATCAATCACAAGGTAGGCACCTGATTTCAGCTCCACATTACGTGCGAGCGCTTTTTCAATCTCATCTTCAATCTGGTAAAAATCAAAGAGAGGTCGATCGCCCCGGTANTGCTGAATCAATGGCGCCACTTCTGGCATAAACCTGCACGCAAATTCAGAAAGTTCGACGAAAGTTTCCTGAGAATCAACCAGCACTCGCTCAGTATCACGCCGAATCTGATCACGCACCAGTCGATGCGTTAGTGGTAATTCGGAAAACACTATAGTAGGCGGCTTAACGGCTTTCTGTTCGATACAAATATTGTCCCAAACACGTTTCAGATACACTAAATCTTCTTCTAAATCTTCCGAGGTTTGACCATCACCTGCGGTGCGAACAATAATCCCCGTTTCGATGCCTTGTGCCTCTAATGCTTGCTGAGCGATTGCCTTCAAATAATTGCGAGTATCCTCGTCCTCGATCCGCTGGCTGATCCCGACATGCGTCGCAAAGGGCATTAAAACCAAGTGACGCGCGGGTAGAGATACCTGTGCAGTTAACCGGGCGCCTTTAGTCCCCAAAGGATCTTTAATTACCTGAACAAGGAGGTCTTGTCCTTCAGTCACCAATCGCTGGATTGGACGGCCTCGATTGCTGTCGTCCATCGGCAGATCTTTAGCATGAAGGAATGCGCTTCGATCAAGTCCGATATCCACAAAGCATGCCTGCATCCCCGGTAAAACACGAACGACTTTACCCAAATACACATTGCCAACAAGACCACGGTGCGTCGCACGTTCAATCAAAATTTCCCGCAACATCCCTTGCTCAACCACAGCAACCCTGGTCTCAAGCGGAGTAAAGTTCAGTAAAATCTCATGACGCATCGTCTAGCATCGCCTCTAGTTCGACCAGGGGTAGCCCAACAACGTTAGTGTAAGATCCTTGGATCGACTCAATAAACCGCGCTGCTGATCCTTGGATACCATAACCACCAGCTTTATCCTCGGGCTCGCCGGTTTGCCAATAGTGCAAACATTCTTCTGTGGTCAAATGACGAAAGGTCACATCGGTCCTAACGGCCCGGACATCAGCTTGGCCATCAGCTAACAAGCAAATCCCAGAATAGACTTGATGCGTATTACCAGATAGAAGCTCCATCATCCCCATGAAATCGTTTTGATCAATCGGTTTATTAAAAATGATACCGCCTGCAGAAACTGTCGTATCTGCACCAATGATGAATTCACCTACATACGCATGAGATACCACTCCGCGTGCTTTTGCTTCTGCTAACCGGGAAACGAATTTGTCTGGCGTTTCATCATCACGCAGCGACTCGTCAACATCGGCAGGAATCACTCGGAAATCCGGCGTGATTAATTGAAGTAGGTCANGCCGCCGTGATGACCGACTGGCAAGGATCATTGACGCTGAGTCCCTAGTCCGTGAATGTAATCAGCCAAGCCATCGTACAACCATCGGAGTGGTGACCAAAGAACTGCAGAAACAAATGCCTGAAGAATCAAAACCAAGAATTCAGGAGATTGTCCGGTCAATGTTCTAGCCCAATAAGAGACAGCTGAAGCGATCGATAAAACCACGAGAACTACCATCGACTGTCGCACCCAATTGACCTGACGGACCGATGGACCCAACAAGGTCAACGCATATGCAATCAATGCAAACAATAAACCGTGTAGCCCCAGATTGGTCCCGTACAACACATCCATCGGTAGTGAAGAAATCAAGAGCAGTGTCATTGATAACTGATAGTTCCGCATAAGTCCCCACCAAGTCACAAACAAGAATCCGAAGTTAGGTAGTGCTAAGNTCATGACGGCCGGATACGGAACAGCAATCAACAAAAGAGTCACAAGCCAAGTCGCAAAAAAGGTCATGACTCACCCTCTGCCAGATCAACCATTACTAACGACAATCGTGCCATCGGTGTGAGTGGTACAGCGATTACTCGAGTAAATGGCTGCCCTTGCGCTCGGATTACTTGTTTGACTTCCGCAACTGGAATACCTGGTTGGAAACGATCACCCAAACCTGAGGTTTCCAATAGGTCACCTGGAACAATATCAACGGTATCGGGGAGATTTCTTAATTCGATCCGGTCCATTCGCCCAATGCCAACAGCAATTGCGCGTTCGCGAGTTCGTGTTACTTGAACAGGTAAATGATGTGTAGCGTCAGTCATCAAAAGGACATCTGCCGCATGTGGATAAGCCACAACAACCTGTCCGACTAAACCGTCAGCTGAGATAACGGGGCTACCCCCAGTAACACCAGCGAGCAAACCTCGATTTATAGTTACCCGATGCACAAAGGGATCGTTCGACAAACGCTGAATTTGGGCCTGCAGTAAACGCTCATTCACACGCTCTTTAACACCAAGCAACCTACGGAGCTCCGCATTTTCAGCGCGCAGTGTTTGCAATTTTAATTGCTCCGTACGCAAACGTTCGTTTTCGAGCGTAATCACCTCAAGTCTCTCTGTAATGAGATTTTGGGATTGCATCCAGTCGCTCACTTCTGACGAAAATTGGCCCGGAAAGTATGCAACTTGCTCGACAGGCCAGAGTGCTGTTTTTACTGCCTGACGCACCATGGTTAGCGCATCAAATCGAGAGTCGATAAAGATTGTGGCCACAGAAAACGTAACCGCTATGATCAGTCGGACTGCTGCGACACTAGTCTCAGAGAAAAGTGGCCGCATGTCGGTAACTCTTAATCAGAATTAAAAAGGTTAAATGAAGCTCGATCAATTAGCTCGAGTGCTTTACCACCACCACGAGCAACACAAGTCAACGGATCGTCGGCAATCAGAACTGGTAATCCTGTTTCAGCTGCCAGAAGCTCGTCAAGGCCCTTCAACAAAGCGCCGCCACCAGTCAAAACGATACCACGTTCAGCGATGTCAGACGCTAATTCAGGTGGAGATTGTTCTAGTGCATTTTTTACAGCAGCAGTAATTTGAGCTAAGGGCTCAGATAGTGCCTCTTGAATTTGATTAGACTTCAGGGTGAGCTGCTTTGGAATCCCCTCCGCAAGATTTCGACCGCGCACATCAACTTCCTGCTCGTCTTTGATAGCGACAGCTGTACCAATATCTTGCTTGATACGCTCCGCTGTCGAGTCACCGATTAAGGTTCCGAAGCGACGACGAACATAACCAACAATCGCTTCGTCAAAACGGTCGCCACCAATGCGAACAGATTCAGAAAACACGATGCCATTTAGAGAAATAATTGCGATCTCTGTGGTACCACCTCCCACATCAACCACCATCGAACCGCTTGCATCATCAACGGGAAGGTCAGCACCCAGTGCGGCAGCCATTGGCTCCTCTATCAAGTAAACTTCACGAGCACCCGCGCCGAGTGCTGACTCTTTAATCGCGCGCCTCTCGACCTGAGTTGATTGCGCAGGAACACAAACAAGGACGCGTGGTGACGGACGGATTACAGAATTCTCGTGTACCTTACCAATGAATAGTTGCAGCATTTTTTCAGTCACGTGGAAATCAGCAATCACACCATCCTTCAAAGGGCGGATCGCTACAATGTTTCCGGGCGTACGACCAAGCATTCGCTTGGCCTCGATGCCAACGGCAGCAACAGAACGCTGAGTTCCTACCGTGCGGATCGCGACGACCGAGGGCTCATCCAAGACGATACCTTTTCCTTTAACGTAAATCAGCGTGTTCGCTGTCCCCAAGTCGATCGAAATATCGTTCGAAAACAATCCGCGTATGGCTTTAAACATGCAAGCTTTTTCCTGTTATGCGAGCGCAATAAGCCAGAGAGTGTAGCTGACCCAACCTCTATACTGAAGCCTTATGCTAGCATGCGTTCTTCTAAAAATGATTTTCAATGACGGAGAAACCTATGTCGCTGACGAGCGATGAAGTCAAACGCGTGGCTAAACTCGCACGATTAGGGCTTACAGAGGCCGAAACAACAGAAATTCTTACGCACCTGAATTCAATTATTGGATTGGTTGATCAAATGCAACAGATTGACACAGATGGTGTTGCGCCTCTCGCCCATCCATTGGAATTAAGACAAACCTTACGCACTGACGCTGTAGCTGAAACAAATCAACGCGATAAGTTTCAGGCTAATGCGCCCCATGTAGATGCAGGGCTATATCTCGTGCCGAGGGTCGTCGAATGAGTCAAATAACCGATCTTTCGTTTTCTGAACTAAAAAAATCTATCAATGACCGCGTATTATCGAGCGTCGAAATCACAAGTGCGTTTCTCGATCGTATCGAATCGTTAAATCCTAGACTGAATGCTTTCATTACCATCACGCGTGATGTAGCGATGCAATCAGCGAAAGATGCCGATACCGCAATCAATAAAGGAACAGCTACTCCATATACCGGCCTACCGATCGCTCACAAAGATCTATTCTGCGTGGATGGCACTTTAACCACCTGCGGATCAAAAATCTTATCGAACTTTATCGCCCCCTATGACGCACATGTAGTCGGTCAGTGCAAAAACGTTGGACTCGTGTCACTCGGTAAACTCAACATGGATGAGTTTGCTATGGGATCGTCAAATGAGAATTCATATTACGGCCCTGTATATAATCCGTGGGATACTACACGAGTGCCAGGCGGCAGTTCTGGTGGCTCAGCTGCCGCGGTTGCTGCGCAATTGACACCGCTAGCAACTGCGACTGACACCGGCGGCTCGATTCGTCAGCCGGCGGCCTTCACAGGAACATCCGGACTGAAGCCAACCTACGGCCGAGTCAGTCGTTTTGGCATGATCGCCTATGCGTCAAGCTTAGATCAGGGCGGCCTAATCGCGCACACAGCTGAAGACATTGCACACGGACTTGGATTTATTGCGGGCCATGACCCTCGTGACTCAACATCAGCGGATCAAGTAGTTCCTGACTACACGCAAACGCTTAATGAACCACTCAAAGGGAAAGTCATAGGTATTCCGAAACAGTTCTTTGATGACCGCTTAGATAGCGCCATGCATCAGGCAATGGATGACGTGCTCGACGTATTGAAGTCGCTCGGCGCAACCACAACCGAGGTATCACTCGATCATGTTGCTGAAGCAATTCCAGCCTATTACGTAATCGCACCAGCTGAAGCTAGTTCGAACTTGTCTAGATTTGATGGCGTACGCTTTGGGCATCGCGCAGACAAGCCGACAGATCTTATCGATCTCTATGAACGGTCCCGTGGAGAAGGATTCGGGAATGAAGTGAAGCGTCGGATTTTGATTGGAACCTATGCATTGTCGGAAGGGTACTACGATGCATATTACAAAAAAGCACAGCAGATTCGCCGACTAATTCGCGACGATTTCAATCGCGCGCTCGGTTCATGTGATTTATTGTTTGGACCCACGACGCCATCAACGGCCTTCGTACTTGGTGAAAAAACAGCAGACCCAGTCGCAATGTATCTTGAAGACATCTACACAGTTGCGACCAATATGGCGGGACTCCCTGGAGGATCGTTTCAAGCACCATTGATTGATGGCCTGCCGACAGGATATCAGCTCACGGGACGTGCCTTTAGTGAAAGTATGATTTTAAATGCAGCGCACCAAGTCCAAATGGTAACCGATTGGCATAAGTTGCGTCCGGAGGGCCTGTAATATGTATGAGGCTGTGATTGGACTCGAAGTCCATGTCCAACTGTCTACAGACTCAAAAATCTTCTCGGGATCATCAACGGATTTTGGTGGAGAACCAAACACCCAGGCATCGCTTATCGACCTGGGTATGCCGGGCGTATTACCTGTACCTAACGCAAAGGCATTCGAAATGGCGGTCAAATTCGGTCTCGCGATTGACGCCGAAATTGGACAACAATCGATTTTCGACCGGAAGAACTACTTTTATCCGGATCTTCCCAAGGGCTACCAAATCAGTCAGTTTGAAAAGCCAATTGTGGGCCCTGGTCGCGTTCTTATCAGCCTTGAAGATGGCACCGAGAAAACAATAAACGTAACTCGCGCGCACCTTGAAGAAGATGCAGGTAAAAGCATTCACGATGCGTTTGATGGAATGACTGGTATCGATTTAAACCGAGCCGGCACGCCACTTTTGGAAATCGTCTCTGAGCCTGAACTCCGTTCAGCGAAAGAGGCGATTGCCTATCTCAAGGTGATTCATTCAATTATTCGCTATCTCGATATCTCCGACGGCAACATGGCCGAAGGGTCGATGCGCTGCGACTGTAACGTCTCAATTCGACCCAGAGGATCTGAGACTCTCGGTACTCGTACAGAGATCAAAAACCTGAACTC
Source organism: Gammaproteobacteria bacterium (assembly GCA_002705795.1). GTDB lineage: Bacteria > Pseudomonadota > Gammaproteobacteria > Pseudomonadales > Litorivicinaceae > HIMB30. The sequence goes on from PAHG01000023.1 coordinate 116,786, forward strand.
GTTCCGTTTCGTCGAAAAAGCAATCAATACCGAAATCAATCGTCAGATTGAGATTTTGGAAGATGGCGGACGGGTAATCCAGGAAACTCGCCTCTATGATCCGGATAAAGATGAAACGCGTTCGATGCGATCCAAAGAGGAGGCCAATGACTATCGTTATTTTCCAGATCCTGACCTATTGCCGGTCGTTTTAGACGACAACTTTATTAGCGCATGTCGTGATGCATTACCAGAGCTTCCCGAGGCTCGGAAAGCACGATACATCAGTGAATACGGCATTACCGGTTATGATGCGGGTGTTTTAGTCGCTAATCGCGATGTTGCTGATTACTTCGCTGAAGTTGCGAATACGTCAGGAGAAGGCAAGCTCGCTGCTAACTGGGTGATGGGAAGCATTTTGGCCGAACTGAATCAGACAGGCGGATCCATCACTGACTTTTCCGTAACGGCAAAACAGTTGTCCGAACTAATCGGCCGAATCAAAGACAATACGCTAAATTCAAAGACAGCGAAAACTGTCTTTGAAGCCATGCTAGCAGGTGACGGTGAAGTAGACGCGATTATCGAGTTCAAGGGACTCGTTCAGTTCACAGATACCGGCACAATTGAAGCGTTCGTCGACGAAGTCATTGCTGGAAATCCAGAACAAGTTACCAACTACCGGGCAGCTTCGGAAGATAAACAGGTCAAGATGCTTGGATTTTTTGTCGGGCAAGTGATGAAAAGGTCACAGGGGAGGGCAAACCCTCAGGCCGTGAATCAAATTTTGAGCGCAAAGCTCTCAGGCTGATCCACACACTTGGCAATCGGGATCCTTCCGATAACGGAAGGATTTCCATTCCATTGTTTTTGCGTTGAACCTCGTCAATCGTCCAACCAATCGGTCAGGCCAGCCGAGTAGCACACCCAAAACCTCGACCGCCTGCAGGGTGCCTAAGGTGCCGACAACAGGACCCAATACTCCAGTTTCTGCGCAAGTCGGTTCAACCTCTGGCACATCCGGTATCAGACAGGCATAACAGGGATTCTCTGGATCACGTAAATCGATTGTTGTGAGTTGCCCTTCAACACCCAGGGCCGCTGCCGACACTGTCGGTACCCGGTACTTTAATGCCAGACGATTGGCTAGAAACCGTGTGGCAAACCGATCAGTACAATCAGCAATACACTGGACGCCAGCGACCGCATCATGCACGTTTTGATCATCTGCGCTTACGCCAGAGACATCTATCTGAATCCAAGGATTGATTCCGAGGATTCGCTCTCTTGCAGATTCAACTTTCAATTGGTTCAAGCTTTTCTGGCTATGGATCACCTGACGATGAAGATTGGTTTCATCCACAATATCACTATCGACAAGCGTCAATCGTCCGACGCCAGCGGCGCCTAGATATAGTGACAACGGACTTCCAAGACCACCAAGTCCTAAGACCACAACATGGGATTGCTTGAGACGCTCCTGGCCATCGACATCGACATCAGATAAGAGGATCTGCCTTGCGTAATGCAACAGTTCGGAATCTGTCATCATGGCTTATGCATCCTCGTCACTCGGTCTCTGCCTGCTAAGTCTTGGAGCGTTTGAACTGACTGCCAACCGAGGTCGATAGCAAGCTTTCTCACATCATGGGCCTGACTATAACCATGCTCAAGGCACAGCGCACCACCCTTAGCCAAATGATTCGGCGCAATCTTCAATATCCGCTGAATCAAAGACAAACCATCGTGATCTGAAAAAAGCGCCATCGCTGGTTCACAAGCGACCACATTGGCATCAACTTCGAGATCATCCCAGGCGATGTATGGCGGATTTGCTGTGATCAACTCAAACTGCGAAAGTCCCTCAAATAGGTCCGTCCGAGCACACTCCACATCCAACTGCAGAGCAGTTGCATTCTGAGCCATGCATCGAACCGCATATTCTGACAGATCGCTTGCTGTCACCACACATCCAGGATGTCGCGCTTTTATTGCGAGAGCCACAGCACCGGAGCCCGTACAGAGATCATGAACCGATTGAATATTGCCATTGGAAATCATTTCTGAGGCAACCTCGACCAGGGTTTCAGTGTCAGGTCTGGGAATCAGCACTTTTGAATCAATCGCAAGCTTTAAACCGTCGAAATAGGTGACCCCAAGAATATATGCCAAAGGCTCGCCGGCGATCGATCGCTGTGCGATGTCTAAAACCTGCTCAGTTTTACTGTCCGCAATAGGGGATTCAGCCAAGAGAATTTGCTCAGTTAGGGTTAGTCCAAGCACTTCAGAGAAGACTAATTGTTGCTCACTTTGGGTCCATCTGGCCGCCCGAATGCTATCTGAGCGCTGTATTTCCGCAAGCGTCATGCGACCGTATCAAGGCTCGCTAACAGCTCGGCTTGATACTCCTGCACAAGAGGATCAATGATTATCTGACAGCCACCATCCATCATCTCATCCAACCGATAGAGTGTCAGGTTAATTCGGTGGTCAGTGACGCGACCTTGCGGGAAGTTGTAGGTTCGGATGCGCTCAGAGCGGTCACCGGATCCCACGAGTGACTTTCGCTCACTAGCTTCTTTTGCCTGCTGCTCTTGCCGCGCCGCATCCTCCAGTCGCGCCTGCAATAAGCTTAACGCGCGTGCCTTATTTTTATGCTGTGAGCGTTCATCCTGACACTCCACCACGACACCCGTCGGTATATGAGTGATACGAATCGCGGAGTCCGTTTTATTAACGTGCTGACCACCGGCGCCGCTTGCTCGGAAAGTGTCAATACGTAGATCTTTGGCATCAATGGTGGCCTCCGCCATCGGATCGGCCTCCGCCATCACAGCGACGGTGCAGGCTGAGGTATGAATCCGTCCTTGAGACTCTGTCGCAGGAACACGCTGTACACGATGCGCGCCGGATTCAAACTTCAAACGACCATACACCCGATCTCCAGCGACTTTCATGATGACTTCTTTATAACCTCCCAAATCTGCCTTAGATTCAGACAGAACTTCTATTTTCCATCCTTGGGTTTCGGCAAATTTAAGATACATCCTTGTCAAATCACCAACAAAAAGTGCCGCCTCATCACCACCCGTTCCCGCTCGGATTTCGACAAACGCACTGCGAGAATCCGCAAGATCTTTCGGAATAAGCGCGACCTGTAATTGCGATTCCAGTGATTCTAATTTCTCTCGTATATCAGGTAGTTCGCTCTCGACAAGCTCGTTCATGTCGGCATCATCCCCATTGAGATAACTCTCAAGCTCAACACGATCTGCTTCCAATAGACGGCGTTCCTGCACCAATTGGACGATAGGCTCAATCTCGCTGTATTCCTGGGAGAACGCGACGAACTGTGTTTGATCACTAATTACATCTGGATCCGCAAGCAAGGCTGAGAGCTCTTGATGTCGGTCAACTAATTGATCTAATCTATCCAGTAGGGATGGTTTCAATCCAAATCCTCAATATCATCAATCCTAAAGAGCCGGTTAGTCGCCTCGATAAGCGACAAATCGCCTTGCTCTGCAGCACTTCGTAAGGCCACGGTGGGCGAGTGCAAAAATTTATTAGTTAGATTTCGACTTAATTGTGCAAGCACTTCATCAGCTGGCTTACCTGACTCGAGTATCCTCAGCGCTTGCGCCAGTTCGTACTCAGACAACTCCTGAATACCCTCCCTTAATTGCTTAATCGTATCGACCGCTCTGTATCCTCTAATATCACGCTGCCAGCTATCAAGCGCACTGTCGATTAAGCGCTCCGCATGCCTAGCAGCCTCTTGACGATGCTCGAAACCCTTTTCAATGACTCCTTTCAAGTCATCGACGGTGTATAGATAGACCGACTCAATCTCACCAACTTCTGGCTCGATGTCTCGCGGGACCGCCAGGTCGATCATTAACATCGGTTTATGACGCCTTACTTTTTGCGCGCGCTCAACTATCCCCTTTCCGATTATAGGAATGGGAGCTCCAGTTGAAGTAATCACAATGTCAGCGTACTGAATTCGCTCACCCAACTCGTCGAGCGACCAAGCGAAACCATCAATAGATGCTGCCAAAGTTTTAGCATTTGCTAGCGTACGGTTTACTACATCAATCTCCCTTACACCCTGTCCGATCAAGTGTTCTGCGACTAGCTGAATAGTTTCTCCTGCCCCCACTAGCTTAACTTTGCACAACGAAAGATCCGAAAAAATATGGTTCGCCAAATTCACTGAGGTGTATGCAACCGAGACCGGATTGCGACCGATTGCTGTCTCCGTACGAACACGTTTTGCGATCGATAACACTCTTGAGAACGCTTGCTCGAGTTCGGTACCGCAGGTCAGCGCGTTACGTGCTATGCGAATCGCATCCTTGAATTGCCCCAGAATTTGTGGTTCACCCAATACGAGAGAATCTAGTCCTGACGCCACGCGAATCATATGTTTAGCGGCTTGCAGATCTTTAAACCGATAGATATGCGGTACAAGCATATCGGGATCAACGTCATGGAACCCACCGAGCCAACCCACAAGATCGAGTTCAAAGTTTCCATCAATCGCTAGAAAAAGCTCGGTCCGATTACACGTCGAAAGTATTGCGCTTTCTCGAACATCCGGAAATTCTTGGATCAACTGCACCAAAATATCTGGCAGGCGCGTGGCATCGAATGCTACCTGCTCACGCAGTTCCACTGGTGCCGTGGTATGGTTGAGCCCGAGAGTTAAAAGAGCCATTTAGAAACAGATGAAACCCAAATTAAGTGAGATGTGGGATTGTAGCAGAGCTTACGCACTCTTGGTTTTCCTTACGCTCGCAGGATGCCAAACAGAGGGTACGCTGCTCACTGAACATCCGACCAACCAATCGAACAAGACCGCTATCATACAAATCAATCATGATATCCAAACTACGTCAGGCCTAATTTTGCTCGCAGAGGCAGAACTTGCTCGAGGGAATGCAAATACTGCGCTCTCTCTCTATATCAGAGCTTCGCATAATACTAAGAACGTTGACGTGTCCGAGCGTGCTGCGTTTTTGGCGCGACAAACGGGATCTGACCAACAAATTGAAAAAGCAATTGAGCGCTGGACTGTGGTTGATCCTGAATCCCGAGGTGCTTTAGAGGCCAGACTAATCTTCGCCGCTGAGAAGAATCGTCTCGAAACGCTCGAGGGTTCTCTCACGAAATTACTGTCTTTAGAGCCTGGTTATCGTGCCCATTGGCTTGCAAGCTTCTGGTCGGGACTTCCGGCTGATCAACAAACAAGTTTTCTTAGTGTGCTCACAAGCATCTCAAGTGGTTCCAATAATGGTTCTCTTGCTATGGTGGTGGCAGAGGCCAAGAACCGAACAGAAGCATCATCTGGGACTAAATGGTTGGACCTGTGGCTGAGTACTAAACAGCCTCCTGCGAACGTTGTCCTGTTCAGGGCGCGTCTTGAGCTCCCTGACAGAAAAGCAGCCATTCGGTTTATTGATCGATTCCGTGATATGTCAAGTGACCTCGATATTCGTTCACAAGTTGCGCGATGGCATGGTCTTGAGGGTGATAATGACCGAGCACTTGCAATACTACGTGGTGTAATTGAGGAGGATCGAAGTCGTCATCAAGATTTACTGACACTCGGGCTTCTGGAAATACAGACCGATAATCTAGACTCAGCAGAAGCGCGACTCAAATCGCTCCTAGCATCAGAACAATATCGATCTAATGCGTACTATCATCTGGGTAAAGTCGCCGTTCAAAAAAAACAAACCGATCTCGCTATCAATCGCTTTCTACGCGTCGAACGTGGCGACCTCATAGTTGAGGCGAGAAGACAATTAGCCGATCTCGCGATCAGCCAAGATAACCCACAGCAGGCACATCGTTGGTTCTCAGAGGCACGTCTCTTATTCCCTGACCTAAAACACCAACTATCTCTTGCAGAGGCGCGATTTCAAACCCTAAACGACATGGCAGGCAGTGCTATCCCTGTATTGACTGAAGCCCTCTTGAGAGAGCCAGAAAGCGTTGACATTTTGTATACGCGGGCGCTTGCTTTCGAGCAGATCGGGGATATTGATGGCGCAGAGACCGACTTGCGCAGGATTCTTGATCTAAAACCAAATGATCCCGATACGATGAACGCACTTGGATATACCCTGGCTGATAGAACAGATCGCTATCAAGAAGCGTTAGTTTTGATTGAAAAAGCATTGGAACAAAAGCCAGAATCAGCAGCTATCTTAGATTCGATGGGTTGGGTTCTACTGAAACTCGGGCGCCTTGAAAATGCAGAACCATATTTTGTGAGAGCATGGCAAAAAAGCCGAGATCATGAGATTGCTGCGCACTATGGTGAACTGCTATGGCTTCTTGGTCGGCGACAAGATGCGCGTGAAATTTGGGATTTAGGCTATGAATCCAATCCAGAAAGTGACAAAATCCGCGCCACAATAAAACGGTTAAGCGATTCGTGAAGCATTTCATTGTCACTTTATTATTAAGCTTTTCACTGACTGGTTGCTCTTTCATGCCTTGGTCATCAGATGATGGTGCGGAGGTTTTGACGTTTTTGCCTGCCGACCAACTGGATCAGTGGGATTTAACTGCAAAATTTTCTATCTCAACAAAAGATAACACTGAATCCGGGAGCATTCGCTGGATTTTGAATCCGGGCGAAGAGCGGTTTGACGTCTTGTCTCCAACTGGTTCAATTGTTGCTCGACTCACTATGACCGAGTTCGAAGCGCGACTAAAAACTGATGATCGCGAAGCCGTCGCAAAAGACCCGGATACCTTATTTAAAGATGTGATGAATATTTCTCTTCCGGTAAACGCCCTTCGTTATTGGGTACGCGGTCTTGATGCTCCAAATCTACCACTCGAATCAGTTAAGAAAGACGGCGAAGGCCGCATCATTCAGATGATTCAAGATGGGTGGCAGCTTGCCTATAACGGTAACATTTCGATTGAGGCAGGCTCTCATCGGTTCGAAGTGCCCCGCCGCCTGACAGCAACGCGTGGCGATATCGAAATCCGCTGGGCCAGCACGGAATGGCAGGCAATCACCCAATAATTCATCCGTCGGATGTTCTCGAGGGCGGTTTTAAGGCCAGCGCGCCAGCCAAAATTAATCGGTTCCTGCACATCGTTGGTCAACGGGATGACGGCTACCATCTGCTTGAAACAGGCTTTCAATTCGTCGACTGGTGCGACTGGATTCATTTTCGTATCACCAATAGGCCTGGGGTACAAATTATCAAAGACCCCATGGTGCTAGGATCAGACAACTTAATCTACAAAGCTGCCACCAAGTTACTTGGCTCAACACAATACGGCGTTGAGATCTTGATTGAAAAAAATCTGCCCACTGGCGGCGGCCTCGGTGGTGGATCCTCTGATGCGGCCACAACACTTGTGGCGATTAATTCAATCTTCGAACTTGACCACACAACAGAACACTTGCACGCACTAGGACTAAGTCTTGGTGCCGATGTCCCTGTCTTCATCTTTGGTAATAGTTGTTTCGCATCGGGCATCGGCGATGAATTCGAGCCAATCGATTGGCCTGGCGAGCAAGTTTTAATTGCAAATCCGCAGGTTCATGTATCGACCCAAAATATTTTCCAGCACCCAAAGTTGACAAGAAATACCCCCTCTTGCAGAATCCGCGCCTCGCAGCTAGATACAACGTCCAACGTTTGCGAGATACTCGTTAGAGATCTCTATCCGGACATCAATCGGTTATTTGGTCAAATGCAGATATTTGGAGCGCCAAGACTCACCGGAACAGGTGGATGTGCATTCGTGGTAGATCCGATCAACAGCCACTCATCTCAAGAAATTCTCGGACATCTTGCGGAAGTGAAAGTTTGCCTCCTGAGCAATCAATCAATGTTGTATACTTACGGCGCGAAAACTTAACTGGGGTGTGGCCAAGTGGTTAAGGCAGCGGGTTTTGATCCCGCCATTCGTAGGTTCGAATCCTACCACCCCAGCCATTTTAAAACCGCTCGACACTCAAGGAGTGAACTGTGGCCCAACTGATGTTGTTCTCCGGTAACGCCACACCAGAGTTATCCAAAAAAGTTTCTGACTATCTATCGGTCCCACTCGGCGATGCCAGTGTTGGTCGTTTTTCCGATGGCGAGATTGCCGTCGACATCGTGGAAAACGTTCGAGGACAAGATGTGTTCGTGTTGCAATCAACCTGCGAACCCACCAATGACAACCTTATGGAATTAGTAGTGATGTGTGATGCTTTACGTCGCGCGTCAGCTTCGCGAATTACCGCAGTAGTCCCATATTTCGGATATGCGCGCCAAGATCGCCGCCCGCGCTCCGCACGAGTGCCGATTACGGCAAAAGTGGTCGCTGATATCATGGTTGGCGTCGGCATCGACCGCGTACTGACAGTCGATCTTCACGCCGACCAAATCCAAGGATTCTTCGATGTTGCCGTAGATAATATCTACGCGACAACTGTGATGCTCGATGATATTCAGCGCAAACAGCCTCAAGATGTAGTCGTCGTATCCCCAGATATCGGTGGTGTGGTGCGTGCACGAGCAATGGCAAAACAACTCGACAGCGATCTCGCGATTATAGATAAGCGCCGGCCGGCCCCAAACCAAGCTGAAGTAATGAATATTATTGGCGAGATCAGCGGCCGTACTTGCCTGATTGTTGACGATATAATTGATACGGCTGGTACATTATGTAACGCAGCAAAAGCGCTCAAAGATCAGGGAGCTAAAGCAGTCATCGCTTACTGCACACACCCCGTGCTCTCGGGTCCTGCTCTTGAAAATCTGAAAGATAGCGCGCTTGACGAACTGGTGGTTACTGATAGTATCCCCATCCCTAACTCAATCATGGGGACCGGACGTGTCCGGATTATCACTATTGCAGAGCTTCTTGGCGAGGCTGTACGCCGCGTCAGTAATGAAGAATCTATCAGTGCGATGTTTCGCTAACTGAAGGTTGAAGAACGTCTTACTGGTCGAAGTAAGATGAAGGCATTGAAGGAGAATGGAATGTCTGATTATCGCTTGTCCGCGCAATCGCGTGAAGAAGCAGGGAAAGGTTCGAGCCGCCGCCTGCGTCGACTAGAAGACTTGGTTCCTGCCATCGTTTACGGTGGGAAAAACAAGCCTAAGTCGATTCAAGTGGCTCATAAAGATCTCAAGCGTGCATTGGAAGAAGAATCTTTCTATTCTTCAATCATCACTCTTGAGGTTGACGGTAAAGAAGAGCCCGTGATTTTGAAAGCGCTTCAGCGTCATCCGGCAAAGGCTGTCGTGTTGCATGCTGACTTCCAACGGGCATCTGCCGGTACAGTATTGAAGATTAACGTGCCTGTTCACTTTTTGAATGAAACAACCTCCAAAGGCGTCAAGTTACAAGGTGGAGTTATTCACCACGATGCAGTTGAAATCGAAGTCTCTTGTTCAGCCAAAGATCTACCTGAATTCATCGAAGTCGACCTAGCTGACGTCGAACTCGATCAGGTGATTCACCTGTCAGATCTCGAGGCGCCGAAGGGTGTTACCTTTGTAGCCTTGGCACACGATTCCGACCTTCCAGTAGCTAGTATTCACAAGCCGAAGGGCGCGTCGGCTGATCCTGAACCAGCAGCTGATGACGCAGAAGAAGGTGAGTCTGAAGGCGACGAGTGAGCACCTACAAGCTCATCATAGGGCTAGGGAACCCCGGGCCTGAATATGCGGAAACCCGGCACAATGCCGGGTTTTGGCTGTTAGACGCACTCATAAACCGAATATCAAGCTCACTGTCAGCAGAATCAAAATTCTTTGGTTTAGCAGGGAAAGGCTTAATAGGTCCGCAAGCAATCCATCTACTGAAGCCAATGACATTCATGAACCGCTCGGGCCAAAGTGCGCTAGCGATCGCACAGTTTTACAAGATCGACCCTCAAGAGATTCTTGTTGTTCACGACGAACTTGATATTGAGCCTGGCCAAATAAGGCTGAAACAAAGTGGCGGCCATGGTGGCCACAATGGACTACGCGACCTCCATCGAGTCTTTGGACCAGGTTATGCGAGAATCCGTGTCGGCATTGGTCACCCCGGACACAAATCTAAGGTGCATGGATACGTCTTAAGTAAAGCACCGACAGAGCAACTCGAGGAAATCGATAAAGCGATTGACCACACACTTAAATTTATGACAGACATTGTTCAAGGCGAATGGGGCAACGCCATGAACGCACTGCACCAGCGCTAGAGGAGATGGCATGGGCTTCAAATGCGGCATTGTTGGATTACCAAACGTCGGCAAATCAACTCTTTTCAATGCATTAACAAAGGCCGGGATCGAAGCACAAAACTTCCCATTCTGTACCATTGAACCCAACGCCGGTGTTGTCCCGATTCCGGATCCGCGTCAAGACCAACTATCAGAGATAGTAAATCCCGAGCGTGTCGTACCAACAGCGATGGAGTTTGTGGATATTGCAGGTCTCGTAGCCGGTGCCTCTCAGGGCGAAGGTCTCGGGAACCAATTCTTGGCAAACATCCGGGAGACTGATGCGATTGCACACGTGGTGCGTTGTTTTGAAGATGAAAATATCGTTCATGTTGCCGGCAGAATCGATCCTGAGTCTGACATAGAAGTCATTAACACCGAACTTGCGTTAGCCGACCTCGAGTCTGTAGAAAAACAGATGCACAAAGCACAGAAACAGGCCAAAGGCGGTGACAAAGATGCGAAAACGTTAATGACAGTCTGTGAGAAACTCCTTCCCGTTTTGAACCAGGGGAAGCCAGTCCGGTCGGTCGATTTGTCCAGAAACGAATTCGCGGTGATAAAAACATTAAACCTGCTCACAATTAAGCCAACACTCTACGTGGCGAACATTTCAGAGGATGGTTTTTGTAATAACCCTTGGCTTGAAAAAGTCCGTGAAATTGCGGCTAGCGAAAACGCCGAACTCGTGCCGATCTGTAACAAAATCGAGTCAGAAATAGCAGAGCTCCACGACGATGAAAAAGCTGAGTTTCTAGAAGAGCTTGGTTTGACTGAAGCCGGCCTCGATCGCGTCATTAGGGCAGGATACGCTCTCCTCGGTCTGCAAACGTTCTTTACAGCCGGCGCAAAAGAAGTTCGAGCATGGACTGTCCCCGTTGGCTCAACAGCTCCTCAGGCGGCCGGAAAGATCCACACAGACTTCGAAAAAGGATTCATCAGAGCCGAGGTCATTGCGTTCGATGACTATGTCGCTCTTGGTGGAGAGCAAGCTGCTAAGGACGCCGGCAAGTGGCGTCTGGAAGGAAAAGAATACATCGTAAAAGATGGCGACGTGATTCACTTCCGGTTCAACGTCTAAACTTTGACAGCGATGTGAAACTTGAGTATCTTTCGCGCCTCATTTAAATGGCTATGTAGCTCAGCTGGTTAGAGCACAGCACTCATAATGCTGGGGTCGCAGGTTCAAGTCCCGCCATAGCCACCACTTTATTTGTATCACTTTGTTTCATAAAGTTTCTAGCCCTTTGTGGTTATGGGTCCTCATCCTTATCACCTGCCTTCTTTCATATCATAGGGAATCAAGGAGACCCATAAATCTGCGGGTACGGACGGTGGTTTCAACACCATCACGCCCATGAAATGGAACCAGCAAACGGCCACATTTTTAGTATATCAAGACCAATAGTTGCAGAATTGGTTTTGGAACAGGACGCGGAGACGCGTAAACTTTGGGTCTGGCCCGTTTATTTGGGTGATCCAATAGGAGTATTCATGAAAGCGTCAGATTTGTTTATCCGGGCTTTGGAGAATGAGGGTGTAGAATATATTTTTGGCATTCCAGGAGAAGAAAATCTCGACCTTCTGGAATCCTTGCGGACATCTGAAAAGATCCAACTAGTCCTAACACGCCATGAACAAGGAGCCGCCTTTATGGCGGCCACATATGGCAGACTTACCGGTAAGGCAGGGGTCTGTCTCGCGACTCTTGGCCCCGGCGCTACGAACTT
>PAHG01000024.1 GCA_002705795.1 Gammaproteobacteria bacterium
ACTGCGCTTTGATCGAGCTATCGTACTGATATTTATTACCGCACTGCTAAACATTGGTGTTGACTCGCTAGCGCGCACTATTCGTTGGCAATTACGTTTACGCACAATACCAGCAAAACTTGAGACAGGTTAAGTATGTTTTCAACTAGTTCAAAAACGAATTTGGGCAGCAATGCGCAAACACTAGGAGAGGCACTCATTGAGGCACTAGAACGACCCGAGCGTCGTATTTCACCTATTTGGTTTTATGACGAACGTGGCTCAGCACTTTTTGAAGACATCACCCAGCTTCCAAGCTATTACTTGACGCGAACTGAAATCAAAATTCTCGATGACAACTTAGAGGAAATTTCCAGAGCCATTGGCCGTGACCGGTTAGTGATAGAATTGGGGAGTGGATCGAGCCGAAAGACATTTCGTCTACTCAGGGCTCTTGATCAGCCAGCGGGCTACGTGCCTGTGGATATCTCGGCAAAATATCTGCATCAAGCGGCTGCTAGGCTATCTAGCAAATTACCATCGTTGCCTGTCGTGGCGTTGGTTGCTGACTTTACAACGGAGTTTCAATTACCACCATCGTTGCCTCCACATCGTAACCGGTTAGGTTTTTTCCCAGGCTCGACCGTTGGTAACCTAGAGGTGGCCGAGGCGCAATCCTTGCTGATGCACTGCCACACAATTTTGGGCGATGAGGCTACATTTTTGATTGGCGTCGATCTTGATAAATCGCCTGAAGTATTGATTTCCGCTTATGACGACCCGGAGGGTGTTACGGCTGAATTTAATCGTAATCTTTTGAAGCGAATTAACCGCGAACTCGGTCTTGCAATTGATCCAAGCGCTTTTGCTCACGAGGCACGCTATTTAACCAATCCGGCAAGAATCGAAATGCACCTAGTCGCCACAGTAGATCAGACGTTGGAAATCTCCGGCAGAACATATAGGTTAGCAGCAGGTGAAAGCTTTCACACTGAAACCTCCCATAAATATACTGTCGAAGATTTTTCAAGACTTGCTGAAAAAGCGGGCTGGGAATTAAGCCACTATTGGTGCGATACCGAAAAACGTTTTGCTGTTCTGCTCCTCACAGCCGCCAAGGTGAAATGAGATCAAGATTTCATCATGAATAATAATATTTGAATGTAATCGATCGGTATTCTTTACTCGAAAGGGTCCAAGGTTCAACCTATTCCTAACGGGCGACCGAANCCNATTCGGATTGTGNACTAGAGCCTACGTGCATNAAGCTTCCTCTTTTGACGAATNAGGCATCATAAAGGTAAAAGACGAAGTCTTTGAATTATTCAATAAGTGGGTATGGCTAAGCTGAATTTCTATTCAAGNAGACGAAAAAAATCATTGCTTTCGGTTTATCTAGAGGAAGGGTTGGCTTTTACCGAGCTGCCGACAGTGTGGTAAGACCAAGCGATAGAGACGGGGTATACAACTNTCAAATTGTGATTGAATTGCTACGAAGAGGTTGAAATATCGAAAGTCGTCTCAACCCTACTTGATCGAGTCTCTTCGCTGGTAATCGCTCTCTAAGGCGTATTTAAATGCTGTGAAGCTACTTGCTTCAGGCTTCCTGAACTCGCTGCCGACTCTAGCTTCCGCCGATGATTAGAGGTCTATTAGTGGCCTGAAGATCACCGAAGCTGAAGGCCAAAAAATCAANGGGTTNCAGGTCAAAGGCGGCTGGGGCCGTGGAGAGTGGAGATCTGGAACATTTTGAGGCGTTGACTGATCAGGCTAGGAACGTAATGGAAAAAAACAGTTGGATTAGGGATTCGTTTGTCGAGAGAGATTCGTAGTTTATCGGTAATTTTGAAATGGGAGTTGGAATGATTAATCGTCGTAAATTTATGTCACTGTTCGCTATCGGCACGTTAGGCTCTAGTCTCGTCAACGCGATGAGTCACAGCGGAACTGTTGCTAAGGTAAAAGAGTCCGACGACAACGCTAAAGCGTTAAANTATGTCGAGGTGTCGGCTGTTGATGGACAAAACTGTGCAAATTGCGTTTTATACATGGCCTCTAAAGACCCTGGCTGGGGAGCTTGCGCTGCGCTTCAAAATAACTTNGTCGCCGAAAANGGCTGGTGTGTAGCTTGGGCCAGCAAATAGTCAGGTCTTAAAAGGCTGGCCTGAGGACGATGCAAACTANTGAATTAAGCNAGCATCCTTGGTTACTNAATTAACAGTTTGGNNGAAGCAGAGGTGCAACTTCAAAACTGTTTTGGGTTTCTGGTTAGTGCGTGGCATGCGAATCNGNCAGAGACAAGACGGCAGTCAGCGTAATCATTGCAGCTCGCACGAGCGCGCGAGGACACCAAGTGTGGGACAGATTGTGGGAAAAAAATTAAACATATTTAAATAAAAAATTAAATCAATAATTTATCATGCTAATCAGNTGGATTGCCTCTCCGCCACTAATTCAACAAAACCGGGCTATAAGTCCGGTTTTTTATTAATATCCACTTTAAAACTGTCGCTGCGCTATAACTAATTTGTCGCTCTACCTAGCCTGCTATTTCGGGTAACCTTTACCTTTCAGAAACTTCTCAATTCCCGTAAATAAACTATGAGTAAAGTTGCTTCGGAAAGTCGGGACAAAGCTAAATCCCTTCACCCACTGCGTTCACTGGTACCTTTTATTGCGCCTTACAGGGGCACTTTAGCGGTCGCCATTGCGGCACTACTAATCTCTTCAGCGGCGTTGTTGGCTATGCCAATAGCTGTCCGAAACGTGATTGACCAAGGATTTTCTGTCGAGGATGCCGCTAATGTAGATCATTATTTTTTTATCTTGCTGTTATTCGTCCTCATTATTGGATTTTTCGGCGCGATACGGGCTTCTATTGTGAACTGGCTCGGAGAAAGAGTAGTCGCTGATCTTCGTAGTAAGGTGTTTGCTCACGTCATTTATATGGATCCCACATTTTTCGAAACGACAAAAATTGGCGAGGTTTTATCGCGTCTCACAGCAGACACAACCCTCATCCAATCAGTATCCGGCGTAAGTATTTCGATTGTTCTAAGGTCATCGATTCAATTTATCGGTGGCCTGATATTGTTGGGCTATACCAGTATAAAGCTATTGGGCATTTTACTAATTATGTTTCCATTGATTGTGCTGCCAGTCATTGTCGTAGGGCGATGGTTACGCAGGCTTTCACGAGATAGCCAAGACAGAATCGCAGATGCCAGCGGTCAGGCCGCTGAAATACTTGGGAACGCAGAAACAGTGCAATCGTTCACTGCAGAACAGCTTGAGATAAAGCGGTTTTCGGCCTCCATCCAGGAAAGCTTTCGAACAGCTGTCCGAAGAATAAAAGTGCGGGCGCTGTTAACGATGGTTGGGACAGTGAGCGTATTTGGCGCATTGATATTCGTACTGTGGTTAGGGGCGAAGGAGGTGCTGGCCGGGACAATATCCGGCGGTGAACTTGGTCAATTTGTTTTGTATGCGATGTTTGTTGGTGTTGCTGCAGGATCCTTAAGTGAAGTTTGGGGTGAGGTCCAGCGAGCGGCTGGCGCGATGGAGCGACTGACAGAGTTGTTGCAGATGAAGTCGAACATTCGGACGCCTGAAGTCCCCGTCGAGTTCCCAAGACCTTGCAAGGGTGCGGTTAGTTTTGAGCAGGTGAATTTTAGCTATCCGTCCCGAAAAAATGAATTTGCTATCAGAGATTTTTCTCTCGAAATTGAGCCGGGGGAACGTGTCGCGATTGTTGGGCCGTCAGGTGCTGGTAAGAGCACTATCTTTCAGCTTCTACTGAGATTTTATGACCCTCATTTGGGTCGGATTCGTATTGACGGTATCGACATCAATCTTGCTGATCCTAAGGACATCAGATCCGCCATCGCGATGGTTCCTCAAGATTGTGTGATCTTTGGTGATAACGTGGTGGAAAACATCCGTTTTGGTAATCCGAACGCGACCGATACTCAGGTAATTGAGGCAGCTAAGGCAGCGTCGGCTCATGGTTTTATCAGTAAGCTTCCCGACGGGTACAACACCTATTTGGGAGAGAAGGGAATCAGACTGTCCGGGGGTCAGAAACAGCGAGTAGCTATTGCTCGCGCAATCCTTGCGGATCCAGCCATTTTGTTGCTCGATGAGGCAACTAGCGCTTTGGATTCGGAAAGTGAGCGTCTAGTGCAATCCGCACTAGATAAATTGCAAAAGAACAGAACCACCTTGGTCATTGCTCACCGGCTTGCAACAGTAGTTCAGGCCGACAAGATAGTGGTCCTAAACTCCGGTAGAATCCTCGATGTTGGGAGTCATAGCGAGCTTGTGACTCGCAATGCAATCTATGCGCAGATGGTCGAGTTGCAGTTCGGGGAATTTAGTTTGTAAATGGCAAAAGTTAATAGGAAGCTGGCTACCATTTTAGCTACTGATTGTGTGGGCTTCAGTAAGTTCATGGAAACTCAGGAGGAGCTTACGCTCGCCAATTTAACGGCATGTCGTGAAATTATCGATCCAATAATTGAAGAGCATGGTGGAAGAATTTTTCATACCGCGGGGGACTCTGTTATTGCTGACTTTGCAAGCCCTGTTGAATGTGTTCATGCGGCCATGAAATTTCAGGAAGCGCTCACCTCTCGAAATGAGACGGTCGACGAGGGCCCAAAATTGGAATGGCGAGTAGGTATTCATGTAGATGATGTTATTACTGAGGGTGAAAATATATATGGAAGTGGAGTGAATATTGCTGCGCGTTTGGAAGCACAATGTGAGCCTGGCAAAATTCTTTTATCTCGAATAGTCCAAGAACAAGTCCAAAAACGAGTCGATTTTATTGTTAGTCCAGCCGGCACCCGCGCTCTAAAAAATATTTCAGATGAATTCGAGGTTTTTTATATTGCCAAGAGTATGGATGACAGAGGTGTAGACGATAAAGCTCCGTCCATCAGAGCAAAAGAAACTCCTCGAGTTAATACGGAAGGCGCAAGTAAAAAACCGAGGTTAGCGATTCTTCCGTTCACAAACGACGGAAGAGACCAAGACAGCAATTATCTTGCTGACGGAATTGTNGAGGATCTGATCACTGAATTTTCGATGATACGTGAATTTGAGATCGTATCTAGTAAAACNAGTTTTGATTTCAGAGACAGAGGGGAAGATGCAGCAGAATTNGCAGCTACCCACAAATTGGACTTCATAATTTCGGGAGGGATTAGATCCTCCGGTAAGCGCATTAGAATTTCGTTAGAATTGAGTGAGGTCGAAAGTGGTAAAGTTTTATGGAGAGACAGGTATGACCGTGTAATAGAGGACGTTTTCGATTTACAAGACGAAATAGTCCGCACCATTACGATCTCATTGTTAGGAGAAATCGAGATATCAAGCTTACAGCGAGCTAAGCGCAAGGCCACAGAAAACATCTCATCTTATGAATCTTTATTACGCGGTAAGGAAATGCATCATAAGTTCACCAAAGAAGCGAATAGCCAAGCGCTAGAATTTTTTGACCAAGCCATTGAAGCTGATCCATCGAACGCGCAAGCCCATGCGTGGAAGGCATGCACGATTGGACAGGGGATTTTTCGTGGTTTTCTTGAGGGGGATCCCGACAAATTTATAGGCGAGGCTATGAGTAGTATTTCGAGCGCGTTGGAATTAAACGAGAACGACTTTGAATGCCACAGAATGTTGTCAGCTGTCTATTTGAGTCAGCACGAGTATCAATTAGCCGAAGAGCATGGGCGAAGAGCGTACGATATGAACCCCAATGACCCACGAGTTCTTGCTGGTTATGGGGAGGTATTGGCTAGATTAGGGAAATCAGAAAAAGGTGTTGAGTTGCTAGAGAAAGCTCTCTCCCTCGATCCTATCCCGCAAGGTCAACTGAATTCAGATAACAGATACACAGACCTAACAATGGCGTATTTCTTCGCAAGTGACTTCGAAAAATGTGCAGAAATTGGGGAAAAAGTTGAACATATAAACTTTAAATCCTGGTTATTTGTGAATTACTCAAAGTCCAAGCTTGGCGGTTTCGATCAAAACGATGTGTACTTTCAGGAGGGGCTGAAGGAATTTAAGGAGGGTAATTGGGACCTGCAAGTAGACAGACTTCATCTGCCGGATGGAGAGACTCAATCGGATCTGTTAGATTTTCTAAAGAATCTGTAAATTCCTGGCCCCTATGAGCTTTGCATTGATCCCTTGGTTTCGCAATTTGCGATAGATTGCGAAGATCTGGTGAGTGAGCTTACGGAAGAGCAGTTGAGTGAGTTTCTTAACTACACTCTCGCGTTCAACGTTTCCCATTCTTCTGAAGATGAACTTTTGATTGGCTTCAAATCTACTAAGGGCCGTAAGAAGAGCCCCGTAGCTTTGCTTGTTACTCTGCCTCTCCGCTATTCACTTCACCGATGCTTGATTCGATCGAGGGTGCACACTTACGCTGAGTGAGGTGTGTCCACCGTGGCCACCCCAACCATCGTGTCACGCGTCACGAGCGCTCTCAACGTGTCTTCATCCCAATCCTCTGTGCCCGCGGGTCGCATTGGTATCACCAGATAACGCATATCGGCAGTCGAGTCATGCACTCGCACTTCAACCGAATCAGAAACGTCCGTTCCAAACTCCTGAAGCACTTCTCGCGGCGCATGGACCACCCGAGACCGATAAGCCTTACTCTTGTACCACGCAGGCGGTAAACCAAGGAGGTCTCTGGGATAACATGAACACAAGGTACACACCACAACGTTGTGCACCTCGCGGGAGTTTTCTAGAGCAACCAAATGCGTCGTTGGCATCTCGATCCCAAATTCTGCGACCGCGGCATTCGCATCAGCTAATAAACGAGCCCGATACTCGGGATCGACCCATGCCCGAGCCACCACCTTTGCGCCATTCACAGGCGTAATAGAATCGCGACGCTCCATGGCTAAACGGATTTCAGAGGCGGTCACCACACCCTTCTCAATCAATAGTTCTTTGAGCGCTTGACCCAAAATCTGATAGTACGCATGGACTTTGTCATCGCTTTGATGGTCATGGTCGTGGTTCATGCGTTTGAACCTCCTTCAAACCAGTGTTCATATAAGTCGAGTTCCACCGTATCGTGCAAAGATCCCCGATAGTGGGGCCACACATCTGCTTGATTAAATCGCACTTTGTAGAGGGCTCGCGGTTCGGTGGGTAGGCAGTAGGCGAGTGTCTCAGGGTTGCCAAACTCCCCTAAGTAGCGAACCACCGTTCCCGTGCGGCCGCGTATGTAGACTGGCGTTCGGATATGTCCGATCGGATAATCCTCACGTACCTTGACAGGCTCTCCGATCTCGAGGCGCCGGGCACTCATTGAGGCATCTCCAGTTCGCCCGTCTCTGCTAGACGTTTGCGGACAGTCGCGACTTTTTTGTCGATTTCGTCTTGGGTCAACATACCCTTGTCAACCATCTGCCTTTGCAATGCTGCGGTCCAGCGCTCGTAATAATTTAATGTGTCGTAGATGTCGTGCCCGAGTTGTTCGATGGTGCGACGATTTTCATGGGTCGACACAATCTTTTTAGATCCAATGACTGCGCGAATCGCGTCGATCTGCTTTTCCCAATGCGTGAGCGCATGTTCTTCAGGGTCAATTGGTCCAAAATCCAAACCACCTAAGTCATGGGGTCCTCGCATTTGTCCGTCTCTCCGTCTCCGAAAACATATCAGTGTTAAAACCTACGATACTGACACCGAATGCCTTTGCAAAGCATTTGGTCGAATATCAGCAAATTCCTTCAAGAGCTAAATTAGAACGCCTCTCCGCCAATTTAAATTTTTATCCTCTTTTTTTTGGTTCTTCATCCCCTGAGGCTTTTCAATTTTTTTGTACCACTTTTTGTACCGCAAAATTAGGGATGCCCATCCGTGCGTACCAAGTGTTCACAAAACAAGGATTTTCGCTAAATAAATAAAATTTCATAAAAACTTCACGAGNTTGTCATTTTCAAAACTTAATCTCGANCTTTTAATNCTCAGGAGTTCTCTATGCCTTTCTTAAGTCGCGTTCGGCAAGTCACGATTGGCTGTGGCCTCGCTTTACTTGCCTCGGGTCCAGTTTTCGCGCTTGAAATGAAACAAATCGGTGAAATTCAAATTGGCCAAGGTGAAGGCTATGCCGAGATGCTTCGCTACCATGCCGCCTCAAAGTCTCTTATGGTTACAGCCTCTGAAACCGGCACCATTGAGCGCATCTCGATTGCCACGCCAACAGCACTCTCGTTAGCGACTCCGTTTGATCTCGATGGCGGAAATGTCACCGCAGTCGCTGTGCATGGAGATCTTGTTGCTGCATCGATCAAGGTGAAGCCTGCAGATGCGGCTGGGATGGTGAAGCTGTTTGATAGCAAAGGCGCGTTGCTTGCGACTTTTGAAACCGGTGCATTGCCTGATAACGTGGCATTCTCTCCAGATGGTCGCTATTTGCTCACAGCAAATGAAGGCGAACCATCAGATGATTACAGCGTCGATCCAGAGGGTGGATTCACACTCATTGACCTAGCGTCTGGTCCTCAAAACGCAGCTGTGACGCAAATCGGCCTCACTGATTTTGATGTTCCGACTGGCGCTCGCATTGTTAAGCCAGGGCAAAGTTTTGCTGCAGATGCTGAACCTGAGTATGTGGCTTTCTCAGCTGACGGGTCGACTGCATACGTGACTCTTCAGGAAAACAATGCAGTCGCAGTGATTGATATCAATGCAAAAAAAGTTGCAGATATCGTTGGTTTAGGCGTTAAGAATGTGTCACGCATGAGTCATGATATGTCGAATAAAGATGGCGGCATCAACATGAAACGCTGGCCTGTGTTGATGATGTATCAACCTGATGCGATCGCGACATACGAAATCAATGGCGCGACTTACTTGGTGACAGCTAACGAAGGTGATGCCAAAGACTATGATGGTTTTTCNGAAGAGACACGCGTTGCGAAGCTCACGCTCGACAAAACTATGTTCCCTAACGCGGAAGAGCTCCAAAAGCCAGAGCACTTAGGCAGACTCAAAACAACCACAACGATGGGTGACACCGATGGTGACGGTGATCATGACCTGGTTTATGCCTATGGCGGACGTTCATTCTCGATTTGGGCACAAGATGGAACCCTCCTGTTTGATAGCGGAAATGCGTTCGAATACATCATCTCAAAGCGTTCTCCTGACGTTTTTAATGCCAACGGTGGAGCTGCAGAAAAAGATGATCGATCAGATGATAAAGGGCCTGAGCCTGAAGCATTGGCATTAGGAACAATCGGTGAGCGCACTTACGCATTCATCGGGATGGAGCGTAATAACGCGATCTTTGCTTATGACATCACGCTACCGTCAGATCCGCATCTGGTTGGTTACATGATGCCGTCTGCTAATCATAATTCACCAGAAGGTTTGGAGTTCATTTCAGCCAAGGACAGCCCAACTGGTAAGCCATTGTTAGCGATCGCTTTTGAAATGACAGGTACAGTTGCTCTGTATCAGATCGACTAGCATTTCGATCCAATGAAGAGAGGGCTGAGGTCAAATCCAAACCTCGGCCTTCGACCATCTCGCATCTACCTCCACGGACTTATCATTACTGTTTAGACACGCTGAAGCGTCGCTCGATTATTCTTGATGGTTTCGCCATGGATACTTAGGCGGTTGATACTCCCTTCGAAAGGCTNTCTACCTGACGGCGGTAAGTAATTACGGAACCTTGCAGGTTGATTTTTTTGTTGGGAGTTATCGATCTTAGTCAATATAACTCTGCCCCACGCGCGCGAGCAGAAAGAGTCTTTTGCAGGGACGCAGATTTGAGTTATCACGCGGGTGTTGCTCGCTTGGGAGCAACTGGTAAGGCTGTTTAAGTTGATCTGGAATCTGTTAGNATTAATGGTAACTGTTTGGATTTTACGCTGGGATGGAATATGTCGATTCGATATGCGCTAGTCCTTTGCCTCGCGGTCATTGNTGGGAATACCCTCGTGAATGCACAGAGTGCCTCCGTCTTGGAGATTCAGTGCCCCAAGGTTCGAGACTATGGCGGGTACCCTCACACGACGGGCGAGATGATTACATACCGGCTCGATCAATCGAAACGGACAGTGTCTCGCAGGACCAACGGCGAATGGATGATTATCTGTAAAGGGGTATCACAGTGCTCGATGAAGGGCGGTGAAGTTCTTATCTCTGAGTTTCGGGCAGACGAAAAAAAATTGATTGATCGTCGTTTGGACTTTGTAAAGCGTGTAGAGAAGGCACAAGAGTGGGGAAACCCGGCAAGGACAAAGCTTGTCTTCGGGTACGAGTCTCGTTGCAAATCCAAGCAGTAAAGGTTCACGGCCAACTTCACCATCAAACCCCGATCTTTCCCATCTTTCTCCATTATTTAATCCCATACTGTACTCATCGAGATTGGATGGAGTGACTCAGTGGGCTTGCGTNTAGAGTACATNATCGTGGTGCTGTCTTCTGGCTAGCNGCATTTCCTTTTAGTTTTTTCATTGAATGTCCTGACGAGCCTAGTTTTGGCTCTTTGCCCTTGGTATAGGCCAGGGGCTTTTTTGTGGTATTTGATTTTTGTGTGCTGAGAGACAGACTGTTATTTCTAATCCGGCTCGGGAGGTTTTTCGTTACTAAATCGGCAGGGTGATGGGAGGCCTGCCCCCTCGCTAAAATAAAACATGAGCGTGAATTTATCTTTGAGTCCACCCATTTGACCGCAGCTGGACCCTCGGTTGATCGTTATATCTTGGCTCCCAAAGCGGTAGCCCTCGTGATAACAGGCATCTGCGCCCTCGCTGTAGATTTCACCAGACTCCAGTCGTTTATATGTGGTTGGTGATTCTGTCCACATCTCTAGGCTAACCGGTTGATAGCGCGGCTCGGTTACTGAGACCTTCAGCCTGTACCTTCCCAGACCAGTAGAGCATGAATCAAATCGCACACCGAACTCATTAGTGCAGACCACGAAGCCGGTCGGTGATAATCCGCAGGCATCACCCCAGTAGCTTGAGCCCAGGGATCTTTCGGGGTCAACGGAATTTGAGCTGACGTAGAAATACACACCTCCCGCACTACCAATTAATGCTAGGACAGCGATTAGAATGAGGATGATTTTCTTCATGGATGGATCAGATCCAATTTCAGTGGACAGCGTTTAATTGTCTGAGAACTCACAAACGCCCGAACTAACAAGGTAATCGGATCATGCTCTCACAGCTTGAGTAGTATGGTAGTACTCCGCTATNACCCAAGGACGTCATACGTTCGTATAGTACGATAAGAAGGTTCGCAATACTCGGAATCGGAGAACGTTATGCCCACTCAAAGTGCAGTCGCTGAAAAAATTTCCCTCTACCAGCCGGATCAAGAGGACCTGATATTCCCCGAGACCCCGGTGTTTGATCAACTCGCTGATGACCGTGAGTACCGAAAAAAACATCTGGTCGCGGCCTGCAGGGCGTTCGACTACCACGGTTTCGATTATGGGTTTGCTGGGCACCTGACGATTCGTGATCCCGAGTTTCCGGAGCTCTATTGGACCAATCCGATGTGTGTTCATTTCTCTCAGGTTCGGATGTCCAATCTGATCCTTGTTGATCACAAAGGTCAGGTCGTTGAGGGCGATTACGCGGTCAACCGCGCGGGTTTCGTTCTCCATGCAGCGGTACACGAGGAATACCCGGAGGTGGTTGCGATGTGTCACGCGCATACCGTGTATGGGACTGCTTGGTGCGCGACCGGTCGACCGCTGGATATGATCAGCCAAGATGTCGCGGCGTTCTACAACAGTCACGTTGTGGTGGGGGCATCAAGTGGCGCTGTTGCCGTGGAGGAGGAGAGTGGTCTGAGCGTCGCCAGAGCAATGGGCGCCCACCGTGGGATTCTTCATCAGAACCACGGCTTATTGACAACCAGCCAGCACAGTATAGACGACGCAGCGTTTTGGTTCATTGCGCTCGAGCGATGCTGCAAGCAACAAATATTAGTCGAGTCCACCGGTCTAAAGCTGCAACTGCTTGATGATGAGACGGCGGCGTACAGTCGAGAACANGTCGGTAGCGACTACATTGGATGGTTGCACTTCCAGACGTTATATCAGCATCTTGAGAAGACCCAGCCGGATATGTTTCTCTGATTCTGTAACGCCTGATAAGGCCGGATCTTCCGGCTTGTTTAATATCTAATGGACCATGCTGACAATACGGGTGTAGGCCATATTTTTGGTATCTAAACTCGATCTGCGATTCTGCCTAAATCACTCAAGAACGCCGGCGTATGGGTTATATTGGGCCAGGCAGGGCGCGGAAGCATCAAAAATCGCGTGATCAACAGGGGTATGGGGCCTAAACAAGAGAGCGATATGCAATGAATCGAACCGGCAGCTATCTGCATGAGGCCTTTGTCGGGCTACTACAATCACTCCGTTGGAGTTATCTGCCACCCCTGATGGTGTATCTAGCCGCTGGAATCTCCGGACTTACCGCGATCGTCGGTACATTTTTCGTCAAAGATTATTTGGGCCTATCTGCGGCTTTCCTGGCCGGTCTCGGTTTTTGGGCCGGGCTTCCGTGGGCACTGAAAATGCCGCTGGGGCACCTTGTTGATTTATTTTGGCGATATAAGACCTACTTAGTCTATCTCGGTGCGCTGGTAATTACCGCGAGCCTGCTCATCATGTTCGGGCTGATCGCGCATACCGAACGCATGCGTGCTGTGATGGCGATCGAGGCCTGGTATGTGCTCAGTGTCATCTTAGCACCGGTCGGTTACGTGCTCCAGGACGTAGTAGCGGATGCCATGACGGTCGAGGCGGTTCCAACAACAAACCCGTCCGGTCATCCGCTCCCCGCGTCAGAAATCAAGGAAATGCATACAACCATGCAGGCGTTGGGGCGGTTCGCCGTGATTGGGGGCAGTCTGTTGGTCGCTCTTCTGAATGTAGCGTTGTTCAGCGACGTTGAGTCACTGACTGATGACGATAAGCGATCGGTTTACGCGAGCATCTATGTGTACGCGCTAGCAATCCCCGGTGTATCGATAGCTGGGGTGATTTTGGCCAAGTATTTGCGGCACGTACCGAGGTTGGATGAATCGGAGATACCGCGTGTCCGTCCAAATTGGGTGGTACTCGGCGGCAGCTTGGTCTTTGTCGTTTTTTCCGTATCGGTGGGTAGCTTCGATATTCCGTTCGCTCAAGAAATCGTGTTCCTCGGTTCCATGGCGATCATTGTGTATCTGATGGGTCAGCTGTTGGGGTACCTTGAGGCGGAGACACGCCTCATGGTTGTCGGTACGGCGGTCGCGATTTTTGTGTTTCGCGCGGTCCCCTCGCCGGGCCCGGGTCTGACCTGGTTTGAGATCGATGTCCTATTATTTGATGAGCAGTTTCTGTCGGTCCTTGCGGCGATCTCGTCGGCCCTGACATTGCTCGGAATCATTCTGTTACGTCCACTAGTGGCACATTATTCGATTGCGCGAATTATCGTTGTTCTGTCACTGGTCGGCGGTTGTTTGTTTCTACCGAGTATTGGGATGTACTACGGATTACATCAATGGACCGCCGCACTGACCGGCGACCTGATCGATGCGCGTTTCATTGCGATCCTCAACACAGCACTCGAGTCACCGCTGGGTCAAATCTCGATGATTCCATTACTGGCGTGGATAGCGAAGAACGCGCCCGCTGAACTGAAGGCAACCTTTTTCGCGGTCTTCGCGTCCTTCACCAACTTAGCATTATCCGCAAGCGCGTTAGCCACGAAGTACATCAATGAGATCTTCGAGGTCTCGAGGCAGATCATCGACCCAACGACTCAACAGGTGACGACGGCCGCAGACTACACGGAGCTCGGTCTGCTGTTGATCGCTGTGGCACTGATTACAGTTATTGTTCCGATCACCGTTGTTACGGTGATTCAAAGGAGCCCGTTCAGATCGACAGATTAAGGGGTCTAGTGCTTTGGAATCGGGTGCAGACCATGTTCATCGAGGAGGGCCGATATTTGGTGATGAACGAGTTTTCGGATTTGATCTGTGATCGCCTGGTTACCAGAGGTCGAGGCGGCACGGAGGAACTGAATACCAAGCTCCTGGTAGCGCAGAAAATCCTCCGTCGGATCCGCAGACAACTCCTCGATCGCGGCCTCAAATTAATCCATCTCACCAAATCGGTTCATGACATTCGCGATGGCCCGGTAGGTCACAAGGGCTTGCGATTCACTGCTGATTCCTAGCCTCACCGAGGCAACCCGGAGCATGGTTCGACCAAACCCATTTAAAAAACCGAGAAAAACGGAATGGAACGCGATGGCGTCTGGCACCGGTTCGTCTTGATTAAAACCACGAGCCAGCCCCAGTACGTCAGGAAATGCATGCGTCAAATCCTTCGCATACTCACTAAGCTCGAGGGGATTCTCGGTACTCATGAAAAGTTTCCCCGTCCAGTCGCGGTTGTCACGGAGCGTCGATGCTCAGACGAAACGGGTGATTCTCGTTTTCCGGTGGTGTGTATCTTTTTCATGAGTCGGTCAGTAGCCCAACTATCTCGTTCTCGTGTTTGTTGCTCGCGTGCTGTTGCATATCCCAGAGGAGTTTAAACTGCCCATCGGCCGCGATTAAGGTTTCATAATCACCCGACTCAATAACCATACCTTGACTCATCACGAGGATTAAATCTGCGTGACGAATCGTGCTCAAACGATGCGCAATCACAAGCGTCGTCCGATCGGTCGCGAGTTCATCGAGATTGCGTTGTACCTGACGTTCGGTTGATACGTCGAGCGAGGAGGTAGCCTCATCGAGTAGCAAGATAGATGGATTTTTGAGAATCACTCGGGCGATTGCGATCCTCTGCTTTTCTCCGCCCGATAACTTCAGTCCTCTGGCTCCTACCTCGGTATCCAGTCCCGCAGACAACTGTTCAAGAAAGTCACCCATCCCAGCCGAATGGAGTGCCTCACGCACTTGGTCGTCTGTCGCTGAGATATTTCCGTACCTTACGTTGTGGCCAAGCGTATCGTTGAATAAGACAGTGTCCTGAGGCACGACTCCGATCGCGTCGCGCACGGCCTCTCGTTTTAGTTGTGAAAGGTCATGAGAGCCAAACCGGATCGTTCCCCGGTCTGGCTCGATAATCTTTAACAATAATTTCCCAATGGTAGTCTTTCCACAACCCGTTTCTCCGACAATGGCGACCGTTTGTTTGGGCCGCACTGAAAACGAAATCCCCTCAAGGATGGAGCGGTCTTGCTCATACGAGAAGTGTACGTTGTCGAAGATTATGGTTGGTCCGGTGACCTCAGCACTCGAGTCATTCGGGTCGGTCTCGGTAGGCTCGTCTAGGACTTCGAAGAGGCTCTCCATATCGATCAGCGACTGTCTAATCTGGCGATAAATCGAGCCCAAAAAATTGAGGGGTTGAAACGCTTGAAGTATGTATGTGTTCAGGGTGACGAACCCACCAACCGTCAAGGCAGCGGCTTCAACATCTAGCGCCGCCAGGATCAGCACCGCTGTGACACCAGTTAATACTACAAGCGTCTGACTGAGGTTGAGATACAGGAGCGATACCCGGCTCCGGTTCGCCGCTCGTTCGTACTCGGCAAGCCCACGGTCTAGTCGTTCGGTTTCGTAGTGCTCATTGGTGAATAAACGAACGTTTTCGACGTTGACGAAACTATCAACCATACGCCCCGCGACCTGGTTATCTGCGGTATTCATTTCCCGACGAAATCGTAGCCGCCAGCTTGTCATTTTGAGGGTAAGGGTGATGTAGGCCAGAACCGTAGCGGTAATGATCGCCGCAAAATAGCCCCCGAAAAGACTCCAGACGATGACGCACACCAACGCTAACTCAATTAACGTGGGACCGACGTTAAAGACGATATACCGCAAAAGAAAATCGATTGCTTTGGTTCCCCGGTCAACGAGCCGGTCGAGTGAGCCGGTGTGGCGGGACAGATGGAAATCGAGCGGCAGTTGATGCAGGTGTGCAAAGGTTTTGCGTGTCAACACGCGGATCGCGTGCTGAGACACGTGCGTAAACAACACCTCTCGTAGTTCAGAGAAAACCAATGCTAACAGTCTACTTATCGCGTAAACCACGACGAGCCCTATCGCGCCAAACACCCAGGTTGGAACCGAGGCCTCGTCGTTTAATCTGTCAACCAGAAGACCCAGTAACCAGGGGGTTGTTAAATTGCTCGCCTTGGCGAGAACAAGGCATCCGATCGCCGCAACCAGCCTGAGCTTGAGATCATACCGCTGGTGCGTCCAGAAGTATGGTCGCAAGACCCGGGCTTGTTTGGTCAGACTCATAGCTGTCTTAGAATGGACCAAAGATCATACTGGTGCCGATCCAGCAAACCGTGAGAGCCAGTGATATGGCGATGACATAAAAGATCTGATTATCAGACACCGTTGCATCCCTTTTGTATTGTCGGAGGAAAAGGAGGACACATCCAATATGTCCCAGATAGGAGGATTAATATCCAAGACGATTCGAGGATATCGCGTCAACAAACATTGACTTTAGTATCATAGTCTGAGTGAGTGGCGTTTGCAGTACAAAAATTATACAAACTCGTCAATGAAATGCTCTGTAGACTTGCGTCATAATAGTATTATGGATTGGTAGGTATCGCTGCCTGATTGCTTCTTCCAGACATTGTCACCATTGACTGTCTGGAGGCAAACAAAGAACTTTCTCTCATCAAAATCGACCGGACGGGAGCTGTTTTATGAGGCTATCAAGACGTAGTTTTCTTTCACATCTATCAGGGCTCGCAATGTACTCAGCCGCCGGTGTCGCTGGCGCGCGTGTAACACCTCGACAGAGCCTGGGACCGTTTTATCCTCAGAGAGTGCCAGTTGATAGTGACGCCGACCTTACCTTTGTCGATGGCAAAGCCGGCCAGGCTAAGGGCCAGGTAACGATGCTTTTCGGTCGTGTCATTGACCGGCTCGGGGTGCCGGTTGAAGACGCCAGAGTTGAGATTTGGCAGTGTGACGCGTTCGGCTCCTATCACCACCCTCGTGACGGCGGCGGCGTTGATCCATATTTTCAAGGATATGGACAAACTACTACCGATCGTGACGGGGCCTATCAGTTTAGAACGATTAAACCAGTCGCTTACCCTGGAAGAGCGCCCCACATTCACATGAAGATTGGGCATGGCTCGATAGAGTTGGTGACCCAAATATATGTGCGCGGTGAGGCCGCGAATCAACGAGATTTCTTACTGAATGCAATAAAGGGTAAGGAAGCTCGACAGTCCCTGGTGGTTACTTTTGAGCCAGATCCTAATCTAGCAGGCCCCGGGCTGGTCGCGCGCTTTGACCCGGTTCTCGGTTAATCGCTTATTGGCTCTAAGATCAGTTCCGGGGAACACCGGAACAGGGAACCCTGCGCTTAATAGTTGGTAAATGAATCCAGAGCGTTACCCGAAAGATTTTTTCTGATCTTACAGATACGCTGCGGTCGGTTTTTCAAGTACCCTAGTTCATGATTTGACGTAGCTCCAGGGGTGAATTTGTGAGCACCATCGGCACGCCGTTTACCGAAACCGCCAAACGCGCACTTTTATGCGGCTCTGGCGAGCTTGGTAAGGAGGTAGTAATTGAGCTGCAGCGTCTTGGAGTCGAGGTTATCGCGCTAGACTCATACGCCAACGCGCCGGCGATGCAGGTTGCGGACCGAAGCCATGTCCTCAACATGCTTGATCCGGTAGCCCTACGTACGGTGATCGTGGCCGAGAATCCTCACCTAATCATTCCCGAAGTCGAGGCGATCGCGACAGACACTCTGGTTGAGCTCGAGGGAGAGGGGTTCCGGGTAGTGCCAACCGCGCGTGCGACCAAGTTAACGATGAATCGGAAGGGGATCCGGGAGCTTGCCGCGAAAGAGCTGGGTTTGAAGACATCGAACTACTGGTTCGCAGATACCCGTGAAACTTACCTGGAGGCTACCGACGAAGTCGGCATACCGTTCGTTGTCAAGCCGATTATGAGCAGTTCTGGTAAAGGGCAGAGCGTTGTAAAAGACGTTGGCGATATTGAGCCTGCGTGGGTATACGCCCAAAGCGGTGGGCGAACGAGGGATGTCAGTGAAGTGATCGTTGAGTCCCTCATCGACTTTGATTACGAGATCACACTGCTCACGATACGGCATAAAGATGGCGTGTCCTTCTGTGACCCAATAGGGCACGTCCAAGAATCTGGCGATTATCAGCACAGCTGGCAGCCTCACCCGATGTCAGAAACGACCTTGGATGCTGCTCAGCGCATCGCGGATCAGGTCACCGCGGCGTTATGCGGCGAGGTTGGTCGAGGCATTTTTGGTGTCGAGCTCTTTGTTAAGGAAGAGGAGGTGTTCTTCAACGAGGTGTCTCCCCGTCCTCACGATACCGGGTTAGTCACGCTAATTTCTCAAGATTTGTCAGAATTTGCGTTACATGTGCGCGCTATTCTCGAGCTACCCATTCCAAATATCACTCAACATGGTCCGAGTGCCTCGTCAGTGATCCTACCACGCGGTGATTCTGAGCAAACAGAGTTCTCGAACCTTGACAACGCGCTTGCCGAGCCGGACACCCAGGTGCGTTTGTTCGGTAAGCCGGTTATCAGAGGCAAGCGCCGCATGGGGGTTGGCCTAGCACGTGGCTCGACTATTGAGGACGCCTTGGATAAAGCGAGAGCTGTCGCGGGCGCGGTCCGGGTAAGGTTGTAGGTTCCGGACGAAGGCATATTTACCAGAACGTCTTATCAACAAAAAATATCGAGTAAGGCTAAACAACAATATGCTTGGGTCTCAGAGTCATCAGGATAGGTCGCTTGATTTGTCGGGTCAGGGCAACTGTAAATTGATGACCAGCCCGCTGGCGATCAAACAAACCCCAAAAATAATTCGACTTAGTTCGTCTGTCATTATCAGGTCCTCGACCGGTCTTAATAGAGCGAGTGTCCCGAAATAAAATGGAGCAAGATTGGAGAGGTAAGGGTTTATCTGTGAAGCCTCTACAGTATCACTCTTGGTTAATTCAAATTAGAACGCAATGTAGACCTACATAAAACAATGAAATCAGCTAAAGATGATGAGGCAGATATCTAATGACCATGTCCCCCAACGAGCACCAAGAGCAGATAGGTAACTTGTTGAACAGCGTCAAGAGTTTGATGCTGGCTACAGTACACAGAGACGGATCACCATTGGCCTCATACACACCATTCGCTGCCAATGGCGACCAATCGGCTTTATGGATATTGGTCAGCGACCTCGCTGGACACGCGCAGAATCTCGCGGGTTCCGAACAGTGCTCGGCCCTCGTCATTCGCGACGAGCAAGACTCCGCCCAGGTTTACGTGAGAGAACGGCTGCAGTATGAGATGGGTGCGGTGGAATGCTCCAGGGGGAAAGATCTTTGGGAGGAAGGGGTTACAGCGTTACGCGATCGCCATGGTGGGCTGGTTGACACGCTTACCGGGCTGAGTGATTTTCGTCTGTTTAAGTTGCGGCCCCGATCTGGTCGTTACGTCGTGGGGTTCGGACAGGCCTACGAATTAACGGCCGGATCGTTGTCAGTGATCGATCATCACCTGCAGGGGCCGACAGGGCCCCAGACGAGCTAGGAGGATTCACGGCTATGGTTGATACACTTGTTTCTGTTGACTGGTTACGTGATCAGCTCAATGACCCGAATCTTATCGTTCTAGACGCGTCTTACCATCTGCCCGCGGCGAGACGAGATCCTGACGCCGAATTTGTTGAGCAGCATATCCCAGGTGCCCTGCGTTTCGATATTGACGAGATTTCCGATCCCAGCGTCGCGCTTCCTCATACGTTACCCACGCCGGAGCAGTTCGATAAGGCCATGCAGGCTTTGGGTATCGGTGCTGGGATGCAGATCGTCGTCTATGACAGTGTCGGGCTCTTTTCAGCGGCTCGGGCGTGGTGGATGTTCCGTTATTTTGGTCATGAAGAGGTAGCTGTACTTGATGGCGGTTTGCCCGCTTGGGTCGAAGCCGGTCAGACAGTGGAGCCGGGACGTGGAAGGGTGGCACCGCCACCTCATCCGTTTAGGTCGAGAGTTAATCGGCATTGGGTTGTTGATGCTGAGGATCTTGTGGAAAATATCCAGTCTGAAGAGTACCTAGTACTTGACGCTCGGGCGAATCCCCGTTTTACGGGAGAGGCAGCCGAGCCCCGTCCAGGCACACGGGCGGGCCACATTCCGGGGAGTATTAATCTGCCATTCAGTGATCTGTTAGACCCCGAATCAGGACGGTTTAAGTCAGCAGAGGCCGTCCGTGCACTCTTCTCCGACGTGGGCGTGAATCATCTACCTGTCGTTGTTAGCTGTGGTTCTGGTGTGACCGCTTGTGTGCTTGCGCTCGGGCTCGAGGTTGCAGGTCTGCCCGAACCGAAGCTCTATGATGGTTCATGGTCTGAGTGGGGGAGCCGAGACGACCTTCCCGTTCAGACCGGGAATTGAGCGCCAGAGATTCCCGAAAATGCTGGCTATACACTGGCCGCCACCACGATCGGTTTAATTTCCTTAAAGAGCTAGGTTGAAATCATTACCCGCCTCGATCTCGATAATCAGTTGCAAGACTCACGTTGAATACAGATACAATGAACATCGGAACTGTAGAATTTTTTAGGGACAAGATCAGATGCCGAGCATCCAGCAGCTGCTTCAAGGATTTGAAGCCTTCCGTGAGCATTATTTTAAGAAGGACACCGCGCTTTTTAAGCGGCTCGCTACACAGGGACAAAAGCCATCAACTCTCCTAATCTCGTGCTCAGACAGCCGCGTTGACCCAGCAACTTTATTTGGCACCGAACCCGGTGATCTTTTTATTGTCCGCAACGTTGCCAACCTAGTCCCACCATATGAGTCGGATGGCCGTTCGTACGGAACGAGTTCGGCGATCGAGTTCGCGGTACGTGACCTCGGGGTGTCGCAAATTGTTATCCTCGGGCATTCTAACTGCGGGGGAATCCATGCTCTATGCAATCACCTCACAGGTGAGGTGTCTGAACGCGAGTTCATTGCGTGTTGGGTATCGATCGCCTCGGACGCAGTGGCGCCCTACCTAGACCAACCAAGACAACAAGCCGAACGGGCGGCGATTCATGCGTCTGTTGAGAACTTAAAGACCTTCCCATGGATCCGCGAGCGTTTGGCGTCTGGCGACCTGACGCTACATGGTTGGTGGTTTGATTTGGCGGCGGGGACGCTTTCTGTCGTCTCAGAGGAACGCGCGGAGCCCTAACTTTTGAACAAACGAAAAGGTTTCGGTCCGCGGAAGATCATCAAGTAGACCGATACGAGAGCCGTCAAGGTATAGAACAGTAGCGTCCAGCCGGGGATTGATAGTGCAAAGAACGTCCATTGCACCTCCGCGCAGCTCCCGGATCCAAGTAGCATGGTGCGCAAACTATCTGCTAGCGGGAACCGCTCGATCATAAAGTAGATATCTGGTCCGCATGCGGGGACCTCGTCTTCGGGGAGCGACTGTAGCCACAGCTGCCTGGATGCGAGCCAAATCCCGAGGCCCGAACTAATCAATGCGACCGTGGCGAAGACCAGTCGCGAGCCATAGAACGGAAGCATATAGAGAAGACTCGCGATACCGATTAAGGCAAACACAAGGCGTTGGGCAAGGCAGAGTGCGCACGGAACGAGTCCATCGACATATTCCATGTAAAAGGCCGTCGCCAGCAGTGCGGCGCAAACCAGAGCTGTTAGAAGCGCGATACGCGCACTGTAGGCTGACATTTTGTCCCCCTTATATACCAGCGAGTGTAGCCGACGTCTTGCTGAAAAGTCATGAGCTCATTCATTGAACTTTTGCGGTGGGGCTGACTGCTTTACTTTTTCTGCATCTTCGTTCTCGTATCAATAAAAGATATATAATTTTATTCCAAGGACCCACTCAGAAGCCGCGTTCCCTTTTTGCTTCCAATATCAATTCCTATCTGTATCTGTGGGCAGGGCGATTAATATCAGAGGCTCCGTTGGGTTCGACTTTCCACAGTTCACTTGTCAAGTAACGTGATTTCCTCAAAAGAAACGCTTCCGGGATTTTTATAAAAAAGAGTTAACAAAAGCTTTTTAAATCATTGAAAAAAATGATATTAATATTAATGTATAAAAATTGATCAGTCAAGTCAAACGCAGGGATCGTGCGCTCTTAGGTCAACGCTACAGTTTTTATCCTAGAACTTATCCACAGCTTTTTGGGGTAACCATTTTGTCAATACGCCACAGAAAAAAATTCGAGAATTGAAACATTCGGAAGATGCTTCATCATGTAGGCCTTAAAAAGGAGTACACCATGCTTGACCTCAAGACTGCCAATACAATTGTTAATCACATCATTGACGCCGCTTCAAAACGCAGCGATTTGAAGCCAATGACAGCTGTTGTCTTGGATGCCGGTGGAGCGGTTATTGCCTCCCAGCGTCAGGACGGGGCCTCCCCGATTCGCGTTGATCTTGCAAAAGGCAAAGCCCATGGGGCGGTCATGATGGGTCTGAGTAGCCGAAAGCTTGGCGAGCGCGCTGAGCAGCAGGTTTATTTTATCCAGGCAATGAACGCGCTGTGCAACGGCTCGCTGGTTCCAGTCGCCGGTGGTGTCCTGGTTCGTGACGGGTCGGGAGGGGTCATTGGGGCCGTCGGTGTAACTGGTGACACCTCAGATAACGACGAAGAGTTGGCAATCGCCGCGATTAGGTCGGTAGGACTGCACCCTGACGTATAAGTCTATACAGCGAACCAGTGAGTGGTCGTCGTGTGGTCGTCGACGTTACCGTCTGGGTAGGTTTTGGGGCGACGGACGGGTTGCCTGTGTGATTGGCTTGAACCCATCGACGGCCGATGATCAGTTGGATGACCCCACCAATCGTCGTCTGATCGGTCTACTGGACGCGGAGAGCTTTACGGGCTACTGGCTTGTAAACCTCATACCAGAATCAACGCCATACCCCAAGAAGTTAGGGACACAAATACGGCGCCTGTCTAGAAGAAACCAGGCGATCATCCAGCAAACAGCGACGCAGGCTGACGCGGTTGTAGTTGCCTGGGGAGCCGGCGCAGGACGTTGTCCGTTTCGGCGCCGGCTGGTTGCCGGCCTCATTGATCCGCTATGCTTCGGGGTTACGCAGGCCGGTGAGCCCAAGCACCCGCTGTACCTCCCCTCGGATACCTATCTAAGACCATTCCCTGGGTGGAGATAATCAGTACGTCAGTATCTTTTTTAATATTCTCCGCGTGGACTCCAGGTAGTCGTTGTCTGACGCCAAACCCGAATCCACATAGTGAATTTTCGCGCCAGGAATTTGTTGCACCAGTGACTCCGCAAGACGAGCGGGATGGAGCGCGTCCTGCTCTTGCCCGATGATATCGGTTCGACACCGAAGCTGGCCAAGTTCGGTTACGCTAAGAGTTATCGCCTCGGCCTCAAGGGCGTCCATCCAAATCATTAGATCACCGAGTCTCGGGTGCTCAAGAAGTCGTCGGTATGTTTCTTGGTTACGCGGAGCCGTCGCCGCGAGTTTTTGAAACTCATCCTGTTTCTCAAGACACCTGGCCCACCTTTCTTGCGGTTGAGTTTTAAATATTTCACGTAGGGCCCTAAATATGGCGAAGTTTGAGGTATCGCCGCCGTCGGCCGAAAAAGCAGGCCGGGACATGATCAGGTGCTCAACATGTAGGTGTTTTGTTAACTCCAAGGCGAGTGCGGCTCCCAGGGATATGCCACCAACGATGCTAGGAGCCTCTCCGAGATGGGTGATCAGCTCAACAACATCGCGAACAGCACGTTGAAATGAAAGAGCGTTTGGTTCACCCAGATCGCTTAAGCCGTGGCCCCTGGTGTCTAGACAAACCAGACGCACACCAGAAAGTGCGGGCCATATCTCGAGGACCTGGCGGTGGTCCATCGTAAAACCGTGCTGAAACAGCACCAGCCGTCCATTGCCACTGTCGTAGTAGTTGAGTTGTGTCTGGTCCGATGCCTTAAAATGAGACAGCATCGACGTTTTTGTTACAGAGAGCCGGCTTCCTCAACAGAATCCTGACCGAGATAGATGATGTGGGGTGCCTTTTCTGGAACTTCGCCAGGTTTGGCATTAATTTGATTCCACCAACTTACAAACTCGTCCTTAGACATCTGGTGTGGATAGAAAGTGCCCGGTTGATTGTGGTCTGTGCTCATCACTTACTCCTGGTTGCCTGGATCAGTGACGTTCCGTGTCGTTATGTACCACCTTGGTCGAACTATCTTGCACAGGTTTGGCACTATCTGCAAGCAGGTCGTGGTCGAATACACTGGTTTCGCTATCATGTTTTCTTGGTTTTAACCGATTGACAGTCAGTGGAGGGCTAACTGTGCGTATACTTTTTATTATCCTGAGTCTTTTGATGACCCAGGCCGCTCTGGCCGAAACCTGGGTGTGCAGCCACGGCAGTCCAGAACGCGAAAATCTGACGTTTATGCCTCAGGCCGATGGAACCGTCGCTTGGCAGCATCAGAAGCTTGGGTCACTCGATCCTCTCGCATTAATCGTGAACTCCGATGGTCTGCTGACCATGTCGACCCAACGTGTAAACATTCTTTACTCGCGGTTCTTTCATCTCGACAAATTTAGCGGTCGCATGGGAGAAACCACCTTTCGTGCATCGACACTTCGCCGACTTGCTGAAAAGGATCCCGAGCTTAACTGGGACATGGTCACAACACTCTGGCAGTGCGAGTCAAAAGAGGCCGGATCTAAGTGAGCTTCACCTCACGTGAGGTGAGATCATGGCTGGAAGGCTAACTACCGCATTCCTGAAGACTCTTCGTGGCTGTGGACTCATGGTATGAGTGCCTAACCATCATCTAATCAACCCGCCGATAGGTCGGCCTGAGGTACGCGATGTCCCGTGGGCTCAGCGGCGCAGTTATAGGCTAGTCCAAGGCGCCTCTCCGAGTGACACTGACGGGACCGAGAGCTACTTTGACGTTTCATCATATACTGGAGTAAATTCCCTGCCCGAGGCGATTATGGAATTTATTGCACACCGCGGATCTGCGGATCGAGTCCCTGAGAACTCGTTCGCGGGGATTCATTTCACAGCATGTTATCAGATTAAGCAGATCGAATGTGACGTGTCTGTTGCATCAGACGGGACCGCGGTGATTTTTCATGACAAATGTTTGCAGCGGATGACTGGCGACCCGCGATCAGTCTCGTCCCTCGCGGGCCATGAGCTGACTCAAATTCCGCTGGTCTCGCATTGGCCCGGGCCTACTCAGTATATTCCGCTTGCCAAAGATTGGATACGAGAGGCGGCTCGGTACGGCCTATTTGTTCACCTTGAAATTAAAGTGCATGACCAGCAGGTCGAGCGTGCAGTAGAAGCCGCACTGGAAGCACTCGATGAATCAGGACTGTTACCGTCGCAGGTTCGTGTGTCTTCGTTTTCGCTCGACGCCATCCAGTTGATTCGTTGCCGGCGACCGGGGCTTGGACTGGGCCTCGCCGCAGACAAACTATCGGGTGTAGCCACAGAGACGCTTGAGACACTGGGGCTCACATCGATACATCTGGATATTAGGTTCCTGGATCCCCTCGCTGTGGAGCTGGCCGCCGATCGAGGGCTAAAGGTATGCGTGTACACGGTACACTCGGCCAGACAGCTTGCCTCGTTGCCTGTCAATCTAATTGATTCGGTGTTTACCGATGACCCCGTGGCGCTCCTAGATGAGATGAAGACCCTGAAAATTTTTAAATAGGCCCCATTAATGCATGCGAGTCGCTGATTGTGCGATCTTTTGGCGTTTACCAAACCCCGCCACAGCCAGCTCAGTTGGGATCGCGTATCGATTTGATGTAAATAGTTTGTTGATTGAAGTGAGTCCTTTGAGCCGGTCTAGAGGATTTTTCGGTCATAACTTAAATTAGCCATCTGATTCTGAAATCGGTCGGCAAACGACCGCCAGTTAAGTAAAAGACTAGGGGCCAAATGAATTTAGAAACCGTGCTCGACGTGGAGCATTACTCTGACGCGTTATTTTCGTTCAAAACAACACGTAGCCCGGATATCCGACCATTTAAAGCGGGTCAGTTTACGATGATCGGGATGGCTGATGACGATGTCTTACGTGCGTACAGTATTGCTTCGGCGCCCGACGAGGAGTATCTCGAGTTTCTCTCAATCAAGGTGCCTGGTGGTCCACTCACGGAGCGGCTCAAAGACATTCAAAAGGGCGATCAGATCGAGGTCGGTGATCGTCCAACAGGAACCCTCGTACTCGATAACTTACAACCCGGTAAACGCTTATGGTGTGTGGCGACCGGGACAGGTCTCGCCCCGTTTCTCTCGATTATCAGAGACCCAAAAACGTTTGATCGGTTTGAACAAATCATCGTGACCCACACAGTGAGAGTGACCCAAGAACTTGCATACGCCGACCTGTTGTCGGCGCTTCCGATTACCTACTACCCGACGGTGACCCGGGAGCCATTCCAAACCCCCGGGCGAATCACCGAACGGATCGATAGCGGCGCGCTGTGGTCAGATCTAGGGCAAGGGCCCTGGGCAGTTGAAGATGACCGTGTAATGATTTGCGGATCGCCCGAATTTAATAAAGATCTCCGGAGCCGACTCGAGGGCCTCGATTTTACGCACGGAACCAACCGCGCTCCGGGGGAATTCGTGCAGGAGCGTGCGTTCGTGATGCAGCGGGCCAACTAGCGGTCCCTGAGTCGCCCAAGCATATCGAAGAGGATCGATGAGTCTTGGGTCCCAAGACCCTGACCCATGATCGCACGGAATTGGCTCGCAACGAACTCGAGGCACGGTAGACGAAGCTGTTGAGCCTCCGCTGTCTCAAGAGCGATACCCACGTCCTTGGCATGGAGTCGTGCCTCGATCCCCGCACCGAAATCTTCGTCAATCATTTTCGGAGCCATCAGCGACATCATTTGACTCCCGCCCATCCCATCTTTTATTGCCTCAAACACGGACCGTGGGTCGGCGCCTAAACTTTTCGCGAACGTGAGACACTCAGCGACACCCTCAATGGTGATGGTTTGTGCGATCTGATTACTGAGCTTGGCAATCTGTCCATGCCCGGCATCACCGACACGTGTGATGGCCTTTGCGTAACAGTCGATGACTTGGTTTGCTCGTTTGCATGAATCCGGTGCCCCGCCCTGCATAACGATTAGGCGGGCTTCTTCAGAGGCCCACACCCCACCTGATACAGGTGCATCGACGAAATCCATACCAGCCCCGTGGAGCGTCTGAGCAATCTCCATCGTTCGTGCGGGGTCGATCGTCGAATGATCAATGAAGAGGGTTCCGGGCGACGCGCTATGCATTGCGCCCTCTGGTCCGATGAGGACAGACTCCACGTCATTAGTCCCAGTCACGTTGGTGATCAGGATCTCAACGTCCGTCGCGACCTCACCGAGGCTCCGACAGGGTGTCGCCCCCAGCTCTATCAGTTCTTTCGCCTTACCCTCAAACACCTCGGCGCGACGCGCGTAAAGTTTTAGTTTAAAGCCCCGATTGATAATGTGACGAGCCATCGGTAAACCCATGGTTCCGAGACCGATAAAACCTACTGTGAGAGTCATGCTTTGCCCTTAGGTCTGTTGTTTTATTTTTTAAAAAAACGCGTCACGCATCTTGCATTGATTATGTTGCAGTCCGCAACCGTTGCCGCCGCCGATCGTCCGTGGTGGGAGGCCGATATCGCGGTTGAAATGGCTAGTATGGAGACCCAGAATGAGGCGATCATACGGGCGATTGATGCCGAGCTTCGCTACCACAACGCTGCGGTATTTGACGAGCTGGAGCGGGTGTCGGCGTATTACCTCGAGCAGACTGAGTCACGTTGGACTGAGAACGACGAGGCCGTGATCCGGGACGAGGTTCGACGGTTAAATGACTCGATGCGGCCCTACTTTGACGCGGGGCGACATCTATTTGACGTCGATAGTTACATGACTGATCGCGCCAAGCGGTAAGAATAGCGTACACATCATCACTCACCGGGATCTTTTGAGGGTTCAGTGTAGAGTGTTGTTCTGATTGCGAAGTCAGTAGACTAGCGGTCTTTCCGGTCGGAACAACTGTGGCAACGCGCCCTGCGCTCGGTCGATAAAGCCTACCAGAGAGACTCCACGCGGCGGTTGATGATTTTGGAATATCATTAACTGTATACCGTTTCGTCGGTGTTTCTTGGGTCTCTGTGTGTGACATCGCCAAGTTTCCCTCGGTGGATTGGACATTGGAGATTTCTGGCCTTGTTAGAGATGCTGAGACGACACCAAACGGCCTACGCTTACGTCCTTGGTTTTGTGGGTGTGCTGTGCTTTGCGGCAACCTTACCGTTAACGTCGATCGCGCTGGCCGATTTCTCTCCGACATTTATCACTATGATTCGTGCGGTGATTGCCGGGTCGGCGGCCTGTATCTGGCTTATCTTCAGTCAGTCAAGTCGACCAAGACGAGGTGAGATCAAGCCGCTGTTGGTCAGCGGTCTGGGTCTGGTTTTTGGGTTCCCCTTGGCGATGGCCATCGGGTTACAGACGGTACCGTCCTACCATGGTGCCGTCGTCTTGGGGATCCTGCCGCTAGTGACCGCGGGTCTGTCCGTCATAGTGCATGGTTACCGGGCACGTCTGGGCTTCTGGTTGTGTGCCGTAGTGGGGGCGGGTCTGGTCATCGTATTTACATTGAGGGAGCAGGA
>PAHG01000025.1 GCA_002705795.1 Gammaproteobacteria bacterium
GCTACACCGAGATTAAGTCGCTGAACTTTGCGATGGGTCAAGCTGAGCGTGCCAAAAATAACTGACTGTGGATGGTGTATCTGGATTGTTCTGAGGCTAACTCTGGCTAGATCTCAGAATTGTTATTGAGCAAATGGCGAAATCCCTAAAAGCCAAAAAGTGCGGTTATCAGTTCCTTCGGTATCGTTAATAAGACCGCACCTAGCAGTGAGACCCCGATCCCGATCCAGATCCAGATACCGAAAAGCTCAGTGGTCGGGTTAAATATTTTGCTGAAGATGACCCTGAAGATGGTCGACGTTCTCTGCATTGGAGAAACGATATAGACCGGCGCCAGCGCGAGCGCGACATACCGCAGCCCCTGCGACAGGAATACGAACACGGCCGAGAGCATAAAAAACGGGATGTTTTTCTTGTCGGTCGCCCTAATCTCGCCGGTCAATCCGAACGCGAGGACAATGATAAGGAGCACCAGCGATGCGGCTACGTGACCCAGAAATGCGCCGTAAAGCGCCAGCTGCCAGGTGCTGACCTCAAGGGCGAGTGCGATCAGTACCGGGCTTGCACCATAGCAGATGGAGCTTGTAATCCCGTAGGCATATCCTTCCAGGAGTTTGAACTCGAACTCAAGCTTCTCGACCTTACTCTTCTTCTTTTCCTTGGCCACCGCCAGAGGTCCCACTGTTAGTAGGACGATGCCTATCCACCCTAGCCAGTTGATGGACTCGCCGAGTATCCAAATCGCGAGCACCACCGACACAACAACTGTGAATTGCTGGATCGGTCCACCGATATTGGCACCAACCGCCTTGGTACATTTGTAGTTGGTATATCGACCGATTAGGAAGTGCATAATCCCTGCGCCGATGAAGTA
Organism: Gammaproteobacteria bacterium; assembly: GCA_002705795.1. GTDB lineage: Bacteria > Pseudomonadota > Gammaproteobacteria > Pseudomonadales > Litorivicinaceae > HIMB30. The sequence continues at coordinate 875 of PAHG01000025.1, forward strand.
CCAGGCCCCGGTCCAGTCGAGGACCTCGATATCTTCAGGCGTGAGCAGGACGAGGGATGTGATTCCAAAAAAAAGTGCGCCAAGGGGAAGGGTAAAACTGAGGCCCTGGAGTGCCGTACCTGTCAGCACCCCCCGCCGCATCATGACCGCGTTGAAACCAAAGAACGCGGCACTTAGGAACGATAGAAAGGACCCCAGTATGATCATTAGGCGTTAACCTTCTCGGCGATTAGCCTCCTCACCCATTCGGCGTCGATGTTGGTGTCGGGGATGTATTCCGGGGCATTCTCTAGCTGCTCGAGATCGTTTAGGCCACACATTGAGTAGACACGATTGGTTGCAGAGATGAGGCGCGCAGGACGCTCAGGGTCACCGTTGAAGTGCTGGTGGATCGTGTTTGGTGGGATGTAAATCACATCCCCGGCCTCCCACTCGAACTTCTTGACCTCATCTTGCGCCTTCCAGTGATAGGTATCGGTAATCTCAACATCACAGTCCTGATGGAGGTCGTAGCCGTATCCCTCGAGCACATAGAGGCACTCCTCGGCAAGGTGTCTGTGCTTACCAGAGCGGCTACCGGGGGGAATGATCTGCATGTAGGCGTCGACTGTCTCCATGCGGGTATTCATCTGCTCATTAATCAGGTGCTTCAGGATCCCTTGCGGAGCCAGTTCCCAGGGCATCTCGTTTGGATGGACCACCTTCTTACGCTTGGAATTCCTCTCGTCTGCCGTAAGCGCCTCGTGCAGCGTCTCATGATATTTCAACATGTTCTCAGAGCCATTAAGCCAGAACTTGGATTCTTGCCACGCCATGATTAGTAGCCTCCCTCTGGGTGGTTGTAGTCGAGTTCTTCCTCGCGGGGTTCAAACCCTTCCTGGCCCGGGACCGGGTCCTTGTGTCGTGCCTCTACGGTCTGCTGGAATAGCATATTGAGGAACAAGTACATTGGTTTTGTTTTGATTACGAGCGCCCTCGCTGGCTCGGTCTCGCTCGCGTTGAAGTGCTGGTGGACGCAGTTGTTGTGTACAATTGCGACGTCACCAGCGCTCCAGTCGTAACGGATATTGTCGTGGATCTCATACCCTTGACCGTCGAGGATATAGAACGCGGCCTCGTTAACGTGCCCATGTTTCTGAGATTTCCCCCCCGGACTGTATTCCTCCAAGTGAAGGTGGAACGTCTGAGTAATCCCGTCTTTGGGTTCGACGTAGTGGCGCGAGTATGCTTGCGGACCATCGACCATTTTCAGGTCCTTCGCTTTACGTACACGTGGCTGAGACCTGAGGCGCTCCAGTTCTTGCTGAAGGTTATATGCACCCTGGACGCCCCGCACGAAGATTCGGTCGGTTTGATCATGGTATCGAGTCATTTGAAGTCTCCAATCTCTCGAGGATTACGGACAGTGTTTTGCGCAGGTTATAATCTAGTCAACACTCGTTTTGGACTGAAAGATTAAATCTATATCGGCTTAGGATGGTTTTAATCATGACTGGTCTGAAACGTCTTGTGCGATTCTTATGTTTTCGAATTGAATACTACTGATGTCACGTTTTGGAATATACAGCTGGCTGATTGGATTCGCGGGTGGTTTTTGTCTTTTTTATGAACAAGTCCCCCTAGCCTGGCTACTTGGATCAATGGTCGCGACTTCGATCGCGGCCGTATCTGGCTTGCAGGTTGAAACCTATAAGCCACTGACACCGTGGGCACGTTGTGTTCTCGGTGCGATGGTTGGTACAGGATTCGACGCGGTCACAGTCAATGAGTTTCTCTCTTACTGGACTACGCTGCTCGTAGTCCCGGTCTTTCTTGTTCTGGCGACATCTATCAATTTCCATGTGTTCAGGCGGGTATTTGGATTCGACGCGTTTACCTCAATGTTTTCTGCACTTCCGGGTGGGATGGTTGAGATGGTCACGAGTGGCCGTGATATGGATGCAGACGTCAAGACGTTAACGATTATCCATTTGATGCGGGTCGTCATTATAGTGATCGGTGCATCGATCCTGGGTTTATATGTCGGGGTCCAAGATCTGCGGATGCAGACCCCGTCGCTATACCACGCAGAATTTATAGTCATGCACCTCGCGCTGGGGTACGCAGGATGGAAGGTCTTCGCCTATTTAAAGATCCCAAGCGCACCCCTATTGGGCCCCATGTTTCTCGTGGCCGGGCTACAGGGATTTGATGTGCTCCACCTCGAGCTATTTACACCCCTCCTGATACTGGCCCAGGTTGCGATTGGGATCGATATCGCCCGGGCGTTCTGTGGGGTATCAATCGGTTCGATGAAGCAGGCATTTTTTGCTGGTATCTCGAGTGTTTTCATAATGTTCCTTGTATTGTCCATCTGTACGTTGATCGTGCTTCTTATGGCCACCGATATCCCGTGGGTTCAAGTCGTGCTGTCGTTTATGCCGGGCGGCCAGACAGAACTCGCTCTCTTAGCGTTTGCCCTTAAATTAGATCTGACATTTGTTGTGACGCACCAAATATTCAGGATTGCACTGATTATGTTTTCGCTTCCGATATTGCTACTGAGCTTGAGACGCTTTAGTCCGATAGATGAATAGAGAAAAAATTAGCTATTTTGCATCCGGATTTTTGGCGTTGGGTCTTGTCCCGCTGACCGCCGTGATTGTGCCGCTTTATGCGCTCGGGATCGGAGCGAGCCCAGCAGAGGTCGGTATCATCATGGCGATGCGGTCGCTGCTCCCGTTTTTGTTGGCGATTCCGGGCGGAGCTATGGTCGACCGCTACGGTGTGCGTTTTGTCGTCACGCGGCTGGCGTTTGCTTGTGCGGTTCTCTCCCTAGTATATCCGTTTACGACCAGCGTGTTCCACTTGGTTCTGCTTCAGCTTGTTTTTGGTGTCTGCCAGTCATTTTGTTGGATCGGTGTGCAGACAGGCATCGGTAAGACTTACCGAGGCGACCCTATTGTCACGAGCCACCTCGGGTTCTGGAGTATGGGCGGGACATTCTTCGGGCCGTTCATTATTGGCTTCGTCTGGGATTATTTGGGGACTGACTCGAGCTTTGTCGCTGCTGCCTTGTGGTGCGGTCTTATGAGTGTCTTGGCTCTACAATTATCTCAAGAAGTGAGCGGCATGGAGCGGTCCGCGTCTAAACGGCAGGCTGTGAAGGGAGACTACAGTCAGGCCTTTGGGCAGCTACGGGATCCGGTGGTCTTTTATATCATCGCCTGCTCGTCGGTCCGCTTGGGTGCGGTGTCTCTCCAGACGAGCTTCCTCCCAGTTTATCTGGCAGAGCTCGAGTTCAGCGCGTCGCAAATAGGGGTCCTGATTGGGATCAGCGCGATATCTTCGGCATTCTCAGCCTTTTTGCACGCCGTGTTCGCGAAATGGTGGAGCTCGGAAAAGATTCTTGGTGTTTTTATCGTGTTAGCGCTGATGGCAGTGTCTTCTATGTCGTTGACAGAATCCTACGCCACCTTAGCTGTGCTCAATATCACGATGGGTTTGGCTATTGGTGTCACGCAGCCTGCGATGTTTTCAGTGCTCGGCGCCAAGATTTCTAAGGATATCCAGGGACTCATCGTCGGCCTCCGCACAAGTTCGAACCGTTGCGCGACCTTCTTGATCCCTCTGTTTGCGGGACTGACTGCGGGAATCATTAGCACCCAGTGGACATTCTTGATCGTTGGGATGACATTGATGGTTTTGATGCTGGCGACCTTATGGATTGCGAGGGATCGCCTGTAAACGTTCCATACACAGGTCATATCGAGCCAATAACAAAATTCGATAGCCGATTTTGGTGATTCTCTGGACTGCCACCAGCGATGAAGTGTACGGTTAAGTCATCATCAAATTAGTTGATGGCGAATAATTATAAATCTCAAGGAGAGCAAGTATGCGTTTTCTCACAGCACTTGTTGCCTTAGGACTGGTTGCTTCAGCGCCGGCCCAGGCAGCGTTCCCTGAAAAAGATATCACTATCGTGATTCCTTATGGTCCTGGTGGCGGTTTTGACACGTTGACACGGAAGTTGTCGCCGTACATCGAAGAGTACTTCGCGACGAAATCAGGAAAAAACTATAACAACGTTAAAGTTGTACCAAAAAATATGCCTGGCGCGTCTGGTAAGAAAGCCGCTGTGTACACATCGAAGCAAAAGCCTGACGGACACACCGTCCAGATCTTCAACATCCCAGGCCACGGCATGCCTTACATCAAAGGCGAGAATCCCGGTTATGATATCGAGGCATACAGTTGGNTAAACCGTGTCGGTGGGGACAGCTACGTTGTGGTNGTTTCCAAAGAAGGTCCATACAAGAANCTCGAAGATCTCGTTAANAAGCCAGGCGACCTGAAGATCCCTGAGCAGGGGCCTGCCTCAACCTCAAACCTGGCCAACAAGATTACGTGGTCGACCCTGGGTAAGAACGGTGAATATATTTACGGATACAAGTCATCCAGAGCNTATACAACAGCGGTACTGCGTGGCGACGGTGACGTGACTATGCTGGCGTCTGGCTCGGCCAAGAGGTACAACAAGGGCGGAGACTACCGCATCCTCGCGCACTTCGCAGATGAGATTGACCCAGCTTTCCCGGAGGCAGTTAATGGTAAAGACCTCGGCCATCCAGAGCTCCATAGCCTTGGGTTACTACGGATCATCGCTGGCCCTGCTGGGATGTCTCAAGACGTTATGGATGTATGGAACGATGCCCTGGCCTATGCCGTAAATCATCCTGACATTCAGGCTTGGTCTGCCAAGACAGGTAACCCAGTCAAAGCCTATGACTCAACTGCGGAAACAAAGAAAGCGCTGATGGATACACTGAATTTCTTTAAGAAGTTCAAGAGCGTCCTCTAGTCGTTTTATTGTCCCTGCCTTCCATCCTCTTGGTGGAAGGCAGGACCTCCATTATTTTTTACATCGGATGGGTCTTGGTTGAATGGAAGCTCTTGATTTAGCGGTGATTACTGAGGCCTGGATTCGGCTTTTTGAGCTCGACTCTCTGTTCTATCTCTTCCTCGGAACGTTAATTGGTCTTGTCTTTGGAGTACTCCCTGGGCTTGGCGGCACTACCGCGCTGGCTATATTGATTCCGTTTTCTATGAATATGGAACCCGGCGATGCGATTATTTTGATGGCTGGTGTTATGGGAGTGGCTCCCACGAGTGGAGCCGTGACCGCTATCCTCCTGAATACACCGGGGACGGCGCCCAACGCCGCCACAACGCTGGACGGATATCCGCTGGCTCAACAAGGTAAGGCGGGGCTAGCCATCGGGGCTGCGGCGGCGGCATCTGGGCTGGGCGGAATCATCGGAATAATTTTCCTGATAGCTATGGTACCCATTACCCGTGAGATTGTGCTGATGTTTGCGCCGACAGAGTTTCTACTGTTGGCCGTTCTTGGCCTGGTCACGGTCTCCCTGTCTACAGGTAAAAAGTTTGTGAAGAGTCTGATTGTTGGGCTCTTTGGGTTGATCATTGCCTCTGTTGGGTATCATGAGGTCACCGGAGAAGAGCGATTTACTTTTGGTATCGATTATCTGTGGGATGGTTTTAAGCTGGTCCCGGTAATGATCGGATTTTTTGCTGTCAGCGAGATGATTAACCTGTGGGCCAAGCGTGGATCAGTGGCCGGGTCCGGTGAGATGGAGGCCATTAACTTTCGGCAAGTTTTGCANGGTTGCCTGGAGCCCATAAAGCGTTGGAAGGTACTGCTCCGCGGGAGCGCGATCGGTACCGGCGTCGGCGCNCTGCCTGGTGTTGGTGGCACCGTAGCCGCATTCATGGCCTATACAATTGCGGTAACAACCGCGAAGCCGAGTGAACGTGACTCTTTCGGGAAGGGTAATATTGTGGGGGTAATTGCGCCCGAGTCCGCCAATAATGCGAAGGAGGGCGGTGCCCTGGTACCTACCCTGGCGTTCGGTATACCGGGGAGTGCTGAGATGGCTGTCTTTCTGAGCGTCCTTATCCTCCACGGGATGGTGCCGGGACCAACCATCATGACCGAGAGCCTGGACATTATATGGATCCTGATCGCGGCTGCCGCCGCGTCGGGTGTGATCGCATCGATAATCACGATTTCAGCNGCGAGCTCGATCGCGAAGCTCACATTTGTGGACTCTCGAACTCTTGTCCCAATCGTGTTGTCCTTCGCGATGATAGGGTCCTACTCGCTCGACAACGAGATCTACGATGTATTCACCACGCTCGGCTTCGGTTTCGTAGGTTTTATCTTTATGCGCTTTGGATTTCCTCGTATCGCCTTCCCCCTAGCGATTGTCCTTGGTCCGCTCATGGAGACCAGCTACTTCCAGACGTTGCGGATAGGTGATGGCACGTTAAGTATCCTATTTGATAGACCTCAATCAATAGTNATCATGGTCCTGATTGTTGGGTGTATCGCGTACTACCTAAAGGGATTTTTAGCTAAGCCAGATAACGAGGGAGCTTCAGCATGAAAATAAAAATCGATCAAAATAATTTTTGGCTGTTGGTACCCCTGACTGGTTTCGCTGTCGGTACTTTGTACATCGGCTCCAGCTACGGCCCTGTTTCTGCGTTCATACCCTTCTGGGCTTCCGTATTTATGTTGATGACCTGCCTGTTTGTAATAGTTGGGCTCGATAATCCAGCGGGTGATAGCGATACTGAAAAGGCAAACCAACCAGGTATCAAGAGTGTTTTGAGCGCGGCGGGTTGGATCACAGCGTTTGTGGCAATGGCCTATTGCATCGGATTGATCCCCGCCGCGGTGGTATATACGTTCTGTTCTATGTACTTGTTTGGCGGTAAAAAGCTAACCATGGCTCTCGGGGTCAGCCTAGTTCTGGGTCTTATCTTGTTTGGGCTGTTTGAATACGTGCTTGAAAAAGAGCTCTACAAAGGCGTCTTTATCGAGGGCTTAGCATAGGCCCGCTCGTTTAGTCATCGCGATTGATATCCCGTTCCATTATCGACCGGAGATGCTCGCTGATATCGGGATCAATCCCAAACCAGAGTTTCCAGGCCGGGCGGGACTGATGTAACAGCATTCCTAGTCCACCAACCGTGCGTAGCCCCCTTAGTTTTGCCTCAGCGATCAGTGAGGTCTCTAGCGGGACGTAAATAATATCCGCAACGATCGTGTCAGACTTGGCGGAGTCGAGCGATAATTCAAGTGGAGTCTGCCCGGTCATGCCCTGGTTGGTGGTATTCACAATCAGGTCGCTGTCAGCGACCAGTGAGTGGCGTTCAGACCATGGTCTTACCTGGATATTTTCGCTCTTAAAAATATCAGCGACTTGTTCTGCTCGCTCCTGGGAACGGTTGGTAATTACAATTTCCTTAACACCTTCCTGGACTAGCGCATACACAATTGCCAACCCGCCACCTCCGGCACCCAAAACAAGCGCTGAACGTGTTGTCGATTTCCATCCGGGTACGGCGGAGTTTAGATTGTCTCGGAAGCCGAGCCAGTCATTGTTGACGCCGAGGAGAGAGTTGTCTCGCCTGACGACAATACAACTGACTGCCCCCATAAGTTTCCCTACCGGATCCAATTCATCGACCGTTGCGATCGCCTCTTGCTTGAGCGGCATAGTAAGGTTCACGCCCTGAAACCCGAGCCTCGGTAACGACTCGAGAGCCGGGCCCAAGGTACCCGGCTTGATCTCAATCGGTATATAGACACCACGCACATTGTTCTCTTGCATCAGGGTNTTGTGCATCAGCGGACTCCTCGAGTGGGTGATGGGGTAACCCATCACACCCGCGAGGTTAATTTCGGTGTCNTGTGTCAGTTTCGTCATCAGCAATGCTTAAAGTCTGGTCGGCGCAAGCTTCGACCTGAAGTGATTCCATGTCCGATCGAAGAGGGCGGGGCTCCACAGCTTCTCCTGGCACTTCTCNATCTCCTCCGAGCTGAAAGCGTAGGGTGTACCGATCTTCATCGCCATATACTGCCGGTAGCTGTTCTCTTCCAAATAATTCGCGAGTACGAACGCGTCCTGGATAGTTTCGCCTACGGTGACCGCGCCGTGGGCCTTCATCAGGGCCGCTGGACGTTCACCGAGCGTGTCCGCCAGTCTGCCGGCCATCACCGGATTATTGATTGAGTTCGGTGAGTCCAATAGCGGCAGCGGGTACACCAATGTACCTTGCGCGTAGACCGGTTGATACTCGTGGCCAGTCATTGTGAGGAAAGTTGACCACTTAGGGTGTGCGTGAACGATTGCCTTCACGTCCGGACGCACCTTATAGATCCCAACATGGAGGTGGAACTCCAGTGGCGGCTTTCCGTTACCAGAGATGACATTTCCCTCGAAATCAATCTCGCAGATGTCCGCGGTCGTGAGGCAACTTCTTTGACAGGAGCCGATATTAATCAGTAGCCGGTTTTCGTCGAGCCTGATACTCGCGTGTCCGTTGTAGTCAATGATGTCGGATGACTCGAGCATCCGGATACAGTCGACAAGGTCTTGCTTTAACGTTTCCATAATCTCTACCAGTTATTTTGTGATCTAATCTCGGTACGCCAGAGGTTCCAGGCTCTCATTCCTGCTGTCTTATTAATCTCGTCTGCGAGGATACCCTCTTCCTGCTCAAGCGCGTCTATCCCTGTATTGTCTGCGATCGAGATCGCAGACAGCTGGATCCGGGCGTTGACCTCTGTGTAGACGGCACGGAACACGGCCGTTTGTAGGGTATCTCCTGTGGCTACAGAGCCATGTGCCCTCATTAGGGCCACGTGTTTGTCCTCAAGGGTCTCGGCCAGAGCGAAGCCCTTGGCGCAGTCACAGACAAGCATATCGGTCATCCCAAACGATTGCCGGATGTCGAACACCGGGACGCCTTTCGCGAGGAACGCCGCGTTGTGGAACATCGCCTTCATCTGGTTCTTGACCAACCCAAACGGGATCACCGAAGGAGAATGAGAGTGCACCACCGCGTTCACGTCCGAGCGCATCTTGTAGATCTCGCCGTGTATGAATCGCTCTAGGAACGACCCCCGTCCGCGATCCTCACACGGATCGCTGTCGAGCGTGTACTCGATGATATCGGATGGTTTTACGAGTGCGGGCGCTAGCGACTTGGCCATCAGGTAACGGTCTGGTGCGGTCGGGTGTCTCATGGACACGTGCCCGAACCCGTCGACTACACCACGAGCAGCTAGGATGCGGGCCGCCGCGGCCAGGTCCGCTGTTACCGCAGGGTCAACGGCGCCTGCGGATGGGGGGTGTCTACTTGCCATGATATCGCCTCGCTAGATGATGACTTTGGTCGAGACACTCGAAGGGAAAATTTCTTCGGGTGTGAACCGCCGGTGGGCGATGCCTTGCTGATAAGAGTACAGAGCCATCTGTTCCCAGCTCTTCCGGTTTTCCTCGATACCGTAAGGGAAGGGATCCCCGCCCATGAAGTCGCGCATGTCTCTCGCGTATGTTGCGAGCCAAGGTAGGGGATAACGGGAGATCGCTGGGTCAAGGAGCCTCGATACGCTCTGTTCTTTCGACTCGAGGAAAGCGTTGTAGAGATTCCGAGCCACCCACGGATGTTGGTCGTGGATGGACCGTTTCATCGCCAAGATATGCATTACTGGCCAGACACCGGTTTCTTTGAAGTAGACCTCTTCCATTTTAATATAGTCAGGGAACAACCTAACGATGTCAGGGTGGTTCTCTAGGAAGCACGTCGGCGGCCGGGCGATAATTGCGCAGTCGATTTCTCCGTTTGCGAGAAGCTCGCTAAGCGATTTGTCTTTGATTCGCTCGAGATTGATCCCTTCTGGTAGGTTGAGTTCAACTTTTTCCTCGCGTCCCGGGGCGTTGGCTCCGGCCTGGACCCAATGGATATCTGTAAGATCTATTCCCTTATCGTTCTGCATCCACCCCCGCATCCATACCGCGGCGGAGTGAGCCCACTCTGGCGACCCGACCCGTTTTCCCTTTAGGTCCTCCACGGTCTTGATGCCGCTGTTCTTGTTGACGTAGAACGAACTGAAACGGAACAACCTCGAGCAAATGATCGGCAGTCCCACGATGTCTGGATTTTCTCGAGTGATCTGCGTACTGAACTTTGCAAAAGAGAGCTCCGAGATATCGAACTCTCTGTCCGCCGTGAATCTGGCAAAACACTCATGATGGGTAAATATGAACCAATTGAGATCAATTCCCTCGGGGTTCACGTTCCGGATCCTGACGTCGCGGAAGTGGTCATAGTCGTTGGTTGCGATCGATAGGTTAAGATGTGACACGCTCGCGGTACCTTGTTCGCTGCTCAACTTAAACCATAGCTATCGCCCATTACGGAATCCAGCAGACCAACGTTCTTATCTAGATTAATTTAAGTGTGCCCTGCCAATCAGGTGGCTTGGCAAAAAATTTCAAAAATTTGTGTTTTGTAAATGTGACACTCGTTTTCGTTTTCGATATGGGACTACGATCCCAGATGTATTGGCCTCTGCAGACCGAGTTTGATACATCTAACTCCGTCAGTTGGTTTTGATGAGGAAATTTAGAATGAGTCACGCAGGTAAGGTTGCTGTCGTCACCGGCGCGGGCAGAAACATAGGCGAAGCGATCGCGCACAGGTTGGCCGACGAGGGCGCGGCGATTGCTGTCGTGGACCTGGACCAAGGACGCGCTGATAAGGTCGTCGCGGACCTAAGCGGAAAAGGGGTGTCGGCGGCGGCGTTCGTCTGTGACGTGTCGAAACCGGAGCAGATCGAGACCACCGTGGGTGCTATCCATGCATACTTTGGAAGGATCGATATTTTGGTGAATAACGTCGCCATCTCAGACAACAAGAACATACTGGACATCGATCTTGCGACGTGGCAGCGGACCCTAGATATTACGCTGACCGCGCCATTTTATTTTGCGAAGTGTGTCGCGCACCGGATGGTCGAAGATCAAACATCAGGCAACATCGTCAATGTGTCATCGACGACCGGATACTTCGGAAGGGGTAGGGCGATAGCATACGCAGCGGCGAAGGGTGGTGTGGTGAATTTGACCCGGGCGATGGCGATTCAGTTGGCCGACTACAATATCCGTGTGAACAGTGTCGTACCGAACAAGATCGGGTCACCTGTCGGTAAAGACGATTTTGATCCGAGCAGGCCAATCGTTAATCTCCGAAACCGGGCCGGTGTGCCAGATGATCTGGCCAACGCGGTGGCCTTCCTAGTCTCGGATCAATCAGACTTTATCGTCGGCACGGATCTGTTCGTGGATGGAGGTTGCTCCGTAATTATGCCGGGGGGAAGCGGCTGAATTTCGGCAACGATTGCTACCGGACATCCCTTTCGTACCGAGTACGCTAATCAAGGGGATTACCAGGGTGGAGCGGGCATTGTTCCTTTCTGGCCTTGAGTTGGGCCTGACTGTTAAATAATAGCTGGACTCAATTGAGCTCCTGACTGTTGACCTTAACTGCATCAAACGTGTGTTCGATGTCAAAAGGTTTTAACTGCGCAAACTCGGCAGCCTGAACCAGCGTCATACCCGCATCGATCACCTTAGGTGTACGTTAATTGCTTTTACTTGCGTGTAGGCAAGCATCTCGTCTAAACACTCTTCCCTACCTAGCCCGGAATCTTTATAGCCCCCGAAAGGTACGCCCGGATAATGATCACTCGAGTTGTTGATCCAGACGTACCCGGCCTGTATTTCACGAGACATACGAAGTGCTTGGTTGATGTCATCAGACAAGATGCCAGCAGTAAGCCCGTAGTCGACTGAGTTCGCAATCTCAAGCACCTGGTTGTCAGTTTTCCAAGGGATCACTGACAAGATCGGACCAAAAATTTCTTCGTTGGCGATCCGCATACTTGGATCGACGTCGCTGAATACGGTTGGCCGGATAAAATAACCCTCTGGGTGGGGGGATTGGTCCGGTAGACCTCCGGTTGTCATTCTCGCGCCTTCGGCCATTCCGATCGATAGGTATTCCCTCACCTTGTTGAAGTGAGGTCCGGTGGTTAGGCAACCCATTTCCGTCTGCTTGTCAGAGGGAATCCCTAGTTTGAGTTGACTAAATACCTCGGTAACGCCGTCTACCACATCGTCGTAGAGGCTCTCATGCACCAGCAGACGGCTCGTAGACCCACAAGACTGGCCCGCGGTCCATGTCAGGTTCATGCCCTTGACGGCGGTCGCGACCGCGAATTCCACATCAGTTTCAGGGCAGACAATCAATGGATTCTTGCCGCCCAACTCGAGTAGAACGGACTTTATAGTCCTAGAAGCATCAGCAAGAACCGCTTTCCCGGTTGGCACACTGCCTACGAGGCTAACGTTCCGGACCTTTGGATGCTGAGATAGTGCGCTCCCAGTCTCACGGCCACCGTTTACTATATTAAAAATTCCGGGAGGGAAGAGGTTGCCAGCAAGTTCGGCAATTCGTAGAGCACTCAGAGGCGTGTGCTCTGAGGGTTTAATAATTACTGCATTTCCCGCTATCAGGGGCGCGACGCTCTTGATGCAGGTGAACATCATCGGGTGATTGAATGGAACGATCCTTGTTATAACCCCGAGGGGCTCGCGGACTGAAAAGTTTATCCGGTCGCTTGAGCCCGGAAAGGACGCGCCTTTAATCTCTGTCGCAAGACCGGCGAAAAGATCCATCACCGCTAAGCTGATTTTGATATCGATCAGCATACCTTGATAGGGGTTTCCTGAGTCGATAGCGTCGAGCATGGCAAGCTCTTCACCGTGTGCTTCGATCTGATGAATAAAGTTTCTTACACAAGCAACTCGTTCTCTAATATCAAGATTCCACCAACCTGGCTGGGCCCGTGATGCATGCTCAACGATCTGATCAACCATGATGGGCGATGCTCCGCTGACCTCTAGGATCTCCTCTCCAGTCGCGGGATTCCGTGACTGGAGACGCGTATCACCCCCGATAAAACTACCGTTAAAGAAGATTCCTGTATGTTTTGGTAAGAATGAATGTCCCGGCACTGCAGTCTGTCCTTTGTCACGCTAGAGTATTGTTCGAAACAGTTAGTTGATTATTCTTTCACCGCGTTTCGCTGAAAATTCGCCACGATTTGTGGGCCAGCAAGGTACTAGTTATTAAGGAGTTACCAGATCGATCGTCAACAGACGCTCAAGGGCTCTGGTACTTCCATAACTTGCTTGGGTATAAACCGCGACTTCAGTAAATTTTTTTTTGTTTTAGGTGTCAAGGCGGTTGGGTCGATCCACTATTTTGGTATGGTTTGATCCAGATCTCAAATTAATTTGATTCAGACGACAAAAGTCGTATCAGTTCCTGAGGTTCTGGATCATCTCAGGGTTGCCATTGATTGTCGCTTCTGAGTATGGTGTCGGAGAGTGTATTCGTTAGAAATACCATATTTGTCGGAGTAGATACGTAATGAAAAAAATAAATATATGTCTGGCTTCTTTTGTGGCTGTGGCGCTTTCAACGTGGGTTCAAGCGGCGGAGTTAAATATGCTCTCGAGCTGGAACACTAACTACGCGGGTGCGAAGTACACGGTGCCAAAGTTTGCCGAATTGGTAAAGGAGCGAGTTCCGGATCTGACGCTTGACGTTAAGGGTCCAGAAGCCGTTTCTCCTTTCGAACAACTGGAGCCGGTTCAGGCTGGACTCTATCAGTTTGTCTATACCCACGGCGGATACCACTACGGGACTACAGGTATCGGGATGGGTATGGACGGTGTTGATGGTGACCCTGACAAGCGCCGCGCTTCAGGGATCTGGGACTTCGTTGATAAGAGCTACAACGAAATTGGCTTGAAGCTAATCGCGATGCCTACGTCCGGTGATGGCTACCACATGGTACTGAAGAACCCTATCGGCTCCTCGGGAGGTCTCGATGGGGCCAAGGTGAGAGGGACGCCCGTCTACAAGGCTTTGATCGAGCATCTCGGGGGATCCCTAGTCGTATTGCCGCCAGCAGAAATTTATTCTGCTCTTGATAAAGGTACCGTTGATGGTGCCGCGTGGCCAGTGTTAGGGGCTCTCGGGTTTAAGTGGTACGAGACAGCGGGCTACATGATGCGGCCGCGGTTTGGTGATGTGACACACTTAATCTTAATGAATCTTGGTGCCTGGAACAATTTGTCGTCTGCACAGCAATCCGCGCTAACGCAGGTGGGCATCGATCTTGAAAAAGAAACCTGGGGCCAGTTTTACGGGCTAGCTGATACAGAGGTTGTTGAGCTCAAGAAGCTGGGTATGAAAGAGACCAAGCTTGGTTCGAAATATGCCAACGATCTTCCCAAGGTATTTTCGGATGGCTTGTTCGGTCTGGTTATTAAAAAGAACGGTGCTCGAGGCGAGGAATTTGCGAAGCTGGCACGAAGTGCTAAGTTAGCCCCCTAGCCATTGATGGAAAGGCTCATCCATGGTGCCACTCGGCTGCTGTTATGGCTGAGTGGNCTGAGTCTTTTCGGNCTCGCTTGCATCACCGTGATNGAGGTCATCCTTCGGTATGCNGGCAGCCCGACATCTTGGGCNAACGACTTCGTTGGGTACGGGCTGGCTTTTTCTNTGTTCTTTGCATTTCCTGAAGTTACGCGCGTCANGGGGCACGTGGCGATCACCTTTTTAATGGATAATCTGCCGAACCGGCTGAGTCTCGTTAGGGTAATGAATCTTGTGGCGTTCTTGGTGGTTGCTGTCACTATTTATGTCGCGGTACAAGTCTTTTTGGTTCAGTTATCGACCGGCGTGCAGACGGTCAGTGCGACACCCATCCCTAAGTCTTGGTTGAATGCGGGTCTGATTATTGGCCTCTCAGTGGCGGCACTCGAGTTTCTCCTGCAGATCGTGCACTCGGATTCATCGCAACATGGCTGATTTAATGATCGTGGCGACGATTGCACTGGTTCTGTTGCTTGTCTCTGGTCTACCCATCTTTCTCGTTTTCTTGTCGGTGAATGCGGCCATAGTGCTGTTCCAGATAGGGCCATCAGGCTACGGCATGTTTGTTAACAGCATGNTGAATACCGCAACAACTCAGGCACTTGCNACGATTCCGTTNTTTATCTTGATGGGTGAGGTTATTTTTCGTGCAGGNGCNGTCGAGCGNTTGTTCAGAAGTATCCAGTTAGTTGTCGGATTTATTCCGGGCAGGCAAAACGTGGTCACGATGCTGCTCGCGGCTGTTCTCAGCGCATTGTCAGGGGCNAGCATGGCGGTNGCGGCCATGCTGGGGAGAACTGTGCTGCCAACCCTTTTAAATCAAGGCTACCCAAAACAAATCAGCGCGGGGACCATACTGGCGGGGGCAAGCCTCGCACCCATCGTTCCGCCGTCCGTGTTGGTCATTATCCTTGGCACATTAGCTGAAGAATCGATCGCTAAGCTATTGGTTGCAGGGATCATCCCAGGCTTATTGNTGGCATTAATTTTCACCACTTTTATCATTTTCAGGTCACGGGGTTTTGATCAGGATGAGGCGGCCGACATCCGTGACGCTTCGCCCATTGTAGATACGCTGCCGTTACTTCTACTGATAGCTCTGGTTTTAGGAGCAATCCTCACTGGCGTAGCCACGCCNACCGAGGCCGCATCGGTCGGTGTAATTGGGTCACTTTTTGTTGCTCGTCTCTACAATAATTTGANCCTCGATCTGGTCGTTGAATCAGTCTTNGAGTCCGCGAAACTCGGATGCATGATTATTTTGATTATGATCTGTGCAAAGTTTTTCTCNCAGCTCCTCGCTATNAGTGGGATCGCGGGCGGTNTACAGTCNCTGTTGGCGATGTTCTCTGACTCCCCATACCTTCTTTTGTTTGTCGTAATGATCGTCCCTTTTATTTTGTGTATGTTAATCGACCAGATCGCACTGCTNCTGATTATTGTCCCTCTCTACAAATCACTCATGGATATCATGCCTGTGGAGCCACTTGTCTTCTGGTTTCTGCTTTTGGTGAATATTACTGTGGGCGGTATCACGCCTCCCTTCGGTTATACCCTCTTTGCCTTAAAGGGCGCGACCAGTCTCGTCTCTATGCAGGATATTTACCGATCTGTACTGCCATTCGTGGTTATTTACTTTTTATTTTGTATATTTCTTGTGTTNAATCCTTGGGTCGTCACGTTCGTCCCGAGCTTAATGTAAAGAGGTCGCTCCTATGGAGTCAGTTATATGCATCACTGGAGCCTCGCAAGGAATCGGTAGAGCTTTAGCGACGTACTTTAGCGATCAGGGTCATCGCGTGTTTAATCTGGACGTTAAGCTTCCGGCAGATGGATCGAATTCCTTTGAGACACTACTGTTAGATATAACGGATGAAGAGGCCTGCGGGACAATTTTTGACAGTATCGGGAAAAGTCATGGTCGACTCGATGTACTGATTAATTGTGCCTCGATTTTCTCAACATTAACCATGAAGCCATTTTGGGAGATTGAGTCATCCGACTGGGATCAGGTGATTAATGTCAACCTGAAGGGTACCTTTAACACTTGCAAAAAAGCCCTCCCGTGGCTGAAGAAATCATCGACAGGGCGGATAATTAATTTTTCATCAGCGGTTGTACCGATGGGCAGGCCTAACTATCTGCACTACGTGAGCTCAAAGGCTGGCGTTCAGGGATTATCTCGNGCGATGGCGAGAGAGGTCGGGGACTTCAACATTACGGTCAACGCGATTTTACCTGGCGCGACCGTGACGGAAGTCGCGCGGGAGACAGTCTCCCCGGAACAAATGAAAGCTATGATTCAGTCCCGTTGCATCAAAAGGCCTCAGGAGGTGTCTGATTTAACGGGAGTGGTGGGATTTTTATGCTCTCAGGAAGCGGATTTTATCACCGGGCAGTCTTTCGTTGTAGATGGTGGTTTGACCGTCACCTGATCAGTTCAGTGGCAAATTGAAGTAGCTTATCTGTGATCACTCGCCACAATTGTTCGCCTTGTTGCCGACTGCGAGACCTAGGGGATAGGGCTGCGCTTAATCTAACGTTAAATGCATACGAACCTCAGATGAATTCTGTTTAGTGTCGCTGAGTAGCCGGCGCCG
This sequence comes from Gammaproteobacteria bacterium, assembly GCA_002705795.1. Lineage (GTDB taxonomy): Bacteria > Pseudomonadota > Gammaproteobacteria > Pseudomonadales > Litorivicinaceae > HIMB30. The sequence continues at coordinate 17,842 of PAHG01000025.1, forward strand.
GTGATCGGTTTATTATCTGTTTCCCACTGTTAATAGAACTCGTTCAGGGAGACGTGTTTGACCATCGCGAGCGATAAGAACCCACTGTCATTCTTTACTATTTGTTGGCTCTTTCTTGTGCTCGGATGTACCTGTTTTGGTGGTATGTGGGCCGCGATGGATAGGTTGCAGCGGGAGCTCGTGGAACGGAGGCAACTGATTAGTCTGGAAGATCAGCGATCGCTGATGCTCGCCGCCGCGATGATTCCGGCCCCAAAATTCCTGGCGTTTGCGGTTATGGTGGGTTATCGAATTGGTGGGATATGGGGGGCCGTTGGTTCGTCAATTTCGATCCTATTACCCGGCACCGCGTTGGTCTTGGTTGCCTGTGTATTGACAGTCGTCGCGTCTGAAAATATCGCGCTGAAAACGATCCAGCACTACGTTGGACTGGGTGTCGTCGGACTGCTTGCCGGAAACGCGGTCAGGATGTTTATCGGTGACGGACTGCGTATTCGGCCAGCTTTGTTCGGCTTAGTCATCAGCCTCGGGATACCACTCTACGTAATTGTGGCTGAGGGTCCGCTCATCATCGCGGCTTGTGTCGGGCTCGCTATTGGTTCGTTAATGATTCGTGAAGATGTCTCAGGGGGAACGACAGGTGTCGAGTGATACATCGATGCTGGTCGAGATTCTTGCAGTCATAGCGTTTAGTACACTTTTTTCGCTTGGTGGGGGCAACGGCCAGCTTGCGATCATCCAGGACCACTGGGTGGACCCGGGTCTCCTGAGTCCGGCGCTTTTCGCCTGGGCATACGCGATCGGAAACTTCGTCCCGGGGCCGAAGTGTAGCTTCGTTGCGGGTATCGGTTACTTTTTGGCGGGATTCCCCGGCGCTATAGCTTGTTTGGTGGGTATTGCTATCCCGACCATCTTGGGTGCATCGTTGGCAGCGCACTGGCACGACAATCTGAGACACTACGTTGCTCTGTTTATGCCGGCATCTGGGTTCGTGATCGCGGGGATGATGTTAACCGCCGGCACCGGGCTCGCTCAAAGTATCGCGATTGACCCCGTTGAGTATCTGCTTGTNGGNTTNATTGTNTTGGGGGTATGGCTCANGCGGTGGNATCCCGGGGTTGTTGTTCTGGGTTCAGCTGGATTGGGNGTCTTGGTNTANNTCTCNNGCTGAGGTNNCTCGCNGAGACGGCTGAGTCTGCAANNTTTTGCGGAGAGATAGGATCCATATGNGTTNCNCCGNTCTGTTTCGATTAGTCTTAANTTGCAAAAGNCTCAATTGAAGGACCAATGATCATGAGCGAAGGTAGTTATCAGGTTTTCAAATACGAGAAGCCCTCTGACATGCCCGGTGGTAAGGCGATCGTTCAACTNGCGGGCAGCGATATTATTCGCGGTAGGGTACAGGTTGTGCGTGAGGGTGGTGAGAATAACCTCCACTCCCATCGCGGTATGGACGGCTTCTGGATGGTACTCGCCGGCCGAGTGAGATTTTACGGTCCAGGNGATGTTGTNATTGGTGAGTTTGGTAAGTATGAGGGGATACTGATCCCNCGCGGGGAGCAGTATTGGTTCGAGAGTGCGTCAGTTGATGAGGAGCTCGAAATACTCCAGATGGCGGGNTTTGAGAAGGGTACCAAGGTTGAGCGAATCGACGCGGAGGACCAAAAATTAAAGGTCGAATCTGTAGAGGTCAAGGAGGTGACCGAGACGCGCTAGCCTTAAAGATTTTGACTCAGGAGGTGTTGGATGGAGATCAAGCTAGCGATAGATCGATACGATCGGCATTTTCCGTTCTTCGATGGCTCGCTGTCTNATTCATNTGANTTNGATATCAGACCGTTCCAAGTCGGACAGAGCGCGATGCTTCAGCACGGGACTGATCGGCATGAACTATTCCTCGATGGGCAGTTTGATGTCGCCGAGTTCTCAATGTCGTCATTCCTGGCAGCGAAGACACGGGGCTACCCTGTTGTGGGTATACCGGTTTTCCCCAGGCGATTGTTCAGCACCAGCCAAATGTGGGTCAGCCGCGATTCGGATATGACCGAGCCCTTGCACCTCGTCGGCAAGAACGTCGCTCTCAGCGCTTTTCAGACAACGCTTTCGCTCCTCGCCAAGGGCGACCTGGAGTTCCACTATAAGGTCCCTTGGCGTTCTATCAACTGGAAGCTGACCACCAAAGAGAAGATCCCCCTAAAGCACGGGCCCGATGTGAGCGTCGAGTTTATAGGAGAACGAGATCGGTTAGGTGATCGGCTCCACTCGGGTGNGATCGATGCGTTTTTCTTGCCGCANCCACCCGCCAATGTCATGAGCGGAGAGATCCCTGCGAGACGGCTATTCCCTGACCCTGAGTCAGAGGAGAGGCGTTACTTTGGTGAGGTCGGATCGTTTCCGATCATGCACGTTATAGCGATCCAGGAGTCATTGGCCACTGAGAACCCGGATCTGCCGTCGCAGCTGATGGAGATCTTCCACTCCGCGTTTGATATCGCTGAAGGCTACTACGCTGATCCGAACTGGTCGATGCTGCCCGGGTGTCGGCACCAGTTTGAGAGAGACCGCGATCATTTCATGGGAAAGGCATGGCCCCGTGGTTTCGCGGCGAACCGGTCGAACGTAGACAGGCTTATGCAATACGCGGTTGATCAAGGTATCGGTGCGGAGTACCTGCCACCGGAAGCACTCTTTGCTGACGCCACCTTGGAGACCTAGCTATGAAACTGATCAATAACGACGAGGTCAGCCAGGTGCTCAAGATGGCGGACTGTATCCGTGTCCAGGAGGAGGCGTTTCGTGGTCTTGCCGAGTACGGCGCCGTGCATCGACCGAGGGTGGATTTGTATTATCCGGCCGAGGCCGCTGATAGCTATTTCCGTTGGGGTTCGATGGAGGGCGCGAGCTCGCATTACTTCGCGATCCGTATGAAGTCAGACATCGTCAGCTGGCCTAAGACCGATGACGGTGGGTGGACCGAGGANAAGCANTGNATNGAGCCCGGNACNTACTGNGGNNTGATATTTTTACTGTCTACNAAGAACGGCGAGCCGCTGGCGCTGATCAACGACGGGATCCTGCAACACTTCCGGGTCGGGGGCGGCGCCGGCATCGGTGCGAAGTACTTGTCCCGGGACGACTCAGAGGTCGTGGGTCTGATTGGTTCGGGCGGGATGGCGCGGACCTTCCTGGAGGCCTTCTGCTGCGTGAGGCCGATCAGAGAGTGCCGGGTGTATAGCCCGACGAGCGGCCACAAGGAGGCCTTCGCGGAGGAGATGTCTGCGAAGCTCAATATCGAGGTGATACCAGTATCTNNGCCNNGNGAAGCGATCGCCGGCGCCGATATCGTCTCGTCAGCGACAGACAGCATGATNCCGGTCTACGACGCNGCNTGGCTCGAGCCCGGTCAGCACGTNACCAANCTCGGACGGCGTGAGATGCCAGAGGAGGCCATCTCAAGGTTTGATGTCGTGGTTCGTCAGGGGGTCGCGGGCCTACAGATGAAGCAGACCGATATTTTCCAGGCNGAGCGGGGCCACTCGCCTGCTGCCTTNATTGGAGGGACCCCNGAGCAGCAGGGTGTGATTCCGGAGAAGAATCCGTCNCCCGGGTTTGGTGGCGACAGCCCGGATTTCATGGACCGCGGNAGGGGCGGTGACAAGCCAGAGTTNAAGGACCTCGTCACGGGCAAGTGCGGAGGACGGACCTCACGCGACCAGATTACTTTTTATCGGAACGTCGGTAACCAGGGACTGCAGTTTTCATCGGTCGGTGGCCTTGTGTATGAGAAAATCATAGAACGAAATATGGGCCGGGAAATCCCCACAGACTGGCTCCTTCAAGATATAAGGGACTAGTCGGGATGGCCCTAAAAGCAAAGGTCGAGGCCGTATCGGTAAACAAAGATCATAGTTTTTCTAAGGTAAATATGGACCGCATTCGAGTAGTCCGTGACCACGGCGTCGAGTCCGATGCCCACTTTGGTACCACAGTCCAACACCTCCATCTTATTGAAAAGGACCCAGCCAGACCAAATCTTCGTCAGGTGCACCTGATCGCGCTAGAGAGGATTCATGAATGGAACGCGCTCGGTCACTCAGTCCGATGTGGTTCGTTGGGCGAGAATATCACCACCAGCGGGCTCGATCTCGAGCACCTCCCGGCGGGAACTAAAATGAGATTTGGAAGCGGCGCCGAGATTTTACTGACCGGTCTGAGAAAGCCATGCCACCAGGTTGATAAGTTTTCAGCCGGACTATTGAGGCTGACTGTATCTGATACGAAAGATGCCGAAATCCCCTTCAGAATTGGTGTGATGGGTGTCGTGCTGG
>PAHG01000026.1 GCA_002705795.1 Gammaproteobacteria bacterium
CCGCGACGGCGGCTCAGAGTAGTGGTGTTGCGATCGACCCTACCGCGTCGAGCTTCACCAGTACCGTGACCGGGATGAAGACCCAGATCGCGAGTGCCAACGCGGCCGTCAAAACCGCACTGATAGACCACGCCGGTGACCCTGAGGCAGCACTCCTGCAAATCGCTAAGGTCGAGGCCGCGACCCAGACCAGCCTCGCGACCAAGGCGAAGGCAGTCGCTAAGGGCGACGATACCGTGGACTCACTGAGTTCATTCGATCTCAGCGGAGCGATCACCAGCGCGTCCGTGCCGGACGTTATTCAAGCACTGGCCTCAGCGACTGTCCCTGGACGGGGCCAGTCTGGTGTCAGCTCTATTTACAGCGACGCGTACACCAATGTCGTGACACCAAGCTGGACCGTGTCAGCGGGAACCATCACCGACACGGTGATTGTTACCGATAGTGGCGATACCTCGAAGAAGGTCAGCGGTGCGGACAGCGTCACGATCACCCTGCCTGGCACGCTCGATGCGTCGACAATGAGCGCGCTGCATGTGAGTGTCTGGCGCTCGAAGCCGAACGCTGATCTGCAAATAAATATCATCGACTACGGTTCTGACGGCGGCGCCGGTGGGGAAGATGACTCTCAACACGCGGTCACCTACAACATCACGAACGGCAACGAAATCGCTGGCGGTCGTTGGGCAGATCTGGAGATCAAACTAGCCGATCTGACCGATCTGTCGAGCACCGCGAATATCNGTCAGATTGTGATCTCGAGCCAGAAAGATGGGGCCGCNTCTGGCGAGACCCTGTACCTAGATAACATTTACCTCAGCAAGACCTTCAGCGGGTTCACATTCGATGAACCGGAGTGGTCATCAACCAGTTCAGGGTGGACAATTACGGGGTCCGAGGGTGCGTTCATTGCAAGTTGGGATGATGTCCGTCAATCTGATAACAACAACCTCGTCGGCGTCCTCAAAGGGGGTCTCTACTCCCACGCCATTCTGGGGATCGGGACAAACAACGGACAACCGATCATAGAACCGGTCGACCTGAACACCAACCCAGTACTCGGGATGTGGGTCCACAGCGAGCAGGCAGGCAGCGAGATCCGGATCCAGCTCGGCGACTCAGCCACCGGCGGATGGCCAAACGACCAAAAGTANACAGAGGCCACGGCGACTACCACCGAGGCAGGATGGAACTTCCTGACGTTTGACTTCAATAATCCCGNGGAGCGTTTNGTTGCAAACGGCGCCACCAACGGTAGCCTTGGCTACACCGCCGCGACCAAGTTCGATCCCGACACCACCTACGACATGTTAAGCATCTTTCCGGACCTCTCGGTAGAGGCCGCGATTGGTCGCTCCTACTACTTCGACGCACTGGCACCGTACAATGGGTCTGTGCCGGCACAACCCCTAGCGGTCGCGGGCACAGATAGCAGCGAGGGTAGTAGCCTTCCCAACTTTACCGGGCTCGATTTTGAGGGTACTGCTNCNNGCTACAATNTGGTTGGGTTCCAAGGCGCAGAGGATCAGGTCTCGCTGGCGTCTGATCCGGAGGATGCATCCAACACCGTNATCCAATTCATCAAGACCACCGACGCNTANCACTACGCGGGGGTGCAACTAGGAATCGGGACTACCGAGACCGTTGGCCCGATTAACTTCGATATAGCCAACGACCAGACCGCAATCTCTGCGAGGATCTGGGTGCCTGAGGCACACCTGAATGCAAATGACGGTTCGATCATCGCAAGGATGGAGGTCGGTGACTCGATATTTGACGGCGCGGTGGACATGAACTTCGTCCACGCCCAGGCCGAGCTGACGCAGGCCGGTTGGAACGATGTCATCTTTGATTTCTCGCAGCCCGTCGAGCGCTGGGTCACATCCTACGGCCGGAACGAGTACGTCGCCCTGAGCGACTCGNTAAACTACGACCGAATCTCGATATTTATCGACTGGGAGAATGGCCAAGGTGCCACAGCGCTCAGTAGTGACACGACCTACTACATCGATAATATTTCGGGCCCGGGTGCCGGGCTGTCCGGCGGCTACACGGTCCCCGCCGGCTACATACTCAAGTTCGAGGACAACTTCGACGAGATTGGGCAGGCTCCGGATGCTGGACACTGGACCCTCGAGACGGGTGCGTCCGGATGGGGTAATCAGGAGCTCCAGAACTACACCAACTCGACCGACAACTCGGTCATCGTCAACGTCGGTGTGGCCGATGGCGACACCGATCGTACTGACGATGGTGTCAACGGGGCACTCAGGATCACCGCCAAGCGTGACAGCGGAGAGATCACATCGGCACGGGTTAAGTCTGATATTGACGACCTGCCTGCCTATGGCTACTACGAGATCCGGGCCAAACTACCGTCCGAATCAGGTGCCTGGCCAGCGATCTGGATGCTGGGCGACATGAACGACGGCGGGTGGCCCGCGACCGGCGAGATCGACATGGTCGAGTGGTCCTCGANGTACTTCNGTGAGGCCGACGGAGACACCATCATCCACGCGTTGCATATGACCGACCGCCACGGTGGTGATCCGATCAAGTGGGAGGGTCAGATAGATAGCCAGGTCGATGACTGGCACGCCTACCAGCTCTGGTGGACTCCGGATTATGTCAAACTCGGTGTCGACGGTGGGATCAACGACGCGCACCTGACCTACAATAAGCCGTCCGGTGCGACCAACAGCAACTGGCCCTACGACGATCCTATGGACATCATCATGAACATCGCGATCGGTGGCACTCTGGGTGGTGATGAGTATGTCCCAGCCGGGAGCTTCAACTACGAGATGTACGTCGACTACGTCCGGGTCTACCAGACAGTGCCGGTACCGACCGCTGGTCCAATTGCTCCGGATGAGCCATCAAGTGGGATCGTCGCTCTCTTGAGTGATACCTTCAGTGTCGATACGGTCTCCAACTGGCGGACAGGTGACTCGGTCAACAGCACGGTGATCGATCTGGATCTGTCGGGCAACTCCGTCAAGCAGTACTCCAACGTGACCCAGTTTACGATCGAGCCATCGGCGGTACTGGATGCGAGCGACGCCTATAAGTTCCAGTTCTCGGTCTACCGGACCGACCCATACGCGGATCTCAAGGTGAAGCTGGTTGACTTTGGTGCCGACGGTGTCGTCGGTGGGTCTGACAATACTGAACACGAGATCGTGTTCAGTCAGGCTAACGGGAATGCGATCGGATCCGGCCAGTGGGTCCCGATTGAGATCTTGACGTCTGACCTGACCGGCCTCAGTAACCANTCCGCAATCGGCCAGATCGTGGTCTCAAGCCACCAGGCCGGCACTACCACCGGTTCCGGTGAGACGTTATACCTGGACGATATATTCTTCAGCCCGCCTCCTGCTCCGACGGCTGGCCCCAGCGATACGCCGGATGAGGCCTCTCGGTATGTGCAGTCGCTTTTCAGTGACACCTACAGTCCAGCACTTATTTCCACCTGGACAGACGGGTCTGGAGATGCTGAAGATATTGTCCTGTCGGGTAACACGATCAAAAAGGCCGACGGCGGATCATTAACCATTAACCCGTCGGTGGCCATGGATCTCTCTACAATGCAAACACTCCAACTGGACGTCTGGCGGACCGACGAGACCGCGGAGTTAAGACTAAGNTTAGTTCATAGCGACAACACCGAACATACCGTCGTACTCAGCGAGGCCAATGGCTATCCGGCTCCGGTGGTGGGCTCGTGGACACACTTTGATATACCGCTGAGCCAGCTGACGGGGCTCTCATCCACTGACAGTATCGTCCAAGCTGTGTTGTCTAGCCACGGCGGATCAAGACACTCCGGAGAGACAATTTACCTAGACAATCTGTATCTGAGCAAACCAGCTCCAGCCCTTGAGGTGACTTTTTCAGCAGATGATGACTCCGGTTTTGACTTTAGTGGTGTATTGGGGGGAACGGCGACCAGCCTTAACTCAGGGTTACCCGCGGGGGGCGANGCGCCTGCCGCGTTCCTCACAAAAACTGCCGGGGAAAGCGTGGTTGGCACCAGCTTCCTGACTATCGACTCCGGAGAATTAGTATCAGAATCTAGTGGCCAGGTCAGCATGCGGGTGTGGATGCAGAATAACGACGTGAACGTCCGACTTAAACTCGAAGACGTTACCTCCGGTGATACTGTAGAGCTGGGGGCGGTAACCGGGAGCGACAAGGCAAACCAGTGGCAGACAATATCTTGGGATTTCTCTGGATCAAACCATAATCCGACTTATGATAAAGCCTCTGTTTTCTTTGATGCGGTAAACACATCTGCGACGGAGTACTACCTATTCGATGACATCCAGTTCGACGGCGCGACCGGACAATAGGGATCAGAACAAGAGCCTCATGACAGATACTCGGGTGATTATTGGGGACGTTGGCGGAACCAACTGCCGACTGGCCAGTTGCGATAGGATAAACGGATGTATCGAGGACTTCCAAATATTCGCCGTACAGGACTTTAATTCGCTGTCCGATGTCATTCAAGTCTTTAAAGAATCGCGGTCGTCGACCTCATTTGATGAAGCATCAATTGCCATAGCCAACCCGATTGTGGGTGATATGATCACAATGACCAATGCCCACTGGGCCTTCTCAATCGAGCAGACAAGAGAGAGTTGTGGGTTGAATGAATTGCTTATGCTCAATGACTGGGAATCCGTCGCGCTGGCCCTTCCCCTGCTTACCGCCGCACAACTCAGCAAAGTAAATCAGGCTCAGGAGAATCCCAACGAAACCAAGGCATTGTTTGGGGTAGGGACGGGTCTCGGTGCCGCAGGCCTCGTGAAAAAGAAAGACTCGTCGTGGGTCCCAATTGCTGGAGAAGGCGGACATGTTTCATTTTCACCAGTAAACAGAGAGGAGGCACTGATTCTTGAGATATTCAGGGAACATCACAACCATGTTTCGTTTGAAAAGATACTCTCCGGTCCGGGCCTAAAGGCGCTCTATCAAGCAACTGTAAAGCTCTCTGGTGCCGTTCCTCTTGATGATTTAGCTCCGTCGGAAATCGTAGAGGGCGCAGCAACAGCAAGTGACCCCATGTGTCAGCGTACAGTAGAGATATTCTGTGGCATCCTCGGCAACTTTGCCGGGAATCTCTGCCTAACGCTTGGGGCGACCGGTGGCGTGTACGTCGGCGGCGGAGTCATAGAAAAAATCGATCAGGCAGGCCTATTTGATCGAGATAGATTTCTGAGCGGATTGTTACACAAAGGCCGTCTGTCAGATTGGCTAACCAATGTCCCCGCGTTCCTCCTGAGGACTCCGTACGCAGGCCTCATTGGCGCCGCGGCAGCACTCGGTATCCAAAATATATCGGTAATCGAGCGCTAGCCGTGGGTTTTGGGAGAGTCAGTAGATTTCCTCACCACTATAGACGCAGCAACAGATTGATCACTTGTCTGAGCGAAGCCTGCGCTCATCGCCAAAACTGTTGAGGCGGCCATTGCTCCTATCCTGTTCACCGGCTGACTGATCGTGGTCAACGGAGGCACGGTATAAGCAGAGTGCGGCAGGTCGTCGAAACCCAACAGAGATATGTCGCCCGGGATATCGAGCCCCGCCTCACTGAGGGCGAGCATGGCCCCGTAAGCCATCTGGTCATTCAACGCGATCACCGCAGAAAAATCTTTAGGCTTATCCAGCAAACGAACCATCGCTTGGTAGCCGCCTAGTTCGTTAAAATCACCCACCTCGATAAGCTCTGGGTCCAGATCGATTCTTCGCTGACTGCACTCGACACGGATACCATCCATGCGTAATTTCGCATCCGGATCGTCTGGCCCGTCAATAACCGCGATCGCCTCGTGGCCTAACTCGGCCAGGTGACCAAGTGCGAGGCCACCCCCGCCTAGGTTGTCGAAGCCGATGCTAGTCAGCTTTTGATTAAGCGTCGCACGGCCCGTGAGGACCACCGGCAACTCCTTCGCGAGCGCCTCTAGCTCGTGATCCTCCAGCGTGGAGCTGAGCACGATGAGTCCATCAATATTTCGTTCCATCAGCATGTTAAGCCGCTCGAGCTCTAGCTCCCTATCACCCCGGCCGCTCGCGAACAGTGCCGTGTAATCCTCGGACGCGAGGACCTCCTCGATGCCTCTTATCGCCTCACCATAAAACGGGCTGTCGATGTACTGGGTCAGGACACCGATACTCATCGCGCGTCCCCCCGCTAAGGTCCTTGCCGCTAGATTTGGCCGGAACCCTGTCTCCTCGATCACTCGGAGCACGGTCTTCTTCTTCGAATCACTGACCTTCGCGGTGTTGTTCAATATACGAGAGACGGTACTCGGGGACACCCCAGAGAGCTCCGCAACAAGACCCAGACTAGGACGCTTCTTTGACACTACGCGTCGATCCTTCTTCCATCGCTGTCAAACACCATGACCGGGCCAGAGGGTCGTAGCCCGACTTTGTCGCCTGCGCTGACCTCAGCGTCTCCCACGGTCTTGACCGTCACGACCTGACCATCCTCGCTGAGTGACGACCGGATATACGTCACCGTGAGGTCTCCGAGTTTCTCAACCAAATCAACCACACCGACGAGGCAATCATTCTCTGCGTTGAGAACAATCTCAAAGTTCTCTGCCCGGATACCCAGCGCCGCACCAGACGACGCGTGGCGTTCCGTGAGGCCGCAGCTCTGGAGACTCAGGGAACCAAAGTCTTTCAGGGTAATGGTTGATGAGCCTACATCGATAACGACGTCGAATACATTAATTTTCGGGGACCCGATAAACTCGGCCACAAACCGATTAACCGGTTCCTTGTAGAGCGCCAGCGGCTCTCCGATCTGCTCAATCTTCCCTGCATTAAACACGGCGATTCTGTCGCCCAGGGTCATCGCCTCGGTCTGGTCGTGCGTTACGTAGATCATCGTGGTACCCAGACGCTTATGTAGCCGCGACAGTTCCACGCGCATCTCCACACGGAGCGCCGCGTCGAGGTTCGAGAGTGGCTCGTCAAACAGAAAGACCTTGGGGCGTCGTACAATGGCGCGCCCGATAGCGACTCGCTGTCGTTGCCCACCAGAAAGCTCCTTAGGAAAACGATGCATCAGCTGGTCCAGCTTCAGGGTCTCGGCGACCACTTGAACCTGTTCGTCACGCTTTTTTCGCGGTACGCCGGCCATCTTTAGAGAGAACCCCATGTTCTCTGCGACCGTCATGTGCGGGTAGAGCGCGTAGCTCTGGAACACCATCGCAGCGCCCCGTTCGGCGGGAGCCTTCTCGTGGACGACGTCGTCATCGAACCGTATCGTCCCTTCGGTCACACTCTCGAGCCCCGCGATCATCCTGAGCATAGTCGACTTACCGCAACCAGAGGGACCCACAAAAACCATAAACTCGCCATCCTTTACGGCGATATCGGCGTCCGTGATGACTGGGAAATGGTCAAATGATTTCTTAATTCCCTGCAATGAGATTGATGCCACGACTAGCTCTCCCCACTTAGGTATTCAGTCAGCCAAAGCGAGCTGGCTTTCGGTGTGCGTTCTAAGGACTCGTAGTCCACGTGGATGATACCGAACCGCTTCTCGTAACCGCTGGCCCACTCGAAATTGTCTAGCAGGCTCCAGACAAAGTAACCCTCCACCGGCACACCCCGGTGCCTCGCCTCTAGTGTCGCGGAGATGTGGCTCTGTATGTATGACTGACGCTCGATATCGTTGATCTGCCCATCTTCCAAGACGTCTTTAAAAGCAGCCCCATTCTCGGTGACCATGAGCTTACCGACGTTATAATCATCGTTGAGCCTACACAACAACTCACACAGCCCGTCGGGATACACCTCCCATCCCATGTCGGTTACCTGATTACCCGTACTGGTAACATCCCAAGGGTTTCCGGTTGATGAGAAATTCCGCGTGTAATAATTCACACCGACAAAGTCGACCGGCTCACTGATATCCGTCATATCGGTCTCTTTTATCATTGGGCCATCGGCACCGAGGTACGTGATCACGTCTGCCGGATAACGCCCGTGATAGATCGCATCCATATACCAACGGACGATCAAGCCATCGTCGATCTTTGCCTTTTCGACATCGGCCGGGTCATCGGACGCCGGATAGATAGGTGACATATTCAACACGATGCCCGCGGAAAGATCTGGGGTAACCTCCCGGATCGCCCTCATAGCACGGCCGTGGGTCACGAGAATATTGTGGGCGACCTGCATCGCCACCGATCGATCCTTGATCCCGGGAGCAAATACCCCCTGCTCGTACCCCAGTATTGATATGACCCAGGGCTCATTGAAGGTACATATCGACGCGAGTCGGTGTCCGAACCGACGGCAGATTTCTTGAGCGTAGACCACAAAGCAATCCATCGCCTCATCATTTAGCCAGCCACCACGGTCATCTAACGCCTGCGGCAAGTCCCAGTGAAACAATGTCAGATGCGCCTGTATTCCACGTTGTTCTAACCCGGAGATCAGGCGATCGTAAAAATCAAAGCCCTTCTCGTTCCACGGGCCGTCGCCCCTAGGCTGGACCCTCGACCAACTGACGGAGAACCGATACGCATTTACACCCAGACCTGCAATGTGATTCAGGTCTTCCTCGAGTCGGTTGTAGTGATCACATGCGATCAGGACATCACTTCCATCCGCGATCGCCCCCTCTTTCTCGCAAAAGGTATCCCAAATCGACGGGGCCCTGCCATCTGTCCTGGCCGCGCCCTCGATCTGAAACGCCGCGGTCGCGACGCCCCAGACAAAGTTATCGCCAAATTCTGCCTTGGAGAAAGATGGCTCGGTTAGTTGGTTCACTAAAACTGTTCCTTAATACTTGTTAACTTTTCAAGATGCCTAATCCAAGGTCTGCAACCTGCATTTTACTAGCCAACTCTTTCTGCAATTTACCTACTGAAAAAAGTAACTTTTTTCTACCCAACTAACTCCAAGTTCGACAACATAAAACAATGTCATTCTTATCGGGCGACAACGATGAACGCAAAAACTGGTAATTGGTTTATTGAAACTGTTCCTTAGTAGTTGTTAACTTTTCACGGCACCTGATGTGAGGCCCGCGATCAGCTTCTTGGATGAAAAAATAAAGATAATCAGGAGCGGCAATACCGCAACGACTGAGCCCGCCATTAGCGCACCCCACTCTGTGTCTACGGGGCTTTGGACGCTCCTCAGAGCTAGAGGGAACGTATACCGCTCTACACTACGCATGACAATCAGCGGACCGATAAAGTTGTTCCATGATGCGATGAACGCGATAAGCCCTAAAGTGCCGAACGCAGGCCCCAGAAGCGGGACCACGACACGCCAATAGATACTGAACTCTCCACATCCGTCCAGCCTGGCTGCCTCAAGGAGATCGTTCGGAATCGCGCTCTGGATGTACTGCCGCATCAGAAATATACCCAAGGCCGGCGCGGCCGCGGGTAAGTACAATGCCCGTGGTTGATCGATCCAGCCGAGGGTATCCATCAGAATAAAAGACGGAACCATTCCCAGAAACGCCGGAATTATCATGGTCGCCATGACCAGAGCGAACAACGCCTTCTTGCCACGGAAGTTGTATGCCGCGAAGGCGAAACCCGCCATAGAGCAGAACAGCAGTGTCAGGGCCGTGGCCGCGAAACCTACATAGATTGACCAACCGAGGTTTATCCAGAACGGGATCTTCTGGATCAGGATCCCCACGTTCTCGAGGAAATATTCACCAAACCATAGTGGTGGCGGGACACTGAAAATCTCCGACCGCTCGTGGGTAGAGAACACAAACATGAAGTAAAAAGGAAGCAAGGTCGTGATCGCACCCAGGGTCAAGAAAACCAGTCCCACAGGACCGAGGCCCTTACGTCCAACCAGGCCGCTCATGCCAGACCCCCTTTGGGTTTAAACGCCCGGTTGGTCAGCCAGGTTAGTACCGCGATCACGAGGAATAGAAGCCAGGAGATCGCGCTAGCCAGCCCGTAGTCATTGAACTCAAACGCTGTCCGATACATGTACATGGCGGTGGTCATCCCCGAATACTCTGGACCTCCGCGGCCCCCGGTGATGATAAACGGTTCTTCGAATAACTGAAGCCCGCCGATCAAGGATAGGATCACTCCGAAATACATCATCGGCTTAAGCTGAGGTAATGTGATAAACCAGAAAATCTTGAATTCTTTCGCGCCGTCAATTCTGGCCGCCTCGTACAAATCCTTAGGGATACTCTGTAACGCCGCCACGTATAAGATTGTATTGAAACCGACGTAGCGCCAGAACCCCCCGAACGCTACCCCCGGCTTGACTGTCCCCGGCTTCCCCAGCCAGTCGATGTTCTCCGCGGGTACTATTAGAGCCAAGGGTTCCCACGTGGCGAGGCTTTGGAGTGCGGCGTTTACTGCCCCATAGTCGGTCGAGAACAGGGTCGTGAACATAATCGAGATGGCCACGGTTGAGGTAATATAAGGCACAAAATACGCACCCATAGCCACGTCTCGATATCTCCCCAAATACTCATTGATCAGGTACGCCAGTGGGATCGCCACCAGGTGCTGAGGGACCCCGGACGCTACTGCGAGCCATATCGTGTTCTCGAGCGAGGTCCACATCAGGGGATCCTCGAGAGCAAACGTGATGTTCTCGAGGCCTACATACTCCATCGACCCGAGCCCCTGCACCGGGTCCCAAATGTGGAACATCAGGTACAACGAAAAAAGTATCGGGAATATCCCGAAAATTAGGAAAATTGCTAGGAATGGACCCAGAAAAAAATACGGGGCCCATCCCGTGCCGATCCTTCTGGAACTCATCGACGGGCCCGACGCGCGACCATCCGTTCCGCGTCCGCAATGGCATCGGTTACGCTCTTACCCTTTGTAAGAACAAGATCGAGCTCAGCGTTGACGATCTCTTCAGCGATAGCGTCATGCTTGAACACCTCTGTGGGAACGATCGCCATCGCGGTCTTCCGCCAGGTCGGTCGCGCAACTTGGTCACCAAGAAACGGGATAGCCTCATCGAAGAAGCTTGCGTTGTGGGCTGATACCAACGCCGGGAAAGCGTCATGCTTCACGAACGCCGCCTCTTGCTGAGCCTGGCTCAACGTCAAATGCTTGATCAGAGACCACGCCAGTTCTTTATTTTTCGACTGCTTCGGGATCCCATAGAACGTTCCTCCCCAAGAAACGTTGGCACCCTCCGGTAAGGTAGTACTTCTCCAGTTACCGGCGGTATCTGGGGCCAGCCAGTTCTTCAAGTGACCGCCAAGCCAGGCACCCATCATCTGGGTTGCGACGTCTCCGCGACGGAGTGCCTCGCCCCACTCGTTGGACCAGGCGCCGATATCAGCGTCCAGACCCCCATCTCTGACAGTCTTCGCCAACTCAAACGCACGCTTAAACCGTAGGTCGGTTCCAACCACCGATTTACCGTTACTATCGAAATAAATCCCAGACCCTGGCTCGATACCTGTCCGGATCACGATATCCTTGACGTCCCGGGCGTGGGCAATTATTCGGATGTCACCGTTTGCCTTCAATTTTTTTGCTGACTCGATGAAAGAGTCCCAGCTACCATTCAAATCAGACTCGGTCACCCCGGCGGCCTTCACAAGGTCAGCCCTGTAAAACATCGCCCCCGGACCGATATCGGTCGGCAGTGCGGTCTGTCCATGTTTTGCGTGATTGGCCTGGGCCCACGCGAATGGGACGATTTTCTTTTCGTACTCGCCAGCGCTGTAGGGAGCCTCCAACAAATTCTCAAAACCGCCACTGTTAGCGAACCTTCCCAAGTACCCGTACTCGATCGTCATAATATCAGGAAGGCCTGAGGACGCCGCGAGGGCTGTGGTCATTGCAGTGTGATGGTCAGAGTATTCGCGACCCACCACCTTTACCTCAACGTCTGGGTGATTTTTCGACCACACCGCCAATGAGTCTTTGACAATCTGGTCTACCGCGGGGTATGCCGCCACCGTCAAGACTGTTTTATCCGCGTGAGACCCACCGGCGTAGATTGACAGTGCCAAAGCTAGGAGTGTACTTTTATAATAACTCATGTGATTTTTCCTCCTGAAAACGCTTTCATAGGGTATAGCGTTGACCATCAAACGGCAAGGAAAAATATGTTTATCTTTTGTACGAAGAAAAACCAAACAGCGTTGCGTCGGTCCTGTCGGGACTGAGATTTTCGGGATCGTTAAACAGGACTCATTTGGATCACACGGTGTCGTCAGACACCCGCTATATCCTCGGCTTAACCGAGAAAATTCCAGCGTGCGTCTCGCCTCCTGATTAGCGGGGGAAAAATAACTAATCCCAGGCCCACGTGACACTGCAACCGAACACCGTAGCTACTGCGTCTTTGGTATCAGCGGAACCATTCCTAGCGTCATAGATTTCTTTCGCCACCCCGGCACCTAGCGCCGCGAGGCATGCAAGCGAGCGGTCGCCAGTCTCCGAGTAGACCCAGCTACTCGCGGCTACACCCACCGCGAAATGTTTCTGCTTATCGGACGCGCATCCGGTGAGACACAAGCATAAAATAATAAGGAACGCCGGCAACTTCAAGACCACCCTCCTGTCAAAACTCCCCGCCGCACAGTAACATTTGAGACTACCACTTGCCCTCAAGATTTTACGGATCAATCCGATAATACCCACGTGAAACCGGCAGAACGCACATGAAAAAATTGAACTTAAGACAATGGGTCCTCATCGGCATACCAGTGGTTGCCTGTAGTGTGGTCATACCGGTGGGCGGCCAGACGGTCGAGTCGGAGATGCGCCAGCTGGTCCGGCAGCTGGATTTATTTGTCTCAGAGACCATCATTACAGACCAGTCAAACCAGCTGGGTCCAGAGTTCCGGCAGACGTTCCGTACCCGGCCTCAGCTTAACCTGGCAAATGTAGGGCAGTACTTCGCTACCCACCCGTCCGAGGTGATGGCCTTCCGGCGTTACATACAGCAGCTAGCCAACACTGGGTTCATCAGCGGGGATCTAGCGGAGTCGCTGGTCATCGCCGCGTTCCAATCCCTCGAGCTGGCACCGAAGAATCAGGCACTGGCCCGTTCATCGATTCTCGACTCAGCGCCGGGCCCCAGCACCAGCAACACTGTGGCGGTGTTTGATCTAAAGCTCGAGGGAACAAACCAACCGCATAGCGTTCCGCCGGAAGACTCCAAGCCGAGTCACAAACAGATGGATTTTGGGGAATCTCTGGACGTGGAGCAGAGAGCGGCAGTCGCCGCCCAGGAGCTTGAGGAAAAGCTGGAAGAACAGAAGCGCATCGAGCGAAACAAGATGCTCGCCAGGGCACTGATCGATGAGTTCTCGCAGGGCAAACCGTCGCCCGAATCGCTGGGGCGCCGTGTCGAGCGTGTGGTCACCCAGTTCGCCGCGACAGAATCAAAGAAACAGGCAGAGACATTCCTGGACAACGTTCAGGTCTCCGTCACCTCCATCAGAAACGGACCCGAGTACGAGGTACGCGGTCTAAAGGCCTTCGACCAGGTCAACCCGAACCACTTCGGGTTCACCGAGTTCGGTCTGGTCTCCGACGAAGAGGATACGACCGTCAATATCGGTGTAGGTATACGGAAGTTGTCCGAGGACCAGACCGTGATGGGTGGCGTCAACGCGTTCTACGACCACGAGGCTGGGTCGGGGCACAAGCGGGGCTCGATCGGCGTAGAGCTGGTCAGCGCACCCTTCCGCTTCAGCGCCAACCGCTACTACGCGCTGAGTGACGGCAAGGCCCTCACCGCGCTCCAGACAGAGAAGCCGATGTCGGGCCGCGACGTCGATGTCGAACTGGCGCTACCGTACTTCCCTGGACTGTTCGCCGGATACAACCAATCAAAATGGTACGGAGAGGACGGAGTCGCGGACGTCGAACGCAAGTCCTACCGACTGAAGGGGAACCTGTCCAAGAACCTCAGTGTCGAGGTCGGCAAGCGGACCTACAGCTCAAGTATCGAGGACCAGAACACGGCCAAGCTCAGCTATAACTACGTGTTCGGTGCTGACTCAGACGTACCGACCATCATCGATATGGATACCCAGCCATACCGGCACAATAAAGTTGGTCCCCACGAACGCTACAGGCTGGTCGAGCGGGAAAATAAAATCGTGACTCAGGTTTCACAGTCGGGTCTACAAGTGACGTTTACCGGGTTATGAGTATGATCACGCTGGACCTTCCGTTGAGACAAATACTCAGATCTCTAAAGTGGTCTGGGTTGGTCGGGGCATGCCTCGGGCTGGCATTATCCGCCCACGCCGCCGCGCCGGTCGCGACTGACGACACCGCCACAGTCGCCGAGGGAAGCGCGAGCACAGTCGTCAATGTACTGACAAACGACACCGACGCCGACGGCGACACACTGACGATTACCGCCGCGAGTTATTCGGGGGTGGGCACGATCACCTTCTCAACGAGCTCTCTCAGCTACGAGCCACCGTCAGACTTTTCTGGGCAGACCGACCTCACAGAGACCGTCACCTACACGATATCAGACGGAAATGCGGGGACAGACACAGGGACACTGACCATCACCGTGACCGCGGTGAACGACACACCGGTTGCGGTCGATGATACCGAGACCCTGACCGAGGACGACCCACTAACAACCATTACCGTGTTGGATGATGATACCGACGCCGATAGCGACTCCCTCACAGTCAGCGCGGTCAGCTACTCGGGTACCGGAACCGCTGCCATCAACGCGGATAACGCCAGAATCGACTACACTCCGGCCGCCAACTTCAATGGCACAGACACCATCACCTATACCGTATCTGACGGCACCGCCACAGACACCGGAACACTGACCATCATCGTTAACGCGGTCAACGATGCGCCAGTCGCGGTGGATGATACCCAGACCCTGACCGAGGGCGACCCATTGACGAACATCACCGTGTTGGACGACGACACAGACGCTGATGGTGATACTCTCTCGGTCAGCGCGATCAGCTACTCAGGAACCGGAAACGCGACAATTAACGGTAGCGCCACCATTGACTACACCCCGTCCACGGATTTCTCGGGTACCGATACCATTACCTACACCGTATCTGACGGTACCGCCACAGATACCGGGACACTGACTATCACCGTGACCCCGGTC
>PAHG01000027.1 GCA_002705795.1 Gammaproteobacteria bacterium
ATGACATTTGATACACGGCAAGCATGCGGTCCAGCAGGGGGGGGGTTTGGACATATTCCATCATATTCTGTAGACGATGATGGCGGACTTGAGAAACTCCGTGGGACAACTGTTTTCAGATGCTTGCCGGTAAGAGAGTGAAGAATAAGGTAACTTTGTTGTAAGAGGCGCATCATGCAGAACCTTCTCATCGGCACGGGAATAGTTTTGGTAGTTGCAGGCTTGCTCTACCCCCACTTAAAGCGGTTACCTTTTGGGAGGCTGCCAGGTGACATTGCATTCAAATCTGGCGATACCTCATTCTTCTTCCCCATCGTCACCTGTATCGTGATCAGTATTATTTTATCAATCGTTCTCAACCTGTTTAGGTAATTGGACATGCTGATGCGACGCAGATTCCAATTTCTACTCACTAAATTCCTCTCCGCACCCTATTCCGCTGATTCAATGGACGATTTGGTGAAGAGTGAGCGTCTGTATTACGAGAAGTTCATAGATGGTTCAGGGTCTTTTAATGGTAAGTACTAAACTTTTCAGAGCGATCGAATTGGTGGTACCGTAACCTAATGACGTCGATCGAAATATTCTTTACATCTTTAACTGCAGCAATTATTGCCATTTATATGCTTGGTAGAAAGATACGGGGCCATAGTACTCCATCACCACCAAATAAAGTTAAATGGAATTTAGAGAGTGAAGGCTGAAAATGACCACGTGACTTATGATGTCCTGAACATCTGAGTCGTTCCTTGGTGCGGCACACGTAAGTCATTCATTTGTTCACTTAAACTTAGTCGGCTGTGATAGTGGTAGACAATTCAATCTATGCGGCTGACTTAAGGTGATTTTGGATTTCTTCTGCACCTTCACCCAAACTCTCTTTCACCAAGCTGAGGGCTGTGCGAGCTTTAAAACGCTCGTAGACATCGGCATCGGGGTGTAAATCAAGCCATAGTCCAATTAGATGATAGAGTTTCAGCTTTGCATCGAAGGTTGGCTTGGACAAGGCGAACAGAGTTTGCTCTATGAGGTCAGTGTGAAGTTTAGCTTTATTCATGATGTTCCCTTGTCGTGTGCCAGTCAGCGAAAGTATATACATTTTCAATCTAAATGCAAATTATTCGCATTAAATAATGAAAAGTAGCCTAATTTTTCAGAGCAAAGCATCACATAAAATTTCATACAGAGCGTTGTTTGAATAACCATTCCTATAGCCTTGCCAACATCCTTGCTGTCCAGATGCAGGTTCAGAGTTTTGTCGTTAGTGGGGATACCTGCAGAATCAGACAGAGACTCATTGAGCAGATGAGAAGCAGGCACATCCGAGTCCTTANAGAGAAGCCTCAACCAGTANTCTTCTNGTCGGCCAAGATACCTCTGGGTGCTTGTTGCGCCTGCCTGGGTGACTTGGTTCTAAGACAAAGAACGATGCNTTACTTCGAGTAATAAGACCGTATGATTGGTATGTAGGCATTTTATGTGCTATCTCGCTATATAATGTGGTTAGTGTTTAACATTGCGGAGTGCTCGATGGCGAAAGGTTATGTAGTTGCAAATATCAGGGTCACGGACCAAGACAAGTTTGAACAATTTTCTGGCATGGCAGGGCCAATAATTAAAAAATATGGTGGTAAAGTTCTTGCCCGTGGTCCAGGTGCTGACAGACTTGAAGGCGATGTAAGTGGCATCGTTATGATGATTGAGTTTGAGAGCAAAGAGGCTGCACAGGTTTTTTACCATAGTGAAGAGTATCAGGCTGCAAAAGCTGTCAGAGAGGAATGTTCTGACACTGATTTTATGATCATAGAAGGTGTGACTGAGTAAATCTTAGCACTCCACCTTCTGCATCTATGTCGCCCGTATGTCGACGCTATAGCCCTCCCCGTAGACTTGTCCAACACTCTGGAGACTCCAACCACCTAGCTGGTCGATCATGTCGGACGGTGCTGACACAGCCCTGAGTCTGTCCTTNAAGCTGTGTCTAAAACCGTGAATGACATTGTCAAAACCTGCNACCTGTTTGATCCGTTTGTTGAGTGCGTCTTCAATAGTGGGCATCCCTCCAGTGACTGACAAAGATTCATTCAATAAGTGCGAAGCAGGAACATCTAAGTCCTTGATGCGCAGTTTCAACCAGTAGTCTTCTAGCTTGGCTAGGACAGCTATAGAAGTCTGTTGAGCTTGACCAGATGACTTAGTCCTTAAACACAACACAATACGTTGTTTGGTGTAATAAGAACGTACGCCAGAAGAAACTTGTTTGGAAAAATAGAAGACGCCTTCTTTACGATAGGTGTACTTAGGATTTGTATACTACATTGTCAACCACCATCAGAGTCTGAGTAGTTTTATGGAGACTTATTAGGCACTTAGGTGTGCGTAAGGGTGACCTAATGGTGTCCCGAACAGGATTCGAACCTGTGACCTGCCGCTTAGGAGGCGGCCGCTCTATCCAACTGAGCTACCGGGACGTATTTGAAATATGTCATAACAAGGTCTCGAGACTAACACGACTGCTCCCACTAGTCCCAAACTCAGTTTCCGGTAAACTCACGCCATGATTTTTGCGCCGGTTAAAATAGAGATATCTGCACTCAGTTGCGAGCGCGATGACCGGTTGTTGTTCAATAACTTATCAGTGGCGCTGGAATCTGGTCAGATCTTGCGGGTCGCTGGACCCAATGGCGCCGGTAAAACGACGTTGTTGAGGACAGTTGCTGGTCTTTTCGGTATCCAAGACGGTGTCATTCAGGTGAACCAGCTACCTCTCCAAGAGTGTTTAGACCAAATCATCTATATCGGTCACAAGCCACAAGTCACCAAGGACCTTACAGTCTTGGATAACCTGAAATTCCTGACGGACGCGGATGAAGCATGCTTACAAAAAGCATTGGATAATGTTGGGTTGAAGGGGTACCACGATTCACTGGTCAAAGAGTTATCTCAGGGCCAGGGTCGGCGGTGTGCGCTGGCGCGTTTATGGTGCGTCGAGGCACCAATCTGGATTCTTGATGAGCCCTATACAGCGCTTGACGTAGGCATGGCCAAGACGTTGGATGCCAGGATAAACGAGCACGTGGCTGTTGGTGGTATTTGTTTGTTCACTACACATCAACCTCCGCAGCAACTTGATTATCAAATATTGGAACTCGGTGATGTCGATTGAAAAACGCATGTTGGTCCGAGAGTTGAAGCTCATAGCGGCAAGACCCGGCGATATCTTCAAGCCGATGTGGTTTACATTGTTAGTCATTTCTATGGTGCCTCTCGCACTCGCTCCGGACTCTCAGCTTTTAGCAGAAATTGGCTCAGCGATGATTTGGGTCGCGACTCTGCTTGCGCTGTTACTCAACACGGAGCATTTATTTCAATCAGATTTCTCGGATGGTGTACTTGAGCAGTGGTTATTTCTTGATCGGCCGCTGGCCTGGCTGGTCGGCGTCAAACTAATCGCGCATTGGTTGTTTAATGTGTTGCCCCTGATCTTGATCACACCGGTCGCAGGCCTCATGTTGTCTGTATCGACCGAAGTATTACTGGCACTCTTTATCACGTTATTGGTTGCGACTCCTGCGTTGACCTGTTTTTCGGGACTAGGTGCGGCGCTTACCCTCGGATCTTCTCGATCTGGTATCCTCGGGGTCTTAGTTATGATGCCTCTATTCGTGCCCGTCGTGATTCTGGCGGCGGGGGTATTGATCCGGGCCACGGACGGTTCTGATACGTTGCCTTTGTTGGCCTTGCTGGGAGCATTTAGCGTGATTGCGGCGACTTTGGTGCCGGTTGCAGTCTCTGCGGCAATTCGATTGAATATTGGAGGTTCTAACTAATGGGTTGGCGTTGGTTTCATCAGTGGGGTTCGCCCAGATGGTTCTACGAGCGCGCTCGTCGCTGGCAACTGGTCTGTGGCTGGTTGGCTCTGATCCTCTTGACTCTTGGTTCTCTGTGGGGGCTCGGTTTTGCGCCGGTTGATTATCAGCAGGGCAACAGTTATCGGATCATCTATCTGCATGTCCCGGTCGCTTTTCTAGCGCAAGCACTTTACGCGGCGATGGCAGTATGCGCGATAGTCTTGTTTGTCTGGAAAATGAAGCTTGCTGATGTGGCGATGCAGTCGATCGCGGTGGCCGGGTTCGCGTTTACTGCCTTGTCTCTCATTAGTGGCGCTGTCTGGGGAAAGCCCACCTGGGGTACCTACTGGGTCTGGGATGCGCGATTAACGTCGATGCTGATCCTCGCATTTCTCTACCTTGGAGCCATCGGCCTGCGCGCTGCGTTTCAAGACCCTGATCAGGCAGGTAAGGCATGCGGAATTCTGATTTTAGTTGGTGTAGTCAATCTACCTATCATTAAATACTCGGTCGAGTGGTGGAATACGCTACATCAGCCCGCGAGTCTGAAACTGACTGAGAAGCCCACGATGCCGGCCTCAATGTGGATTCCGCTACTGATTAACATTTTGGGGTATTACATCGCCGCCGCCTACCTTGTGCTTGGTTCAATGCGGGCGACTGTCCTTGAACGTGAGCGCCGTGCAATCTGGGTGAGGGAGTTAGTCAATGGTGCTTGAGTTTCAGTTCGCGTCGCTTACAGCATTTTTCGAGATGGCGCCTCACGGGCTGTATGTGTGGCCGATCTACGGGCTCGGGTTTCTGGTTCTCGGCGGACTTACGTGGGCGAATGCCCGCCGGCACCGTCAGGCGATCCGTATGGTTCGACGCAATCTGGAACGTGAGGAAATGCATGAATCCTAAGCGGAAACAACGCTTGTTTATTATCCTAGGGATGGTTTC
Organism: Gammaproteobacteria bacterium; assembly: GCA_002705795.1. Classification (GTDB taxonomy): domain Bacteria; phylum Pseudomonadota; class Gammaproteobacteria; order Pseudomonadales; family Litorivicinaceae; genus HIMB30. Next base: position 4,794 of record PAHG01000027.1, read on the forward strand.
GGGGTTAGGGATCGCCGTTGGCTTGGTCATGTACGCGTTGAGCCAAAACATCAACTTGTTTTTCACGCCGACGCAGATTGTCAAGGGTGAAGCGCCCTCTGCGCAGATGATACGCGTCGGTGGAATGGTCGCTGATGGGACGGTCGATCGTGACCCGCAGAGCCTCAGAGTAGCTTTTGAGGTCACGGATTTTGACCACAACGTGCGCGTCTCTTATGAGGGTATCCTTCCTGACTTATTCCGTGAGGGTCAGGGAGTAGTGGTTCAGGGCCGGATCAATGAAGGACAGTTTGTTGCCAGCGAGGTGCTCGCGAAGCATGATGAAAATTACATGCCTCCGGAGGTGACTGAGGCGCTAAGGCAGTCCGGGAAGCTTGACCAAATGATAGGAGTTCAAAAGCAATGACACCTGAAATTGGACACTTTGCGTTGGTGCTCGCGTTCGGAGTATCTATTTGTTTGGCTGTCTTCCCGATGTATGGCTATTTTACCAATCAAAACGGTTTCTGTGCGACCGCAAAGCCTTTAGCGCTGCTACAAGGGTTGGCGCTTGCCGTGTCTTTTGGCGTTCTGATGTACGGCTTTTTGGCTCACGACTTCAGCATCAAATACGTCGCAGATAATTCGAATCTCGATTTGCCCTGGCACTTCCGGATGAGCGCGGTGTGGGGCGCGCATGAGGGTTCTCTGCTCCTATGGGCATTGATTCTGTCGTTTTGGGGGGTCGCTGTTGCGCTGTTCAGTCGCGGGATTCCAGATCATATGTCAGCGCTTGTGCTTTCGATAATGGGGATGATCGGTGTCGGATTTCTTGCATTCATGCTATTCACCAGTAACCCCTTCGTTCGTATTCTCCCGTTTCCACCAGGAAATGGTGCTGATCTGAATCCACTTCTTCAAGATCCGGGGCTCATATTCCATCCACCGATGCTATATATGGGCTACGTAGGGCTGTCCGTGGCCTTCGCCTTTGCGATGGCGTCACTTATCTCTGGACAACTGGACTCGACTTGGGCCCGTTGGTCGCGTCCGTGGACTACCGTGGCTTGGGCATTCTTAACGTTGGGTATCGCACTCGGTAGCTGGTGGGCATATTATGAACTCGGCTGGGGTGGCTGGTGGTTTTGGGATCCGGTAGAGAATGCCTCGCTTATCCCATGGTTAGTGGCCACGGCCCTGATGCATTCGCTCGCGGCGACAGAGAAAAGGGGGTTGTTCCGTAGTTGGACCCTTTTGTTGGCAATCGCGGCATTTTCGTTGTCCTTGCTCGGTACTTTCTTGGTTCGCTCGGGTGTTTTGACCTCCGTGCACGCGTTCGCAAATGACCCAGAGCGTGGCGTTTTCATTCTCGGATTTCTGATAGTCGTTGTAGGGGGCTCGTTGACTCTCTTCGCAGTTCGCGCATCAAAAGTCTCTGAACCAGGAGAGTTTGGTTGGATCTCTAGGGAATCGTTCTTACTTTTTAACAACCTGATTCTGACAGTGATGGCGGTTAGCGTTCTTTTAGGGACTTTGTATCCGCTCATGGTTGATGCCATCGGCGGCGGGAAAGTGTCGGTGGGTCCTCCGTTTTTTAACGCCGTGTTTGTTCCGCTGACAGCGATTCTAGTCAGTGGGATGGCGTTTGGACCGCTCGCGAAGTGGCGCCAGTCGAGTGACCCGAAATTGTATCGGCCACTTATCGTTACGCTCATCGTGAGTGTCGTGGTGGGCTTGGCTTGGCCAAGTGTGTTGGACGGAAATTATTCGATGGGGACCGCAATTGGCGTCACCTTGGCGTTGTGGCTTGCGATCGCCATACGTATCGATTTCGTAAGAAAAGTTGGCCTATATGGCGGCGTCGGTTCCGCTCTTACCAGGGTTGAGAGGGGCACGATCGGAATGTGGTTGGCACATTTTGGTCTGGCGGTCACTATCTTTGGGGTGGTGATGGTCGAAAACCACACAGAGCACCGTGACCTGAGAATGGGTGTCGGAGATACGCAGAAACTGGGTAACTATGACTTGTGGATGACTGACTTGGCAGTGATTAATGGCCCGAACTACGTGGCAGACCAAGCGACATTTGAAATCTACTTCGGTGAGATCTTGTACAAGACGGTGACGCCGCAGAAGCGTCGATATAACGCTTCTGGGATGGTGATGACTGAGGCTGCCATTGATTCTGGTTTTACACGTGACTTATACATCGCATTAGGTGAGCCGCTTGGTGGGGGTGACTGGGCTGTTCGTCTGTCTTTAAAACCCTATGTCGACTGGATCTGGGTGGGCGCATTTCTGATGGGACTCGGCGGATTTGTGTCGATTACGGATAAACGTTATCGCAAGCGGCTCGAGAGAGAGAATGCCGAGGCGGCGGTTGACGGTGCAACTGCATGAATCGACTGATGCTGTGGTTGCCGCTTGGCGTTTTTGCGGTACTCGTGGGTTTTTTTTTCAAAGGCCTCACGATGGATCCGGGAGAACAGCCGTCAGCGTTGATCGGAGAACCGTTTCCGGTCTTTGATTTAACGGATCTAAATACAGGTGAGCGACTGTCACGTGAGACGCTGCCCAATCAACCTTTTCTCCTCAATGTGTGGGCGAGCTGGTGTATCACTTGTCAGGTTGAACACCCCTATCTCACCCAACTATCAGAGCAGGTACCTATCGTCGGCTTGAACTATAAGGATACCGAAAAGGCCGCAAAGAATTGGCTCGAGAAACTTGGTGATCCTTACGCTCTGCAGATTTTTGACCCGACTGGGAGGCTTGGTTTGGATCTGGGTGTTGCTGGTGCTCCGGAGACGTTTTTAGTCGACTCAAACGGTGTGATCCGTTTGAGGGTACAGGGCGAGGTGAATGCCCGCGTCTTTGCTCAAAAAATCCGACCCAGGCTTGACACCATTCGATGATGAAAAACATTTTTTTGGCCTGGATAGTTGGTTTCTCGCTGAGCGTTCAGGCAGCGATCGAGACCTATCAATTTGATTCGCCCGGGCAGGAAGAACGGTTCCGCCAGCTCGGCTATGAGCTGCGTTGTCCAAAGTGCCAGAACCAAGCTATAGGTGATTCCGACGCTGAAATTTCTGGGGACTTGCGTGCGGAGGTTTACCGGATGCTTAGGGAGGGGGCGACTGATGACGAGATCAAAGACTTTATGGTGGCTCGGTATGGTCGGTACGTGCTCTACAACCCGCCCCTCGATCGGCAAACTTTGGTTTTGTGGTTTGGTCCGGGTGGGCTTCTAGTACTGGGCGCAATTTTAGTAGTGTTGCGAATCCGCCAATCGAAAAAAGCCCTTGATGAAGGCGGCACTTAAGTATGATTTGGATGGGCCTCCTTGCGGCCACGGTGTTATTGGGACTTCTTTGGGCGCTGCGTGGATTCGGTCGCCAGGGGGCCTTCATTAGCGCGCTAGTCACGATCGTCGCACTTGTTGGATCGACCTTTGTTTATTGGCGTCTGGGTGCCTATGAGATGTCGCTATCAACAGAGGCCCTCAACGCGTTACCTGAGACCGAGCGTGCTTATGTGATCGCGCAGGCGGCTCAGGATGAATTTTTAGCGAGAGACCGCGTCGCTGATCAAGAGATTATAAATCTTTTCCAGGTAGCGCTTGATTTAGATCCTGACCAAGTGACAGCGCTTGGCTCGCTCGGGATTATTGCCTTTGAGGCCTCCGACTATCCGCAAGCTGTTCGGTTCTGGACACGGATGCTCGCGCAGCTTCCGCCAGGATCTGAACAGGCAAAGGCAATCGAGACGGGTATCGCCAGAGCGACTGAGCGTGCAGCTCAGGAATCAGCCGAGAAGGCGGGGCTGAGTGAGGCGGTTATAGAACTCTCAGTTTCGTTGAGCCAAGCGGTTCCTGAGAGCCTAAAAGATGCTACGGTTTTCGTCTTTGCTCGCGAAGTCAGTGGGACTTCGCGGCCATTGGTCGCAAAACGATTATCCGTGCGCGAGCTCCCGACCACTGTTCGACTATCAAATCAAGATGCGCTCATGGGTGGTCGGCTCCACGCGGGGCTAGTCGTCGAAGTAGCAGCACGATTGACCGTTGGCGATGCGGCTGGAACTCAGGGTGATTGGAAGGGGGACCCTATTGTTTTAAGTTTAGGAAGAGAAAATAGGGCTGAATTGACATTAAAGCCCTGAAGGTTTTTGTATTGCGTTTTATTTAAAGCAGTTCATACTGAAAAGCGTACTGATGGATTAGTAACGAGTTAGAAGTCATGGCAGACGGGTTAAACTACATACCACTCAAACCGGGTCCCGGTTTGGTCGAACATATTGCTCTACAACTTGAGCATCAAATTGTTTCGGGCCTCTTGCGTTCCGGCGATCGTGTCCAAGAAACGCGTGTCGTGGGGCAATTGGGTGTGTCTCGAGGTTCTGTTCGAGAGTCTTTCCGAGTCTTAGAGCGCCGTCGTTTAATCGACGTGATTCCAAGGCGGGGCGCAATTGTGACAAGCCTGAGTCCAAGCCGCGTTAAAGATCTCACATCGGCACTCCCGATCCTTTTAACGCCGGTAGTAACTGAGGTGATGCCAGGTTGGTCGGAGAAACATGCAAAGTCTTTAGAACAGGCGATGCGAGAGTCTGAACGTAAATTCGGTTGCATTAATCCGGCGAGCGTTTTGGGAGCGATATGTCGATTGCATTCAAATACGGTTTATGGAGAATTGATCGACGACTTAATTCCGACGTTTGATCGGATTTTTTCAAAACTCGTTCGTCTGAACTTGTCGGGCGTTAGCGTCCTCGATGATATTCTGAAAACAAAGCTGATACCGGCCATTGAGTCAGGTAAGGTTGATGAGTCAGTACACCAGGTTTCCGAACTTTGTCGATCTCTTGAACGTAAATATCTTGAAACTCTGAAGCGCACTGGATAGCTTTCCTTATAGATTAGCTGGAAGTCCACACCGTTGCGTTTAAAAAGTATAAAACTTGCCGGGTTTAAATCGTTTGTAGACCCCACCACAGTTCCTTTCCAATCCAATTTGACTGCGATTGTTGGTCCAAATGGCTGTGGCAAATCAAATGTCATTGACGCTGTGCGCTGGGTGATGGGTGAGTCGAGTGCGAAGCATTTGCGTGGGGAGTCAATGACCGACGTTATATTTAATGGGTCGGTTAGTCGTAAGCCAGTGTCTCGAGCATCGATTGAACTGGTGTTTGATAACAACGAGGGTCGTGCCGGAAATGAATACGCTGGCTTCGCGGAGATAGCCGTCATGCGCGAGGTGACTCGGGAAGGACAATCTAAGTATTTTTTAAACGGTACGGGTTGTCGACGCCGTGATGTCACTGATCTTTTCCTGGGCACAGGTCTAGGCCCTCGCTCGTACGCGATTATTGAGCAAGGGATGATAGCTCGGATTATTGAAGCCAGGCCCGAGGAACTTCGAACTTACGTCGAAGAGGCTGCCGGTGTTTCAAAATATAAAGAGCGTAGAAGAGAAACCGAAAACCGTATTTCGAGAACTCGCGAAAATCTCGAACGTCTCAACGATCTTTCCGGCGAACTTGGTCGTCAGTTAGACCGGTTGAAGCGTCAGTCAGAAGCAGCGGAGCGATACAAAATACTTAGGGCTGAGTCGAGTAACCTCGAGTCACTGATATTTTGGTATCAGTTACAAGAGCAACGGGAAAAACAGAAAGCCGAAAGCGAGGCGAAGGACGCGTGTCAAAAACAGGCTGATCAGATTGCGTCCGCAATGTCCACGAATGAACGCGCTCGAATTGAGGCACAGGTCGCCCGAGAGGATACTAATCAAATACTGGATGCCGCAAACACTGCTTACTACACCCACGCTGCGACCCTTTCTAGGCTTGAAGCGACCAAACAAGCGCATGAGCAACAGGCCAAACAAGCCTCTGCCAGCCAGGAACGGATAGCACGGGAGATCACTGATCTAAATGGTCTGATAGACCGAGACAGAGAAGAGGGCATGGTTGCTGATCAGAAGAGATCACAGATCGAACCGCAGCTTAAAAAGATTGAGGCTGATTGCGGTGCACTCGACTTATCGATAGAGGACCTTGAAGCGAAGCTGACGACTCAAGAATCTGAGCGAAGCCAGGTAGAGAGCGAACTCAGTCGAGTGAAATCAGAGATCACTCGTTTGGGAGCAGAAAAACGGGGACTCGAGCGGCAGCAAGCAATGGACGCCTCACGACTTGAAGCGATCGAACACGCTCATACTGAGCTATCGGATACGGATCCACAGTTAATCGCTGGATTGCAGTTTGAATTGACAGCCTCGACGGAGCGGTTGACGGCCGAGCAACTAGCGCTTTCGGACTTGCAATCTGCGTGGGATTCGGTTGATACCTCGGTGATCCGGGAGGAAGTGCGACTGCGGGGGCAAACAGGTACTCTGCAAAGCGCTGAAGCGGACCTCGAGAAAGCATTGCGGATTATTGCGGCCGAGTCTCGTATTGACGATACAGAGACCAGTGCCTGGGTCGAGAGACATCCTCAGATCATGGGCCGAGTCTTGCAACATATTGCGTTGCGAGAGGACGATCGTGCCGCTTTTGAGGCTTCCTATCCCGAGCTTCTTAGTGCCTTTGTTGCTGAAGAGCTGAGTAAACTCGATGTTGAGGCTTTGCCAGCAGGCGTCCGGGTGGTCTCTGCAGAGTATTTGAAAAAACTCCCTACGCTGTTGTCAAAGTCCCTAAAACCAAATCAGACCGATGGCGAGGGCTATACCGAGACCGGTCTTCGTTTTGGGCCCGGATGGATTGAGCGGGTTGCCGGGCGATCAACCGGGATTCTCGACCTAAAGGCTCGGGTTCCTCAACTTGAAAATGCCCAGCAACTAGCGTTTGACGAAGTTAGCGTTATTCGGAAAGGGCTTGATCAGCTTTGTGTGGAACGTGAGCGTTTTGCTACGGCATTAAAAGATAAAAAAGCAGAGATTGTGGAGTTAGAAAAAGAATCTGTGCAGCTATCCAACCGCCTGGCTGGCCTTGAGGCAAGAAATCAAGAAATTGAAGCGAGTCGCGAACGTCTGGATCTCGAGAAAGAGTCATTGATTAAAGCGCGGGCGCAAATCGATCAAGAAAGCAATCAACTCGCCGCGCAGTTGAGTGAGCTTGAAAACACTCTAGGCGTCCTCCAAGAAAAAATTACGCCATTACACCGGTCGCTTGATGAAGATAAGGGATCGCTCGCACGCTTACGTCAGGAGCGACACAAGTTGGCGAATGTGCGTTCAGATCTCCGTGTCGAGGTGGAGCGTTTATCTGGGATCAAATCACGTTCAGAAACACAGGTGGATCGGCTGCGTGGCCAGCTTTCAGGTCTTGAGAGTGAGCTCGAAACGTTAGCTTCAAGGAGCCAAGTGCTAGCCGACCAGCCGGCGGTTACGGAAGAGGACCTCAAACGGGCGGTTGATGAAAGCCAGCGGCTTGAAGAACAGTTGACAAAAGCGCGCCAACTATTAAGTGAGAAAGACGAATCGCTCCGGATACTTGAGTCCAGGCGAGCCGATATTGAGCAAGACCGGGAGGCTCGGTCACAAGCGCTGGGTGAAATCCGATTGAAGGCTCAGGCGATTGAGATCGAAGTAAGACGATTAGAGGGTGAGTTGACGACTCGGGGTGCGACAGAGTCACACCTCGCTGAATTCGACCGTTTTGGTAATCGAGAGGTGGTCGAAACTGAGCTCGCTCGTAGTAGGACTAGAATTGAACGTCTGGGGCCAATTAACCTCGTAGCGCTTGATGAATACCAGAAAGAACTTGAACGGAAATCTGAGCTGGATCACCAGCATACAGAGCTCACCGAGGCGCTAGACACACTCGAAGATGCAATCCGGAAAATTGATCGTGAAACACGCTCCTTGTTTCGCGACACGTTTGATGCGATCAATCAGTCGTTTGGCAAGATATTCCCGCAACTCTTCGGTGGTGGGGAAGCTCAGCTAATGTTGAATGATGAGGATCTGTTGTCGACCGGTGTGACGATTATGGCGCGCCCACCGGGTAAGCGAAACTCTAGTATTTACTTGTTGAGTGGTGGGGAAAAAGCAATGACAGCGTTGTCATTGGTTTTTGCGATTTTTCAACTTAATCCGGCACCTTTTTGTTTGCTTGATGAGGTGGATGCGCCATTGGACGATGCGAATGTCGGACGTTATGCCGACGCAGTTGCTGAGATGTCGAAATCAGTGCAATTCATCTGCATCACTCACAACAAAATTGCGATGGAGCGCGCTGAGCAACTGATGGGTGTTACGATGTCGGAACCAGGAGTGTCACGCCTCGTTTCCGTCGACATAGAACGGGCCGTGGAATTGGCCACCACCGAGTAAGGGGCGTATGGGATTCGGGTTACGTGAATATTTGCTAGCTTTAGGAGCAGTCCTGATAGTGGGCCTATTAGCTGATGGCATACGTCGCACCCTGAAACATAAACGTGAGGGTTTAAAACTTGACTTAATGGCGGCACCGCCCAAGTCACCAGAGCGGTCTGATATTGGTAAGCCGCGCCCCGTCAAAAAGGCAACTCCAGAAGAACTAGAGCCTCAGGTTGATGCGGATCCATTGTTTGATTCAACTGATGCGAGCCAGCTAAATTTGTGGGCGGGCGAGATAAACGCTGAGGTCATGAAGCCCGTCGACACTGAAACGCTTACTGAGCAAATTAGAACCGACACACAGACGGGGACTCTTTTCGAGGATCACGAGCCCACTGCGCAAAAAGTTGTTGACGAGTCGGTCGATATTGATGGGCGAATCGATGAACGCGTCGAGCCTGTCTGGGATAATCAACCCAACCGTGAGCCAACTGAGCCATTACCCGAAGAGCAATCGTCTAAACACGACGAGGATAACCATGATGAAGATATGCGAATTCTCGCGGATGGACCTGGCTCAAGGTCAATTGAGGAGACTGAAGAAAAAGGTCTATTAGGGTCGGCTCTGAGGCGCATTTTTGGACGTTTGAAGGAAAAAAATTCGCATCAAAATCAAGAACCCACGGGATTGAACGCAACATCTGAGTCGGTTGATCTATCGGATGATCTGGCTGAGTCCGAGCAAGTCTCTGAGCCGACTTATTTGATGGATGATCTCGTCGTTGTGAGTGTCCAATCTGCGCGCGCAGGTCGTTTTGAGGGAATTAATCTGCATAAGGCGTGTTTAAGGGCGGGGCTACGTCGAACCGACTCACTGATGTACCAACGCTTCCCACTGGACCAGAGCGAGCAACCTCTTTTTTCACTCGTCAATGGCCTGGAACCTGGCACGTTCGATGAGGANGCAGAATCGATCGATACTCCTGTTATCTTTCTATTCACTGAGCTTCCAAAGCAGACAGACCCAGTATTTGCTGTCAACGAGCTCATCTCCGGTGTCAGGTCGATCGCTCGGGATATTGGTGGCGATATATTCGACCAGCAAGGTACTCCGATTTCGAAAGAATGGATTGATTTGGTTCGAGCCCAAGCCGCCCAACAAAACCTATTACGCTCATGACGGATTCAATTGCTCGGCGCATCAGTGAGCTTGCCGCGGAGATTCGTCGACACGACTACAATTATCACGTGCTCGACATGCCAACGATCGGAGATAGTCAGTATGACTTCCTGATGGCTGAACTTAAACGACTCGAATCCGATCATCCTGAATTAGTTGATCCAAATTCTCCAACTCAACGTGTTGGCGCGAAGCCAGATTCAGGGTTTGAGGAGGTTATGCATCAGACGCCGATGCTATCCCTTGATAACGTGTTTGATTTAGATGGTTTTAGACAGTTCGTCGAACGAATTAAAGACCGGCTAGATCAAACTGATGCACCTCGTTTGACGGCAGAGCCAAAACTTGATGGTTTAGCCCTTTCGATTCGTTACGAACAAGGGGTGCTTGTGCTTGCGGCGACTCGGGGTGATGGAAAGACTGGCGAAAATGTTACTCAGAACGTTCGGACAATTCGCTCGATTCCCCTTACTCTCAAAGGATCACAGTACCCCGATGTGCTCGAGGTCCGTGGCGAAGTCATTATGAAAAAAATTGACTTCGCATCCATGAACCAGAGACTCCTTGATACATCTGAGAAAACCTTTGTGAACCCACGGAATGCCTCGGCCGGGAGCATTCGCCAGCTTGATCCATCGATCGTCGCAACCCGTCCTCTATCGTTTTATGCCTATGGCCTTGGTGAAGTTTCAGTGCCACTGGGCGAAACACACTCTGAGGTTATGGAAGCGATTAAACATTTAGGGATTCCAGTGAACCCTGGCCTCGTGATCGGCGGATCGGATGAAATCGAGAAATCNTACGATATATTGTTGGCGGAGCGTGATGAATTACCATACGAAATCGATGGGATGGTCGTAAAAGTCGATGCGCTGACGCTTCAGAATGAGCTCGGGTTTGTTGCTCGTGCGCCTCGGTTTGCGACTGCTTGGAAGTTTCCCGCGCAGGAGGCGGCGACACAGTTACTGGCCATTGATGTGCAGGTTGGTCGAACCGGAGCGATCACGCCAGTTGCAAGACTGGAGCCTGTGTTCGTCGCGGGTGTGACGGTATCGAATGCGACTCTTCATAACTTTGACGAGGTTGTGCGTCTTGATGCGCGTCCAGGCGATACAGTCATGGTGCGTCGTGCAGGTGATGTGATTCCACAAATCGTCCGCGTGATGGTGGACGAACGGTATGAGGGCTCCTCACCGGTTTCGATTCCTTTGGAATGTCCGGTCTGTGAGTCACCAGTTGAGCGTGTAGTTGGTGAGGCCGTGATTCGGTGTTCCGGTGGATTGATCTGTCGTGCGCAACGACTTGAGCATTTGAAGCATTTTGTATCGCGTAAAGCGATGGATATCGATGGTGTAGGGGAACGGTTACTTGAGATTCTGATCGAAAAAGAATTGGTAACTACGCCCGCCGATTTATATCGATTGTCGTCGGAGTCGCTCGAAAGGCTTGACCGGATGGGCGTGAAATCGGCACAAAATGTGATTCAAGCAATTATGCAATCGAAGAAAACAACATTTAGTCGGTTTTTATATGCTCTTGGGATCCGCGATGTCGGTGAAGCAACTGCAAGGACTCTCGCCAACAAATTTGGTGAATTAGATCGTCTTGTAAGTGNAACCCGAGATGAGTTGATGGACGTGGAGGATGTAGGCCCAGTCGTCGCCTCTAATATTCGTACTTTTTTTGAAGTCGACCGCAATCGTGCCGTGATCCGAGAGTTGATGGATTTGGGTGTTCATTGGCCATCTACTTTGGTTGACTTACCGCGAGATGGAACGGATCTAAGGGGACAGTCTTGGGTCTTAACTGGTACGTTAGAGTCTATGACTAGAGATGAGGCATCAGAAAAGTTGAGGGGCCTTGGAGCGAAAGTTTCTGGATCGGTTAGCGCCAAGACCACCACTCTAGTTGCAGGTCTAGGTGCCGGAAGCAAGCTGGCCAAGGCTAAGAGTCTCGGTATCAAAGTTATTGACGAGGCGGCGCTAATTGCGTTGTTGGGTGGGCTATGAAAAATCTATCAATTTTTCTTGCGATACTGATGCTAGGTGGTTGCGCAGTCTCTCCACCGAGGAATACGGAAAATGCGTGCAACATGTTGGCGGAGAAGCCGGGTTGGTTTGATGCGGTCAAGGATGCATCGGATTCATGGGATGTGTCTGAGGGTTTGATTTTATCATTCATCCGGCAGGAATCATCCTTTGTAGCTGATGCAAAGCCGCCACGCACTAAAATTCTATGGGTGCTACCGGGTCCACGAGCGAGCTCGGCTTATGGGTATCCACAGGCTAAGGACGGCACCTGGGGCGATTATCGTCGCGATACCCGGTCGTATCTCGCTAAGCGAGATAACTTCAGGGATGCCGCAGATTTTGTCGGCTGGTATGTCGATCGTGCGTATCGTATTGCTGGTATTCCAAAATCAGATGCCTACAAACATTATTTGGCGTACCACGAGGGTGTCGGTGGATTCGAGCGGGGAACATTCAAGTCTAAGCGCTGGTTGATCGGTGTGGCAGGGCGAGTAGACCAAATGGCCAAGACCTATGACAGCCAACTGGGCGGGTGCCGCGACAAGCTTGACAGCGGGTCGTGGTGGAACCCCTTCAGCTAGGGTTTCGAATTAGATCGCGTCTTAAGAAGCGATCTGGGGCGAGCGCTTTACGAACATGTTCGGCTACCGGAAGAGCTTCCCCCAGTACTTGGCTAGCAAGAATCTCAGCTGCAATGGGTGCGGTGAGAGTGCCTCGCGATCCGAGGCCTGCGAGAATATATTTGCCAGGAACAAAAGGAAGCTCATTCTCTGGCTGATAGTTCGCGTCATGACGCAGCGGTTTGAGCTTGTCTTTCCAAATATCCGTTGCCGCGATCTGGCCAACCACGGGTGCGTAGTCGGGTGTCGCTGTCCGTATGCTGACNCGATGATCGAGAATATCATCTGCAGACCATGCTGGCTGATGCATCATGCTATTGATCGCATCAATGTTGGCTTGATCGTCTTCAGTGCGTGCGGTCAGATCGTCGGAATTTGGTGTGTAGGTTGCACCACATGTCATCACACCGCCCCAAGCGGGGGCTACATAAGCGTCACCACAGATTGGCATGTTGAGGTCAGTCCCATGGATCATTTCTGTCACCTGTCCACGGACTGGTTTGAGAGATAACGGTAATCGGCTAAATTGACCAGCGTCGCGGGCATTTGCCAAGATCACTAGATCGTAGTCATAACTGGTTTTCTGATGACTCGATGTCACGACGCTGAGAATCGATCTATTACCGATCGATTCCACTGACTCAATTCGATGATAGGGCTTCACGTGAATGCGCGGATGAACCAGTAACGTATCAACGCACCGCTTCGGGTTTAACCATCCCCCGGATGGTATGTGAAGCCCCCCAAAACGGAGTTTTTGTCCGCAAAGTGCTGATGCGGTAGCCTGCGATACGGGTACTAAGAGGTGATGACTGCTCGGCAGCGCTTGTAACAGTTTGTCTTGATGTTTCTGTTCCTCTGGGCTTTGTGCGAGCAGTAAAACGCCAGTATGTTGCCANGTGTCCTCTGAAAATATCTGAAACCAGGTATTCAAGTGGGCAAGTGCTTGTAACTGAATTAGGCTATTGGGGGTGGCCTCAATACTTAGCTTGGCGTATGTGATTCCTTGCCGATTGCCTGACGCGCCAGATGCCGGGGATTGCTTTTCGAACACGGTGACAGGGAATCCCCGTTTGGCAAAAGCGTGTGCCGTCCAGGCTCCCGCAAGGCCACCACCAATAATCGCGATGCGATCCGTACCTCCTATATGTTTTTTTGGAGCCCAAATGAGAGGCTTGGCTGATCCGTGGAATCGGGCTATGAGTTGCTCTCGCTTCCCACCAAAGCCCGGCACTTTGCTTACAGAAAAACCAGCTGAGCAGAGGCCATCGCGAACGATACGGGCAGCGCTAAAGGTGCTGAGTGTCGTTTCGCTATGCGAGTGGTCAGCGATCGCCTGAAAAAGGCCAGGCGTCCATACCTCGGGATTTCGGTTTGGCGAAAAGCCATCAAGACACCATGCATCGATAACACCCGAGAGATCGGAAAGTGCCTCCGTAGAATCTGCGAAATGAAGATCAAGAGTGATACGCCCATCGGAAAAGAGCCGCCGATGGCAGGTTGGAACGAGTTTAGGCCAAACATCACGGAGTGTGTTCGCGAGTTGCCGTAAACTAGAAGTGAGGGGTAGAGCATCCAGAGCTCTGGATAAATCGGTCTGCCCCATCGGATGACGTTCAGTAGAAATCCACTGTAGACGTGCGTTTTGGGGTGCATTTTTTAAGAATTGATCGCATGCGACCAAGAAGGTAAGGCCGGTGCCGAACCCTACTTCACCAATGCGTATCGTTTGATTCGGTTTGATAGAGTGAAAGCGATTGGGAAGATCATTGCCTTCGATAAAAATCGTTTGGCGTTCGCCAATGGGGTCAGTAATNGAGAAATAGTAATCGTTGAAGCCTGTCGAGCGGTGTGCGTCGGTGGCATCTATCTGTGCTGGGGTAATCGTTGAATAGCGTCTCACAAGTTCGTATCAATTCGCGATCGTCTGACACGAGGCATCAGAAGACCGACAAACCAGCCAACGGCTAATGTGATCGCACCTAATGCAAACCAGCTCTTGAATGAATCATCTCGAGCTGCAAGTTTTTCAGCTCGAAGCGTTTCANTATCTGCGAGCAAGACTTGGCGTTCCGTCTCAAGTGCCAATAATCGATTTCTCAAGGTTATCGAGTCGCCTGCCGTTGCNAAAAATTCTTTCAGCTCAACTTCTTTCTCGGCCAGCTGGTCTTTGGCCATTCTTACTGACTCGTTAGAGGATTTATTTTGTGCTGTGAGTGCTTCGATATCTTGTTGCAATCGTTTGATGGTCTCTCTTTGTTTTGCGACTTCTGCCTCCAGTCTGCCAGCAATCACAAATGACGGGGCGCGATCCACAAGGTAGCGGCCGAGTACGAAACCTTCTCGTCCTCTTTCGTCTCGTATTTTGGTGTAGCCCGATTCGTGTGTCTGTAGCATCTCCACTTGCGCACCTGCCTGGAGATAACGGATGATCCGGTATTCGCGGGACTCGCCTGATCTCACGGGAATCTCGAGCTTCTCTGTAATGTATGCTGTTTCGGCGAAAGCCACCAGTGGGACACTAGCCACTAGTCCGAGAAGCCACCTTCGTAATTTACCCATTGCGATCGTCCTCCGGTTGAGTTGTTACCTCCGACGTATTTTTACTGATCCAAACGCCCTGGATTATTAAGAAGACAAAGGTTAGGCCNAACAGGCCGAAGAGTTTGAAATTGACCCAAACATTCTCTGAAAATTGGTAAGCAACGATCAGATTCAGAATGCCTGAAAGAATGAAGAAGGCGATCCACGCAAATGAAAGTGCTAACCATTGCCTAGACCCGAGTGCAATTGCATGGCCAAGCAAGCGTTCGATGATCGGTCTGTTGCCGATGAAATGACTTCCAAAAAATGCCGTAGCAAATAACCAATTCACTACTGTGGGTTTCCACATAATGAACCATCCATCATTCAGAAGAACTGTTAGTCCGCCAAGTATGATGACTAGTACTAGCGTCACCAGTGCCATTTTTTCGAGCTTTTTAGTCAACCAATACACTACGCCGACTTGGACGATGGTGACTGGAATGAGCACTGCCGTTGCAGTGATTAAGTCGCCGGTTGCCTTGTAAACGCCAAAAAAAATCAGGATAGGTAAAAAATCGAGCAGTAGTTTCATCGAGCACTTCCGTTACTTTCTGGCATCATACCGTTTTTATAAAAAAGGGTTAGGCCATCAGTGGCACAGTTTTTTGCAATTCATCCGGAAAATCCGCAGACGCGATTGATTCAACAGTCTACCGATGTCCTAAGCAACGGTGGCGTCGTAGCTCTTCCAACGGACTCGGGTTATGCGCTCAGTTGCGCGCTAGAAAATAAGCGTGGTCTTGACGTTATTCGGCAGATACGACGCCTCGATGATAAACACAATTTCACATTATTGTGTCGAGATTTATCTGAAATTTCAGTGTATGCGCGGATTGAAAATCAAGAATATCGATTACTGAAATCACATACCCCGGGTGCTTACACATTCATTCTTGAGGCGACACGTGAAGTACCACGTCGTTTATTACACCCAAAGCGTAAGCAAATCGGGATTCGAATCCCGGACAATAGAATAGCTCTCAATCTTCTGGAGCATGTTGGTGAGCCTCTAATGACGTCAACACTCATGCTTCCTGGAGAAGATCTGCCG
This sequence comes from Gammaproteobacteria bacterium, assembly GCA_002705795.1. Lineage (GTDB taxonomy): Bacteria > Pseudomonadota > Gammaproteobacteria > Pseudomonadales > Litorivicinaceae > HIMB30. The sequence goes on from PAHG01000027.1 coordinate 20,552, forward strand.
ATGACTGACCCCTATGACATTAATGAAGTTTTAGGGCACCAGTTGGACCTGGTAATCGACGGCGGTTTCTGTGGTTTTGAAGGAACCACGGTCATCGATTTGACTAAACAAATTCCGTTGATAACGCGTCATGGGGCGGGAGACACATCGGCTTTTTCCGAACTGGCGTAACCTTGGTATTATATTTTTTTTGCGCAATCTAAGGAGCGACATTTGAGCGGGATCAATCCGTCCCATCGCGTGCTATCAGGCATGCGTCCTACCGGCCGACTACACTTGGGCCACTATCACGGCGTCTTGAAAAATTGGGTTCAGTTGCAACACGAGTACGAGTGTTTCTTTTTTGTTGCCGACTGGCATGCGTTGACTACGCATTACCAAGACACCAGAGGTATCGACCAAGCCATCACCGATATGGTGATTGACTGGTTAGCGGCAGGAGTGAATCCTGGGTCTGCCACTTTATTTGTTCAGTCACAAGTAGTTGCGCACGCTGAGCTTCATCTTCTGTTATCGATGATCACACCACTTGGCTGGCTTGAGAGAGTTCCAACATACAAAGATCAACAAGAGAGGCTTGCCGATAAGGATTTGACCACATACGGATTTCTCGGTTATCCACTTCTACAGAGTGCGGACATCNTAGTCTACCGGGCAGGCTACGTTCCGGTCGGCGCAGATCAAGTTGCCCACGTGGAAATTACGCGAGAAATTGCTCGGCGTTTCAACCACATTTACGGTCGTGAATCAGACTTCGAGGAACTGGCTGAATTGGCTTGTGACAAAATGGGGAAAAAGGGTGCGAAACTCTACCGTGCGCTTCGGAAATCCTACCTCGAGCATGGTGACCAAGAGAGTTTACTGCGTGCTCAAGCTCTTGTTAAGGAGCAGCAAAACATCACTTTAGCCGATCGCGAGCGTTTAATNGGTTATCTTGAGGGGACAGGAAAAGTGATTCTNCCCGAGCCGCAAGCGCTCTTGACTGAAGCGGCAAAGATGCCGGGACTTGATGGNCAGAAGATGTCAAAATCTTATGGCAATGTAATTGGTCTTCGCGAAGATCCTGCCTCCGTATCAACAAAGATGAAGCGGATGCCAACTGATCCTGCCCGTGTTCGTTTGTCGGACCCAGGCACACCTGAAAAGTGTCCAGTTTGGCAATTTCATGAGGTGTATTCAGACCAGCAGACCAGAGATTGGGCGCGTCAAGGATGTACATCTGCGGGGATCGGTTGTTTAGAATGTAAACAGCCGGTAATTGATGCGGTAATCGCAGAGCAAGATCAGATTATTGCTCGGGCGGCACCTTATGAGGAGAATCCAGACATGGTAAGGTCGCTGCTCATTGAAGGGGCTGAAAAGGCTGAAGATGATGCGCGTCAAACCTTGATCGAAGTGCGTCAAGCAATGGGACTCAGTTACCGATGACCACGAATGTGCAGGGTGAACTTCCAATAGCTGTGGTTGAGGGATCGCCCCTAACCCAGCTTCCCGAAGACCTTTACATTCCGCCAGACGCGCTTGAAGTGATCTTGGATGCATTTGAGGGTCCACTAGATCTGTTGTTGTATCTGATTCGCCGCCAAAACCTCGACATTATCCAGATCAATGTTGCTGAAATTACCCACCAATATATGGGTTATATTGGCTTGCTTGAAGCCATGCGTTTCGAATTAGCGGCAGAGTACTTGGTGATGGCGGCTATGCTTGCTGAAATAAAATCGCGTGCGCTTCTGCCAAAACCTGTGGGTGAGGATGTTGATGAAGAGGACCCAAGAGCCGAATTAATTAGGCGGCTGTTAGAGTACGAAAAAGTCAAAAAGTCTGCCGAGGCACTGGATGATTTAGCTCGCATCGATCGTGACTTTCAGGTAGCTGAAGCGCAAAATCCAAACACCCATAAACACAATCAGCCACCCGAGGTTGATTTATCTGAATTAGTGATCGCTTTTGGTGAACTCCTCGCACGAGCAAGGTTATCCTCGGCTCATCAAATTGAGTGGGAGCCGCTCTCCACAAGGCAGCGGATGAGTGAGGTTTTGATGAAGTTGAAAGACTGTGCTGAATTGAGGTTGTCGGATTTATTCTCTGCAAGCGAGGGCAAGGCGGGGGTGGTTGTTTCATTCCTTGCGATTCTTGAGCTCGTCCGAGAGGGCTTGTGTGCATTAATTCAAGCGTCCCCGGGGAGCCAAATTTATATCCGTAGAGCGAGCCAAGATGTCTGACACTAGTCTAAAACAGATTCTTGAAGGCGCCTTGTTTGCTAACCGGGAGCCTTTGAACATTTATCAGATGAAAAAGCTTTTCGGGAATCAGAGGGCGCCAACTGAGGGTATGTTACGAGAGGCACTTGCGAGCCTGGCGGAGGATTATAGAGGCCGAGGTGTGACTCTGGTTGAAGTGGCTGGCGGGTTTCGCTTTCAGGTGATCGATTTGCTGGCACCCTATTTGTTGAATCTTACTGACGAGAAGCCTGCTAAATACTCGCGTGCAACTCTCGAAACCCTGGCGATGATTGCGTATCGTCAACCGGTAACCCGCGGTGAAATTGAGGCCGTTCGTGGCGTTGCTGTGAATACACAAATTGTTCGCACGCTTGAGGAGCGGGGATGGATCGCAGTGGTGGGACGCAAAGAGGTACCAGGGCGCCCTGCATTGCTGGCGACCACTGTCCAGTTTTTGAATGATTTCGGATTGAAGTCACTAGAAGAATTACCTAATGCAGAAGACTTAGTGGTTATCCCGGCGGAAGATCTGCTNGATCAAATTGGCGCTGACAGTGAGTGAACGACTTCAGAAAGCGTTGGCTAGAGCAGGCTACGGGTCCCGGAGGATGCTTGAGGTAGCGATTACCGAGGGACGTGTATCGGTCAATGGTGCGATCGCTCTGCTGGGAGCTAAGATTGAGAAAGAAGACAAAGTAGTCTTTGACGGGAAGCTCGTGCCCACAGCGAAGCTTTTCGAAGAAGCGAGGCTGGTCATTGCGTACCACAAGCCCGAAGGCGAGGTTTGTACTCGAAGTGACCCTGAAGGACGCCCGACGATTTTCGATCGGCTCCCGAAAATTGCTCAGGGTCGCTGGATAGCAGTCGGTCGTCTAGATATCAATACGTCTGGGTTGATTTTGCTGACCACGGACGGTGAATTAGCAAATCGGTTGATGCACCCCTCGAGCGGAGTAGATCGTGAGTATCTTGCCCGCATACACGGTGACGTTAAAGAAGAGCAACTCGAGCGTTTGGTCGATGGTGTGATTCTAGATGATGGTCCGGCTCGATTTACTGACATTGTCAGGCATCCCGAAGCCGATCAAGGTAGACGTAACAACTGGTTCTATGTTGCGTTGATGGAGGGGCGTAATCGCGAGGTGCGCCGCCTTTGGGAAAGCCAAGGCTTGCAGGTCAACCGACTGAAGCGGGTCCGTTATGGATGCATCTTTCTGCCGTCGTTTTTAAAACAAGGTCATTTTGTGGAATTGGGCCAGAAGGAAGTGGACGATTTAAGTAAGCTTGTAGAGCTCCCCAGTCTTACCGTTCCTGAAATGACACCACAGGAATTGAAAGATGCACGGCGCCGTTTGTCGAAAAAGACAGCGCCTCGTAAGTCAACGCAGACACCTAAGAAACCTTCCACGTCCCGAGGGCATCCATCAGTTCGCGGGCGTTAACTCGCTGTCCGTGGAAGGCGCCTGCATCCTCAGTTAGGCCGTAAAGAAATGCATCAGCAACAAGCTCTGGACTTGGGAGTGTTGCAGGATTCTCACCAGGCATCGCTTCAGCACGCATTTTAGTTCGTGTACCACCAGGATTGACTGTAAAAACACGAGTACTGGATGTGTTCTCAAGTTCTTGGCTCAATATACCCGTGAACATTTCAAGGCCGGCTTTTGAGACGGCATAAGCGCCCCAATATGCCTCCACACGGACCCCTACACTCGATGTCGCAAACACAATCCGACCCGATGGAGACCGGTCAAGTAGCGGCAGAAGGGCTTGTGTCAGGCGGAACACAGATGTGAGGTTGATCTGGATCGCGAGATCCCATTGTCTCGGACGATGGGACTGAATTGGCTCGCGACCGCCCAAAGTCCCCGCAATATGAGCTAGGCCGTCGAGCCTGCCAAAGTTTTCCTGGATCTGGTTTGCGAGCGCTTGTGCTTGTTCGCTAGTGAGCGTTGAGAGATCACAGGGGATAATCGCAGGGACTGGCCCTCCTGACTCGATGATCGCATCATAAACAGTATCCAGCTCCGATTCATTACGTCCGAGTAAGATCACGGTCGCGCCACGTTTGCCAAGCTCAAGCGCAAGCGCACGACCTATACCAGCAGTTGCACCTGTGACTAAAATGATGCGGTCGGTAAATCGAGGGTTTGATTTTAATGTCGTAACCATCGAATTCGGCTGGAGGCTCATTCACGTTTCCTTGCGGCAATTTGGTAGTTTATGTCGAGGTCTTGGGTCGAGCGGGCGAACTGCTGATAGAGCGGATGGTACACAACGCCCTCAATTGACTCGATATTAAGCCCATGAGGTCTGAGACCGTTAGCAACCTCCGATGGCCTTAAAAAACGGGCGTAGTCGTGCGTACCTTTAGGGACCCAGTTGAGAATGTATTCGGCGGTGATTACGGCGCCCAGATATGCTTTGGGGGTCCGATTAATTGTCGATAAGATGAGCCATCCCCCCGGACGCACGAGAGCTGAGAGTGCGCTAAGCGTGGCCATGGGGTCTGGTACGTGTTCGATCATCTCAAAGCACGTCACTACATCGAATGCACCGGCGTGAGAGTCTACCATGGCCTCGGCGTGTGATTCGTTGTAGTGGATCGTTAAACCGCTTTCTAAGGTATGTAGTTCTGCGGTTTTCAGCATTTCAGGAGACGCGTCAATCGCTGTGACAGATCCGCCGCGCATTGCCATTGCTTCAGATGCGAGTCCGCCACCACAGCCTACATCCANAACTTTTGCATCTTGGAGCGGGTAGAAGGACTCTGTGAAGTCAATCCGCAGTGGATTGATTTGATGTAAGGCGCGCATAGGTCCCTGGGGATCCCAGTAGCTTCTGGCAATTTGATTGAATTTCTTAACTTCGTTCGGGTCAACCACTGATGTCATGCGGGCTCCAAGTGTTTGTCTAGAGACTTCATATCTGTTTATCTGATGATACAGACCATATTTGAATACGCACAGAAGAGGATCGTTTTCGGGCGGATCATGATACCATTAGCCGGCTAAAATTGTTCCAAGGATTGCCNACCGTTCATGTCTGATTCCGCACGCGAAATTATACCAATCAATATTGAGGACGAACTCAAAACGAGTTACCTCGACTACGCAATGAGCGTGATAGTTGGCAGGGCGTTACCAGATGTGCGAGACGGCTTAAAACCTGTTCATCGCCGAGTACTTTTTGCTCAAAGTGAGTTGAGTAACAACTGGAATGCTGCCTATAAAAAGTCAGCACGTGTCGTTGGTGATGTGATTGGTAAATATCATCCACACGGTGATTCTGCAGTGTACGACACGATAGTCCGCCTGGCGCAGCCCTTTTCGATGCGTTATCCGCTGATCGATGGTCAGGGTAACTTTGGTTCGGTTGATGGCGACCGCGCTGCTGCGATGCGTTATACCGAAATCCGGATGGATCGGATCGCTCACGAGCTGCTTGCAGATCTGGATAAAGAAACGGTTGATTACGTTCCAAACTACGACGGGACGGAAAAGATCCCCGACGTTCTACCAACAAAAATACCAAACCTTTTGGTAAATGGTTCNGCTGGTATAGCCGTTGGTATGGCGACAAATATCCCTCCTCACAACCTAACGGAGGTGATCAACGGCTGTTTGGCGTATCTCGATAACTCGGAGCTTTCGATCACCGATCTTATGGAATTTATCCCAGCACCTGACTTCCCTACCGGCGCCTTGATTAATGGTCTTGAGGGCGTAAACGAAGCCTACGCCACTGGCCGTGGTCGGGTAATCATGCGTTCGAAGTTCCACATTGAGGGTGAGGATAAGAAATCGATCGTTTTTACTGAGATTCCCTATCAGGTAAATAAGGCTCGGGTCATTGAGAAGATAGCTGAGCTTGTTAAAGATAAGAAGATCGATGGTATCACTGAGCTGCGTGATGAGTCCGACAAAGAAGGTATGCGAATTGTTGTGGATTTGCGACGTGGTGAGACCCCTGAGGTGATTGTTAACAACCTGTTTAGTCAGACACAATTACAATCGAGCTTCGGAATCAACATGGTCGCGCTTGTCGATGGTCAGCCGAGGACGCTCAATCTCAAAGATATGCTCTCTTGCTTTATTCGCCATCGTCGTGAGGTCGTCACGCGTCGCACGATTTATGAGCTAAGGAAGGCACGTGAGCGTGGCCACATCCTTGAGGGTCAAGCCGTAGCTTTGGCAAACATCGATCCCGTGATTGAGTTGATTAAGAACTCTGAAAATGCGCAAGTCGCTAAAGAGCGCCTTATCGCAACATTGTGGTCACCAGGCTCAGTCACTGAGATGCTTGAGCGAGCCGGAACTGGAGGCATCCGTCCCGACGATCTACNGGACGGTTATGGNCTTATCGACGGTCAGTATCATTTGAGTGCTCAGCAGGCTCAGGCAATCCTCGATTTGCGTCTGCACCGTTTAACGGGTCTTGAAATCGAGAAGTTACTCGAGGAGTACGGGTCGATACTTGAGGATATTGCCGAACGCGAAGCAATTTTGGCTGATTCAGATAAGTTGACCGGAGTCATTCGTGAAGAATTTGAGGCGGTTCGTAACCAGTTTGGTGACGAGCGGCGTTCTGAAATTATCGAGTCACATCTGTCTCTGTCTACGGAAGATTTGATTCCACGCGAGGATATGGTTGTCACTTTCTCGAAGACCGGTTATGCGAAAACACAGCCGTTGGCTTTGTATCAATCACAACGCCGTGGTGGTCGAGGAAAGAGTGCAACCAACTTGAAGGATGAGGACGTTGTTGATCTGCTTCTGGTTGCCAACTCTCACGACACGTTGCTTCTTTTCACAGACACGGGCCGTCTGCATTGGTTGAAGGTATTTGAAATCCCGCAGGCGAGCCGGACTGCGCGGGGTAAGCCGATTGTTAACATGATTGATGCGCTCGAGGGTGGCGGCCGAGTAACCGCTGTATTACCGCTTGGAGAAGACGACCGAGGCGAAGGTCGATATGTATTCATGGCGACCGCTCGCGGTACGGTAAAAAAAGTTCCGCTTGAGCGTTTTGCTAGACCGAGAGCCTCGGGTATTCGCGCGATAGAGTTTAATGAAGATGACACACTGGTTGGCGCATCAATTACAGACGGCACACGCGACATCATAATGGTGAACTCAAACGGTAAAGTGGCTCGTTTTGATGAAACCGAGGTGCGCCCGATGGGTCGTGAGGCTCGAGGTGTCCGGGGGATCCGCCTTAAAGATACAACTGACACTGTTGTGGCGATGATCGTTGCCGATGATGAGGCAACGTTGTTGCTTGCCTGTGAGAACGGTTATGGTAAACGGACGCTTGTAAATGAATTCCCGCGTAAAGGTCGTGGCGCAATGGGTGTTATTGGTATCCAGGCATCACAGCGAAATGGCCACGTTATCGGTGCTGCACAGGTGATTGATGACGATGATTTGCTGCTGATTACAAACGGTGGAACGATGGTTCGGACTCCTTGTCAGGACATATCTGTTCTTGGTCGAAATACACAGGGCGTAACTCTGATTCGTTTGGCTGAGGGTGAACAATTAGTTCGCGTTGACGCTGTTTCTGAACCGCCGGTCGATCCAGTGTCGAAAATCGAAATAGAATATGTCGATGACGTACTGATTGACGATACTAGCGTGGAGGCAGGAGATGAGTCAGTCGATTAATTATCACCTTTCTCCTTCCGCTCATTTACTCCAAGCGTCTGATAGGGTGTGAAACGGTATTGGTGTGAGTATGGATCCACAACTCTTAAAGATCAGGGAAGAGATCGACACTATCGATCAACAGATTCAGATGTTGCTCAACGCACGGGCCGAATGTGCGCTGCGGGTTGCTGAAGTCAAACGAGCCGAAAAAGCGACCTCCGGGGAGGTAGCGATATATTATCGCCCAGAGCGAGAGGCGCAAATTCTTGCGGCAGTCATGGAGCGGAATGAAGGGCCACTACCCAACGAAGAGGTCGCACGCATCTTTCGTGAAATTATGTCAGGATGCTTGGCACTCGAGCGGCCACTGGCGGTTGGTTTTTTAGGGCCTGTTGGTACGTTCACCGAAGTAGCTGCACTTAAGCACTTCGGTCATGCGGCGGATGTCCGTCCCCTTACAACGATTTCTGAAGTGTTTCGAGACGTTGATGCGGGCGACCTAGATTATGGTGTTGTCCCAATCGAGAACTCGACCGAGGGAATGGTGACACATACTTTGGAATGTTTTCTTGATTCGCCACTTGTGATCTGTGGTGAGCTAGAGATGCGTATTCATCAGGCCCTCATGGTAAAGCGAGGTACCGAGATTTCCGCGGTTAAAACAATATTTTCGCATCAACAGAGCTTGGCGCAGTGTCGTCTTTGGCTTGATGCACATCTTCCAGGTACAGAGCGTAAAACGGTCTCATCCAATGCTGAAGCTGCACGGTTGGTGTCTGAGTCTAATCTAGATGACGGGTTTGCTGCGGTGGCGGGAGAACGTGCTGCTGAGACATATGAACTAACCATTTTGGCGGGCTCCATTGAGGATCGTCCTGACAATACGACGCGGTTTTTGGTTATCGGTAAGCAAAAGACAGAGCCGTCAGGGCGAGATAAAACATCACTCATTGTCTCGGTAAAAAACCAACCTGGTGCCCTTTACCGGTTGCTCGAACCTTTCGAACGTCATGGTATTGATATGACACGTTTAGAGTCACGTCCCTCTCAGTCAGGGATCTGGTCATACCGTTTCTTTATCGATTTCAAAGGGCATATCGATGATCCGCCAATTCAGATATTTTTGGACGATATACGCGCGCAATCTGCAGAACTGAAAATATTGGGTTCATATCCAAGAGCCGTTCTATGAAAAAACTCGCAGTCATCGGGCTAGGTTTGATTGGTGCCTCCTGTTGTGCTGCAGTAAAAAAGCGTGCGCGAGACTGGAAGATTTCAGGGTACTCGCGGACAGAGGTGACTCGGCAGCAAGCTCTAGCGAGAGGATTGATCGATCATAGTTTCGATTCGGTCGCTGATGTAGTTCGAGGCGCTGATTTGATCCTGATCGCAGTGCCAATGGGACAGTTTCTATCGGTTTTTAGGGACGTCGAGTCAGCGCGTGATCCAAATTCGGTTGTGACAGATGCTGGGTCAACGAAGGGTAGCGTGGTCCGAGATATCGCGTCAATTTGTGGGTCAATACCATCTTGGTTTGTGCCCGGCCACCCGATAGCTGGAAGCGAGCAAAGCGGTCTTGATGCGGCCAATCCAGACCTCTATGTCGACCATCAGGTAATCTTGACCCCTGATATTACCACCGCCCCTGACGCGGTTAGGGTGGTGTCATCTTTTTGGGAACTTCAAGGTTCTGTGGTATCACAAATGGATGTCAAGTGCCATGACGAAGTGCTCGCATTGACGAGTCATTTACCACATATTTTGGCGTTTAACCTCGTCCACGCACTATCAGATGATGATCAGCATATGGAAATCTTCCGGTATGCCGCTGGTGGATTCCGAGATTTTACTCGAATCGCCGCGAGTGAGCCGGAGATGTGGAGAGACATCAGTCTTGCGAATCAAGAGGAAATTCTTAAGGGAATCGATCGATTTGCGGGGCGGTTAAAACAAATGCGTGATGCGGTCGCTCTGGGCGATGGCGCTTGGATCTTGCGGAGTTTTCAAAGGGCGCGCGCTGCGCGTACATTGTTTTCATCGTTAACTGATCGAGGAACTCATCTGGTGATGCATTCTCACCCTTCTGTTTTCACAATCACTAAAATGCGCCAGGGGATCAAAGGAGAGATTCGGGTTCCAGGTGATAAATCAATATCGCACCGGTCGATTATGCTGGGTGCGTTAGCAGACGGCGTCACGACCATTGATGGGTTTCTTGAAGGTGAAGATGCGATCGCGACTGTGCAAGCGTTTCGAGATATGGGTGTACAGATTGATGGCCCGCATGAGGGTCGGGTGACGGTTCACGGTGTTGGACGCGATGGCCTGAAACCTCCCTCTACCGATCTTTACCTGGGTAATTCTGGTACATCGATGCGTCTGCTGTCTGGGATTTTGGCTGGCCAGTCGTTCGCTTCAAAACTAACAGGTGATACTTCCTTGTCGCGTCGGCCGATGCGACGAGTGAGCGATCCGTTGACCGGTCTTGGCGCCGTGATCACCACCTCCAGCGATGGCACACCGCCGGTTAAAATCTCGGGCGGCCAACGCTTGACAGGGTGTCACACCGATATGCAGGTTGCGAGTGCGCAGGTGAAATCTGCACTGTTATTGGCGGGACTGTATGCTGAAGGAGAGACGAGCGTCACGGAACCGGCACCAACGCGGGATCATACAGAGCGTATGTTGCAGGGATTCGGGTACCCGGTGAAGCGTGAGGGATCGACGGCGTCGGTGATCGGGGGTAGTAGATTGACCGCCTGCCATATTGATGTGCCCTCGGATATTTCGTCTGCCGCTTTTTTCTTAGTCGCAGCATCGATCGTCCCGGGCTCTGACCTCACCCTTTCTCACGTCGGTATCAATCCCACACGTGTGGGGGTCCTCGAGATTTTAAAACTCATGGGTGCAGACATTGAGGTCGCGAATGCGCGCGAAATTGGTGGTGAGCCCGTTGCTGACCTACGCGTTCGTTATGCTCCTTTAAGAGGAATCGATGTCCCTCGAGCCATGGTTCCGCTTGCGATCGATGAATTTCCGGTGCTTTTTATCGCTGCCTGCTGCGCAGCCGGTGAAACACTTGTGACGGGCGCTGAAGAGTTGCGGGTGAAAGAGTCTGATCGCATTCAAAGTATGGTTGACGGATTGAAGGCCCTGGGTGCGTCTATCGAGGGAACGCCTGATGGAGCAGTGATCCGGGGTGGTGGGCCTCAATTTCGGTTTGAGAGCGGTACTGTAGAGGCGTACGAGGATCACCGAATTGCCATGGCATTCAGTGTGGCTGGTTTATTGTGTCAAGGTCGAGTTGTGGTGAACGGTTGCGTTAACGTGGCGACGAGTTTTCCAAATTTCGTTGGGTTGGCTCGTGCAACAGGTTTCCCTTTGACGGTCTCTCTGTGACGGCACCAGTGATCACAATTGATGGACCTAGTGGTTCTGGGAAAGGAACCGTAGCGCGTCTTATTGCGCTTGAACTTGGGTTTCATTTGCTCGATTCTGGCGCGATCTATAGAGTTTTGGGGCTGGCTGCGACAGACGCACGGATCCAACTCGATGACTCTGATGCGCTCGCTTCCCTATCAGATTCATTGAATTTAAGCTTTCCATACAACGCCCAGTGCACCCAAATTATTCTAAATGGCGCCTCTGTGGGCGATCGATTAAGAACGCAAGTGGCTGCCGATGCGGCCAGTCGAGTGGCAATCCATCCGAGAGTTCGAGATGCCTTGATGAACTTACAACGACGTCAGGCAAGAGATCCGGGCCTGGTAGGAGATGGCCGCGACCTCGGAACCATCGTGTTTCCCGACGCCGACCTGAAAATTTTTTTAGATGCAAATGTCGAGGTGCGCGCAGAGCGTCGATATCTAGAATTAATTCAGTCTGGTCAAACAGTTGAGCGTTCCGCTATACTACGCGACCTTGAAATTCGGGACGTCCGGGATCGAACGCGAGAGGTGGCGCCTTTAATTCCAGCCAATAACGCGTACGTGATTGATAGTTCAGATAAAACAGCTGCTCAAGTAGTAGCAAATATAAGAGACCTATGGCGAGCGAGGGGCTTGGCTTAGGACACAGACGGTTTCAGTGGTGACATCAGCGAGAACGCGCACCGAAACTTAAAACCAACTCCGTTTGGGCTGAGCAGACGGACGGCGTGAAGTCGAAAATATAGGATATTTGAATGAGCGAAACTTTCGCAGAACTCTTTGAGCAGAGTCTTAACGACATCGACATGACCCCCGGCGCTATCGTTGACGCCACCGTGGTAGCGATCGAACCAGACTTCGTTATTGTTAATGCGGGTCTTAAATCCGAGGGAGCGATCCCGAAATTACAATTCCTAAACGAGCAAGGTGAGATGGCGATTGCTGTTGGCGACTCGGTGAAGGTCGCTTTGGACGCGGTCGAGGATGGTTTCGGTGCAACGCGACTGTCTCGCGAGAAAGCGAAGCGTGCAGAGGCCTGGATCGTCCTCGAACAAGCGCACGAGGATAACGTAGTTGTTATGGGCGTCATCAACGGTAAAGTCAAAGGTGGTTTTACGGTTGAACTTTCAGGTATACGTGCGTTCCTGCCCGGGTCATTGGTTGATGTTCGTCCGGTCCGCGATGTCGCCCACCTGGAGGGTAAAGACTTAGAATTTAAAGTTATCAAGCTCGACCAACGTCGCAATAACGTAGTGGTTTCCCGACGCGCCGTACTTGAGCAGGAGAATTCAGAGGAGCGCGAGGCGCTTCTCGAGAATCTCGTCGAGGGTCAGGCAGTTAAGGGTATCGTGAAGAACTTGACCGACTACGGTGCATTTGTTGACTTTGGCGGTGTCGACGGTCTTCTGCATATTACCGATATGTCGTGGAAGCGCATCAAGCATCCATCAGAAGTGGTTGGTGTTGGTGACGAAGTCAACGTGAAGGTATTGAAGTTTGACCGCGAGCGTAACCGGGTGTCACTTGGCCTGAAGCAACTCGGTGAAGATCCATGGGTCGAAATTAAGAATCGTTACCCAGTGAATACGCGCGTCAACGCGCGTATTACAAATCTGACGGACTATGGCTGCTTCGCTGAAATCGAAGAGGGGGTAGAAGGCCTTGTACACGTGTCTGAAATGGACTGGACTAATAAAAACGTTCATCCGTCGAAAATCGTATCATTGGGTGACGAAGTCGAAGTGATGGTTCTTGATATCGATGAGGAGCGTCGTCGAATCTCTCTTGGTATCAAACAATGCAAAGTCAATCCATGGGAAGCGTTCTCAGCAACTCATGCGAAAGGAGAGAAGGTTTCTGGTCCGATTAAATCTATCACAGACTTTGGCGTTTTCATCGGTCTTGATGGTGGAATCGACGGCCTGATTCATCTGTCGGATTTGTCATGGTCTGAGCCAGGTGAGGTCGCTGTCCGTAATTTTAAGAAGGGCGAAGATCTTGAGGCTGTTATTTTGGCGGTCGACCCAGAGCGAGAGCGTATTTCGCTTGGTGTTAAGCAGTTGGAAGAAGATCCGATGGGTAGCTTCCTGTCCGGCGTAGAGAAAGGTGCAGTGGTCAGAGGTGCCGTAACTGAAATCGAGGCGAAGCAGGTAACTGTTGATCTCGGTAGCGGAGTCCTCGCGATTATTAAGGCATCAGAACTGGCGCGAGATCGTGTAGAAGATGCTCGAAACGTTTTGAACGTGGGCGATGAAATTGAAGCGAAGATCGCAAACGTCGATCGTAAGACGCGTCAGATTTCGTTATCGGTCCGTGCGATGGAAGAGGCTGACGAGAAGGAGGCCCTCCGGACCCTAAACGAGGCATCAGCTGACGAGGGTGAGGTCGGTCCCACAACGATTGGTGAGCTGATCAAGGCTCAGATGGAAGGCCGCGAGTAATCCGGCGATCGAGGCCGGGCTGTGCCCGGCTAGACATGGAAGGTCCTATGTCAGGCATTACTAAGTCGATGCTCATTGAGCGCATCGCGACACATTACCCAGCGTTAACCCCCAAAGATGTAGAGTTGGCGGTGAAGGCCATTTTCGACCGCATGAGCCGTCAATTGGTTGAAGGTGGTAGAATTGAGTTGCGCGGATTTGGATCATTTTCACTTCACAAGCGGAAAGCGCGTGTCGGTCGAAACCCCAAGACCGGCGAGTCAGTGGTTCTGGACTCAAAAGCCGTTCCTCACTTTAAGCCGGGGAAAGAGCTGCGTGAGGCGGTCAATACCGCATTCTTAGAATTGCCGAAATTATGAGGCACGTGAAGCGACTGCTCACGTTGGTCTGGGTTATTTCCCTCCTAGCGGCTGGGGGCATTCTCTATTTGTTCAATCCCGACCCCGTTACCATTGATCTCGTATGGATCCGAGTCCCAGAAACAGGTCTCGCTGTTGTTCTTATATCCACATTTTTTGTAGGTATCTTGACAGGTATTGTCTTGGTGTTGATCGCATCTATGTTTCCAAAAAATCGAAAGCCTCTAGATGGATAATCGACGCATAGTCGTTGCGTTGGATGTATCTACCGCAACCGAGTTACGCAAGCTTGTAAAACAGATCCCGAATGCACATTGCCGGGCTAAGATCGGTAAAGAGCTCTTCACATCTATTGGACCCTTGGCTATTGAGATATGCCACGAAGCGGGTCTAGACGTGTTCCTTGACCTGAAGTTTCACGATATTCCGAATACATGCGCAAGGGCTGTCCGTGCTGCCGCGCGGTGGGGTGTATGGATGACCAATATCCATTGTTCAGGTGGCTCGGACATGATGCGGGCTGCCCGCGAGATCCTTGAGGGAGAATCGCATCGACCACTTCTGATAGGCGTGACCGTGTTGACAAGCATGTCGGAAGCTGGCCACCAAGAGCTTGGTAGCATACGTGAGCTTGGCTCTCAGGTTGATTATTTAGCCAGTCTCGCGAGAGACTCCGGCCTAGATGGTGTTGTGTGTTCGGCACAAGAGGTCCGAAGGCTTCGTCAATCGCTGGGTTCCAACTTCTACATGGTGACCCCGGGGATTCGTCCAAGCTGGGCGGCTACTGATGATCAGACACGAACCGTCACACCAAGCGAAGCGATCGCTCATGGTTCTGATTATCTGGTCATCGGACGACCGATAACGGCATCTGATCACCCTGGAGACGCAGTCACTCGCATAATCAAAGAACTCTAACAAGCCCCCTCGGCTTCGGATGTCACTGATCCCAAACTGAAACACTCAGCGCGGGATGCACCTGTGAAAATTCTTTACTTCGTTGCTGTGTTTTATTTGACATTGCAATATGAAACTTTGAACTAGTTAATCAAAGGTTCAGCCCAAGAGGATGCGAGGTCACCGAGATGGATTGAGCCATATTGGTCGCCGAAAATTATCGAATACAAAATCCAGCGTAGTACGATTGACACGCTGAGAGAGCTTTTGATGGTAAAGAAGATTGGTGAAAAAATTGCGGAGAAAATTTATTTATCACGATTGACGAATGATTCAGTCGCCATAGCAAACTAATGCGACACGAGGTCTTGACGAAGCAACTCCGAATCATTAAAGTTCGCGGCCATCCTGAGTTCCGCGATAGCTCAGTTGGTAGAGCAGAAGACTGTTAATCTTTTGGTCGCAGGTTCGAGTCCTGCTCGCGGAGCCA
>PAHG01000028.1 GCA_002705795.1 Gammaproteobacteria bacterium
CGGTGACTTAAAAAAACCCCGCGGTAGACCTCGGGGTAACTCAAACGAGAGCAGCTTGTCCAAAGCGCTTGACAAGGGACTTAGCGCGCTTCGAAGAATTGCAGAGTCCGATGGGATATCTTTAAACGATTTATCGCTTGACCTAGACATGCCGATGCCTACCCTTCACAGACTCTTGCTCACGCTCGAGTCGCACGGGTTTATCAGACAATCGAAATCAGATGCTACCTGGTCTATCGGTATCGAGGCCTTCCGGGTAGGGAGCGCTTTTCCGCGGGCAGCCAAACTACTCAGCATCGCGAGACCGATCCTTAAAGACCTGTCCGGTCGGACCGGTGAGACAGCAAATCTGGGGATCATGGATCTCGGGGAGGTAATTTTCATTGCGCAACATGAGACCCACCACGCGATTCGGGCGTTCTTCAGGCCAGGTTCCAGAGGCTCCTGGCACTCCTCTGGTATCGGCAAAGTAATCGCCGCATACATCGCGATCACTGATCAAAAAACCTTGTTCGAGAAAGCCCCATTAGAGCAGTTCACCCAAAACACTATCGTTCAAGAGCAGGAGCTGCTAGAAGAATTTAATCGAATCCGTGCGGTAGGATATTCCGTCGACAAGGAGGAACGTTTCATCGGCATGCGCTGCATCGGTGCGCCTGTTTTTAACGCAGCGAACGAAATAGTCGCAGGGATTTCTATTTCTGGTCCAGTTGCGCGAATTGATGACCGCTCGATCGCAAATCTGGGCAAGGAAACTGCCAAGTCTGGACACGAAATCTCGAGGCTTTTGGGCGCTACGGTGGTTAACTAGAGAGGGCTTGCATTGTCGTCGTTGTCAAGACCACGTACCTCGCTGTCTTAGCGAACGTTACTACCAATAAAAAACGCCAAAGAGGTTCCTTCATAACACCGGCACAAAAAGTCAGAGGGTCACCAATGATAGGGATCCAGCTTCCGAACCGGGTGACCCAACCATACCGCTTATACCATTGAGAAACCCACTTGATCCGTGACTCATCTGAAAACAACCGCCGTCCGACCGAATCGCTGAAAAACCTCCCCAACACCCAATTGATTACCGCTCCCAGGACGTTCCCAAGCGAAGCAACGAGGACGAGCCCGACAGCCTGGTCTGGAATCAATAGGATCGAACCCAATAGGACAGCCTCAGACTGAGCAGGAATGAGGGTCGCCGCCAACAAGGATGACGTGAATAATGAAAGATAGATTTCCAATCAACTGAATCCTAATACTTGATGACTCAGTCTAATCGCACCTGCCAGACAGGCGCGAGCGTCTATCGTTTAGAAACTAGAACCCAGTCAGCTCTGATCGATATTGATACTTGGCAATCGCAATATCTAGTAACCCGACCACGAAGATCATTCCGACAAATCCTACAGTCCCGACGAAAATGTCCATTTACCCGTACTCCAAAAAATTGACACTACTGAGGGCTAAGCAATCGACGGGCCAACTTTTGATGATTGAAAACCAATCGATCGAGTATTACCTATGACTAATATGTACAGAAGAGCATAACCATGACAAAACGCGCGCTACTGGTCCTGACCTCCCACACGACGCTAGGAAACACTGGCAAAGAGACAGGTTTCTACTACGACGAAATGGCAGCGCCTTACTGGACAATCCGCGACCTCGGCTGGGAGATCACTCTTGCGTCAGTCGCCGGAGGATCTGGACTACCCGATCCAAAGACTCTCGTAGAACCGGACAAACGCCCACCGAACGTTGCACGCTTCATGGATGATCAAGAGGCCACGGGTGCTCTTGCCACCACCGTCAAAGCCTCTGAGGTAAAGGGTTCCGACTACGACTGCGTATTTTTACCTGGTGGTCACGGCGCGATGTGGGACTTTGACACAGAGATGATCGGTCAGGTCGTGAGCGATGCGTGGGCCTCTGGAGCGATCGTTGGCGCTGTATGCCATGGTCCATCTGGACTCCTACAGGCGAAGGAAACCAACGGAGATCCCCTGGTTCACAACAAACGCGTCAATAGCTTCACCAATCGTGAGACACAGCAAATCGAGCTCATCGGTGTTGAGCCATTCTTACTAGAAACACGGCTACGTGAGGCGGGTGCTTTGTTCGAATGTAGTAAAAATTTCACGTCCCATGCTGTTCGGGACGGACGTTTGATTACTGGACAAAACCCACAATCTACACAGGCCGTCTGCCATTTACTCAAAGAATCACTCGAGGGATTATGATACTGACATCATTACACGCACTCATCTGGGCTTGGATCGGTGCGATCATCATGTTCACTTTAACAGTCTCCCCCACTGTGTTTGCGACGCTAGAGGGGACTCAAGCAAGTGCATTTTTAAGGGCCTACTTTCCGCGGTTATTTAGATACGAGATTGCTGTCGGACTAGCGATCATTATTTTGAGCGTAGGGCTCTCAGCGAGTGGTGAGACATATCACTACGGGATCAGTGTCGGCCTGGTCGTCACACTACTCGCCTACCTGAATCTGAGAGTAATCATGCCTAAGGTAAACCTGGTATCGGATCAACTAATTGACAAACCAACTCCACAGATCAAAAAGCGGTTCGGAATGCTCCACGGTTTATCTGTTGGATTTTTTGGGATCAACGCTATCTCCTTGATTGCGTTATTTGCGTTTGGCTAGTGAATATCAGTAATCTTAGAGCTGTGATTCAAGGGTCCTGGACGGAGCGGTTCCAGCGCTGAAAGAATCTCCGACGATTCATGTCATCGAGATGAACAACCAGCGCTGGCGTGATCCGAATGGGCTTAATCGGACCACCTTTCCGATTAGCCTGGATGACGTCTAGCCGAACACCCGGAGCTAAACGATTTTGTCCCTCCTCGCTCACGAAGTAGCGAACTAATTTATTTGCTGACTCCGGGCCATCAGCTTGTTTGGGAATAAACGCTGTTCGTGGAATAGCCAGCTGGTAGTCATCAAAGCGCAAAATTTTTAGATTTGGCGCATCCTCGAG
Source organism: Gammaproteobacteria bacterium (assembly GCA_002705795.1). Lineage (GTDB taxonomy): Bacteria > Pseudomonadota > Gammaproteobacteria > Pseudomonadales > Litorivicinaceae > HIMB30. The sequence goes on from PAHG01000028.1 coordinate 2,994, forward strand.
ACGGGGTAGCACATAAGACTCGAGCACATTGTAGGCGAGATCCGACTCACCATTAATGACCCGGTCAATCATGTCACCTGAACAACAATTAGGCTCCAAATGTTGAGCCGAGAATACATCCAGAAGACTCCAAAAATGCTCATCCTGGACAAGATCTTGGCGGCTCAACAAGTACCCCACACCAGACACATCTGGGTCATAAAGAGTTAAACGAAGAGACCTCCCGGAAGAGCGTTCCAAAAACCGAGCGAGATCCCGCCGGGTTCTGACACGCTCGAAACCTACCAAACGAGCTACGTTGAAAATCGTGACGACCGGCTCAAGGGAGTACTGAACGAGCTCTCCTCGCCAACCAGAATCAGCTGCTAATCCTGGCTCAAAAGCCTTCGCGTAGCCATCGTTAACGAGCCGGACTTGTAAATCGACGGCAGACGACATTACCAGGTCAATATCGGGTGAAAGCCCAGACCTCACCGCCCGATCAATTTCACGGCTGGACATCTGTAGGTATCGGACCTGAAGCTCTTTCTGCTCTGAAACGAACCCCGCAAATACTGGCTGGACACGGGAGAAGTCAGCGGTTCCAATAACGACTATCTGATTAGGAGCATCACCAACAAAAAATTCGCCTTCGATTTCTAAACACTTTGCTTGAAACGATAACGTAATCAGGACACAGCAAACGACAAAACGCATTGCGATCCACCTCCCTCACGTGACGAAATAGTAAGACGACCCCCGTGGGATTTCGCAACTCGTTCGATGATTGCGAGACCCAGCCCGACATGTGATGGGTCTTTTTTACTTGTATCGAAACCAGATAACTGCGCTATATCTATTGTAAATCCAGGACCTCGATCCATCACTGATACACAGGCTTCATTGTCAGTCTCATAAACCTCAATTTCGATATCGCTCAGAGCCGGCGTATATTCAATCGCGTTATCAATCAGGCACGTAATCGCTTCACGTATAGCGATGCGGTCACCATCTAATACTACAGGCGTATCCTCCGGACTCAGTAAAGTTAGACCCACCTCCTTTATCTCAGCAGATGGGTCCATGGTTCTTAGTACGCTGGATACTAATGTCGTTAAATCAAACTGTTCTCGAACTCCCACTATTTCGCGATAAGTAATAGTCGCCCGCAGCAGTACCTGGGTCGCCAGCTTGCTCGCATATCTCGCCCGCACGATCAGGTCTTTGACGCTGTCTCGGGATCGCTCTTCAACTTCTTTTTCCAATAACTCAGCACGGGTGAGGATCGCCGCGATCGGGGTCTTAATCTGATGGGTGGCTTGTGCAATAAAGGCTCTATTTTCCTCAAGTAATCCCCGATGCTTATCGAATGTACGATTCAGGGTTTGCACAAGACGGGCCACCTCAGAAGGTACCTGTCGAATGATAGGCGTAAAGTCACCAGCCGCCCGGGAACCCAAATCATTTTCGATTTCAATAACCGGTTTCAATGCATGTCGCAGACTGAACTCGGCCCACAACGCTAGCAGGGTAAACGCGACCAACACTGCAACAGCGATCCAGACAGCTATTGTTGTGGACTCAGTCTGATAACTAGTTTCTGTTTGTCCAACAACAACACGTAGGCGCTCCGTACTCCCTGGAAAGATTGGCTTACTCCCAACATAAAACCGAGTGGGCTCGCCACGGTATAATGCCCCAAAGGCATTAACGCTAGCCTCTGGTCGCGGGAGGTCTCGGTAGCCCGACAAATGCTGCGTGTCGACAGACACCGCATAATAAATACGCTCAGGCGCCGAATACGCCAGAACCTCGAACGCCTGATACGGTAGCTCAAACTCTATGACGGTATCGATCTTGACTGCACTATCAAGGATAACCTGGGCAACTGCCTGAAGATTACGGTCTTGGCCTTCACGGAGAGACCGTTCGACGACCACGTTCGCTGACCAGTACACCACGACCGATACGAGAATCAGCATCAGAAACCATGAAGCGAACAAGCGCCGTCTGATGCTCCAAAGGTCATTCATCCAAACGATACCTCAGCCGATAACCATAGCCACGGACCGCCTCAATCTCTAGTCCATGGTCGACCAACTTCCCACGTAATCTACTGACATGGACCTCGATCGCGTTAGCCGAAGCATCCTGATCAAGCCCATACAACCGATCGAATAAATATTCTTTTGACGCGGACCATCCATTCGAATCGATCAAGGACTCAAATAACTTAAGCTCCTGTGACCGGAGTTGCAATTGATCTGAGCCTATCCAGACGGTTCGATTGGTAGGGTCATAAGACAATGGACCAACACTTTGCGTCACCACAGGTTTAGAAATGTGACGCCTCTTCACTGCCCTTAGACGAGCATCCAATTCGTCCAAAGAAAAGGGTTTAGTGAGATAGTCGTCAGCACCGACATCCAACAAATACACTTTGTCCTCAATCTGGGAACGAGCAGTCAACACGAGCACCCCAACGGCAACATCTGAGGCCCTAACTTCTTTTAGTAGGCTAGTACCAAGACCATCAGGAAGCTCGATATCAAGAATAATCAGATCATATGCGTCCTTTTCAGAGGACCAAAGTCCACCCGCTAGTTTCAGGGTCGGGGCATGATCGACTGTGTGGCCAGATTGTCGCAGGTGTTTCAGCAAAACAACTGCTAAATCTTGAGTATCTTCAACAAGTAATAAACGCATGTCAGCTTATTGTCAGGTTACTGTGTTTGCATGGGCTAGACGCACAAGTGTCTTACTTTGATAAAACCATAACAGGAGAGTACGCATGAAACTTTCTTTTTTTAAGGCTGCCGCTTTTGCCGGCTTGGCCAGCGTTGTGGCCTTCAGCCCGCTAACACAGGCAGGTGGTCACAGCAAAAAAATTGATAGCATCCACTTCTTGATCCCCGGAGGGGCCGGGGGCGGCTGGGACGGGACAGCTCGTGGTACGGGTGACGTTCTCACACGCTCGGGTCTGGTAGGTAATGCTTCCTACGAAAATATGTCTGGTGGTGGCGGTGGTAAGGCTATCGGTTACCTCATCGAAAACGCGAAGTCGAATACTGGTACGTTGATGGTTAACTCAACCCCAATCGTAATTCGTTCATTAACCAAGGTGTTTCCGCAAAGCTTCCGTGACCTGACACCAATCGCTGGAACAATTGGCGATTATGCAGCGCTGGTGGTAAAGGCTGACAGCAAGGTGAAGTCTTTCAAAGATCTCGTCGCGATCTATAAAAAGAACCCAAGCGATCTAGCGATCGCGGGTGGTTCGGTCGCGGGTGGCATGGATCACTTGGTTGCAGCACTTGCGATGAAATCAGCTGGGGCTGATCCAATGTCGGTGAAGTACCTACCATTCGACGCGGGTGGGGAAGCGATGGCATCATTACTCTCAGGCGAAGCTGACGCATTATCTACAGGCCTGTCTGAGGCGGTAGGACTCGCGCAACAAGGTGAGGTTCGCATTCTGGTGACAACTGCTCCAAAGCCAATCGACGGAATTCCATCACTCAAGAGCGAAGGGTATGACGCGGAGTTTGTTAACTGGCGCGGTTTCTTCGCCGCTCCGGGTATTTCTGCCGACCAGAAGGCTGCATACGTCAAAGTACTCGGCGACATGTACAAAACAAAAGAATGGGAAGAAGTTCGGGCCCAAAACAAGTGGGTCAACATCTACAACCCGGGAAATGATTTCGTAAAATTCCTAGAGAAGCAGGAGTCAGAAATCGGTAGTCTCATGAAAGAGCTCGGTTTCCTGTAAAACCATGGCCCGTATCGACCGTTACATTGCTTTTGGACTACTAGCTTTCTCTGTCGGATACGGGTATCTGGCCTGGGTGCATCCGTTACTTCCCTTCGAGGTACGGATGCCCTTCAAACCAAATACTATGCCGATTGGGCTTGCCGCATTTGGAATCCTATTTTCATCCTTGCTGTTATTGCTCCCAAGCGTCGACGAAATTGAAAAGGACGCATACGGGTGGCAACGATTTGCGTGGAAAAACACTGCTCTACTGATCATATTGGCAATCGGTTATGCCTTATTGCTACGGCCAATGGGGTTCATCGCCTCAACTACGCTATTTATCGTCCTATCGTCGCGAGTTCTAGGCGAAACCAACTGGGTTAGATCATTCGGCACGGGATTGATATCCAGCGGCCTGACCTGGTACCTGGTTGATAATGTTCTTGGGATTTACTTGGTGGCGCTCCCCACGTTTATTGGGGCCTCTCCATGATTGACGGCTTACTGACCGGGCTCAGCGCAGCAATTAGCCCATTCAATCTCATCATGGTATTCATCGGTTGCTTCCTCGGAACCTTCATTGGAATGCTCCCAGGGCTCGGTCCGATGTCGATCATTGCCATCATGATCCCAATCGCGATTCAGATTGGTGACCCAGCATCGGCGTTAATCTTATTATCCGGTGTCTACTATGGAGCGATTTTTGGTGGCTCCACGTCATCGATCCTCATCAACGCGCCAGGTGTTGCCGGGACAGTCGCATCTTCATTCGACGGCTACCCAATGGCACGGGCAGGACAGGCTGGAAAAGCACTGACCACGGCAGCGATTTGCTCATTCGCGGGAGGCACCATTGGCGCAATCCTCCTCATGATCTTCGCGCCAGTCCTATCGACGGTAGCAAAACTATTCTGGTCCGCGGAGTACTTTGCACTCATGGTACTTGGTCTCACCGCGATAGCGGCGTTTGCTGGAAAAGGAAAGGTCATCAAGGCCCTTTCCATGACCGTCTTTGGGGTCATGCTAGCGACCGTGGGCGAGTCAGCACTCCACAACGCCGCCCGATTCACTATGGGCATCATGGACCTCCAGAGTGGTATCTATTTCGTGACTCTGGTTATGGGTCTCTTCGCCCTCCCAGAGGCTTTGTTCCTAGTCCTCGATGAGAGACGAAGCAAGGCTATGGCCAATAACAATAAGATCGAGAACTTGCGGATATCAAGAGAAGAGGCCAGAGAGATCACACCCGTCGTTGCGCGCCAGTCTATACTCGGGTTCTTTGTCGGGGTTTTACCAGGAGCCGGCGCAACAATGGCATCATTCCTCGGCTACGGTATCGAGCGGAATCTGGCCCCAGCCGGCGAGCGAGAAAAGTTTGGAAAGGGATCGATTCGTGGACTGGCGGCTCCAGAAACAGCNAACAANGCCGCCTGTACCGGTTCCTTCGTTCCTATGCTGACGCTTGGTATCCCAGGCTCGGGCACCACTGCGATCCTTCTCGGCGCGCTGGTGGCCCTGAGTATTACGCCTGGGCCCCGTCTGATGGAGGATCAGCCCGAGGTTTTTTGGGCGGTGATTATCTCGATGTATTTGGGCAATATCGTACTATTAATCCTCAACCTGCCACTCATTCCTTACATAGCCAAACTCCTTACAGTGCCTCGGTACTACCTGATTCCGTTCGTCATTTTCTTTTCACTGATCGGGGCATACATCGGCCAGAACAACGCGACCGAGCTTTTGATTATGATTGGTCTGGGTTGCATGGCTACGGTACTGAGATTTGGGGGGTTCCCCCTTCCGCCCTTGATCATTGGTTTTATTCTGGGCGGAATGCTCGAAGACAATCTCGGGCGAGCCATGCGTAAGGCTGGTGGGTTGGAGTTTATGTGGGAACGCCCAATGACCCTCGGCATTCTCCTCCTCGCTCTCGCACTTCTCGTATACCCAATCTTGAAAGACAGGAAAAAACCAATCAGTGGATAACAAACCACTTCAAGGGTTCAGAATCCTGGATGTTACCAACGTCCTTTCTGGTCCTTTTTGTGGTTATCAACTCGGGCTCTTAGGTGCTGAGATCATTAAAATCGAGGCACCTGATGGCGACCTGGCGCGTCAACTTGGAGCCAACGCCTCTTGGAACGAAAACCTTATGGGAATATCTTTCCTCGCGCAAAATGCAGGCAAACGCTCAATCGCCCTCAATTTAAAATCGGATAATGGAAAACAGATATTTCGAGACCTCCTTAAATCCTCAGATGCAGTGATTGAAAACTTCCGACCTGGGGTAATGGATCGCTTAGGCCTAAATTTTGAAGCATGTCGAGCGATTAAGGATCCGATCGTATATTGCTCGATCTCTGGGTTTGGGCAACAAGGTCCNCTGAAAGATAANCCTGCCTATGATCAAATCATTCAAGGTATGAGCGGNGTAATGGACATCACCGGTGACACCGACTCGTCACCATATCGAGTTGGGTACCCGATTGCTGACACCATTGGTGGGCTGACGGCGGCCCTTGCTATATCCGCCGCGCTTCATCAAAAAATATCTCAATATATCGACGTATCAATGCTCGAAAGCGTACTAACCACCATGGGTTGGGCTGTCTCGAATCTCCTAATGAATCATGTCGAACCAACTCGTATCGGTAACGAGAATATGACGTCCGCACCGAGCGGTACCTTTAAGACTCAGGATGGGCTCATCAACATTGCCGCTAACCAAGATAGGCAATGGGAGAAATTGACCACTGTTCTCGAGGCACCGGGCTTGACGAAGAATCCGCTCTACCAATCACGTGAACGACGGAAGGCGAACCGCTATACACTGAGACTCGACATCGAAGAGATCCTGATCAGTCGACCAACCGACGAATGGCTCGATCGATTAAGCACAGCAAATATCCCGGCCGGACCGGTCTTGAGCGTTAAAGAAGCGCTCAACCTCCAACAAGTCAGCGACCGCGAATTCACTGAGTCTCTNCTTCAGACGCATCCGACGAAACACATTGATGTAGTCACTAACGGTTTTCTATGGAATCAAGAACGACTCAAACCTACCTCACGTGTCGAGAGTCTTGGAGAATCAACAGCATCGATCCTCGAGGAATTGGGGTACGATTCAGACCGAATCCAGGAATTAAAAAATGAGGGATCGATTCGATGAATGATGTGGCTGACTGGTGGGCAACCAAGATCATCCGGATGGAACCCGGACAGATCGAATTCCGAGGTCAGCCGATCGAGGAATTAATCAAGTCCCATAATTTTACCNAAATGATCTGGCTCATGGTGATGGGGAAGAACCCATCCGCCGCGCAGACCCGACTTCTTGACGCGGCGATGGTCGCCTCTGTCGATCATGGACCGCAAGCACCCTCTATCGCAGCGAGCAGAATGGCTATCACTTGTGGGGTCGGAATCAACAACGCCATCGCATCAGGAGTTAATATGCTTGGTGACGTCCACGGAGGTGCCGGAGAGCAGGCCCTCCAGCTATATCAAGAGATCCTTGACCTGAGCTCGGACCGATCCCTCGACCGAGCGATCCACGAGTCTCTTGACCGGCTCTCATCAAACGATATTCGTTTCGTTCCAGGGTTCGGTCACCGTTTCCACAAACCAGAAGACCCTCGAGCGAAACCTCTCATGGCGATTCTAAGAGAATGCGCCAACCAGGATCCAAATATAGATTCCAGATTCGCTGATGTTGCAGAAGGGATACAGAATACGATTGAATGCAGAAAGGGGAAGCGGATAGCGATGAATATAGATGGGGCTTCGGCTGCAATCTATGGGGCGCTCGGAGTGCCAGCCACCCTCGCTCGAGGTCTATTTTGTCTTTCGAGGAGCGTCGGATTAACAGCGCATGCTCACGAGCAGTCGCTTTCTAATGAGCGAAATAAAGGACCTACGCCACCACACTACACATGGACATATGACCCGAAGTAATTTGGTGCCCAGATGAAGAGAAAGCTATGTCAGACGCACTAGGCCTAACCTATGCCATATTAATTTGCGGCCTCGGGGGCTTCATAGGACAGTACGTTTTTCAGTTCTTCAAGCCTAGGTTGGGTCTAATCTGGGGGGGTGGAGTAGCAGCCCTGATCGCCTTCTTCGCGATGGTCATGATTGCGGTACTGACGCAAGCGATATTCCAGTACCCCCCAATCTCGTAGGCCTGGAAGCCCCATCTCAATCTACTTCCCTTTTTCCTTTATTTCTCGTCTCACTGTTGCCACCCACGGCGAGTAATCAGCCGGTCAGAGTCCCAATGTCGATCAGATCACTATTTTTCTCGTAGAGCCAGCTCGGTTCAGAAAAGGTTGGAGTTCAATCGCTATCTCGTGAATCGAGTCTCANGGCTACCCGGGGCTCTCTCAAAGCACTGGTGATTCTCGATATCAGTGATCCAGGCTAATGCAGACGACACAAAGATATGTTTTCTCGGCATCAGAGCCCGTGATTGGTTCAAGAAGCCGGTCCGGATATTGAACCGTTGCCTCTCCTCATCACAGGCGTAAAGCTGCGTACCACAATCTCCACAGAACGCCTGTATACGTCGGTTACCGCTCTCTGCCATCTTTACGTACTCAACCGGGACCCCCGTGACGACGAAGTCCGCGGCGTCACTGATANCGACCGCTCGATATGGTCCGCCCCCAATCTTCTGGCAATCGGAGCAATGGCAGGCCATCACCATATCCGGATCAACCTGCGCAGTGACCTGTATTGACCCGCAATGACAGCGTCCATCCACTGTTATCTTTTCAGCCATGGTTGTTCATCCTGCTTGCGACGATCTGAACACTGTATCTCGGTAGGCCAAAATAAAGAAGCTCACTTCCCCCACCATTGACCACCAACCTTGTTTAACCTTCGATGTACAGCATGTCGCCCGAGACCAGCCCATGTTCAGCCAAGGGCAAGCATCCTCCGTTATCTGCAGGGAATAATAACAACCGCGATGAAGCCGGACCTCTGTTGGTGCCTGACCAAGCGTATTTTNATAGAGAAGTACGTCTTGGTTTATAGATGATGTGATCGACATATTTTTCGACGAGGGATTCGATATCGTGGCTTGTGTTACCCAACAACGCCAGCTCGACAAGAGACCTCACCCGGGACCTCAGATACTAGAAAAGCGGTCCAAGACTATTCGTCAGGCGATGGGGTTACCTAAAATGTGTAGCCCTGGGGCCGCTGCGTTTCTCACAAGCTTTGACGGAGAGATCGAGCAAAGTGGTTTTATCTCAGGCGCTATCAAGGGATATCGGGTTAAAGGGCAGTCGTCGCGCCAACCAAACGTGAGCAACACATAAATTTTCTTGTTTGTGAAATATTTTTGTTGCATTGCAAGAAAATAGACCTTAGTATTAGTTACATATNGTAACAACCTCTCAAAAGGAGCACAAAAATGTCAGTCATGCAAGCCACAAGCGTTGCCTTCGAAACATCATGNAACTTCTGCGTCGCATTGCGCCGCCAGGTAGTTGGTACCGTCAAGTCCGTATGCGACGGAATCGTCCTAGGCCAGCAACTCAGAACAAACTACCGTGTCGCCGAGCACCTCGCAGGAAAGGGCGACTACAAGGGGATGACCGTCGCCGAGGTGGCGAGCCTGATTAACCAAAAGACGCTTTAACCCTGCAAAATAAAGAGCGGCCCCAACTGCCGCTCTTTACGTACAGAATTAGCAACATAAGCAGGGCTCCGCGACTCAAGTCTGCTATTCTGAACGAGGTTCCTCGTCGGAGTGGTCTCGTGAAAAAACTCACTATATCTTCCGCGCAGCTCGTGGCTCGCGCGAAATCACAGATCAAGGAACTTCCGTCGTCTGAGGCCATCAGTCTGCATAACGACGACAACATTGTCATCGTTGACCTTCGGGACATTCGGGAGCGGAAACGGGATGGATTTATCCCGAACTCAGTGCATGCGCCACGGGGGATGATTGAATTCTGGGTCGATCCAGACAGCCCGTATTTCAAAGAAATCTTTGGGCAATCAAAGCGCTTCATACTTCATTGTGCGTCTGGTTGGCGGTCGGCCCTCACCGTGGCAACGCTGCAAGAGATGGGTTTCGACGCCGAGCACATTGAGGACGGATTCAAGGGCTGGGTCAGCAACGGTGGGCCAGTAGCGACCGCCGACGAGCCGAGCTGAGACTCATCCCTATCTACGGAATTCGCCAATGCAGACACGTCTCGTAAGCGGAATATTGCCGACCGCGTCAGAAAAATCTGTCACCGACTCGTGCCCGCCTAACTATGACAAGACGAATAGCGAATCGCCATAGTCAGCTGCAAGGTTTAATTTTCCAACTAAAGCAGGTCCAACTCTTTCTTCTTAGCCTCCGCCATCTCGGTAAGCTCTGAATACTTCCGGATATCCCCACCACGCTGGGCATGCATCGCCTGCTCGAGCAGCGCCTTATATTCCTGATCCAGCTTCTTTTTGGGATCCGTTTTGAACAAACCGAACATAAATACCTCCTACGTTACAACTATTAGTGGCGCCTGTTGGAGGGTTTTAAACCAGTTATAGTGTTCCTCCCCGCCAAGACTTTAGCTCTTTGGGCGAGTAAGTACTTCGACCCTATCTATTGAGTGGAAACGGCCATCCTAGTACCTCAGCCTCTCTGTTCATCTGGTAAAAATTTTTGATAAGGTGTAAAACACGGTTAATTGACTGCTCAAGATCGTGATAGGCGGGAATAGCTCAGTTGGTAGAGCACAAGCTTCCCAAGCTTGGGGTCGCGAGTTCGAATCTCGTTTCCCGCTCCATTATCCCAAATGAACCTAGCAAAAACCGGTTCCCTTGGGCTCTATCCCTCAAACACTAGTACTGCCCCCGAGCTTGGGGACGGATGTTTTCGTTCAGAACAGCCTCATCTGTTTCNCAGGCTCTCTCGCCCCTGCGATTGCATCTGCAAAAACCTTACCGAGAACGCCGTAACACAGCGGTAATAACGCGTAATTCCAAGCGACCGTCTGTTCTTTCACCGGCAGTTTCAGTAACAGCAAAGCCCCGATCAGGAATGCTAAAACACCCCCGTAAAGAGCCCCCAACCCGATCGAGTGTGCGTGGATAGAACGGCCCTGATCAACCATGAACGAGTAAATTATTGAAAAGAGGAGAACGAAGAACAAACTCTTTGGGTCAATTAAAGCGATACTCTCATGGGTGACAGTAAAACCATCGGTCCAGGTAAATGAGAGCAACCCGGCGATCAAAATCATCCCAGAGTATGTACGAATATAGCGGCGCTTCCTCATGATCTCGCCTCTCTCTATTTATTATTTTCCTATACCTTACCTCAGCAACCCTCTAACTTCACGCTGAAGAGTCTGCGACCATAAACATTCTCATTGGAGGACGTTGAAATAAGATAATTTCACTTATGCCTGCGAGTCAGGGATTGCGCGATTCCTCATAACGTCAAGTAACCCGACTGCGACTACACTTTTCAATTACTCCTTGGACGTGATGATATTTTCCGGTACACGCATAGCTTCCGCCTGACCTCTCGCGAGCGCCAGTGAGTACTCCGCAAAACCAGAAATATCAACACGGGGATATGGGATAGTAATTTTTGACACATCAAAGATAGCTTTAATCTCCTCCAGAAGCTCCATTTGAGCGGCCAGGACGCTTTCGGTGGGCACCCAGACACGCGCAAGGATGTTCACGCCGTACTCCCCAAAACTCTCAACACCCACCAAAAAATCTGTTTTATCGATTACCAACGGAGACGAAACAAATAGATCACTCAGGAGTCTCTTCGCTTCAACGATGTCGTCCTCGTAGGCAATCGACACCCGAAGATCGAGCCGACGCGTCGGGAAGTTTGAAAAGTTGATAATGTTATTTGACAGACAACTATTATTTGGGATCGTGACCGTCTTGTTGTCGATTGTTCGTAGCGTCGTAGTCAACAGACCAACACTCTCAACCTTTCCAGCGACGCCGTTAATTTCGACGTAGTCCAGCTTCTTAAATACCTTATTCCCCGCCAGTAAAATACCTGCCGCCAAGTTACTCAACGAGTTTTGAAGCGCGAGACCCACCGCGAGACTGGCGGCACCAATCGCCGCCACAAGCGAGTGTGTCTGGATGCCCAATGAACTGAGAGCACTGACAATTACAACGATATAGAGAATTACTTTCGCGGTGGTAATCGCGAACTCAGTAACCAAGGGTTCAAGTCGCAACCTCTCTGATAGCACCTCGACTCGACTCGCCATCCAGCGCAGAACGAGCCAAGCACACAACCCCAAAATGAGGAGCGAACCGAGCGACTTTCCGACTTCGAAGAAAGTAACTTGAGTTACTAAGCTTTCCATGTTTTTTAATCCACATATCCGTATCGGTTGATGATCACACAAATCAGATATTGTGGATATCGATCTATTTGGAGTGAGCTTTAGATCTAATGGAATTACCCAACTAAGACGCTCGCTCCAAAGTTGGCATACCTTATGCTGATATCTGATTAGACGCCCATCCGGTGTCAAAAAAAAGACGGTTCAGTCTGGTCTAGTCGGGTATCGCTAGAATTGGATGAGCGGGTCTTCATAAATAAGAGTAATTCGATGAACCAAGAAACCTAACCCCCGAGATGCTGAAGCTCTCGGGGACTTGGTTTTTTATTTTCCTTGAGGAGGAACGTAACTCGCCAACGTGGTCTGCGCCAACGTTGCCGCTCCCGCAATGTCCACAGCCTCCAGGATATGGAATTGATCTATTGATCCCGTGGAGCCCACAGCGATCTTGATCGCCATCGCTTGCTCTATCGTACCCTCACAGACAGCGATGAAATCAAAGATACCTCGAGTGATTTGAAAATCAATCATTTTGATGCCCGTAGACGCTGTCATGGCCTCTAGGATTTGTTTTCTATCCTGGGCTGGGTTCGCTACGAAACCNNTGAGTGCCGAGGACGAATATGTCCCGACGCAATAAATCTTAGTCATAACGGTGCTCCTTCTTTGTAATTGTTGTTTGTCAATTATTGAGACAATATCTAGATAGAGAAGTTCCAACTCACTTATAGCAACTAGGCTACGACCTCATCTACTCTAGGCCATATTAGAAAAATTTTAGGCTTGTTTTGTAATAGAAATCTTTTGGTCGTGACACTCTATAATTCAATGAGTTGAGCGTCCNGGGAGCTAGAAATAAATGCAAACCCGAAATCTAATGATCTGAATATAAATGCGTGATTTAGACCGAAAAGATTATGATTCAGCTAGATGGTCTTCAGGCACTTACCAAACTTGAGAGTATTAAACTTGCCACTAAGATAACTCGTCGAAAACGACAGGCTGTCCAGGTCGAAGGATAGGTGATTTTTCGGTCCGCTAAGGCTAGGTTCCTCGGCCCACAGTACACCATCAATCTGATCCTTAATCTCATAGACAAATCTAAACGCTCTACCATCTCGTTCGTATTCGTACGAAATGAATTTCGAAGGAACGTTAACCACAATCGATGGCGCGTGACCCTCACGCTCCTCAACAGATAGATCACTCACACGTCCGTAGACTGCCTTGGCCGTGCAACTCAGCACCAAAGACTGAGCTCCCGCGTTATGAGCGCAAAAAATCAACAACACCAACGCAGCAAGCTTGTTCTTGAACACCGTTCTCTTCCAGCAAGTATTTACCATCACAACTTTCCACCCAGAAATGAATGTATTCGGCGCCAAGAAGCTGTGTACGAAGAATGCTATTCCAAATCTTTTAGACTGCCCACTACGACTCGAGGACAACACACAAAACTACTTGACCTTCACCCCCTCCTCGAAGGTACCAGATAGTAAGCGCCAGACTTCACCATTAGATTGATAGGTGATCCACTGACCAGACCGTTTCCCATTCTTATAAGATCCAATAGAACGAACATCACCGTTACTCTGATAAGACTTGAAGGGCCCATTGAGCAGTCCCGCTTTGAAATATGACTTGCTAAGCAGCCGTCCATCACTGAAANAAGTCGACCACTCACCCTCCTTCTTTCCGTCGATGATTAAGCCCTCCTCAACCCCAACGATCATCCCGCTGAAGAGAAAACCACTGTCTCGGTGAAAATAAAGGCCACCGTCTTCAATAAGATCAGCGAAGGTCTGAGCGATGACCTGGGACGCCCAAAAAGTCATAATCACGAAGGCTAACCAACGCATTGTTCTCCCCAAATTAATCTCGACACTATCTAAATTTGATTCAAAAGTGAACTCAGCTACTAATACCGTGGATGTGAACAAGAAATTCAAACTTCAATACCCCAATCAGAAACAGTCTCTCGAATCGCAGTTTGAACAGCTACCAGTNTTTGGTTGAAACTTAGGTTCAAGAACCTCAGCATCTCTGGCGAGTGAATCATCGGGCGCGAAGAAGGAACGCTGGCATGAGCGATATTAAATTAACACGAATCGGTCGTTATAAGATTGCTTGGGACCGATCAGACGCAGTCGAAAAAAATATAAAATCAGCAGAGGAATACGACACAGAAAAACTGAGACGACTGGCGGAGCTGGGTAAACGATTAAAGCANGATATGAAATCCAAAAGCTAAGNCAGCTGTTGCCCAAAGTCCNTCGTTATTGGATGAGTTGGGTGCCAACAAGAGCTNCTTGCAGGCGTTATCTACCCGCCTAATTTGATCTCATAGGCCTGGCGATATAACTCGAACACTGGGTCTCCAAAGAAAACCAACCCCACGAATACCGGCACCGCCGACGCAAGAAAGAAGCCCTGCAACCTCAGCCACACCCAGAAGTTAGGTCGCATTGCTTTGTTAGGACTATCAGAGATGCAGGACGTCTCATCCTCAATCAACATATGTCTCTCTTTCTCAGCGACAAAGCAGAGCGACATCGCAACAAAACCGATCAGCAAACCTACCGGTATGCAGATCGTGTGCGCACCTGTCTCCCGACAAACCAGATAGGTGCCCGTCGCTAACACAATTCCCAAAAGGATCGGTAGTAAAAATCCGAGCTCTAGCTGACCGCTGTGGCCACCCATATCACCAAGTGCAGAATTCTCGTTCGTAAAAGTCGGCATCCGTTACCCTTATTATTCTTTCGCGCTATCCAGCGACTTTCATCAATGACTGCTCTGGAATCTTCCCGGCATCTCTCCAGCGATAGACCGTGTTGGGTGTGACCTCGAAGAACTCAGCCGTGGCGGTAACAGAGCCATATCTGGCGATTATAGAGTCGACCGAAACAAACTGATTACTCGACCGTTTTTGACTCGGCTCCCGCATCAATTGCGAGAGCNTCGGTTCCCACTTCTCTGGGACAACCCCTAACTTCTTCCACGCCTGAACGGTAGAGGGATTCAGACCAATCGCATCCGCCATGGCCTTGATTGAACCAAAATAGTCGACCGCCTTCGATAAACGCATGCTTACCTCCGATACACATATGCATTGTTTCACTTTGTCCTGCGCAAAGACATTACGCGCCANNCTTTTCCGGNGGTCTGATACTAATCATTGATTAGTAATTGTCAACCATTGATTGAATAAATCGGATTCAATGATCGCTTCTTTATGTAAACACACGTGGAACTTAGGTACCCTGCAGCTATGAACCGATCATTGATGAACCCAAACGAGCGGAACCTTCCAATCCAGAAAAGGGCCCGGGAGAAGTATGAGTTGATTCTGCAAGTGGCATGTGAATTGCTGGTAGAACGGGGGTTCTCGGGCCTTTCTACCCGTGAAATCGCGCGAAGAGCTAACTGTAACATCGCAACGGTTTATCGCTACTTCGGCAGCACAAATGACATAATCATGGCCTTAGGGGAACCATTCTTCAATGGAATCTCGGAGCTATTCGATCACATGAGCTCTCAACTAATTAAAGGTGACTCGCTCGAATCAGTGATACGTTTTTTCCTAACTTCGCTAACCGAAGAAGTGAGACAGAATACTTGGATCTTGCACGCAGAGGCAGGAGTCATGACCGACAAGGAACTCATTCAATGGAATGTGAACTTCCTGGAGAAGATTCAGATTAAATTGTCGGGAGTACTCGCGCTGGCGAGCCTAAAAAAAACCACAGCAGAGCTTGAACACCTNTCCTACAGGCTAGTCCGGCATTGGAAAACTTACCTGAGGACATTGATCGAGTACGATAAACTTGCAGAGGCTGATTGGTTACTGGCAGACACAGTCAACACGTCGGTTGCATTGGTCGAGGCCCGTATAGACGCTTGAATCATTTGGTTCTCTCACCGTTTAACACCCCTGCGATAAACTCAGCAGATGAGCCGTAGTTGCTATAACAGTTTTCAATGTTTCTCAAACGGCTATCCGTGCTGACCTTCGGAAATCCAACACGCGTCATGGCGTCCACGAGGCCGTCAATAACGGCGTCGTAACTATCATCTACCTCCTCACGCACGCGTAAGATAGCGATACAATCCGCGATGCTCTCATTCATCAGATGAGCGTAGCTGTTGCGGGGCGGGTGTGGTTGATCGACGTGTCCCACTTGATGGTGCGCGCACTCGTGGTAGTCAATAAACCGCTGGAAAGCTGGGGTCGCGTTCTCATAATTCATACGGAAAATCACTGGCCGCCCATCTGTGTCGCGGTTTGCCATGCCAGCCGCAACACCACCCTGACTTCCGCTTCGCAAAGAGAAAAGGATGGTCTCACCCAGATTATTCACACAAGCCGGCGGTGTAGTGACTTCGTTCGTCTGATCCGCCNATGAGCCTTTCGGTAGGACCGCAAATAACCCAAAAACCAGTACCGANAAGCAATATTTTCGAAACAAGCTCATGATCTAAACCCNGCAAAGACAAGTAGCGCAAATGATATCGATTCTCGGCGATAAGAAAACTATCATGCCGATACAAAGACACTTTAATTTGTTATTCAAGCTACTTTGACGCGAACTATCGTGTCGTTGTAGCCATAACCGAGAAACAGCCAAATGATCCGTGGACTTATTGCACCAATCTTATCACCCTTTACCGACGACTTGTCGTTCGATCAAATTACGTACAACAGACTCGCCAAGGATCTCCTCGGCTCTGGATGCACTGGACTCACCCCGTTTGGGACCACCGGAGAGGCGTTATCGATCGGTTTAGAGGAGCGTAAACAGGCGCTCGATGGTCTGATCGCTTCCGGTATTGATCCGTCTGTCCTAATTCCCGGGACTGGCCTATGTAACTTGTCGGAGTCTGTCGCGCTATCGCAACAGGCGGTAGACGCGGGTTGTGAAGGCGTCATGGTACTACCGCCGTTTTATTTCAAAGGCGTCTCAGACGAGGGTTTACTCCGCTACTACGAGGAATTTATTGACCGCGTCAACCGAGATAATCTCAGAATCTACCTCTACCACATCCCCCAAGTCTCGGGTGTCGGCCTATCTCTAGAACTCGTGGATGCGCTAAGAAAAAAATATCCGACCATTGTTGTGGGCATCAAAGACAGTTCTGGCGACTGGGGAAACACCAAGAATTTGCTAGATATGGAAGACTTTATCGTCTACCCCGGATCTGAACTGCAGCTCGTTGAGGCAATGAAAATGGGTGCGCCTGGTTGCATCTCGGCGACCGCCAATCTCAACTCGCGGCAAATTTCTGACATAATCAAGCACTGCGAGGACGAAAACTGGGACAAGGCGGCTGCATTACATGAACCCGCAATTCAGACCCGGCTCGTATTTCAGAACTACTCACCAATTCCCGCTCAGAAAGCATTGCTGGCTCAGATAACGAGACAAGAATCATGGCGTAACGTTAGGCCACCTCTCATGTCGTTAGACAATGAAAAAATGAGACAACTGAACGAAGAACTGGATGCGATAGTGGGGGATTAGAAAAGGTGGACCTAATGCCCAGGGGGTATGCATCGATGTTTGTCTACGTTCTCGCCCGCCGGATAAATAAATAAGAATAATTAGACTAATCTAAAAAGTAATTCAGAGGTTTACCTAATGCTCTCACTTCGGAANAAAGTCATCGCAATCACCGGCATCGGATCACCGGACAACCCAAAAGGAAACGGAAGGGCAACTGCCGAACTCTTTTCTCTACAGGGCGGATTCATAGAGGGTTTAGATATCGAGGAGGACGAAGGCCAAAGGACCAGACAAGAAATAATACAGGCCGGTGGACAGTGCAACCTGACTGTTGGTGACGTGACTAATGAAGCACGGGTCAGGGAGTGGATTGACTCAATAATAGCGAGGCATGGCCGGTTAGATATATTAGTAAATAATGTGGGTCAGTCGGAACCTATGTCGCCAGAAAACGTAGACACTAAAGTCTGGCAAGCACAAATCGATCTCAACCTTAACAGTGCAATGCTAACTTGTAAGGCCACAATTCCTCAGATGATTAAACAAGGCCGCGGGGTTATCCTCAATATCTCTTCAATCGCGGCCGCTCGATATCTCGGAAAACCACAGATCGCCTATAGCGCCGCAAAAGCTGCCCTACAACAATACACAAAAACTTCCGCGATCATTTTGGCGCGTCAAAATATCCGAATGAACTGTATCCAGGCCGGCCTGATGCACACGGCGATGGTAAAGAGGATGGCAGACAAGTACGCAGGTGGTGACTATGAAGGCTTTGTGAGAAAACGCCACGATCAGGTACCTATGGGGCGGATGGGGAGCGCGCAAGATGTCGCGAATGCTGCCTTGTTTCTTGTCTCAGACGAGGCCAGCTACATTACCGGGACCGAGCTGCTGGTAGATGGCGGTGTCACCGCAACCATTCCCGGCTAAAAGCTACCGGCGCAGGAGTCCGCTTCCCGATTAAATGCCTTGAATACCGTTATCAAGATATCCGTCACCGGACCGATTCTTAACGTGTATAAGAGGGTCCAGTTTTGAGATTTTTACGTGATGTCTTGGTCGTTAGCCTGGGAGTATTTCTGGGATTCGTTGTGGTCGTCCATACCCATGAGCTCATTGATATCGTCCATGCATTCGTTCAGCTGCAGGATTTTAGAGCAGATTCTTTATTCAGCGGAAGCTGAGTGACTTATTCACTCAGCTTCACTCAGCGCAGCAAACCTTAAACTGGACACCGTTTACAGATTTTTCCTTCTCGTTGATGGTTTTATCAATAGCTTGTTATCTCGAATGATTTTTGTGGTAGGTTTTCACACTTGTCGTTTCCACAACTATAACAATTAGGATGAATCGAAATGAGCGATATTTTGTTTGGCCGGTTTACTGTTTGGACGATATCGATCCTTCTGTTAGTTGGGTGCCTTACTGGTTCTTATTTTTCTGTTTATTTTGCCGCCCCGACAATAGTTTTTCTTTTTCTTAGTCTTATAGGACTCAAAGACTTCTTGAACACTGAACATCCGGTCCTTGGAAACTATCCGCTAATGGGCCGGATGAGATATATCCTTGAGAGCATTCGCCCTGAACTCCGCCAATATTTTTGGGAATCAGACTCCGATGAGCTACCTTTTTCTCGGAACCAGAGGGCGATGGTTTACCAGCGAGCCAAGGATAATCAAGCCAAGAAATCTTTTGGTACAGAACTCAACCTCTATGATGAGAGCTATGCATGGGTAAATCATTCGATCAGCACCACAAAAATCGACGACTGTAACTTTCGTACCGTTGTGGGGACCGGGGATGATCAACAGTATGCGATGTCACTTCTAAATATATCTGGGATGTCTTTTGGTGCGCTGTCACCTCCCGCGATTCATGCACTCAATGCCGGTGCGAANATTGGGGGTTTCGCTCACAACACCGGAGAGGGTTCCTTATCGAAATATCATGAAGCCGGTGGCGGTGACATTATTTGGCAGATCTCAACAGGCTACTTTGGCTGTAGAACAGCTGATGGTTGCTTTGACCCAGACTTATTTAGAATGAAAGCGACCAGTGATCAAGTCAAAATGATCGAGATCAAATTGAGTCAGGGAGCTAAACCAGGGCACGGAGGGGTGTTGCCGGGACCCAAGGTCAACAGAGAAATCGCTCAGGCCCGTGGGGTGCAAGAAGGTATCACTTGTGAATCTCCGTCATCGCATTCCGAATTCTCAACTCCTAGGGAATTGCTGGACTTCGCTTACCGATTAAAGTCTTTGTCGGGCAACAAACCTGTCGGCATCAAGCTCTGCATCGGCCACCCTTGGGAATTCGTGGCGATAGTAAAGGCGATGGTTGAGACGGGGCAGAATTTCGACTTCATTACAGTGGATGGCTCTGAGGGAGGNACAGGGGCCGCGCCAACCGAATTCTCTGACAACATCGGCTCACCCCTACGTGACGGACTGGTTTTTGTCGACAACGCGCTCAAGGGCGCCGGATTGAGAGACAAGGTAAAGATTGGCGCCTCGGGTAAAGTCATCAGCTCCTACGATATCCTGAGAGTGTGTGCCCTCGGCGCGGACTGGGTCAATATGGCGCGCCCGTTTATGTTTTCTCTGGGCTGTATTCAAGCAAAAGACTGTGGCTCTGGACACTGCCCTACAGGTATTACGACTCAGGACCCAGCCCGGTTCCGTGTTTTAGATATCCCATCGAGGGCCAAACGCGTCGCCAATTTCCATCGGCACAGTATCGAAGCTGTCGCGGAGCTAATGGAATCTGTAGGGGTCATTCATCCCTCGGAGCTCAACAGACGCCATATTGTCCGGCGCTTGTCTGCAAGCGAAATTAAGTTAGCTGACCAGATTTACCCAAAGGTTTCAGAGAACTCATTAATCACAGGTAAAGGGACGATGGATGACCCTAGGTTATCCGTCTACTGGCCATTAGTTACTCCGGACTCTTTTGGATTGTCGGACGAAATCAAAGCCAAACTGAATTCGTAGTACACTTGGGTCTCCATGATTCGATCGAGTGAATTTAAAACATGAAAAAACTAATTAATCAGATTTTTCTAGCCGCCCTTCTTGGGGCGCTCAGTGGCTGCGCGACATATAACTCGGTGGCTCCCGAGTGGGCGAAAATCGGCTCAGAAACGGCCGAGGCATCTACCGAGGAAAAAGCGACTGACGAGTCTGATGATGACAGTGTCTGGTGGAATCCCTTGAGCTGGTTCTGAGGCAAATACGCTTTCAGAATAGAATACCCGCGACTAAGCGGGTATTCTTTCGATCGGTATGGCCTNATGGACTAAATTTCTTAAACCGAAACCTAGTTTGGTTATCATTTGTTGTAAAACTCGTGTGGTTGTTTGGACTCATTTTCTTACCCCTAGCCCGGCNGCCAGAGTCATCACGTATGTTCTTTTGCTCGTCCGTATTTGCCATTCTGGCTACCCCGCTTTTCTAATAACAAGTCGCTGAAGGTGAATCGCCGCACGTCTGATGCTAAGTCTCTTGCTGCCTGATCGTCTGCTGGTCCTGGGCCTAGACGAAGACAGATGTTTCCTAGATCAATCATGGTTTGCATCTCTGAAAGAAATCAGTGATTATCTTTCATCTATAAACCTTTGGTTGACAAATCACTTGGGTGGATTGAAGGAGCAGCGAGTTAATGCTTTGTACAGCGACGTTATTTGAAGAATTAACCCGATCAGATAATTTGGTCGAACGTGACTTCACTGATTTGTCAGACTCATTGGACCAAGACCTTGCCTTTGTCATCAAACAAGGTGAATTACTATTAACTGACAACAGAATACTTGATACCGGGTTAAGTGCGACCCACAAGATCGGGCAAGGGGAACCGGTCTGGTTTGTCGAAACAATGAGCAAACGGCCGAAAGAATTACAGTTCAAAAACATCGGTGAAACCACGTTGTTTCAAGTTGAAGGAAGAAAGATCAGGCATCAGGTCGACCAAGCTGGGTTTTTGTCAAAAGAGATACTCAGATACAGCCTCGCCAGGGTCTATGAACGGACCGAGAACCGGAGGAATTTTTCGTTCGAGGACCAGCTGTACCTAGCAAAAGACGAAATCGATAGGGTTTATTACAAACAAGGGGACATTATTTTTGACTGGGGGGATACCTCCGACGCGATCTACTTTATCATCGACGGGAAAGTATCAGTGCGAACAATCCGAGATAATAGCTTCGCGGTGCTGGGGTCCACAGATAGCTTTGGTGAGTACTCGCTGATCACTAATAAAGCTAGAACACTCCGAGCGACGGCCGAGACTGACTGTCAACTCTTCAGAATGAACGCAGATTGGGTACTCGGTCACCTAAGCAAAGAACACCCCCTGGTTCGCTTGACCCTTCATCAGACCCTTTCGATGTTATCTATTCGAAACCAGATGCGGTTAATCAAGTCGAATGACGGCGTATATGAAGATCGCTCAGAAACAGTATAAATACGGACCATAGGGATGATCGGAAAGGATCCACCATCAATCTCGAAGATACAGGAAAAGTCACCCAAACGAAGCAAATTAAAACGACCTGAGATCACTGTGCAATAAATACTGGTAGCTCTCTTCGTCTGGTCAAGCAGTCTCAGTCNAGNGCTCTATATTTGGATTCTATTGGCCATTAGGCTCCCAATTCTTGAGCGAAAAATCATAGATGATCGATTCCGGACACCCGTCCGCATAAACCATTACCCCAATGGTCTCACCGATTGAGTTCTCTGGGGTCAGATAGTAGCAAGCGTCCATAGAACGCTCGTATTTCTCTCGGTGATCGAACGTCATCACGACCCTACTAGGCGGTGGATCCCTTCGTGATTGATCAATCATTGAACCGCTGACAGATGACGCCCCCTCGAATGTCGAACAAGCGGTCATGGTGAAACACCATCCCAACAAACCAAAGTATCTGACCAACTTCGTATCCATTATCTCCAAAAAACAGAAGCTCTTTTATACACCCTATTAGCCACTTGGTACCAAGAGTTTAAATGTCAATTTAGCCACAATATTATCACCGACCTTGGTCACCAAGAATGGAAAATTCAACCTAAAAACAGAGGAATATCGGATGGGGAGATAGATTTGTTGGCCAGCTCGCCCTAATTAGGGGTTGCAGTATTTCAGTATCATCATGCGTCGTTCAGATATGGATTAGTTGGGATTTAGAAGTCGTGCAGGAAGCGAATAAAATATATAACTCATTGATAATAAGATTATAAATATAATTCAAATTTAAAAAATACCGTCATTTATCCATATATTTGCTTGGATTAGATCGGACCGGTTTGGACGAATAGTAAACAGAATCCTCGAAATTACTGGGTTTTTCGAACGACTATGGATTGATAAGGATTTAGCAATGGTGGGTCGTGCAGGATTCGAACCTGCGACCAATTGGTTAAAAGCCAACTGCTCTACCAGCTGAGCTAACGACCCATGCCTTTGGATTATAGACAACCCGCTAGGGCGCGTATGATACCGGCCGAAACGAATTTGGCAAGGGACTTCGGGGATTTTTTTAGATTTTCGGGGAAATTCCGCGTCGATACTTTGTCGGGTCATAGAGCCCCGCATCTAGGAAGCCTTTCCTCCGCAATCGACAGGCGTCACAAGCACCACAAGCTGCACCCTCTTCATCTGCCTGGTAACACGATACGGTCATGCTGTAGTCGACACCTAAAGCGTTCCCAGTGGTCACGATATCTGACTTAGACATGGTCATTAGGGGCGCTTCAATCACCCATCGCTCACCGCCGTCAACAGCGGCCGTAGCGACGTTTGCCAGGCTCTCAAATTGTTCTATAAACGCAGGACGGCAATCCGGATAACCCGAGTAGTCAACTGCGTTTGCACCAATAAAGAGATGCCTGGCGCCAATGACCTCACCGTATCCCAAAGCGATCGACAAAAATACCGTATTACGTGCCGGCACGTATGTCACAGGTATACCATCATCAGCAACACCAGTAATTGGAACATCAATATCATCGCTAGTTAACGCAGAACCCCCGATCGATCCTAAGTCAATGCGAATCACCTTATGCGGATGGTCACTAAGCGCATCAGCAATCCTCCGAGCTGCTTTAAGCTCTGACCTATGCTTCTGACCATAGTCAAACCCGACGGTGTGGCAATCGAGGCCTCTAGCTTTCGCCATGGCGAGTACCGTCGCAGAATCCAAACCACCAGAAAGCAGAATGATTGCCCTCGACTGACTCATCGACCACTCTCCTCGCCCCAAATTTGTTTATGCAATTGTAACTGCATCCGGAACGGATACTTAGATGACAGGATCAGTGAAGCCAACTGCTGTAGGTCGATCTCGCCATACGATGGCGAAATCCAGACCACACCAGCGTCAAACACCGCCGGGTGCTCGTCACAGAATAATTCGAACCACCGAAAATCGCCCTCACTCGTTACAACCACTTTAATCTGATCCTTCGACCGAATTAGAGCTAGGTTCGACAAAAGATTTTTCGATGATTCCCCTGAGCCTGGTGTCTTTAGATCGAGAACAATTGATACCCGGTTATCTACACCGGTGATATCCATTGCACCTGACGTCTCAAGCGACACCTCAAAACCCGCGTCACAGAGAACTCCTAAAAGCGGCAAGCAGTTGGGCTGTGCGAGCGGCTCACCACCAGTCACGCAGACCCTCAACACACCAATACTCTGCACCTGTTTGAGTAACTCATCAATCGAACGCTGCGTACCACCCTGAAACGCGTAACTGCTATCGCAGTATGCACACCGCAATGGACATCCTGTGAGTCGAAGAAACGTGGTAGGCAGGCCGGATGTAAGTGCCTCGCCCTGGAGGCTCGTAAAGACCTCCGTGATACGGAGGCTTAGTGGCTCGACCGTCACGACCTCAGTTGGTCTTTTCAAGCTCACGCGAGGCAAGTCCCGCCTCAACGCTCTCAGGCGCCTGTGTGATGACTTCTTGAAGAATTTTTCGTCCGTTCATCAAATCTTGATTCTTGACCAGAAGCTTACCAAGCTTAACCTTGACTTGGAGAATCCGGCGGTAATCAGGCGCATCTAAAGTTATGCCCTTGAATGCTTCTATCGCCTCTTGATCACGCCCTAGCACGTCGAACACTTGCCCACGCCAGAAGCGAGCATCAAGCACCAGCTCACTGTCCGGGTACGCTTGTGTGAACGACTCCATAGCAGCCAATGCGTCATCAAACTGACGTTCGCGAATTAATTGAAATGCCGAGTTGTAGGCGTCCTGATCCGAGATTTCCGGTGCGGCGGCCACCTGAACACCCTGTCCGGTAGTATCGTCAGGCGTCGCGGGGTCAAGGACAACCACCGTTCCCCCTTGAGTTGGAACCGCGACAACTGCCTCTTTCTGAATCCGAACGAGTTCTCCAAGCCGCTGATCAAGATCGAGATAGCGCGTCTTTTGATCAGAGGACATTTGCCCCAGCTGATATGACAATTCCTCCATCAAACCGCGCAGGGCCTGAGTCTCTTGTCGCAGCTGCTCAATTTGAAGTAGGAGTTCACCTTGCGACCGCCGCAATGACTCTGCGTTAAAAGTCTCTTCAGCGTACGAAACCAAAGACGCCGCGGTCATTAAGACGGCGGCGCCCATAGTCTGAACTAAACGCATCAATTATTGATAAATCAGCTCAACGCGACGGTTACGAGACCAACCGTTGTCGTCACGGGATAATGACAATGGTCGCTCCTCGCCATAGCTCACTGTTTCGATCTGCGACCGATTCACGCCTTGGATGACGAGATAGCGAGTGACTGAATTCGCACGCCGCTCACCCAATGCTAGGTTATAGGCGCGCGTTCCTCGCTCGTCAGCGTGGCCCTCAAGGCGAACCTTTGCAGCGCGGTTAGCAGCCAGGTACTTCGCGTGGGCATCCAAATCGTCGAGAGCGTCTTGCCCGAGATCAGATCGATCAAACCCGAAGAAGAATAATGTGTCGGCAGCCATCGCGTTCTTTCGCAGTTGCTCGGCTGACTCAAACGCGGCTTGACGAGCCTCTCTAGCCGCTTTATCAGCCGCTGACTCTAACTTTGAGGCACTGGCCTTCTGCTCACTAGTTGCTGGTTTCGTCGGCTCAGCAGGAGCTGCTTGCTCGTTAACTTGACCAGCACAGCCTGCAAGCACAGCTAAAGTCGCTGCAATCCCTACAGCCTTCGCTTGCTTCAAAATATTCATTCCATCACCCCTATTAGACTACTGTGGAATCTTTCTTGCTCTTAATTAAAATACGGGCTCCAAGCCGGTTCCCGAACACTCTCACTGACGGAAGGTAACCGAACTCGTACCCTCCCGTCCATTGAAACGAGGCCTAAAAGCCCCCTTCCCTCATCTGAGGTGGCATAAATTACCATAGTTCCGTTAGGAGCGACACTCGGAGACTCGTCTAAGTCAGTCTCCGTAAGGATCCTGATCTCGCGTGTTTTTAAATTCATCCGCGCGATATGGAATCTATCATTCGTGCGGTGCACGAAAACAATACTCTCCCCGTCAGGTGTAAATGTGCCGTTAGAGTTGTAATCACCATCAAACGTAACCCGTTTCACTACCTTATCAGCTACATGCATCAAGTAGAGCTGAGGCTTACCACCCCGACTAGATGTGAATAAAATCGAACGGCCATCGGGAGACCATGAGGCCTCCGTATCAATCGCGAAGTGGTTAGTCATTCGGGCTAACTCACCTGTACGCAGGTTCGCAACATAAATTTCAGGATTACCATCACGAGACAGTGTTAGCGCCAGCTTGCGACCATCTGGACTAAATGATGGCGCGCTGTTCAAACCAGGAAAATCTGAAACCTTTTGCACTTCTCCAGACGCGAATGTCTGGACGTAAATCCCCGGCCGCTTACCCCGAAAGCTCATATACGCAACGCGCGACCCGTCCGGCGACCAGGCTGGAGACAAAATCGGCTCTGAAGATTGGAAAATTGTACGGGGGCTACCACCGTCAGCGTCCGATAATATTAACTTAAATGTTTGGTCTTTCTCGGAGCGACGCTCCGCGGATACATATAACAGACGCGTGGAAAAAATACCCTTGACCCCGGTCAATGCCTCATAGATTCGATCTGAAATATAATGTCCGATGTCTCGCAACGATTCCTGTGACCCGGGAATGCGCTCTGCGAACAAAACTCGCTCGCCGAAAATATCATGAAGCCCGTAACGCACGAGGAGACCCTGAGAATCGCGCTCAATTGAACCAACGACTGTATATTCAGAGTCGATGGCTCGCCAATCACGATAAAAAATTTGGTCATCCGGTCCGGGTAAAGACAACATATTGTCGCGGCGCACGCGGGCAAACTGTCCGCTACGCTCAAGATTGCTCTCAATAAGCCGGGCTACATCTACATCAAATGCTCCGGAACTTTTTATTCGAAATGGCACCACGGCAATCTTGATCGGATTCTCGATGCCACGAGTGATCTCGATCACAAGCTCCGCCCTCGTTGGTATGGCTACCATGGAAGCTAATATTAGACAAATAAGTAAACGCATCAATCCTCCGGTCTGAACTTCACAGTCAGTGATCTGAATTTTTCTTCGAAGGTAGCGGCATCAAACTGCTTAACCTCGTCGAAAGGGGCGGCCCTGTTGACGGCCGTCAAGGCCGAACGATCAAACAATACATCACCACTGGTCTTAACGACACGAACACCCACTAGTTCTCCATTAGAAGCCAACGACATCTTTAGATACACCTCTAATCCACCCTTAAAGGCAACAGGTCGCCTCCAGGCACGGGTGATTCGAGTAGTCATGGCGTCAAGGACATTTGCTGCCGCTTTCTCAGAAGCTAATGCATTCAGTAAGGCTAGCTCCGCCTCCTCTTTTCTCTCCAGCTCCTCGAGCGCTCGCGCCTCTGCCTCCGCTTGCTTGAAGGCATCCTCTAGGGCCTTCTCTTTTCTCCTACGATCTTCTTCAACCTCAGCCTGCTTCTTCGCCTCGGCCTGTTTCTTCGCCTCGGCCTGTTTCTTCGCCTCGGCCTGTTTCTTCGCCTCGGCCTGTTTCTTCGCCTCGGCCTGTTTCTTCGC
>PAHG01000029.1 GCA_002705795.1 Gammaproteobacteria bacterium
AAATCTCACATATGGTTATCACCCGGAGAATGGTTGGTCTTTCGCACATGGTGCGCAAGAAGCATCCGAGATGGGATTCATGGCAATTCATGTAGACACAATGGCTTGGTCTGTTGGTCTCGGGATTCTCTTTTGCTGGTTATTTCGTGTTGGTGCGAAAGCAGCACACGCAGGCGTACCGACAGGCGTCCTCAATTTTGTCGAATTGATGGTTGAGTTCGTTGATAAATCTGTTAAGGAAACTTTCCACGGTAAAAGCAGTTTGATTGCGCCATTAGCATTGACTATCTGTTGTTGGATTTTCCTCATGAACCTCATGGATTTGGTTCCAGTTGACCTGGTGCCGTATCTGTTTATGGCTGCTGGTATCGAATACATGAAGATTGTTCCGACCACCGATGTCAATGCAACACTAGGGATGTCCATTGGTGTTTTCTTGCTGATCATTTTTTATTCGATCAAAATTAAAGGTGTTGGTGGGTTCATCGGTGAGCTGACGCTTCAGCCATTTGGGAAGTGGATGATCCCCTTTAATTTTTTGCTTGAAGGCGTCGGCCTGATTGCAAAGCCAATTTCATTGGCTCTTCGGCTCTTCGGTAACCTATATGCCGGCGAGCTAATTTTCATTTTGATTGCATTGTTGCCGTTTTACCTGCAGTGGTTCTTGTCCGTTCCTTGGGCAATCTTCCACATTCTTGTAATTGTGCTTCAAGCATTCATTTTCATGATGCTCACAATTGTCTATCTGTCGATGGCACACGAGCATCACTAAAACAAAAATTTAATTTAACGTCCTTTTATTGGAGGAAATATGGAAACTGTAGTTGGAATGACCGCGATCGCCGTAGCATTGCTAATAGGTATGGGAGCATTAGGAACCGCAATTGGATTCGGTATTCTGGGTGGCAAATTCTTGGAAGGCGCTGCGCGTCAGCCAGAAATGGTCCCAATGTTGCAGGTAAAGATGTTTATTGTTGCCGGTCTTCTTGACGCTGTAACAATGATCGGTGTGGGTATCGCACTATTCTTTACGTTTGCGAACCCGTTCCTGGCGCAGGTTTAAGACGTCCCGATCCTTTGGATGATTTAACCGACCGCGAGGTGTAATTGTGAATTTAAACCTGACCCTTATTGGACAGCTCATCGCTTTTACGATCTTTGTCATCTTCTGCATGAAGTATGTTTGGCCACCGATTGCCGGGGCCCTGGCAGAGCGCCAGAAAAAGATCGCCGAAGGCCTCGATGCTGCTGACAAAGCGGCTCGTGATCTTGAAAGCGCAAAATCTCAGATCGAAGAGGAACTGAGGCAAGCGCGAACTCAAGTCACTGAGCTGTTAGAGCAGGCGAATAAGAGATCGTCACAGATCGTTGAGGAAGCACAAGATAAAGCGCGAGCTGAAGCCGAGAAAATTATGGCATCAGCTCAAGCCCAAATTGCTCAAGATGTAGCTCAAGCACGTGAATCACTGCGCGCTGACGTTGCTAAGTTAGCTGTTGTTGGTGCAGAGCGTGTGCTAGGTGCTACTGTCGATCAGGCTGCACATAAAAAGCTTTTAGCCGAGTTGGCTGAAGAGCTTTAAGGAGGCGACCGATGGCAGAACTCACCACGATCGCTCGACCTTATGCTAAAGCGATATTTTCGCATGCTACCGGCGTAAAAGCTGAAGCAGCATGGAGCTCGTTTTTGCAGAAAGCCGCTTCAATTACCGCTGATGAAGCAATGGTTCAAGTACTAAAGAATCCGGCCGTCAAAGCCGACCCGAAATGCGAGATTCTGAGGGACTTAACCAACGATGTAGCAGTGGATGGTGCGGATGCATTGATGGAAGCGCTAGCGTATTACGGGCGCCTTCTAGCTTTGCCTGCGATTTCAACAGAATTTGAAACTCTTTTGGCCCAAGGCCAAGAAGCTTTGGAAGTGACAATTACTAGCGCATTTCCATTGGAGAACGATGAGATTCAGATTTTGGAATCTAAGTTGAAAGCGCGTTATGCAGGCAAATCTATTCGTGTTGAGACTGCCGTTGATCAATCGTTGATCGGCGGTTTCGAAATTCGATCGAGTGACACTGTAATTGACGCGACGGTCAGAGGGCGGCTTTCAAAAATTGCCGAATCCCTGACCGCTTAAGCAAAGAGAATTTGAAAGGAAAGTTTCATGGATCAATTGAATCCTTCTGAGATCAGCGAACTGATCAAACAGCGAATTGCGAAGGCAGACATCGCTGTATCAGCAAAGAATGAAGGAACGATCGTATCCGTCTCAGACGGTATCGTTCGTATCTACGGCCTTGCCGACGTCATGTACGGCGAGATGATTGAATTTGAAGGCGGTGTCTATGGAATGGCACTGAACCTTGAGCGCGACTCTGTCGGTGCTGTTGTGCTTGGTGATTATCAGAAACTCGCTGAAGGACAGACAGCCCGGTGTACGGGCCGTATTTTGGAAGTCCCAGTAGGGAATGGCCTTCTGGGCCGTGTTGTTGACGCACTAGGAAACCCAATCGACGGTAAGGGCGACATTGAATCTGATGGCACTGATGCGATCGAAAAAGTTGCGCCAGGCGTCATTGCGCGCCAATCGGTTGACCAACCAGTGCAAACAGGTCTGAAAGCAATTGACGCGATGGTTCCGATCGGCCGAGGCCAGCGCGAGCTAATCATTGGGGACCGCCAGACTGGTAAAACTGCTGTTGCGATTGATGCGATCATCAACCAGAAAGGCACCGGCGTAAAATGTATTTATGTCGCGATTGGTCAAAAGCAATCATCAATCGCGTCGGTTGTACGCAAGCTCGAAGAACATAGCGCCATGGCTCACACGATTATCGTTGCCGCCGGTGCAGCTGACCCGGCGGCGATGCAGTTTTTGGCCGCGTTCTCGGGTTGTACGATGGGTGAATATTTCCGTGATCGTGGGGAGGATGCCCTAATCGTCTACGATGACTTGTCAAAGCAAGCCGTCGCCTACCGCCAGATTTCGCTGTTGCTGCGTCGTCCCCCAGGGCGTGAGGCTTATCCAGGAGACGTATTCTACTTGCATTCACGCTTATTAGAGCGCGCGGCGCGGGTTAATGCGGACTACGTCGAGCAGTCAACCGAAGGCAAAGTTAAAGGCCAGACTGGCTCGTTAACTGCGCTCCCAATCATTGAGACGCAAGCTGGTGACGTTTCTGCGTTCGTACCGACGAATGTTATTTCGATCACCGATGGTCAGATTTTCCTCGAAACTAACCTCTTCAACTCAGGTATCCGACCTGCGATGAACGCTGGTATCTCAGTATCCCGAGTGGGCGGGGCGGCTCAGACCAAGATCGTCAAGAAGCTGGGCGGCGGTATTCGTCTTGCGCTTGCTCAGTATCGCGAATTAGCGGCATTTGCTCAATTCGCATCGGATCTCGATGACGCAACACGTAAGCAGCTCGAACATGGACAGCGAGTTACTGAACTGATGAAGCAAAAGCAGTATAGCCCACAGTCTGTTGCTGAAATGGGTATCGTGTTGTTTGTTGCGAACGAAGGCTTCTTGGACGACGTCGACGTGACTAAAGTCGTTGCGTTTGAGGCGGCTCTTCTCGACTACTTTAACTCAGAGCACGCGGCATTGCGTGACGAGATTAACCAGTCAGGTGATTACAACGATGATATTGCGGCGAAGCTCAAGGCTTGTGTCGAATCTTTTAAGTCATCACGGACCTATTAAGGCCAGGTAGGACAGGGACACAACATGGCAGTCGGAAAGGAAATTCGCACCCAGATTGGTAGCATCAAAAATACTCAGAAAATTACGAGTGCGATGCAACTGGTTGCGGCCTCAAAGATGCGTAAAGCCCAGGAGCGTATGGGAGCAAACCGCCCATACACGGATCGTATTCTTGAAGTTATTGGTCACTTGGCTTATGCGAATCCGGAATACAATCATCTTTACCTGGATGAACGTGAGATGAAGCGTGTCGGTTATATCGTTGTATCGACTGACCGGGGGCTTTGTGGCGGATTAAACGCGAACTTATTTAAGAAGGTGGTCGCGGAACTTGGCACCCACCATGGCAATGGTGTTGAAGTTGATTTAGCAGTAATCGGATCAAAGGCAATTGGTTTCTTCCGTAGTTTTGGTGGGAACGTCGTCGCAGCAGCAGGACAAGTCGGTGACCAACCAAGCGTTTCTGACCTGATCGGTAGCGTTAAGGTGATGATGGATGCTTACGAAGAGGGCAAGATCGATCGCGTATACGTGGTGTATAACCGCTTTGTAAACACCATGACACAAAAACCAACAGTGCAGCAATTGTTTCCGCTTCCGAAGGATCAGAAGGAAGACCTATCTGTAAACATGGGCACGCATTGGGACTACATTTACGAGCCCGATGCGCGAGAAGTCTTGGATGCTTTGCTTGTCCGTTATGTCGAGGCACTGGTGTACCAGTCGGTAGTTGAAAATCTGGCATGCGAGCAAGCCGCCCGAATGGTGGCCATGAAAGCTGCTACGGATAACGCAGGTCAGCTGATCGATGACCTCGAGCTTGTATACAACAAGGCGCGACAGGCAGCGATTACGCAAGAAATTTCAGAAATTGTTGGCGGTGCTGCGGCACTGTAAAAACGGATTGTTTTAGGAGAAATATGATGAGTAGCGGAAAGATTGTCCAGATCATCGGCGCGGTTATTGACGTCGAGTTCCCGCGTGAATCAGTTCCTCAGGTATATGATGCGCTGAACGTTGAAGGGAAGCCGATTGTTCTTGAGGTACAACAGCAGCTCGGTGATGGAATCGTTCGCACTATCGCTATGGGTTCCACAGAAGGTCTGTCACGGGGATTAGATGTCACTAACACCAACGCGGCTATCTCTGTTCCGGTTGGCACAGAGACGCTTGGTCGGATTATGGACGTATTGGGTAATCCAATCGATGAGAAGGGTGATATTGGTGAGAAGGCTCGTATGCCAATTCACCGCACAGCGCCGACGTTCTCGGAGCAGTCTGCGTCGACAGAGCTTCTTGAGACCGGCATTAAGGTAATCGACTTGGTGGCGCCTTTCGCAAAAGGTGGCAAGGTCGGATTATTTGGTGGCGCCGGTGTCGGAAAGACCGTCAATATGATGGAGCTCATCCGTAATATCGCGATCGAACACTCGGGCTACTCTGTATTTGCGGGCGTTGGTGAACGAACTCGTGAAGGTAACGACTTCTATCACGAAATGACCGAATCGAACGTACTCGATAAAGTATCGTTGGTCTATGGCCAGATGAACGAGCCACCAGGGAACCGTCTCCGTGTTGCTTTGACCGGTCTGACGATGGCTGAGTATTTCCGTGACGAGGGTCGAGACGTTCTTTTATTCGTAGATAATATTTATCGTTATACGCTCGCTGGTACGGAGGTATCTGCTCTGCTAGGACGTATGCCTTCGGCGGTTGGTTATCAGCCAACACTTGCCGAAGAGATGGGTGTTCTTCAGGAGCGGATCACGTCGACGAAGACAGGCTCTATTACTTCGATACAGGCTGTTTATGTCCCTGCCGATGACTTGACTGATCCTTCGCCAGCCACAACGTTTGCTCACTTGGATGCTACAGTTGTACTGAGTCGTAATATTGCCGCACTCGGAATCTATCCAGCGGTTGACCCGCTGGATTCTACTTCGCGCCAGCTTGATCCACTTGTCATCGGTCAAGAGCACTATGATGTTGCTCGTAATGTGCAGTCCATCCTGCAGCGTTATAAAGAGTTGAAAGACATCATTGCTATCCTCGGCATGGACGAGTTGTCTGAAGATGATAAGATGACAGTGGCGCGCGCCCGTAAGATGGAGCGTTTCTTGTCGCAGCCATTTTTCGTTGCGGAGGTATTCACTGGGTCCCCAGGTAAGTATGTTTCACTGAAAGACACGATTCGTGGATTCCAAGGGATCTTGAGCGGTGAGTACGACCATCTCCCTGAGCAGGCGTTCTATATGGTTGGTGGTATCGACGAAGCAGTTGAGAAGGCGAAGAGTCTCTAAGGGGTTCTCATGGCACTTACCATGAAGTGTAACGTTGTATCAGCTGAGCAATCCCTCTATGAGGGTGAGGTTCAGATGGTTATTGCTTCCGGTGACTTGGGTGATCTCGGTATTACGCCGGGGCATGCGCCGTTGATCACCTCTCTAAAGCCGGGCCCAGTGCGTCTTGTGTTTGAAAACGGTGAGTATGAACTACTCTTTGTTTCAAGCGGATTTCTTGAGGTGATTCCGTCACAAGTCACAATTCTGGCTGATACGGCAGAGCGCGCGGAAAATTTAGATGAAGCGGCGGCGCTTCGTGCTCAGGAGGAAGCAAAGCGACTTCTTTCTGAACAGAAGTCGGAATTTGAGCATTCCAGGGCCGCGGTCGAGTTGGCTGAAGCAGTAGCGCGTCTCCGCGTGATTGAGCAGTTGCGTCATCGCCGTGCTTGATGTCGTCATACTGGCTGCCGGTAAAGGCAGCCGGATGCACTCCTCTTTCCCTAAAGTCCTGCATGAACTCGCAGGTGAACCAATGCTGGGGCACGTTATTGCTGTCGCCAAGTCGCTAACCGATAAACGCGGTGGACGGATCCGGGTAGTGACCGGTCACGGATCAGATCAGGTCGACCCCTTTGTCGTCCAACACGGTGCAGAAGTAATTCACCAAGATGAGCAGTTAGGAACAGGTCACGCGCTGCGAATAGCGACCCACGACTTGGACTCTGGTGGCCAAACACTCGTGTTATACGGTGACGTTCCTCTGATATCCGAAGAAGATATTGATCCCCTCATTTCTGAAGGGCAAAACCATCTAGCGGTGTTAACGGCTATCGTTGATGAGCCCGATGGCTATGGTCGGATTGTACGGGACTCGGACGGTGGTTTAATCGCTATCGTCGAGCATCACGACGCATCTGAAGAAGAACGCGCAATTTGCGAGATTAACAGCGGCATCTACGCGGCGCCAACATCACTGTTCCAAGAACTCTTACCAAACTTAAGCACCAGCAACGCTCAAAACGAGTATTACCTGACGGATTGTGTTCAGTTAAGTGTAAATTCCGGCCGGGAAGTGCGTGGATTTCGGGGCACAACAACTGCCATTATGGGTGTCAACGACCGCTCCCAGCTTGCTGAGCTTAATCAGTTACTGCAGCGTCAACGTCGCAACACATTGATGGCTTCTGGCGTGACGCTTGTCGATCCCGATACGGTTTACCTTAACGGTCGACATATTGACATCAGGCCCGATACGATAATCGAGCCGCACGTTACCCTAAACTCGCCGATTACAGTAGCGTCTCATGTCCGAATCGGTTTTGGTTCGCAGCTGACAGATGTTGAAATTGGTGAAAACTCAGTGATCAAGCAGTATACAGTTGCCGAGTCTGTATCGATTGGAAATGACGCTCAGGTAGGTCCATTCACACGCTTGAGACCTGGTACGGAATTGTCAGACGCTACGCATGTTGGTAATTTTTGTGAGATAAAAAATGCAAAGGTCGGCCGAGGATCCAAGGTAAACCATCTATCATATGTCGGTGACGCTGATGTTGGTCAAAGAGTTAACGTTGGCGCTGGCACTATTACCTGTAACTATGACGGCGCATACAAGCACCAAACGAAATTTGGAAACGACGTGTTTGTTGGATCAAACACCAGTCTAATTGCACCGATCACGCTCGGGGATGGAGTTACGATTGGAGCGGGTTCGGTAATTACAAGCGATGTTGAACCACAAAGCCTTGCACTTGCCCGAAGCAATCAAATTCATATCCCAGGCTATAAAAGGCCGAAAAAAACCAAGGACTAGAGCATGTGTGGCATTGTCGCGGCTATCGCTGAACGTCCAGTACAATCAATTCTCCTGGAGGGTCTAAAACGACTTGAATACCGCGGGTATGATTCGGCCGGTATAGCAACGCTCGTTAATGGTCAAATCGAACGGACGCGGGCCCAAGGTAAAGTGGCCGAGCTGGAGGCGTTACTCAGCGATTCCAGAGCCAGTCAAGGTATTGCCCATACTCGATGGGCTACCCATGGTGTCCCGAGCGTGCGGAATGCGCACCCGCATCAGTCTGGTCGTTTTGCTGTCGTCCACAATGGCATTATTGAAAATTATGAGCTAATAAAATCTGAGCTCTCGGGTTCCGGGTATATATTTGAATCAGACACTGATACGGAAACCGTTGCACACCTTCTTCATTATTTGAGTCAAACCCACCAGGGCTTCGACGCCATCGTGGCGGCGACTATTCAGCGCCTAGAGGGTGCCTTTGCGCTAGCGATTCTTGACGCGGAAACCCCCGGAGTTTTATGGGTCGCTCGTCAGGGCAGCCCCCTTGTTATTGGCGTTGGTCATGGCGAGTACTTTGCTGGTTCAGACCAGCTGGCGCTTCTTCACGTGACTGATCGCTTTATATTTTTGGATGAGGGTGATTCTGCCAAGCTCACTTCTGACGCACTCGAAATTTTTGACGATCATAATGAGCTAGTAAGTCGGCCGATCGCGGAGGCGACGACCTCGAGTGAACAGTCCGCCAAGGGCGAGTATCGCCATTTTATGGCTAAAGAAATTCATGAGCAGCCACACTCAGTCTCGACAACTCTGCAGGGTCGGCTAGGGAAGGGTCAGATCCTCACCGGTATATTGGGTCCTGATGGTGATCAGCTATTGAGAGATGCGGGGGCAGTGCAGATCGTGGCTTGTGGTACGAGTTATCATGCGGGACTTGTTGCTAAATATTGGATTGAAGGCCTTGTGGGTATTCCTTGCCAGGTTGAGATTGCGAGCGAGTACCGATACCGAAAAGTTGTGACATTGCCGAATACTTTGTGGATCGCAATCTCTCAGTCTGGTGAGACGGCAGATGTGTTGTCCGCGCTCCGCCACATCGATCGGACCAACGTGTTAGCGACGCTCGCGATTTGTAACGTAGCAACATCGAGTCTCATCCGTGAGACTGATCTCACGTTATTAACAGAGGCTGGTCCTGAGATTGGCGTCGCAAGCACCAAAGCCTTCACTACCCAGTTGACAGTGTTGTTGCTCCTGTCGGGACTAATGGCCAAAAATCAATCGGTCCAGGGTTTTGCTGAGGCTACATTTGTGAAGACGCTGCAGCAGCTTCCTTCATTGCTCGAGGAAGTTTTGTTGCTTGAGCCTCAGATCAAGAATATTTCTGAGCAGTTTATTGATAAGCAGCACACTCTATTTTTAGGGCGTGCAACCATGAATCCTATCGCGATGGAGGGCGCATTAAAGCTCAAGGAGTTGTCGTATATCCACGCAGAAGCCTACCCAGCGGGTGAGTTGAAGCACGGTCCCTTAGCGCTCGTCGACGACACCATGCCCGTTGTTGCGGTTGCCCCCAATGATGAGTTGGTAGAGAAGCTTCGCTCAAATCTTTCGGAGGTCAAGGCGCGTGGTGGCCAGATGATTGTCTTCACCGATTTTGCGATCGCAGGCGAGATATCTGAGGAGGTCACTCAGTGCGCGATCCCGGTAACTGATCCGCTCATTGCCCCCATTGTTTTCACGATCCCGCTCCAATTGCTTTCTTACCATGTGGCCGTGCTCCGCGGCACGGATATCGATCAACCCCGTAACTTAGCAAAGTCCGTCACTGTAGAATAACTTATTGATTTCATGGTAAAAAGTGAGAAAACTAACCCTTTCTATCTACTTACTTTTCTTGATTCCGAATATTGTGTCGGGAGAAATAGTAGAAATTTATTCTCTCAATCAGATGGATGATGATAGAGGGTTTTGCGTCGATATAAGGGGTCACAAATCGAAAGCAAAAGTTAAGCTAGGACTGCAAGCGCATACTTGTTACTCCTACCAAGGAGAAGTTGCTGTAGATCAGGGGTTTGAATCTAGCAAGTTGATAGAGAACCAATTTCACCTTCCCGCGTTCGATGTTTGTATGGAAGCGGCATCAGTTACTGCATCGGCACTTTTACGGCTGACTAAATGTGGGGATGGAAAACTCCAGAGGTTTAAATTGGATAAAGAAGGCAAAATCCATCTTATGGATGATAAGAGTCTGTGTCTTACCGTCGCTCAGGGAGAATCTAGGAAAGGTGGGGGTGGATCTCCTGTTCATCTCATCAGGAACCTTTCAATGGAACCTTGCAGCGCTGCACTCAAACCATTTCAACGGTGGGGTATGAGAGCGACGGAATAGGTAACCTCCCTAATTCAGCCAGTGGAAAATCCATCCCTACACGGTCCTTTTGCTACGGTAGAATAAATCTTTAAATTCGCAACATAATTCTTATAACCAATGACTTGTTTAGTGGTCCTGTTATTGCCAAGCCCATCGGAGTGAGTTTTTGAATTGTCTGTTTCAATAAAACCATGCAGTGATGATGTTTTTGAGGTCACTGTTGCAGACAGCATAACCACTATTCATAAGGTGACCGTCACTGACCACAGTCTCACTGAGCTTACTGACGA
Organism: Gammaproteobacteria bacterium; assembly: GCA_002705795.1. GTDB lineage: Bacteria > Pseudomonadota > Gammaproteobacteria > Pseudomonadales > Litorivicinaceae > HIMB30. Next base: position 10,448 of record PAHG01000029.1, read on the forward strand.
TTATGTGACGAAGAAGCAATTGTTGGAGTTCTCTTTTAATTTCCTTCTCGATAGAGAACCAAATACATCTATTCTGACGTCATTCGACATCAACGTAATTTCGAAGTACTTCCCCAACTACACAGATGAAGTCAACCGGTGGTGCGATGAGGGTTAGAACTAAGGGCTGTAATGCTTGTAATGATGCAAAGGAAGTCTTGTATCGGTGTCGTTACGATGATTTGAAGGATTGGTTATTTCTATGCGGACAGTGTCTTATGGACGTCAGAACAAGGTTTGAAGACACCTACCAATACGGCGGAACTTGGAAGAGTAAGAAGAAGTAACCTAAGTTAGATTCCTTAACTCTTCTTGTAGTGTGTTCCTGACAGTTCCTGTGAAGTCATAGCTGTTCCATATTTCCTACTCACGCTTAAGCGCACCAGGTCTGTCATGAGACGTCTTGTATTTTTGGTCGGATGACCGGTTTAGGTTGTTTGGTTGGCCCGACTGGGTGGGACTTACTTATCGAGATAAGCAGATTCTTTAAGTCGACGATTTTGTACCAACCTTTTTTGAGATCCAAGAACACTTCGTTTGGTTTGTCCTCGTGATAGCTAAAATTAACTTTGTTCGATGTCGGCAATTTAAGTGGGTCGCCCCTTAGATCTCTCGGTATAGAGTCACCAAACAGTTCTTCCGGTTTACAGTGAAAGATTTTGGAGAGTCTGACCAGATACTTCGTTGGATTACTCTCAGATTTTTCCAATCTGGAGTACTGAGATTGTGTGATCCCGAGTTGGGATGAAACTTCCATCTGGGTAAGCCCCATCATCACTCGTCGTCTCTTTAACGGATTAGTGGTAAGTTTGCTGTTCATAAAAATACATAAAATATGTATTTTTATGAATTGTCAAGCAAACCTAGCTGGTCGGTGGAATGGATATGAGAGACGTAGGACTTCCTAGAGGGATTTTTACGGTGACAATTAAATAGTTGTAGGGTTATACCGGTGCGCTCTTTGCTACCGCCAATTGCATGAACTTATAGAACAAGAAAATTACGACCCCCGTACCCAAAACGTCGCCAACAATAAAGTGGACGATGTATTGGGTGGATTCATTCCAGGAGAGTCCCCCGGTGGTTATATTTTGCAAGGTTGAACCCAGTGAGATGGTGATGGTGACCATTGTTTGAAAAATCATCGCGCCTATCAAAGTCAGCGAGGTGTGGTCTTTATCTCCAAACACGTCCCAGTTGGCTGAATTCAAGAGATATAACCACAGGGGGTAGACTAAACAAACGAAAATATTTTCTAGAATAAAAGTCCACGAGAATCCGACGTCGTAGAAATCAACATTAACGAAAGTCCTCCCTATCAGCACGACGGGTATGAACCACCAACGCAGTAGATAGAATGACAAGAAGATCACGCCCGCTGGCAGAAACAAAATACTGGCGTGCTCAGATATTGCCCAACCTAGCTGGCTTTCTATTGGAAAAACTACATGAAGCGAGAATTCCCACATACCGATATAGAGAACTAGAAGTGCAGGAATGAGTTTTCGTTTATCGTCAATAATGCTCAGCAGCACGCTATCGCCCCTCCTTGATGCGAATGCCCTGTCGGATAACTTACTTCCAAAGAGTCTTTTAATCAAAAGACAGATCACTGGTTTCGCAACTGATATGATCTTAGCTTCATTTCCTCTAGATATGATAAGGCCCCTGCACGTGAAAAACTTCCTAATTCCTAAGCTTTGCCTCCTCGCAACACTGGGACTTCCATCGATGACCATTGCTTCCCCGTTTAATCTCGTCTGCAAATCCCAGGCAACTGAGATCATTTTGCCCTTATCTATCGACCTTGAGCAGAGAAACGCAAGTTTCGGTGGAATTGAGGAAATTGACACTATTGCTTTTGAGTCGGAGCGATTCATTGTGTGGACGAAAGTCATTCAATACAATGAGGGCTCAGAGGGCAGCTCTGTTTCGGTTGAAACATTTATGTTTGACAGGTCGAACGGGGAATTGACGACAGGCTTCGTTAGCACTGATAAACCTACCAATGGGATGTTGGGTAAGACCATTCATTATTCTTGTCGGAAAAATGAGAAGGTGTTGTGAAGAAAAGTCTAGACTCTGCTAATCCTGAAGATGGCTCTATATCGATAAATATCATTCCCGGGTTACCCGCTGGATGAATACCCTGAACCTGACAATTTGACTGATCTCCAAAGGAGTATCAACAACGACCAAAGGGCGACAAGCGATATATTCATAAAAAGCGTTTCAGGCCGCCAGTTAAAGCCTTATAGATTTGGCGTGGGTATCAACCAAATAAATCAAAATCCCCAAAAAGTGAGTTTCATCCTATTTTCGACTATCCTGCTGTTATTAGGATGAGTGGCGAATATCGCTGGCCGTGAACAACATTTAGTTGAGGCGAATAAATGGGTTTATCAACAGAGCGCGCTTTGAACCTTCTACGTGTGATCGAAAAAGCGGAAGAAATCTCACAGCGCGAGCTAGCTGAGCAGGTCGAGGTGAGCTTGGGCACCGCAAACCAGACAATTCGCGCACTGGTCGGAGCCGGCATCCTGGAAACAAATGTCGTGACAACGTCGAAGGGCAAGCGTGGTCAAACCTATCATTTAACTGCTACTGGTAAAGAGCAACGTAAGCGGTTGGCGAAACTCCGTATTGAAGAGTGTGAGCAGGACATGCAGAGTCTAAAAAGCGAAATCGCTACCCTCAAACAAGAAATCTAATGATTCATCACTTCACTCACCGGCCTATTCGAAAAGAGATCGATTCCTCTGGGTTTATCGGCCTAGAGGGGTGTCGACTGGAATATTTCATAGAGGCCGGCCTTCATCTAGATCAGCCGAGAACGTCCGAACTTAGTTATCAGTGGCGGACCACAAAGAAGGAATACAAAGCGCGCGGACGTTTCGTTTGGTTTACTGAGCAGCAGTTCTGTTATGCGATTGGTAATCCAGAAGTCCCTAAGGTGCGTTACAGCTTCGATCCGAAAGACATTCGAGCGTTCAGTTGGCCGTCGGTTATGGAGATGGCGACCTCTGATAAAAAACGGTTTGCCGCGATGAAGCAAGTCAGTGAGTATGGAATGAGCGTTGGCGATGATCCGTTCAAGTGGTGGGTCACGTTTGAAGAAGTCTCTCTGGACCGTTGCCAGGATATCTCAGAGGTAAGTGGCTTTCCCGTAAACTCCGCGTCCTCATAAATTAGCCAAGACGACTGGTGCGATTACTCCGCCAATCAGCACCCCGGCAAAATAGCTTATGGACGTGGTGAACCTTTTCTTTCTGATAGAGCGGCGCCGATCATCTGTGAATTCAACGTCATCGAATTCACTCTTAAAAACGGACGCGGGCAAGCTATTCGAGTGGATTGCCTCGGTATGTTGCCCATGTTGGTGAAACAATCTAAAGCTCCAGAAAAGGCAAGGGATGACTAACGTCACGCCCACTAAAACCAGAATATTTTCGAATAAGAGCCCTAGGCTGAGTCCAAAGACCAGAGCGAGTAGTGAAGATATAACAACCATTCTACTCTCCGAAGCATCAGATCTTGACAACAATATATAGTGGTATGTAGGAAGTCAAACTACAATATGTAGTAAAATACCGTGAGTAGGATTGACCAGTGATCCAACACTTTCATGATTTAAGCATCGACACTGTTGGTTTCTCGATGCATTCGATTACAAGCGATGTTGAGGCTTTAGTCGAGGATAGTGGCTTGTGTAATGGTTTATGTCAGCTCTCTGTCCTGCATACCTCGGCCTCATTATTGATACAGGAAAATGCCTCCCTTGATGTGCAGCGTGACATCGTTCGGTTTTTGGATGCAATTGCACCGATGGATTCGGATCGCTACGAACACGACCTAGAGGGGCCGGACGACATGCCGGCGCATCTTAAAACCATCCTTACCCAGACCCATCTGACCTTGAGTATCCGCGAATCAAAGTTGGTGCTTGGAACGTGGCAGGGTATTTTTCTTGTTGAGCATCGAGTTAAAGGCTCAGAGCGTCGAGTCCAAATTCACCTGGTTGGGTGACAGTTATCAATTTTTCATTCAATGGAGCCAAGGATCGTAGCGCGTTTCGTCTCAAGATGCTGAACGAGAATGGCTTCTAGTCGGTCAGGGTCTCTCGCTTCGAGAGCGGCAATAATCTCTTCATGCTCAGATACAGCCATAGCCCAGCTTTCTCTAGTCATCTGCGAGGTGAATCGAGCACGATGTACTTTCGCGGACAGGCTATGAAGTGAATTGACAAGTGTCTGGTTACCGCTCCCCTCGCTTATCAACTCATGGATGAGGCGGTTTGTTTCAAAGTATTTCTCCATCTCGTTGTTTTTGTAATGGGAGATCATTTGCTCGTGAATTTGTCGGATCTGCACGATCTTTGCCTGCTCCATGTGTGTCGCTGCCAATCGACCGCCCAATCCCTCTAGAGATGCCATGATGGGGAGGATTTCGGTTACATCCTCTGCAGTTACTACACTTACAATAGCGCCACGATTTGGCTGCAACTCGATCAGTCCCTCGGTCGCCAACGAGCGCACTGCTTCTCGCAGTGGCGTCCGGCTCACCCCCATATCCTCACAGAGCCCTGTTTCGTTGAGGCGGGTGCCGGGCGCCAATTCACCCGACTCAATCAGTAAGCGGAGACGCTCCGCCACTTGTACGTGAAGAGGTGTTCTGGCAATCACGCTAGAATTCAATGGCCTAATCCCTCTTAAGATGCTCCGCTAAGAACACGGCGACGTGCTCTGCGTTATGGGATGAGTTGTCGGCAATTTGATGTCGGCAACTAGTGCCGTCCGCTACAAAACGTGCCTTCGGATTAGCCTTGCGAATTGCGGGTAGCAAGCTAATTTCTGCCATCGCTAATGACTCTTCTAAGGTCTCCTTTTGGTAACCGAAGTGCCCCGCCATCCCGCAACATGAAGACTCTATGATCGAGACCTTCAATCCTGGGATACGCTTAAGGAGTGATTCAACCGAACCCATGGCACGTGCAGCCTTTTGGTGGCAGTGTCCGTGGACCAAGACTTCCGCACACTGTGATTCAATAAGATTAAGGCTTACGTTTTCGGCGATCAGCTCCGACTCGATGAATTCTTCGAATAGGAAGGCATTATCGGCGAGCAGTTTTGCATCTTCGCCTGGCAGCAATACCCGGAACTCATCACGGAGGGTTAGGAGGCACGATGGCTCGAGCCCAACCACAGGTACGCCTCTGCGGATCCAAGGCATGACGGTCGACACAAAACGTGCGGCCTCTTTCTTGGCCTGATCAACCAGCCCCGCGGCAAGAAACGTACGACCGCAACACGCAGGACGATTTTCTGGTTTCGGCTCGATAACCTCGAATCCCATTGACTCTAATACCTGCCGGGCCGCGTACAGGTTTTTTGTCTCGAACGATCTGTTAAACGTGTCACCAAATAAAATCACAGGGGGCTTATTAGTTTGGGGCTCGGTCGCTGGCTCTTTGTATGCCTTGTCCCAGACTGGGAGCGGACGGTCTTTGCTCAAGCCGATCGCAATTTCTGTGAGCCAGGGGAGGCCCGGGATTTGGTCTCGGAGGTTAGCGAGCCAGGGTACCCTCTTTATCCATGACGAATAATATGGCAGGTAGGCGATAAGCCTTTCACGGAGACCGATGCCGAACCGTTTACTTCGTTGATAAAGCACTTCCGTTTTCATTTTGGCCATATCGACGCTGGTCGGACACTCATTTTGACATGCCTTACACCCTACGCAGAGCTTCATGGTTTCCATCATCTCTTCAGATGTCACCGCGTTGTGGCCAAGCTGGCCCGATAAGGCGAGCCTGAGTGTGTTTGCTCGTCCCCGGACCAAGTCTTTCTCATTTTTGGTCACCCTGTAGGACGGACACATTACGCCGGGGTCAGTTTTTCGGCACGCACCGTTGTTGTTACACATTTCAACGGCTCGACCGAAACCTCCCCAGCTAGACCAGTCAAACCCTGTATCGAATGAGCTATGCTTCGCTGCCTGGTGTTCATATTCGGGGTTAAAACGGAACAACGTTCGGTCATCATGTCTGGGGGGGTGGACAATTTTGTTTGGATTGAAAACCCCGTCAGGATCGAGAATTTGTTTGACTAGCTCGAATAGGCCTACCATTTCTTGACCGAACATATCTTTATGAAACTCGGACCGCGCGATGCCGTCTCCATGCTCGCCCGAGTGGGACCCTTTGTATTCACGTACCATTTCAAACGCTTCTTCGGCGACCGCTCTCAAGGCCTCGGCGCCAAGCTTTTGTTTCAAGTTGAGTACGGGCCGCACGTGCAATGTTCCTACAGACGCGTGTGCATACCAGCAACCACTCGTCCCATGCTTTTCGAAGACATCTGTTAGGCGTCGCGTGTACTCGGCGAGGTCCTTGAGCTCTACCGCGCAGTCCTCAACTATCGAGATTGGTTTTTCGTCGCCGCGCATCGACATCATGATATTGAGGCCTTGTTTTCTGACCTCCCAGATCTGTTTTTGAAACGCTGGATCTTCTGCCTTGACTAGCGAGTCGGGCTGCCCAAGGTCTGCCATCATCTGTTCGAGCTGATCCAGACGCCGAATGTTTTCTAGCTGATCATCTTCTGCGAACTCAACCAGTAACAGGGCCTCAGGCTCTCCTTTCACAAACAGATTGACAGTCTTGGCAAACATCGGTATGTCGCGTGATAGGTCGATCATTGTGCGGTCGATTAGCTCAACAGCGGTCGGGCCCAGCGTCACTAGATGTTGCGCGGCATCCATCGCGGAATAAAAGGTATTAAAGTGACAGACGCCCAGCGTTTTATTTTTAGGGATCGGCGAGAGCTTTAGTTCGATCTCCTCCAATAGTCCGAGCGTTCCTTCACTGCCAACAAATAGGTGGGATGGGTTGCTTGCAGTCCCCGGCCAACATCCGGAGCCACCATCCCCATCTGGAATCAAGGCATCTATGTTGTAACCACCGACGCGACGCATCAGACGAGGAAGGCGCGACTCGATGAGGTTTTTGTTAGACGCTCCGAGATGCAGCAGCTGTCCTAATAGGTCATCTCTCACTGACAAATCAGTGACCGTTAATCCCTGATCCTTGGCTGATAACTCTCGCCAATGCGCCACCGAGCCGTCTGCTAACAATGCGCGCACGCTTTGTACATTATCGCGCATGGTTCCATACCGGATACTACGTGATCCGCAGCTATTATTTCCGGTCATTCCACCAAGAGTTGCTCGGCTCGAGGTTGACACATCGACTGGATACCAAAGACCTGTGCGTTTTAGTTTTGCGTTGAGATGGTCGAGAACAACACCAGGCTCGACGTGACAAATTCGATTTTCAGTATCGAGGTGAGTGATGTTGTTTAGGTACTTAGAGCAGTCAATGACAAGCGACTGGTTAATGGTTTGTCCGTTTTGGCTCGTCCCACCACCCCGACCGGTGAGGCAAATATCATATTCTTTAGCGATTTCGATGAGCGCACTTAAATCATTTCGTTCTCTGGGAGTGACTACCCCGATAGGAAATATTTGGTAATGACTCGCGTCTGTCGCATACCGGCCACAATCAAACTGTGAAAATAAGATCTCACATTGCGTATCAGTTTCAATACGTCGTCTCAGTCGGCGGGTCTCATCGGCGTCTAACTGACGCGGCGGCGGTTGGTGGTCATTTTGATCTACTGTAAGACCTAAAAACATATTCATCGTTTTTCCGAGTTGATTTTTGTATACAAAATACAAAATGTATTGTATTCGGTTTAGATATAAATCAGCAACTAGTGTTTTTAATTTCCAGTAGATTAGGGCTGCAAATCTAACTTTATTTGCGTCGGCGCTAAACTCTAAATGGCAACAGGTTGTGAAGATAAATAGATTGTTGTCGAGGCAGAATGTTGAGCCGAAGGCTCGTTGAAGAGATTCATGCGGTTGGTTTTGTTAATCCATTGGAATAACTTTCCCGAACTTTGATAGAGCATCGACCGAGAGTCGTAGCCCGAGCCCTGGTTCTTCGTTTAATAACAGTGAGCCTCCCCTGTGGACTAGAGGATTCTCGAAAAGCTCGGCCTGCAAGGGGTCTCGCGCGGGGTCTGGGAAGGACTCTACCATCAGCCCTGCGGGCGTCGCGGCCACAATCTGCGCATGTATAAAAGGATCATGGTGTGGCACCACGGCCACGTGATTCAATTCGCAGAGCGCCGAAAGCTTTCGGCCGCCGGTGATACCTCCGAACATGGTTACATCAAACTGTAATATATCGATGGATCTCTGATCTAAAAAAGCACGACAGCCCTCGAGCGTGATCTCGCTCTCGCCTCCTGAGATAGGGATATGAGTCTTTTGGGCAAGCAGAGTTGTCTCGTATCGATCGTCTGTCCATCTCAAGGGCTCTTCCAACCACCGTGGTTTTAGGGGGAGCAGAAGCTCAACGCCCTCGATCGCGGTTTTCAGATCCCACGCTCTGTTGACATCCACCATTAGGTCAGCCTCAAAACCGATGACGTCACGGATCGTCTCTAATCGTTGGATGTCCTCGCCGAGGCTGAGGCCCCCTATCTTGGCCTTGAATCTCGTGTGGCCTTGTGATTTTAGCCACTCCATTTCGTCGCGAAGCGCGCCGAGATCTTTTCCGTCCTGGTAATATGCGCAGGTCACGTAGTAGGGGACCTCGTGACGCCACCCCCCCATGAGCTTGTATAAAGGTAGGCCCGCCTTTTTACCGATAATGTCCCAGCACGCGATGTCAATCGCCGCTGATAATCTTACGATAGCCTCACGTGACCACCCTCTCTCAAAAGAGATTCGCTTCCAGGTTGTACTAAAAATATTGTTATAGATTTGTTCAGGCGACAGTGGATCGGCTCCGATTATAAAATTCGCCAGCCCGCTTGTGAGAGCGTCTACCAGTGGGTCAATCGTGGTATAGCTGGTGGTGAGGCCAAATCCCTCGATACCCTCGTCGGTCTCCAATATCACAAGTAACTCGTTGGCGTGTGGTACCCGGAAATGACTTACCCAGTGGGCTTTCCCATTATTTGAATCGCTCAACACGTATGCTCTTATACCTGTAATTTTCATTGCTAACCTCTATTTGATGGGAGCATCAAGCGGGATATCTTGGGTGGCAACCGTAAGCTTATCTTGCACGTTGTGTCTTAAGAGGGATTCATAGATGAATCCGCTTGAGATCATTTCGGCGACCATCTCGTTTAAAAATGCGAGCGCTTGCGGGTTACCTTTTTTTATCCCGATGGCCTGCTTGATGGCTGTAAACATTGGTTGAAGGATTTCGTATTGCGGGTTTTTAACAACTTCTTCCATCAGTGCCGGTTTTAGTCCAGCCAATACAGTTGCCCGACCGCTAGTGAACAGCTCGCGCGCTCTAGACATCGAATCCGCCCGGCTTATAGATGCGTTCCTCAAATTTTCTGTGAGCCATAGGTCATAGGCGGTTCGTTCAGGAGTCGCTACCGTGACTTCACTGTTGTCCACGTCTTGGTTATTTCGTAATCTTGAATTCTTTTGCACCAAGAAGTGTGCATCGATTAGGGCGTATGGTCTGGTGAAGCTCATCACCGAGGCGCGCGCAGCCTCATTCGCTATATTTCCGATATCCCACTTATCTTCGGCCGAGGCATCTGCTAGCAATCCCGGTCCGTCAAAAGTAATGAACTCGCACTCGACCCCTAACTCGCTAGCGACTCGCATGGCTACATCGGGCGACGTACCTTTAGGAGTGCCGTCGTTGAGAACTTCAGGTACCAATAAAAAGTTACTGAGATTAATTCCGGCGCGTAGCCGCCCTTTAGGTGCTAACGACCTNAGAATTACCTTATCCACAAAATAACCCTTTTAGAAAATGCCTGTCGGCTATACTTCTTTGTATTGCCATTGAGTCAGAATTTATATGTATTTTTATGTGGAGTTTAGTTTACTCCGAACGTACCAGTCGGCAAGATTAAGGCTATAGAGATTTAGATCCCAGAGAATACCAAGAAAAGGATTCCGCTTATGGCCTACAGGGCCGGTCGACACTTTTTACAAATCCCAGGGCCAAGTCCGGTTCCAGATCGNATTTCGAGGGCCATCGATGCCGCAGTGATTGATCACCGAGGGCCTGATTTTGCCGACCTTGGCCAGACCGTCTTGCNTGGGATGNAGAGAATATTCAAAACACAGTCGCCCGTGGTCATTTTCCCCAGCTCCGGCACAGGCGCATGGGAAGCCTGTCTCGCGAATGTCATAGAGACGGGTGACCGGGTTTTGTTCTACGAGACCGGACAATTTGCCACGCTCTGGAAACAGATGGCGGACCGACTGGGAATCGAGACCGAGTTTCTGGCGGGCGATTGGAGGACCGGTGTTGACGCAAACCGAATCGAGGATCGGTTACGCCAAGATACCAACCGTTCCATTAAGGCTGTGTGTTGTGTTCACCATGAGACCAGCTGTGGGATTACGTCGGACATTGCGTCAGTTCGCGAGGTAATTGATACGACTGGCCATCCGGCGTTATTGCTCGTGGATAGTATCTCTGGGCTAGCGTCGGTCGATTATGAGCACGATAAATGGGGCGCCGACGTCACTGTGTCAGGGTCTCAAAAGGGGCTGATGATGCCGCCAGGTCTTGGGTTTAATGCCTTATCAGACAGAGCGATCGAGGCCGCCAAGAATGGGGGTTCCAAACGCTCCTACTGGGACTGGCACGAGATGCTTGCCTGTAACACGACAGGTTATTTCCCGTACACACCAGCAACAACCTTGCTTTACGGATTGAGAGAAGCAATCGCAATGCTTGAAGAGGAAGGGTTGGATAACGTGTTCGATCGACACCGTCGTCTTGCGGATGCATGCCGGGAGGCAGTATCAGTTTGGGGACTAGAGACCGTTTGTCTGAATCCCGACGAGCACTCAAATGCGTTGACCGGGATCATGGTGCCAGAGGGCCACGACGCCGACTTCGTTAGGCAAATGATTTTGGACAAGTTTGATATGTCGCTAGGCACAGGACTTGGGAAAATTAAAGGAAAAGCCTTCCGTATTGGCCATCTAGGTGATATCAATGAACTAACACTCATGGGCGTCCTTTGCGGCGTCGAAATGGGCATGGGCTTGGCTGGCCTGCCGCATCAGCCAGGCGGTGTTGAGGCCGCTATGCGGTTTTTATCGCGGTAAAACAAACTCCTTACATAAAAAAAATGGGGAATAAAATGAAAAAAATATACATGGCAGCTTCTGTTGCTGTCCTTTCGGCTAGCCTAGCAGCACCCTCTTTTGCAGCTGACGTGACTCTTAAGTTTGGACACGTTGGGAAGCCGGGGTCTCTGTTCGAGGCAAGTGTCAATGCCTACGCGCAGTGCGTGAATGACGAATCCAATGGGAAGATTGAGGTTCAGACCTACGGCTCCTCACAGTTGGGTAAAGATAAAGAGCTGTTGCAAAAACTGAAGCTTGGTCAGGTTGATTTCGCCTTACCGTCGTCTGTGATGTCTTCAGTGTCTGATGAGTTTGGTGTGTTTGAAATGCCATATATCATCAAAGATCGAGAGCACATGAAGCGGGTTCAAGAGAAGCTTGGCGGTACTTTCCAGTCCGCTGCTCAGGCTAAGGGGTACCACATCATTGGGTACTTTGAGAACGGTTTCCGGCACATCACTAATAACACCCGTCCTGTTAACGTGCCCGCTGATCTTCAGGGCGTGAAGCTAAGGACCCCCAAGGGTGCCTGGCGTGTGAAGATGTTCAAACTGTACGGCGCGAACCCGACCCCCATGGCGTTTTCGGATGTCTTTACGGCATTGAAGACGGGCGTGATTGATGGGCAGGAAAACCCGTACGCACAGATCGCGTCTGCGAAATTCCAAGAAGTGCAGAAGTATCTGTCCATCACGGGTCACGTCTACACGCCGGCCTACATCTTGTCTTCCAAGAAGCATTTTGAAAAGCAGCCTGCTGGCGTACGAAAGGTACTTAATAGCTGTGCCGCATCGACACAGACCTTCGTTTATCGCAAGGCAGCGGCTCTTGAAACGGAGCTTCTGGATGTGATCAAGGCGGCAGGTGTACAGGTGAACAATGCAGACAATGGAGCATTCATCAAAGCATCAAAGCCAATTTACGATGAATTTGCATCGTCAGTTGAAGGTGGTGCAGAGCTAATTAAAACAGTACAAGGCCTCGCTAACTAGTCGAGCGTCAAAGACCAAATAGCGGCCCAGTCGGGCCGCTTACTTTATTTATACAGGTCAGGAGTATTGTGTGACTCGGTTTGCTAAAGCTGTCGACCAGCTACTTGTGTGGTTCATCCTATTTCAGATGATCGCCCTTACTGGCGTGGTCATCTTCGCGGTTCTTGCCCGCATCACCGGAAACTCGGTCTCATGGTACGACGAAATCGCGGCTATCCAGCTCGCCTGGCTGACATATTATGGTGGTGCCTATGCAGCGCTACATCGTCGCCACATCGGATTTGATACAGTCCTCCTATCGATTCCGATGCCGTTGAGGGCATGGGCGGCATTGTTCGCTGAAGGGGTTATNATTGGATTCTTCGCCCTGCTCGCCTACACAGGATACGAGGTGCTGGTGGTCCTGGAAGGCGAATACCTTGTATCTCTTACGTGGATTCCTATCCAATTAACACAGTCAGTGATCCCGATTGGCGCGACACTTTTTGTGCTTTGTGAAATTCTTAGTTTCCCTGATTACTTCAAAAAGACTTGTGCCGGTATTTCGCTTGAGCACGCAGAGATTGAGGAAGAAGTAGAGACTGAGTTAGCAAAGTCAGGAGCCAAGTCATGATTGTTTTTATGATGTTNGTGATTTTAGTGGCTCTTATTTGTATCAACGTACCTATTGCGGTTGGCCTCGCTGTCTCGGCGATTTTTGGCCTCGCAGTGACAGAGGGTCTCGATAGTATCGTGACCCTAGCCCTCGATATGTATGACGGGTCAACCAAGTTTTCATTGATAGCCATCCCGATGTTTGTTCTTGCTGGGGCTATCATGAACGCTGGAGGTATCACTGATAAGTTGATCAACTTTGTAAACGCCATCATTGGCTTCGTGCGTGGCGGTCTCGCGATGGTCAACATTGGCGTGAGTTTGTTTTTCGCTGAGATCTCAGGTTCTGCAGTCGCTGACGTGGCGGCACTGGGTTCTGTTCTGATTCCGCAAATGAAGAAACGAGGCTACTCTGCGCCGCTTGCCGCTGCAGTCACGTCGTCTTCGGCATCTCTGGCGATCATCATCCCACCGTCAATTCCGATGATTCTGTACGCGACATCTGCCGGTACCTCGGTCGAGCAATTATTTGTTGCCGGGATTATCCCGGGCCTACTAGGCGCGTTTGGACTGATGGGGATGGCTTACTATTTTGCGCGTAAATATAACCTTCCAACAGAGGAGGCATTTGAATTCCGCCGCCTATGGAGGACATTAATTGATGCCCTGCCTGCCTTTACGTTGCCAGTCATTATCTTAGGTGGAATCTTTGGTGGGTTCGTGACCGCCACAGAGGCGGCAGGACTGGCGGTTGTCGCAGCGTTAATGGTAAGCGCATGGTATTCGAGGATGGATTTTGGGCACCTAAAGCGTGCGATGATCGATGGCGGGGTACAGACAGCTGTCGTCATGTTACTGGTTGCCGCATCCGTGGTCATGGGTGGGTTCCTCACCCGGGCCCAAATTCCACAGGATTTTGCGCGGTGGATCCTCGACATGACGACCAACCAGTGGGTGATTCTCGCTATCCTCAATGTGTTCTTTTTAGTGATTGGTTTCTTCCTACATTCGGCGGCAGCAATTATCTTAGTTGTTCCAATCGTTATCCCGCTAATACAGGCGGCGGGTATTGATCCCATCCATTTTGGGTTGGTGGTCACTTTGAACTTGGCGCTTGGCCAGCAAACTCCTCCGGTAGCGAGTGTATTGATTACATCGTGTGCTGTTGCTCGCGCGAATATTTGGGATGTATCTAAAATCAACATCTATTTCATTGCAGTGCTGTTTGCGGTGTTGATGCTCTGTACCTACGTACCGGACGTACCTATGTATCTGGTTGATGTGATTTATCGGTCGTAGTGTGGGTGATTACACGATTATCAGAGAAGGCGGTATCGCGGAATACCGTCTGACGCGACCTGAGTCTCGAAACTCTCTTACCTTTGACATGTACCAAGCATTGGAAAATTTATGTCGCGATCCCGGCGGTGCGCGTGTCATTACGTTGACCGCCGAAGGAGCGAAGGCCTTCGCTTCAGGCACCGATATTTCAAATTTTAAAGATTTCCATTCGGCCCAGGACGCGATCGATTATGAAGCGATGATTGGTCGAGTCATTGAGGCTGTCCAAACGGCCTCTGTCCCAGTCATTGCCTCTTTGCATGGGGTTGTTGCCGGTGGAGGGGCGGCTATTGCAGCCGCAGCAGACATTCGGTTGGGAACCCCAGACACAAAGTTTGGGATGCCGATCGCCCGGACTTTAGGGAACTGCTTGTCGATAGCAAATCTCAACAGGTTGATCCATCTGCTTGGTGAGTCGCGGACGCGCTACCTGTTGTTAACCGCGGAGTTTCTGCCGATTGCGCCGATGGTGGAGTCGGGCTTTGTGAGTGAGGTCATCGACAACGCTGAGCTGTGTGATCAACGTGCGAGGGAGTTAGCCNAGCACCTGACAACGTTGGCCCCGCTCACAATCTCAGCGACCCGCGACGGGTTAAATCGTTTGGCTCAACGTGTAATCCCTGAAGATACCGATCTGATTCAGCGCTGTTATTTAAGCGATGATTTTGCCGAAGGTATTGAAGCCTTTTTCGCTAAGCGGAAAGCTAACTGGGGCGGTCGATGAGTCAGCAGCCGAGACCACTGGCGGGCATGCGAGTCATTGAGCTCGCACACATCATGGCGGGTCCATTGTGCGGAATGATGTTGGCCGATATGGGTGCAGACGTTATCAAGGTCGAAAAAATTGAGGGGGGCGATGACTCGAGGCGAATGGTGCCTCCACAAATCGGAGGAGAGTCCGCGGCTTTCTTAATGATGAATCGCAATAAACGCGGTATAGCACTCAACTTAAAATCTGACGATGGAAAGAATATCCTCACAGAACTATTGAAAGACGCTGATTGCGTCATCGAGAATTTTCGTCACGATACGATGGAGCGTCTGGGCTTATCTTATGACGAATTAAAGGCGATCAATCCAGGCCTCATCTATGTCGAAATATCAGGATATGGGCGAACGGGCCCCTACCGTGAACGTGCAGGTTTTGACTTGGTCGCACAGGGCGCGTCTGGATTGATGAGTATCACGGGCCCGGGCCAAGATGATGGTCCTGTCAAGGTAGGCGCCCCTGTCACTGATATCACCGCGGGTATCCTCGCAGCGATGGGCGCGGCGGCGGCCTATGCAGGCAAACAAAAAACAGGCTTGGGTACTCGGGTTGATACATCGCTCTTTGAAGCCGGTATCACCCATACATACTGGCAATCCGCGATCGCGCTAGCGACGGGTGAGTCGCCCAAGGCGCTCGGTTCAGCGCACCCGTTGAATGCGCCTTATCAGGCGTTTCCGACCGCGGACGGATACATCAATATCGGTGCGGCGAATCAAAGAAACTGGCTGCGGCTGTTGGATGTGATAGGTGCACCGGAACTGAATAATGAACCAAGATTTTCATCAAATGCCGATCGGATGGCGCACCTAGGCGAGCTAGTTGACGTGCTCAATGGTTTCTTTCGACAACACACATCCGAGGTTTGGCTTGAAAAGCTAGACCGCGCTGGCGTTCCTGCCGGTCCTATTTTGTCGATCGGAGAGATGCTCGAGCATCCCCAGGCCCTGGCCCGTGAGATGGTGGTTGAAACTAAACATGAGCGGTTGGGCGCGGTCAAAGGAATCGGTATGGCGGTGAAATTTCATGGCACTGAGCCAGTCTTATCAAGACCGCCCCCAACACACGGGCAGCACTCGCATCAGATGCTGTTAGAGCTGGGCTATTCAGATGCTGAGATAGAAGCGCTGTGCACTCGCGGGGTCATCTATTCATCTTAATTATGGTTGTCAGAGTCTTTTCTGCTCTGGGATTAAGCCCTCTGGGGCATAGCGGAGAGTCAGAAGCAGAATGATCCCAACAGTCATCAATCGCATATGGGCGGCACCTTCGAGTAGGTGCTCCCTGACCACGCTTTGGGGGTCCATGCCAGATGTCAGGGTATCGATCAACCATAGCCCGATCGGTTCAGCCTCAATCCAAAAAAACCAAATAAAGAAACCACCGAGCACGGCACCCCAGTTGTTACCCGATCCGCCAATAATCACCATTACCCAAATTAAGAATGTGAATCGGAGCGGGTTGTATCCGACGGGAGTAAATTGACCGTCCAGTGTGGTGAGCATGGCTCCTGCCAGACCGATGACTGCAGATCCTAAAATAAATACCCGTAAGTGCTGCCATGTGACATCCTTACCCATGGCGGCAGCGGCTGTTTCGTTGTCACGAATTGCGCGCATCATTCGTCCCCAAGGAGATCTCAACGCAGTCTCTGAAAGCCAGAGTAATATCCCAATCACGGCTACAAAAAGAAGCGCATAACAGATCTTGACGAACACAGCAGACGCATCATCGACGGGCATACCGAGAGCCATGGCCCATTCTTGGAACCATTGCGCTTGCTGAAGATCGATTTCATAGGGGACGGGTCGCGGTAGGCCATTTACATTTTTTACACCACGGGTCAGCCATTCCTCGTTTTTGATGAAGAAAATGATGATTTCGCTGATTCCAAGTGTCGCGATGGCCAGGTAGTCAGAGCGAAGCCCGAGTGCAATTTTACCAATTACAAATGCGACACCTGCCGCGAATAGGGCACCCACCGGCCACGCAACTAGAATGGAGAGGCCGAGACCGCCCAAGTAGCCGGTGACAGATGGATCAATCGCTTCGATCGCATCCACGCCAGGATCAAAGAAAATTCGAAGTAGTGCGTAGCCGGAAATAATAATGCCGGCGATGATCCAGTAGCGTTGTTTATTTAAATGCTGGATTCGAGACCAGGTAAAAAGGCAGGCAATGACGGTGCCGATCGTGATCAGTAGTCCGAGCAAGATACCCANGCCCCCGGCTTGCCANGCCTCGGTCACCGGCGGCATCGAGATTAATACGCCAGCAAGACCGCCTAGGGCAGCGAATCCCATGACCCCGACATTGAAAAGTCCCGCGTATCCCCATTGAATATTCACACCCAGTGCCATTATGGCGCTGATCAAGCAGAGGTTGAGGATCGTTAATGACACAGACAGGCCTTGAATCACTGCGACCACAGCCAATAATCCAGCCATGCCGGTGAACAAGATTTGATTTCGGTACTGCTGGTAGAACGCAGCCATTAGATCGTTTTCCCGCTAAATAAGCCGGTCGGCTTAATAATCAAAACGATCACCAAAATCATAAACGACACGGCAATCTTGTAGTCTGTTCCCAAAAACTGGACCAGCGATTCAAGCTCCATATTTTCAGGGCCTAAATATAGAACCACCTTTTTGTATGCGAAGGTCAGTATCAACTCACTGAAGGCAATCACGTAGCCACCAGCGATTGCGCCCACAGGATTGCCGACACCGCCAACAATGGCTGACGCAAAGATCGGGAGCAACAGTTGCATATAAACAAAGGGTTTGAACGACTTATCGAGTCCATATAGGGTGCCTGCGATGGTAGCGAGAGCAGCAACGAGGATCCATGTGATCATGACCACACGATCAGGATCAATTCCAGATAGTAGCGCTAGATTCTCATTATCTGAGTAGGCACGCATCGATTTTCCGGTGCGCGTGTGGTTTAAAAACCAGAATATGCTGGCAACAATGATCACGGCAGTGATGATCGTTACAGCCTGGGTCATTTTTAGAGAGAGCCCTTCATCTAGACCTGTGAGTTGCTTGAATTCGCGTGCCTTCAAGATAAAGCGCGTCCCATCAAAGAAAATTTGGTCGCCCGGCCCAATGACAAAACGAATCAGGCCACCTAAAAAGAACATCACTCCAATTGAGACAATTAAGAAAATTACTGGGTTAGCCTTACGCTCCCGGTGGTACCGATATACAAATCTATCAATGAGCAGGGTCAAAAATACTGTAACCAAGATTCCCACGGGGATTGCCAGGAGAGCGGTAGGAAGCGGTTGGATTGAGATGCCTACCGACTGGATTCCCCAGGTAACCAAAATCGTTATCATTGCACCAAATGCCATTGTCTCACCGTGGCCAAAATTAGAGAAACGGAGTACCCCATAGACCATCGTGACGCCCAATGCACCGAGCGCTAACTGTGAACCGTAGGTCAGGCCAGGGACGATGAGGAAGTTACCAAGGAGCGCGAGAGCGTTTAAGAAATCAATCATCTAACCCCCCAAAAATGCCTTACGAACTTCTGGGTTCGCCAAGAGCGCCTCGCCAGTGTCTGTAAATCGGTTGAGCCCTTGTACCAGGACGTAGCCTTTATCAGCGATCTCGAGTGCCTGTTTTGCATTCTGCTCCACCATCAAAATGGCGACACTGAGCCGGGCAATTTCAATAATACGATCGAACAACTCATCCATCACGATGGGAGAGACACCTGCCGTTGGTTCATCAAGCATGAGAACTTTTGGTTGGGTCATTAACGCTCTGCCGACTGCGACTTGCTGTCGTTGTCCGCCCGAGAGTTCACCAGCAGACTGCTTTCTTTTTTGTTTTAGAATGGGNAATAAATCGTAGACCTGTGCGATTGAGTCGCTGATGGGGTCGTTGCGGATAAATGCACCCATCTCTAGGTTTTCTTCGACAGTCATTGACGTAAACACATTATTTGTCTGGGGAACAAAACCCATTCCCTTGATTACGCGTTCCTCGGGCTTTAATTGCGTGATATCTTCACCGTCGAACACGACGCGCCCTTGTCTCAGCGGCAGCATGCCAAAAACAGCTTTCATTGCCGTGGATTTGCCGGCGCCGTTTGGCCCCACGATGACAGCAATCTCGCCTTTTTCAACGCCAATCGAGCAGCCGTGCAAAATATCCGCTGCTCCGTATCCGCCCGTCATCTGTTCGCCAACTAAGAAGCTCATATCATTTCGTGTGTTTAAGTCCGGTTCCGAGGTAGGCCTCTATGACCTGTTCATTGTTTTTGACCTCATCAATCGTACCCTCGGTGAGGACAGCCCCCTCAGCCATACAGATCACTGGATCACATAGCCGAGCGACAAACTCCATGTCGTGCTCGATGAGACAAAACGTATAGTTGCGTTCCTCATTGAGTTTGATGATGGCGTCTCCAATTTTGCGGAGCAGTGTGCGGTTTACGCCTGCGCCGACCTCATCGAGGAAGACGATTTTTGCGTCGACCATCATGGTCCGGCCGAGCTCTAATAACTTCTTCTGGCCACCTGAGAGATTGCCAGCGAATTCATCCGCAACCTGTTCAAGCTCTAGGAACCGGATGACCTCATCGGCCTTTGATCGAATCTCTTCTTCATGCGCTTTGACTAGGCTCGGTTTGAACCACGTATTTAGGAGACTCTCTCCTGCCTGGTTTGGTGGAACTATCATCAGGTTGTCGCGGACGGTTAGTGTCGAGAACTCATGGGCTAGTTGGAAGGTTCTTAGCACGCCTTTATGAAATAACTCATAGGGTTTTAAGCTCGTGATGTCTTCACCATCCAGAAGAACTTTGCCAGAAGTTGGCTGGTATAAGCCGGCGATGACATTGAATAAGGTAGTCTTCCCGGCACCATTGGGACCGATGAGCCCCGTTATTGAGCCTGGCTGAACCGAGAGGCTTGCTCCATTGACGGCACGTACTCCGCCAAAGTTTTTGTGCAAGTTTTCGACAACAATCATAGATTTACATGATAAAAAACGGCGCAGAGGGCACCCTGCGCCGCCTTTAATCAACGACTAGCGGTAGCGAACCGTTGTATTCTTGCCATCTTTGACGAGAATTTCTCGGTAACTACCGGCTGATTCACCTGCACCGATCAATTCGACAGCTGTCGCACCAACATAGTCTATTTCACCGCCGTCTTTGAGGATCTGAAGGCCTTTAGCTAGCTCGCCCGGAAGAATCTTTGTTCCGGGGGCGTTTGCGACATCAAAAACCTTTGCCTTGACTGCGTCACTATCTTTGGAGTTAGCCGCCTGCATTGCAAGCAGGGTCAATGCTGCTGCGTCGTATGCCTCTGGTGAGTACGGACCGGCCTCGAAGCCATCCTTCTTGGCGAGCTCCGCATAAATTTCGGCGCCCTTTGAGTCGGTCCCCGGAACTGTACCAATCGCGCCGTTGAGGTCTGGTCCGATAGCTTTAACTAGGCTGTCACCGATCATCGCGTCTGGCAGGAAGAACTTATCAAACGCACCAGCGTCTAGGGACGATTGAATAATCCCCTTGCCGCCCTGGTCAAGGTAACCAACGACGACGAGTATATCGCCACCGGCTTGGGCTAACGCGCCGACCTCCGCGCCGTAGTCACCTTTACCATCCTCGTGAGGTGTATTGATTGTGACCTTGCCGCCTGCGGCTTCAAAGTTTGATTGGATTGAATCGGCGAGTCCCTTCCCGTAGTCGTTATTGGTGTAAGTCATTGCGATCGATTTAATCCCTTTCTCTCCAAGAACGTCTGAGATTACTTGCCCCTGACGTGCGTCTGAGGGAGATGCGCGGAAGAACAAGTTGTTGTCCTCAAGTGTGGAGAGGGCTGGTGAGGTTGCTGATGGTGAAAAAAGCATAACACCCTTCGGCATCGCAACGTTTTGCAGGATTGAAATAGTTGCGCCAGAGCAGAGTGCACCGATGATCGCGTCGACTTTGTCTGAAGCAATGACACGTTCAGCGGCTGCAGCTGCAGCTGATGCGTCCACACATGTTGAGTCGGCGCGTACGTGACTGACCGTCGCATTGTCGAGTAAAAGCTTGGACGCGGACACTTCCTTCATCGCCAGCTCGGCTCCGCGGGCCATTGATTCTGCGAGTGATTCAGCGGGTCCGGTAAAGCCGAGGACGACGCCAAGTTTGACTGATTTCGCGTGCCCGCCGGCGAATACTAGGGACGAACTCAGTAGAGCGGCAGAGGCTACGTAGAGAGCAGTTTTTTTCATAATTTTCCCCTGAAAAATAAACTCAAACGGCAGTATCTAACAGTCTCACACTTTATGCCACGTAGTTTTCGTGTCGGATTATTATTCTGGATTACGGAGCCCGTACGCGATCGCGAGCAGCGAGATGGGATGCTGCACGTTGGTCGTAGACTCGAATTTTTCCTGGATGCCCTGTGCTATGTGGTGGCCGCCCAGGGGGCAGTCACTCGAAACAAAATCTGGTTGCTGGGCATGAATTGCTCTTGAAACCGGGTAGCCAATTTTCATTGCCGCTTCGTGGCTGGCCTTCTTCAGCCCGTAGGTACCTGCGTGACCTGTGCACCTCTTGGTTGCCTGCACTTCGGTTTCTGCAATCAGCTGAAGGAATACCTCTGTCGGATTACCAATGTTTTGGACGCGACCGTGACAGGGGGCGTGGTAGGCGACTTTCCCGAGGCCTCGTTGGAATTGGAGTTTTATCAAGCCGTCTTCTGAGCGAGCCAGTAGGTATTCGAAGGGATCCCAGAACGCTTCCTTGACCGCTAGAACGTCTTCATCTCGAGGATACATCAGGGGGATCTCTTGCTTGAACATTAGCGTGCATGAGGGGACCGGTGACATAATCGCGAATCCTTGTCTAGCGAGCTCCGCGAGGTGAGGTATGTTGACTCTCTTTAACCTATCGACCGCCTCCAAGTCTCCTTGTTCAAGCTTGGGCATACCACAGCAGACCTCTTTTTCTGCGGTTACCCAGGGGATCTGATTGTGTTCGAGTACCTTGAGCAGATCTATGCCGATGCCGGGCTCGTGGTAGTTGATGTAGCAGGTAGCAAATACTGCTATTTTCCCGGGCGTTCGTTCCCCGTCAACGACAACGCGCTCAGCTGATGGCTCTTTTATTTGCTTGAAAGTTTTCGTCGCAAGTCTGGGGGTCCATGCGTTTTCATGAATACCCAGCGTACGCGAGTTCAGTTGCTTTACCGGTTCCCATTGGGACACGATGTTGATGGTCTCGGTGACGACCGGGATCCCCGCTAGTTTGCCGATGGCGTCGGTGCTTGATAAAAGTTTCTCTGATACCGGGAGGCTACTTTTTCGAAGATAGGTCGCCTTGGCCCTCAGCATTAAATGAGGGAAATCGATGCCTAGGGGGTTTGGTGGCACGTACGGGCACTTGGTGGAGTAGCACATATCGCAGAGGTAGCAATCGTCCACCACTTTTTTGTAGTCCTCGGTCGCAACCTCGTCAACTTCCATGCCCTCGGTGTCGTCTATCAGGTCGAAAAGGTTCGGGAACGAGTTACACAGGTTAAGGCACTGACGACAGCCGTGGCAGACATCGAACACACGTAGCATCTCTTCGTGGAGTGCTTTCTTGTCGTAGTAATCTGGATTTAACCAGTCTATGGGGTGTCTGTCTTTGTTGACGGTTGTTCGGGCACTCAGATTTTTGGGCATCTTTTATCTCTAAACCTATCGTCAGTCGTTGGCGCTGATTAGCGCCGCATATCCATTGACGAATCGGTTAATTACCTAACCAACCATAGTTCTTTTCTATTGAACCGATACACAATAATAACTATACATGCGCAAGCCATTCTGTTCATCTAATGGTCCCAAAACTAACGATTTCTTATATGACGGTAAAAAGGAGATACCTATGAATTCAGAAGTGAAATGCCCCTTCATGCTCGGGGCGACCACGACCCCCGTGACCGGGACACAAAACAAAGATTGGTGGCCAAACCAACTGAACCTAGACATCTTGAGGCAGCACGACACCAAGAGTAATCCGGTGGCCGAGGTGGACTACAAGGAAGAAGTCAAGAAGCTGGACGTCGGTTCGGTCAAGGCTGAAATTAAAAAAGTGATGCGTGATAGCCAGGATTGGTGGCCCGCCGACTATGGCCACTACGGCCCGTTTTTTATCCGGATGACCTGGCACGCGGCTGGGACATACCGCACCGGTGACGGGCGCGGGGGCGCGGGTACTGGGGCGCAGCGCTTCGCTCCCCTGAACAGCTGGCCGGACAACGGAAACCTCGACAAGGCCCGCCGGTTACTGTGGCCCGTAAAAGAGAAATTTGGTAACAGCCTCAGCTGGGCCGATTTGTTGGTGCTCGCTGGAAACGTGGCGATCGAGGACATGGGTGGTCCGAACCACGGCACCGCGCTGGGCCGCGCCGATATTTGGCATTCTGAAAAGGAAATTTATTGGGGCGCGGAAGACGAGTGGCTCGGTGATAACCGGTACGGAGGCACCCGCCAAGACCTCGAGAACCCCCTGGCGGCCGTCCAGATGGGCCTGATCTATGTGAACCCGCAGGGACCGAACGCGAACCCCGACCCGGCGCTGTCTGCGCAAGATATTCGCGAGACGTTTGCCCGTATGGCGATGAATGACGAGGAGACGGTCGCGCTTACGGCGGGCGGTCACACGTTCGGCAAGGCCCACGGTGCGGGCCCCGAGAGTCACGTCGGTGCCGAGCCGGAGGGTGGGGCCATCGAGGCCCAGGGTTTTGGATGGTTGAGTAGCCACAAGTCTGGGAAGGGCGTGGACGCTATCACCAGCGGCATCGAAGGCCCGTGGACCTCTAACCCAACCCAGTGGGACATGGGTTACCTCGAGCTGTTGTTCAAGTATGACTGGGAGCTCACCAAGTCACCGGCCGGTGCCTATATCTGGCATCCCGTGAATATCTCTGACGAGGACATGGCGCCCGAGGTAGATGGAAGCGGTAATAAAGTGACGCCGATGATGACCACGGCTGATATGGCAATGAAAACGGACCCGTCTTACAAGGCTATCTGTGAGCACTTCCTGGCGAATCCAGAAGAGTTTGGTCAGGCGTTCGCGAGAGCGTGGTTCAAGCTTCTGCACCGTGACATGGGCCCCAAGTCAAATTATGTCGCAGGCGACTACCTCGACGCTGAATATATCTGGCAAGACCCTGCCCCTGCCGGTAAGCAGCTGTCTGATTCAGCCGTGTCCGCGATTAAGAAAGAGGTCGCCTCCAGCGGACTCTCAAGCGCCCAGATGGTCGAAACGGCCTGGGCCAGCGCCAGCACCTTCCGTGGGTCTGACTTGCGCGGTGGGGCCAATGGTGCCCGTATCCGCCTGGCGCCACAGAAGGACTGGGCCGCAAATAATCCAGCACAGCTCTCTGAGGTACTAGCGGTCTATGAAAAGATCGCCAGCTCGAACGGTGCGAGTGTCGCGGACGTCATCGTAATTGGTGGTGCCGTGGGCCTCGAGCAGTCGGGTGCCGCGAGCGTCCCTGTGACTACCGGCCGTGGTGACGCGACCCAGGATAAGACAGACGTCGACTCATTTGCACTCCTAGAACCTCGTGCGGACGGGTTCCGTAACTACTGCGAGACGGAGTTTGGGGCGAGCCCCGAAGAGATGATGCTGGATAAGGCGCAGCTCCTTGGCCTGACTCCATCAGAGATGACAGTCTTGGTTGGTGGTTTGCGTTCCGTCGGCGTCAGTGTCTCTGGCGACGGGCTATGGGGCTCAGGGAAGCTCGATAACTCTTGGTTTAAGACACTGCTATCGATGGACGTGGCATGGAGCGAGACTGGGTATAACTCGTACCAAGCTAACGACCGAAAGTCTGGGGCCCCGGTCCGCACAGCCTCGCGGACGGACCTAGTGTTCGGTTCTAACTCGGAGTTACGTGCCTTGGTAGAGTTGTATGCACAAGACGATAATCAGGACAAGTTCGTCGCCGATTTCGTTTCCGCATGGAACAAGGTAATGGACGCAGATCGCTTCGATCTCCGCGCCTAAACCAAATACCCGGCGGCGTCAGCCGCCGGGTATTCCCAACGCTCAATTTCACATAAATATTTTTCCGCACGGGGAGTGCCGTCTAGAGCCGCCAGTCTCCGTCCGGTATTCTTTAAGTCAGTTGATACGCCTCGTCCCAGGATGACCTGATGCATTTGAATGACCCACAGCAGCTGGCGGTGAAAGCGGCCGAGACAAATCTTTTGGTGATCGCCGGCGCCGGGTCCGGAAAGACGCGTGTGCTTGTAGAGCGTATGGCGTTCTTGATGCGCGAACAGGGGCTGTCTCCCCACGCCTTGATGGCTGTGACCTTTACCAATAAGGCGGCGCGCGAGATGCGTGAGAGACTTGAGGAGACGCTCGGCCGTTCCCTCCACACGATGTGGGTGGGCACCTTCCACGGTCTGGCGCACCGCTTCTTGAGGGCCCATTGGCGAGATGCTGGGCTCGCTGATCAGTTCTTGATTCTCGACTCTGATGATCAGCAGCGGATGATCAAGCGGATCATCGCGGACCTCCAGTTAGACGACGCGAAATTCAAGCCGCGTGCGGTGGCTGGTTTCATCAATGGTTGTAAAGATGAGGGCCAGCGACCCCATCATTTACAAACAGGACGCGACTACTACAACGACATGCTGATTCGTTTGTATGAGGAATATGACGCACGGTGTGGCGCGCAGAACCTGGTCGATTTCGGGGAACTCTTATTGCGAACGTTTGAGACATTTAAAAACAAATCAGAGCTTTTAGAGCATTATCAGGCTCGATTCCGTCATTTGCTGATCGATGAGTTTCAGGACACCAATACCATTCAGTATGCGTGGATTCGCTTACTAGCGGGCCCGGACACCCACGTCATGGCAGTCGGAGACGACGATCAGTCGATTTATGCGTGGCGTGGTGCACGTATAGAGAATATTCATCGATACGAGTCAGACTTCGGCCCGGTGACCACAATTCGATTAGAGCAGAACTACAGATCGACAGACGTTATCTTGAGGGCCGCGAACGCGGTTATCGCTAACAATACCGGCCGGCTTGGGAAAGAGCTTTGGACCGACCAGGGTGTCGGTACCCCGATTCAACTCTATGCGGCCTTCAACGAGCAGGACGAGGCGCGTTTTGTCGCCAACCGCATCAGCCAGCACGTCGACCAAAGCGGTCTGTACGGAGAACAAGCAATCCTGTACCGGAGTAATGCGCAATCTCGTGTCCTTGAAGACGCATTACTTCGTGCCGGTATTCCCTATCGGATATACGGCGGCCAACGATTCTATGAGCGGCTTGAAATTAAGAATGCCATTATGTATCTGCGTCTCATTCAGAACCGGTTCGATGACACAGCCTTCGAACGCATTATTAATGTCCCACCACGTGGGATCGGTGAGCGAACGGTTGAGCAGATTCGTGAAACGGCCCGCGATGAAGGCAAGGGGTTGTGGGACGCCGCTTTACAACTGACTCATGGTGATGGACTGAGCGGCCGGGCTAAAACCGCCGTCGTTGCATTTGTTGACCTGATCTCAGAACTCGATCGAAAGGCGACTGATCTTGAGTTACGTGATCTCGCACGGGACGTCATCGATACCACGGGCCTTCTTGCCTACCACGGATCAGAGAAAGGAGAGCGGGGACAGGCACGTGTCGATAACTTGAACGAACTCGTGAGCGCGTGCGGTGGGTTTGAGCCTGAGGACGACGAGTCACCAGTTCTCCTACAATTTTTATCTCAAGCGAGTCTCGATGCGGGTGAAACCCAGGCAGACCCAGACGCGGACGCGGTTCAGCTAATGACGCTCCATTCAGCGAAGGGTCTTGAGTTTCCTCGTGTATTTTTGGTTGGCGCTGAAGAGGAGTTATTTCCCCACGTGATGAGTCTCGAATCGGCGGGTGGTCTCGAGGAAGAGAGGCGTCTTGCTTATGTGGGAATCACACGTGCGATGAAGCACTTGGTTGTTACTTATGCTGAGACACGCCGCTTGAACGGTCGAGATCATCTTGGGCTTCTCAGCCGTTTTATCCGTGAGATCCCGGAAGACTGTATTGAGGAAGTTCGTCTGGAATCACAAATCAGTCGTCCGTTTGTGTCGTCGTCTTTTGGCGCGCGTCCGGTCGATCGCCCCCACCGCCACCCAAAGTTCCGGGACTACGACGACAGTTTTGGTGAAGACACCGGTTTGGGTATCGGTTCACGTGTCGACCACGGGCTATTTGGGGAGGGCTCCATCTTGGCTTTCGAGGGATCGGGGCCCCAAATGAAAGTCCAGGTCCGGTTTGACGATGGCTCGACAAAGTGGCTCGTCCTTCAGTACGCGAAGCTCGTGCCACTGGGATAACTAAGTAGAACCGCGAACCTGACGGATACGGCCGTTTGCGTCAATCGCCACGAACACGAACCGTGTCTCTGTCGATTTATAGATCTCGGTCCCCTGCTCCGTGATCCAGACCTCGATGCGGATCTGCATTGATGAACGACCGATATCCTCAAGTTCGCCGTAAATCGAGACCTCGGACCCGACCGGGACCGGTGCGATGAAGTCGACGTTGTCGAGCGATACGGTCGCACAACGTCCGCCGCTCGCTTTCATAGCAATCTGAGCCGCCGCCTGGTCCATCTGGTCCAATAGCCAGCCGGCATAAATGTCGCCGAGCGCGTTGGTGAATCGGGGATGCGCAATGACTCTTAGAATTAATTCTCCCTCTGGATTTGGATCCTGTTCATCAAGCTCCACGAAACTTCCTCAATTGTTACCCTGAAAGCCACCGAGTCTACATGGTCAGGAGGCGTTCAAGAAGTGGTCTAGACAGGTTAGCCGGTGGGTCGTCCTTGAGACCGCCTGATCAATCATCGATTCGGATGCAAATAGCTGCACCCTTTCTTTGGCTCGGGTGAGTGCTGTGTAGAGAAGCTCCCGGCTTGGTCTGAACCGCGACCGTGAGGTGGCCGGTTCGGGCAGGCAAATGAGCACCGAGCTGTATTCTGAGCCCTGGGAGCGATGGATGCTGATCGCCCAAGCGGATTCGACGGCACCTAGCTGGTTTTTTAGAAGCGGTTGTTCGATGTTTTCAAACTGAACGCGGGGATTTGGTGAGTGATTAGGATCAATGACCACACCAGTGTCACCGTTAAACACCCCGATACCCGGTTGGTTTGCGGTGACCAACAATCTCTCCCCGAAGCCGTTGAGCCCGAGACGTTGTGTTTCGGCTTGCGCCAGATGGTTAATAAACCGCCGACCTCCAATACCTTCGCTGATCGCGGTCAGGCACTGGAAGTTGACCGAGCGAGGGACAATACCTTTTTGCAGGTCTTCGAAATAGGGTCGATATCCCTTGAGCAGCTTTACTTCTAGGCTGTCTGATTGTTGGCCGGACTTCCAAGAGATTTCCAGATCCCTCAGGCCTCGGATGAAGCCCCGGGAATCACCCGACAGACAGAGGTCTTGGAGTTGTGCCAGCGCCTCTTGGCCCTCGATTCGGTGGCGTTGATTGAGTTGGAAGCAGTTGTCCTCTAACGCGGCTGATTCGGTGATTACTTTGAGGATACTCCCGGCCTCAACGCTCGCCAGTTGGTTGGGGTCCCCCATTAGTATGAGGTGTGTGTCCTCGGCCAGCGATTTTAGTAGCTGATCAAATAAATCGAGTGAGACCATCGACGCCTCGTCGATAAGAACGATGTCGGCTGACCGAAGATCCTTCAGCTGACGATGAATCGTCGTAGCAATCAATGGTTGGAGCTCAGCCATCGGCATTTTCGTAACGGCCGCTTTAAACGACTTGGTTAGCCGGACCGCGGCTTTTCCTGTCGGGGCGACCAGCGATACATTCGGCTGTCCAGCGAATAGAGAAAGCTTGGCCGCGACGATCGCGGCCGCGGTTGTTGTCTTACCCGTACCCGGACCGCCCGTCACGACCGCTAAACGTTGGCTCGCCGCACCGATGATCGCGCGCTGTTGTGATGCGTCGGCGTGGGGCATCAATTGCCCTGGGTCAATGCTTGTCGTAAGCCTAGGGTGCGCCGACCGTTTTTTAAGTGCGGCGGCAACACGAGATTCCTGCGCAAAGTGGCGTTGAATTTGCAGTGCGCCGTGATTGAGGGCGAACAGCGAATCAACCCCGGATTGGGCAAGGGTCTGCGCCCAAAGATCGCCGTCCTCGTCAGACAGGGGGTATGCGGTATGTCCTTGATGAATCGCCTCGAAGAGTTGTGTTACTGACGTCTGTAGGCTCTGAGGTAGTCCCTCTGATTCAATCAGCTTCAGAACGTCTGCCGATGTCATTGGGTGCATAGGCAGCACTCCTCGAGGGCCAATACACCATTTGCTTCAATCGGTCGCCTCCATATGCCGCGGTTGGGCGCGTGGATCCCACGGCAAAAGAGATAAATGACCTCACCTAGATGCCGACCTGGGTCGTAGTCCTTGAGTCGGCTTTTGAGCCAGCGGTGTAACGCGAGGGCGTAGATGGCGGCTTGGACTGGATAAAACGTGTTCCTCATGGCGTACTCGATGTGCTCATCGGTGTACGCTTGGTCACGCGGACCGAGGTGATTGGTTTTGTAGTCCACGATGTGGAACCGTCCATCGGCCTCATAAACCAGATCGATGAACCCAATCAAGTGCCCTGTAATTGTCTGGTCAATTGGTGGTGTTAACGGTCTCCACCAGGAAAAAGCACCACACGCGTCAAACAGGTCGCTGAGCCGTAATCGTGGCCTCAAGGGCAGCTCAAACTTTGGCTCGGGCCTCTTCTTTTTCGGGCTCAGGGCGCCGAGCACCGAACTCGGGGTAAGCTCCGTGGAGAGAATCTGGTGAACCCAATCAACCACGACAGGTTCGTGGGTTGGATCCAGATGTGTCGGCCAGTTGGTCTTAATGAAGCGCCCCACCGCCAGAGAATCTCTGACACCATCTGCGTGCCACTCTAGGATGGCGTGGATAAAGTTACCAGTCCCTGTCCCTCCGGGAACCATGTGCCATTTCTCGTTGAGGTTGGTTTCAACGTTGGAATCATCTTCGTCGCCTGCCCCGGGCATCAATTCATGGCTGCCTTCGTGCCTGATCAGCCCCGAGAAGCTCCTGAAAAACCATGACGGAATGTTTGGTTGTTTCAAGACCGGACCCTGGGCGGTCGGTACTGTGAATTGTTCGAGGGGGTCATCAATCCCCGGAGCCTCAACCACCTGGTGACCACCGCCCAGACCACTGATGTCACGGTCGTTGAGTAATCGACTCAGGGCACTGTCGGACTCTGGGACCCCGAGAAACACTCCGTGTTTTGCGCGGGTGAGTGCGACGTAGAGCAGCCGGTTGAGGTCCTCTTCTTGGTCTTGGAGCGCTGGTTTGAGGGCGTTCTTCGTCAGGTCGATCGTTGATCCATTCCGATCGCAGTAATCAAGCCCCCAAGTGTTCTTCGGGGGTGCTTTGCCCGTGATTTCGTCTGCCAGGATGACCACGCCATACTCCAGGCCCTTGGAGCCGTGGATGGTATTAATTGTGACAACCCCTGAGTCGGTTGGTGGTCGTTGGCTCGTACGGTCATCCGCCTCCTTGCTTGAGTCTGCCTGCTGTGTCCACCAGATCACGGCCTCGAGTGGTGATAACCCCTTCGCGTCCTCGCCAAAGATTTCCAGACACTGATTCAGGACACTCCAGTCCTCTAGCCCTTGCAGGGTATGAGAAATTCTCCGGGCCGTCGAACAGGCCTCAAATAAGAACGCGATGGCCGCCGCCGGCCCATCCGATTTCCAAAGATCCCGTGCGTCGAATAGCTGGGTCTGTAAATCGATGAACCGTGCCCGTTCGCTCAGTTGTCCGGGTCCCGAAAGATCAAAACCCATGAGGGTAGTTGAGGCGGCAGACGCCACCCTCGAGAAATCATCGGGGTTGGCAATCGCCTCGAGGACTAGCACTACCTCCCGGGCGATTCGCCGACTAAAAATACTGGCCTTATTTTGGTAGTGAAACGCGAGACCAAACTGTCCACCGAGTCGTCTAATCTTCTGCGCCGTGGCACGGCTCTGGACCAAGACACAGATATCTTTCTCGGTGATCGGTCGCGTGCCGATCCGGCACGAGCCCTGCTGGCCGCCGGCTAAAAGCGACGCCGTGAGTTGGACGACCGTTTGGGGTGACAGCGATTCGATCCACTGAAATCCAGCAGCTTCCGTCTCATTCATGGTCAGCGGTCGGATGTCTTCAGGACGACCGGTTTCTAGTTGGTGGTACCGCAACACATGGCCTACCGGGTGGTTATCATCGAACAAGGTATTGAGTCCGTCGACCATGGTCTGTGAAGAGCGGTAGACCGTATCCAGATACCACAGCCGCTGGTCTGGGAGGTTGTTTCGGACTTGGTGATAGAACGCGGTGTCTGCGCCGCGGAACCGGTAGATCGCTTGTTTTGGGTCCGCCACCATGACCATCAATCGTTGGGGCTCGTCGGGATACAAGTGATCGAGCATCGCCCACTGATGACGATCGGTATCCTGGAACTCATCGACCAGGATCAGAGTGTGTGTCGGTCCCTCGCTGCCGACACGTCTGGCTACCTCGGCCGCGTCCCGAATAACTTGGTCATTGTCGGTGATTCCGAGTTCGTTTAACCGGAGCCGGAGTTGCCCACGCAACTGGTGGAGACAATAGGCCCGGAATTTGACCTCATCGTCTGACGGTCTGATGAGTGCCACCCATTGATCGAAGATGGTCCCATCAAACTTCCCCGCTCGTTCTAGGAAATACTTTGCGCTTTCGTTGGGAATGTCCTGGCGGGTGTCCGCGTTTTCTATGTTCCTGGTGTGTGTCTCGAGTGATTTGCGATTCATCCCATTGAGGGCAAAGAGTGACTCGATATCCGACAATAACTCGTTCCTCCTCTGCATAAATTCAGACCCGATGACCGCGAGATCAGGACAGTGCGTTGAGGATGGTTTGATATCGTCGATCGGCCTCCACGCAAGCTCAGCGTGGCCTACAAATGCGGCGAGCCCGCCTGTGAGTGAGCCGATATGGTGTGCCCCGTGCTCCGTGACAAGCCTCCGGTAACAGTCGATCGCTACCTCTCGGCGAATACCTCCGATGTCGGTTTCCAAAGGAAAGCTCGGGATACCCACGCTTGGCCCCAAGTCATTGACCAGACGGATCGCAAAACCGTGGATGGTCTGTATCTCGATGGTATCAAGTCGCCGGAGCGCTCGCCCGAGTCGCTCGATACCTTGGTCCCCTGAAAAATTTGGATAGGCTGCCGTTAGTTCTGAGTGTCCGCGGGTCAGGAGATCAATTTCTTCCACCAGCCGTTCACGGACCCGTGCCCTGAGCTCCCGGGTCGATGCCCTTGTGAACGTCATCAGCAGACAGTGCTCAGGTTGGTGGCCATCGACGGCTAGGGCGCGTGTGATGAGCGACATCAGGGCGTGAGTCTTGCCCGTTCCCGCGCTCGCCTCGATTAGGTGTCGCCCAGATCCCGGGAGCAACTCTGGCTTAAAGCGTTCCACGGGACCTCCCCAGGTATCCAAGAAGTGGTTTGACCAAGCGGTTCGAGAGGTCCACGTGTTTCTCTGGAATCTCCGGGTCATTCTGAAATACCCGCTGGTAATCGGGCCTATGCGCAAGTGCCTCATCATTCCATTGAAACCGAGGTTTAGCCTCGTCGTCCCTGTCTAGTGCCCTCGCGGTCTTGATCGCTAGCGGTCCAATCAGAGCGCATGGGGTCTCGCGATCGCTGATTTCCTCCAGCCAGGTCTTGAGAAGGTGTCGTGCCTCATCGACCGGGATCGGGCCGAATGGTGTGACGCNATTCTTGAAGGTCACCAGACGGAGGCTGCGCTCCGTCGGCCCGCNAGCGAAGAGTACCAGTCCCTCGAGAAGCGCACGGAGACCCCTCACACCATCGACGGAGGNTGTGATGATTACCCGGGGCGCCTCGATCGTGGAGAGGNCCTCNACCCGTAACGTGAACTCACCCAGGGTCATCACAGANGGCTCCACNGGCTCGGTCGCGCACNCAAGTGCCTCCNCGACCAGCGAGGGGGCGTATTTTCCGAGTGCCTCGTTTAAGTCGATCTCACCCGGGAGCTCGGGATAGCGCCTAAGGAAATCGATTAGCGTGTCTTGTGTCAGGGATTGGTCCACAAAACGCTGCCTCACTTTGAACGCGTTCAGGGCATCGATAGTTAGCGGTTCGATATCCAATTCCGGAAACTCAGGCACATGAATCCGGGCACCCTTCTCTTTCAGGAAGGCGACAGCTGGCTCCGCTGCGACCGCGAGGAACTCTTGGACGGTCCACACGCATCGAGTCTCCTGTCCGGCGATGTCCGGGACAGGGTCCCGGACCGGATCGCTGTCGAGGCTGATACCTGACGGTAATTCAACGAACGGAGGCGTGTTGTTTGGTCCCTCGAAGCAGTCGATCAACGAGACGACTCCGGGGCCGGGGAGCTCCGTAGTTTGGTGGACGGGATGCTTTCCGATCCAACTGATCCACAACTGCTTTTCAGTATTGAGGACAATGTCTGCGAGTACTTGACGTTCTTTTTCGGAGTCTATTAGGTCACCAGGACGGGGACTCTTGGCAATCAAATCCCAAGGATGCTCATACGAGTCCTGA
Organism: Gammaproteobacteria bacterium; assembly: GCA_002705795.1. Classification (GTDB taxonomy): domain Bacteria; phylum Pseudomonadota; class Gammaproteobacteria; order Pseudomonadales; family Litorivicinaceae; genus HIMB30. Next base: position 43,988 of record PAHG01000029.1, read on the forward strand.
GGGAAGGTATCGTGGTTGGCCCCGAGTATCGCGACCACCTGACTCGAAATACTGCGGATCGTTTGTGGCGCGGTGACCGACAGCTGATCATTGAGCGCCAGGGGTCGGGATAGCCCGGTTTGTTGGTTCAGTTGGATCCACTGAAACACGGACGCTTTACTCACCTCGGTCTCTGTGAACTGTGAGACGAACGGTGTCAGATTGAGGCTCTGAATCTGTCCCAATGTGAGGCGGTTGACGGCGCGCTCGATGACTCGGATCGCCGTCTGAAGAGACATAATATCTGGGGAAGATAGGACATGATCTATCGCAGACAGCACACCAATAAGTCGGTCAAGCCCGTGGGTCTGTTCGATCGACTCTGTCGGGGTGCTGTCGGTCTGAAAAGCTGAATCAGGGTCGGCCATCAGCCCCCTCAGCAGGCGTGTCTTGGCGGCGTGGAGTGTATGTCTATAGCCTGATAGCCCCCGTCTGGCGCCTGACCGCACAACCCAGTCTCGAATATTCCTGAGTTGCTGGTCACTCAGCTTGAGTACCTCACGCACAGTGGTATCTGACAGAAATGTGTAGACGGGGCCGGCCTTAAAGCCGGTACGAGACATCTCNGCCAAGAGTGCGATAGCGGTGACCTCAATTGGCTTCATGATCAAGGGGTCTGGCGAGGTCGGGAGCCGCTGCAACGGATCGGATGCGTGGAAAATCCGCTGCACGATTGGCCCGTAAAGCGCCGGGCTTGGTGTGACAATGTGCACTCGAGTGAGGTCTCTGGTTGGATCGGCATTTAACCAACCGATCAGCCACCGCTTTAATTCCACTACTTCTTGGGTCGGGCTTGTCGCGCTCACCAGAGACACCGACCNATCGATCGTTATGGGTGCCTTTTTGTTCTGAAAGAGATGGGTTTTGAGTTCGGAAAGGGCGCTCTTTGTCGCGTGTTGAACATAGCCCTCGACCGGTTCATCGTCGCCGAGGATTGAAAAGACTTTGGCCTTTTCTCGGCAGAGATCCGCGACGAGGGGGTGCGTTTCAGGTAGCTCGAGCGCCCCCTGCGTNAACCACGGATCTGGTGACGGAGACTGAATACACAGAAAGCATGGGGTGTTGTGTGTCCATGATTTCAGGACGTTGAGTGCGAGGGTCGACAGGCGGTCTGGATTAAAGACAACGACCCGCGCGATCGAGTCGAGACGTTCCGTGTGTTTGTCTCTGAGCGCCCCGATGAGTTGTTGGTGTGGTGCGGCCGGCAACAGATGCTCAATTTCTCGCCAGAGCTCGAGCTGCCACGCGTCGGATGGTTGTATCAGTAACGAGGCTTTTTCAGGATCGACCAACCAATCAGGCCGTTCGGTCAGATAATGTCGGAACATCTCGAATAGGGTGCTGATTTGTTGCAGATACTCGGGCTCCATCAGGTCAGGATATCTCTGCCGCCAAACTGTCGCGATAGCCCAATACAAATCCGACTCAAGCTGTCGGTCGGGTTGCGCGTCTGAGATCTTCCACATGAACTCAGACAGTGTGGTGACCTTTGTGTTGGCGAGGCTTCCTAACCGGTCTGTNAGTTCAATTTGGAGCCAGCGGCCCGTGTCTTGGTTAGGAACAATCAGCCAGTCCGGAGCCAGCGGCGACGAATAACTCTCGGCCGAGAGGATGTTCGCCACACTCTCGACGAGGGTGTTGAGGTCATTAGAGAAGACAAGCTGCATGGGGTGATTTCCGCACTTTCGAATTTCTTTCGCAACTATTTCTGGCAGAGGATCGTTTTAAGGCCAGCCCTAGGACAAGATTTGAAAGAGCCTTGGGATAACATGTTAGCCACTGACCGAGTCTTATTTATCGGGCGAGATTACTGTTGATCATCGGCGATACGAGTAGCCCCGATATTGACCACCGTCATATTTTCTTCACATACATTCCATACTGTGCAGCGTAGAGGGTCCGGCTATGCACATACTCATGATCTCCGATGTTTATTTTCCAAGAGTAAACGGAGTCTCCACATCAATTCAGACCTTTGTTGATTGTTTTCAGGCCCTGGGACATAAAGTCACGTTAATCGCCCCCGAATATCCAGAGCGGGTAGCGACCACCTTTGAACTAATAAGCGTTCCGTCCAAAGCATTGCCTCTTGATCCAGAAGACCGGTTAATGTCTTACAGATTTATTAAAGGACTAGGCCCCCAACTATCGGAACAAGACTTTGATGTGATCCACATTCACACGCCGTTTATTGCGCATTACGCGGGTATCCGGCTAGCTAAGATCCTTGGGCTTAGGGTGATCATTACCTATCACACTTTTTTTGAGGCCTATTTTGAGCAGTATCTGCCTTGGCTACCCAAGTCGTTACTGCGCTACGTTGCGAGACGTATATCTCGTTCTCAATGCAATCAAGTCGACACGATTATTTCACCTTCACGTCAGATGAAGAAAAGGCTTCTTGATTATGGGATCACCAGCCCGATAGAGGTCATCCCCACGGGGCTCCCCTCGATCTGTTTCGAGAAAGTTGGGGACGCCAAGGGATTTCGCAGTGACTGGGGTATCCCTGAAGACTCGACCGTTTTGCTCTACGTCGGCCGAGTAGCCTTTGAGAAAAATATTGGCCTGCTAATCGACGCCTTCGAATTGTTGGCTAGGGGACGACCGGATGTATTTCTCTTGATTGCCGGGGAGGGGCCCGCCGAGGGTCAACTGAAACGATATGCCGCGCAGAGGCAGAACCATGCGCGAATAAAATTTACAGGATATCTTGACCGGGTTCATGACTTGTGGCGCTGTTACCAGTCTGCTGACTGCTTTGTGTTTGGTTCTCAGACTGAGACCCAGGGGCTTGTGCTGCTTGAGGCACTGGCGGCGGGTTTGCCTGTGGTTTCGGTGGCCAGTATGGGCTCGAAAGACGTATTGGTTGATGGCGAAGGTTGCCGGATCGCAAAAAATGATCCTAAAGATTTTGCTCGAACCCTTGGCGAACTGATTGACTCACCTGATGACCTAAAGATGCTCCGAGCTAAGTCAAGATCTTACGCAAAAGGCTGGGATGCCATGCATCTTGCAAAGATATTGCTGGGGGTTTTGAGGCGCCACTCAGCACATGCTTGAGAACTTAGTCAAGTGAAAGTCTCTTTAAGGCAACAGGTAGGAGATAGTTTTTTACAGGTTGTAACGTTTCTGTAACATTTGGGCAGTAACAATAACGTGTGGTCAGGAAACGTTGCAGTTTCCCTGACTTTATAAACAAAATTTTGAAGGAGTTTTCCATGTTTGTACGTATCGCTACATCTGCTGCGTTGGCAGTCGCGATGAGCACAACTGCTGTGGCACGTGACTATATCAGTATCGCTGGTTCTTCAACGGTGCTTCCATTTGCAACGATCGTTGCCGAGCGTCTGGGCCGTAATTTTAACCAAAAGACTCCGGTCGTTGAGTCGGGTGGTTCTTCGGTTGGTAAGAAGGGTGTTTGCGACGGAATCGGAACAGAATTCATAGACATCGGCAACGCGTCCTCGCGCATGAAGACGAAAGAGCTTGAGTATTGCGAGAAGAACGGCGTGAAGTTGACAGAGATCAAGGTTGGCTACGATGGGATCGTTGTCGCTAACTCGAAGAGCGGTGAGCAACTCAAAATTTCGTTGCTGAATCTTGGCAAAGCATTGACCGCTGAAGTCGCGGTTGGCGGAAAGATGGTCCCCAACCCCTACAAGAAGTGGTCTGATATTGACTCGTCGTTGCCTGACACAGCGATACGCGTGTATGGCCCACCAACGACTTCTGGGACGCGTGCNTCNTTTGCTGAAATCGTGAACGAGAAAGCATATTGTAAAAAGGATGGTGACGCTAAGGCGGCTCTGAAGGCCGCTGGGAAGAAAGCAAAGACATGCCGTGCGATGCGTACCGACGGTGCCTACGTCGAAGCTGGGGAGCAGGATAACCTGATCGTACAAAAGCTTCAGGAAGATGCAAAAGCATATGGTATCTTCGGTTTCTCTTACCTCGATCAGAACTCTGACACGCTTCAGGGCGCCGAGTTGTCCGGCGTGGTCCCGACGTTCGATGCGATCGGCGATGGCTCGTATAAGGCGTCGCGTGCTCTCTATTTCTACGTGAAGCACCAGCACATCGGTGTCGTCCCGGGTGTAGAGAAGTATATGGCGGAGTGGANCAAGCACTGGGGTAACGATGGAGTCCTCGCTGACGCTGGTATGATCCCGCTGGGTTCTGGAGAGGCCGCAGAGATGACAGCCCGCATGAAAGACCTTCCGGTTCTGGTTGCGTCAGATCTCAAATAGTCAACCTAGCTAGTTGATAATCACGTGACCGAGCGGGACAATCCGTTCGGTCTTTTTATTTCTGAGGGAAGGTTCGCGTGTCGTTAACGAATTTGGTCTTGGCAATACTAGTGATTGGGGCCCTGTATTTTACTACGGGCCAGCGCGTTGCCTCGGCTCATCGATCGAGTGGTACAGAAAAATTCCACTCGTTGCCTCACTATCATGGCTTGTGGGCCGCGATCACTTCTGTGGCCCCTGCCCTTGGCTTTTTATTAGTCATCGCGATTGGCAAAGACCTCCTGTTCCAGTTTTGGGCCGGCGATTATTTTCCGCAAAGTGTCATTAACGGAGACTCGGTAGATCGTGCGATTGCCCTAGCTAAGATCTCAAACGTTGTTAACGGGATAGACTTCGGGGAGGTTGAACCGTGGGTTCGATCCGCTGGTGATGCTTGGATTCGGTGGGAGACTAACGCGGTCGTGGTCGCAAACTTTCTTGTTCTAGCGACGTCGATTGGCGGCGGCTTCTTGGGCTTTCGCAAAATCAAGCCCGCATTCCGTGCCCGCAATAATGTCGAGCGCTTCTTGCGATGGGTATTGATAGGGAGTTCTCTCGTCGCAATTTTGACAACGGTCGGTATAGTCCTGTCGGTCCTCTTTGAATCCGTCCGCTTCTTCAATTTAATTCCACCTCAGGACTTTTTACTTGGCCTGGAGTGGAACCCTCAGTTCGAGGGTGCAGAGCGGGCCGGCTCTGGAGGTGGAACTGCGACTTACGGGATGGTTCCTATGTTTGTTGGAACGTTTTTGATCTCAGCCGTCGCGCTCTCGGTTGCAGTGCCGGTCGGGCTTTTCAGTGCGATCTATCTCGCAGAATACGCGACGCAGCGTGTTCGAGGGATAGTGAAGCCATTGCTCGAGNTTTTGGCCGGCGTACCTACGGTTGTTTACGGATTTTTCGCAGCGCTAACGGTCGCTCCTTTTGTGAAATCAGTAGGCGAATCGATGGGGTTCGAGGTTGCCTCTGAGTCTGCCCTCGCAGCCGGGCTGGTGATGGGTGTAATGATTATCCCGTTTATTTCGTCTTTATCCGATGACGTAATTAATGCTGTTCCTCAGTCTCTGCGCGACGCTGCCTATGGGCTTGGATCCACCCGCAGCGAAGCGGTCCGGCAGGTNGTGTTGCCGGCAGCGCTCCCGGGGATCGTAGCAGCGATTATTCTCGCCGTTTCTCGGGCGGTGGGCGAGACGATGATTGTCGTGATGGCGGCCGGTTTGGCAGCTAACCTGTCATTAAATCCTCTGGATGCGGTAACAACAGTCACATCGCAAATCGTTACGATTCTCGTCGGGGATCAGGAGTTCGAGTCGGCCAAGACGCTGTCCGCATTCGCTCTGGCATTGATNCTGATCATCGTCACACTGGCGCTGAATTANTTTGCTTTACAAATCGTTAAAAAATATCGAGAGCAGTATGACTGATCATATNTATCGAGGCTTGGACCCCAAGCAGGCGGCCGAGCGTGTCGCAGCTTCCATCGATCTGCGCCAACGAAAAGAATCACGGTTTGTTTGGCTTGGTAAAGCAGCGGTCGTGGTTGCCCTAGGTTTCTTGGTGCTGTTATTCGCTGAGATTTTGAGTAAGGGGATCCCTGGTTTATTTCAACATTACGTCACCCTTGATGTGGAACTAGAGGCACAGCAGTTAGACCCCAGCGGGCAAATGACGGCCGAGTCGCTTTCCAACGGTGACTTTGATGGTGTTGTCCGAGATTCGTTATACCAGGCCTTAGGTAACCCCGAGGGCCGTAAGGCAAAACGCGAGGCACGGAGACTCATCTCTTCGGGTTCAGGTCAGCGACTGATGGCTCATGTTTTAGATAACCCAGAGCAGATGGGCTCAAGAGTGTCTATTCAGTTTGCTGTCGATGACGACGTTGACACGTTCCTCAGGGGATTCATTTCCCGTGATACCCCCGAGGCAGACCGGCGGATCAGTGACCAGGCGATCGACTATATTGACGCTCTCGACGCCCAGGGGCGCATAAGCTATCAGCTAAGTGACTACCTGTTCTTCGGTTCTGCGTCACGTGACGCAGAAATGGCCGGTATTCGTGGCGCACTGGTTGGATCCATTCTAACATTGGNCGTGTGTATCGCGATTGCGTTCCCCCTAGGTGTTGCTACCGCCGTCTATCTAGAAGAAATGGCCCCGAAGAATCGATTGACTGAAATTATTGAGATCAATATAAATAATCTTGCTGCCGTCCCTTCCGTAGTTTTCGGGATCATGGGCCTCGCTATCTTTATTATTCTTTTCGGTATGCCGCGTTCGATCCCTTTGGTCGGCGGCGTCGTGTTGGCCTTGATGACGTTGCCGACGATCATCATATCATCCCGGGCGGCGATCCGTGCGGTGCCTCCGAGTATTCGAGATGCCGCCCTCGGTGTCGGTGCGTCAAAAATGCAGACCATTACGCACCACGTGCTTCCCCTCNCGATGCCGGGTATGCTGACCGGGACCATCATCGGTATGGCGCAGGCGCTTGGTGAGACGGCGCCGCTTCTTATGATTGGTATGGTTGCCTTTATCGTTGATGTGCCCGGAGGGGTGACCGAGCCGGGTACGGTCCTTCCCGTGCAGATTTTTATGTGGGCCGATTTTGCGGAACGGATGTTTGTACAGAAAACTAGTGCGGCCATTATTGTATTGTTAGCGTTTTTAATTAGCATGAACGCTGCTGCGATTTTGCTTCGTAAAAAGCTAGAACGACGTTGGTAGGAAGTTTAAAGTGATTGAAGTGACAGTGAGTGATTCAATGGAGCAAGGCACCAACCGCACAGTAGGACCGGTAGCGTCCGAGAAAACACTTGGCAGTGTCTACGTCGATAACCCACGAATGACCGCCAGAAATGTCGACGTTTTTTATGGCGATAAGCAGGCCATCGTTGATGTCAGTCTTGACATTGGGTCTAGCCAGGTTATTTCATTCATTGGCCCGTCAGGCTGTGGCAAGTCGACATTTCTTCGGTGCCTCAATCGTATGAATGACACGATTGATATTTGCAGGATCGATGGCGAAATCAAAATTGATGAGCAAGACATTTACGATCCAGTGGTTGATGTCGTTTCGTTACGCGCGCGCGTCGGCATGGTTTTTCAGAAGCCGAATCCGTTTCCGAAATCTATTTTCGATAACGTGGCGTATGGTCCCCGAATTCATGGGCTTGCGGCGACAAAAGTTGAGCTCGATCAGGTTGTTGAGTCAGCGTTGCATCGGGCGGGGCTATGGACCGAGGTGAAAGATCGCTTAGACCAGCCTGGGACTGGCCTATCCGGCGGTCAGCAACAACGGTTATGTATTGCCCGTGCCATCGCTGTCAGCCCGGAAGTGATTCTGATGGACGAACCGTGCTCCGCACTCGACCCAATCGCTACAGCGAAGGTGGAAGAATTAATCTACGAGTTGCGTGAGCAGTACACTATCGTGATCGTGACGCATTCGATGCAACAAGCGGCTCGAGTTTCTGACAGAACAGCATATTTTCACTTAGGAAAGTTGATCGAAGTCGGCGATACCAAGCAAGTTTTTACCAACCCGATGCACGAACTAACACAGGACTACATCACGGGACGATTCGGATAAACATATGAACGACCTAAACGACGATTTCGTTAGGCATATCTCGACCGAGTTCAATGAGGAATTGGAGGCGCTGAGGCGTTCGACTTTGGAGATGGGCGGACTCGTCGAAGAGCAATTAAGGTCTGCGCTCCAATTTTATTCTACTCAGGACTCATCANTGCTCGGCAAAACAAGCGAAACAGAGAAGAAAATCAACGCGGCTGAAATAGATTTAGATGAGCAAGTAGAGGCACTCATTGTNAGGAGACAGCCAATCGCCTCCGATTTGCGGCTGGTTCTTGCCGTTTCGAAAATAGTTCGNGACCTTGAGAGGATGGGTGACGAACTAGAGAAAGTCGGCAGCCTGAGTCTTGAGTGTTGGACTAGCGGTAAAGATGTTGGGATTACTGAAATTCAGCGGATAGCTGAGCAGGTAGCCAAAATGTTAAATGAGTCGCTGACTGCGTTCGCGAGGCTGGACCTAAACTTGGCGCGGGATATCTTCGAGCGAGAGAGGAAGGTTGATAAGATTTACGAGTCGGCACTGAGGGCTCTTGCAACGTTTATGATCGAAGATCCGAGGAATATCGGTAGCGTGCTCAACGTTATCTGGATAGCGAGGTCGCTAGAGAGGGTAGGTGACCATGCGACCAATATTGCCGAGTATGTAATTTATTTGGTGNAAGGTGTGGATNTACGTCACCCAGAAGTCAATCAGAATACTTTTAAGTAATCAGGCGCATTCTGTCCTTTGGGAAAATGCATTCTGCGCGGGTCCCGGATCCTACAGTCGACCTCAGGTTTAGAATACCATCATGCCGACTCATCACGTGTTTAGCGATCGAGAGCCCGAGGCCCGTGCCGCCGGTCGAAGAGGAGTGGCTACTGTCGACCCTATAAAATCGCTCGGTTAAACGACCGAGATGCGTCTCAGCGATGCCAGGACCGTTATCCTCCACAACTACGGTGCAGGTATTCTCAGCGGCCTCAACATGTATCGATATCATTGTCCCGTCGGGGCAATACCGCACAGAGTTGCTTAACAGGTTAGACATCAAAGAGTAAATTTCATTTCTATTTCCCGTGAGGGTCCAAACTGCACCTGCAGCAACATGTATTTTAGTGTTAGGTTTACTCAGATTTTCCTTGATCGATTCGGTTTGCTGAAGCACCTGATTCACCAGCTCAAGAAAGTTGAAGGTATCAACCGCTTGGGTTTCCGAAGTTTCAAGTTGCGACAGTGAAATTAAATCTTGGATTATGGAGCTCATTCTCAGGCCCTGCGATGAGGCATTTTCTACCGCTTTTTTTGCAACCCCATCAACTAATTGGTTATCGATAAGAGTTTCCAGGTAGCCATTGATGACCGTGAGTGGGGTTTTCAGCTCATGGGAAACGTTGGCGATGAAGTCTGACCGCATCTCACTGAGTTTTTGGAGGTGAGTTATGTCGCGGACTAGCCCGATAAATCCACTGGCGGAGATGTGGCCAAAAAATATTTCGATTGAAGAGTGTGGATTCGGAAAGTTCCTTAAAACCAGGGGCTCTGAGAATTCTAGCGCTGTAGCGTATTGTTTTAGCGAAGGCGATCTCAGCAAGGAGAAAAGATACGCATTGATGTCATCAGATTCTTGTAAGCCCAGCAAATTACCACTGATGCCATTCCACCACAGCAAGTTCCAATTCTCATCGGTCAATAAGATTCCAACGTTGAGGCTACTCAGGGCGGTTTTGAAATTATCTAGTTCATGAATGGCTGCGTCAGTTTTGTGTTCAGCTTGCGTGCGATCTATCTCGACACGTTTTATGATGTCGGCCCACAAATCCGAGGTTGATAGCACCTTAATTTTCGGGTCGCCGGTAAGCCAGTTATAAAAACTATTTCTCCTCCACAACGTGATCGCCAGGTAACCACTGACGATGACGAGACCAGTAGGAACCACATCGCCAGCGATTGCCCCCAGTATTACTGTAAGGAGAACAATTGATGCGACTTCAATGATAGTGGTGGAGCTGGCATTTCTCATACGGGCTTTTAAAGTAACCAATGTTAAAAGGTTGTAATCTAGTTCAATTAATATTNTAAAGGTATTTCTCGGGTAGAGGTTCGTCGTGCCAAACTTTCCTACATTTGACAAAGAGCTCAGCTGGCTGTCTTTTAACCACCGTGTCCTCCAAGAGGCGATGGATAAGTCAAACCCAATCATCGAGCGGGCTCGCTTCCTTGGCATCTATTCGAGCAACCTTGATGAATTTTATAGGGTTCGAGTATCCGATGTTAGAAAAAGAAAAATACTTCACCGGGAGGTAGGGCTGGAGCCTGCGTCGGGCAAGTTACTTAGACAGATCCAGCGACGCACCGTTGAGTTAAATTTAGAATTTGAGGCGACACATCTGGATGTCATAAAGACCCTAGCTAGGCACGACATTTTTTTGGAAGATGAAGAGCAGCTGACCGACGAGCACCGGGAGTGGCTCAAACGCTACTTCCACTCAAATATTCGTAAATTTATTTGCCCTATCGTGATCTCAGATAAAGTAAATTTGGGCGAGGTTATCGCCGACGACGCGACGTACCTAGTAGCCGAGTTGCGAAAAGCTGATCATTACATTTATTCATTAATCGAGGTACCTACCGACCATCACGGGAGGTTTATCGAACTACCAAAAATAACTAAACGCAAGAAGCCTTTAGTCTTGCTTGATAACGCGATCCGGGTTGGGCTACCCGAAATTTTTGAGGGTTATTTTGATTTTGACGAGGTTCAGGCTTGGTCGATGAAATTAACACGTGACGCCGAGTATGATTTGTCTGGCGAGATCGATGACAGCCTTATGGATCGACTGTCATCGGGACTAAAGCAGCGGCTCACTTCTGAGCCGACGCGGCTTGTCCATGACCGTGATATGCCAGACCGGGTTTTGGGCATGCTAAAACGTGAGCTGGGTATCGCAGGTATTGACNCGGTTATCCCTGGTGGTCGGTATCATAATATGAAGGACTTTCTGTCTTTCCCTTCGATTGGGCGAGCGTCGTCACGGAATTCTGAGCTCCCGGCAATTCCATCTAAAGCTCTTGATGGTCAGAGGAACTATTTTTCCATTCTAAAAGATCAGGATGTTTTGCTTCACTACCCGTACCACGACTTTTATCACCTAACGGAGTGGCTCCGTCAGGCTGCAACCGATCCGGCTGTAGAGTCCATCAGGATCAGTCTTTACCGAGTGGCGAGCTCTTCCCTAGTAATTAAATCTCTGTTGGATGCCGTAGCTAACGGGAAAGACGTTTCTGTTGTTGTTGAGCTCCAGGCGCGTTTCGATGAGGAGGCAAATATTCAATGGTCCAAGATGCTCACTGACGCAGGCGTGAGGGTTGCGTTTGGGATCTCCAACCTGAAGGTGCACTCGAAGCTCTGTCTGATTTCACGGCGTGAGGATGGCCAGCGAGTTCGATACGCTCACATTGGGACCGGCAATTTCAACGAGAAAACGGCCCAAACGTATACAGACTTTAGTTTATTGACCGCTAGACCNGAAATTACCGGGGAGGTTCGCCAGGTATTTTCATACTTTAATGCCCCGTACCGTAACTTTGAGTTCCATCATTTATGGGTCAGCCCAGTGAATCAAAGGAAACGAATCTATCAACAAATTGATAGGGAGATCGGGCTAGCCGAGTCTGGCAAGAGCGCCAAGATCACCCTAAAGGTCAATAATTTGGCTGATGACGAGCTGATAACTAAGCTGTATGAGGCGAGCAGGGCTGGTGTTATTGTAGACGCATGCGTGAGAGGCATGTGCTCGCTGATTCCCGGCGTGCCTGGTATGAGCGATAGGATCAGGGTAATCAGTATTGTGGATAGGTTCCTGGAGCATCCTCGGGTTATGATTTTTCACAATGATGGTGATCCTGATGTTTACATAAGCTCGGCAGATTGGATGACGCGAAATATGGATAACCGGGTAGAGGTTACCGTTCCAATTTATGACAATAATCTCAAAAAAATTATCATTGATCTTNTGGATTTGCAGTTCAAGGACAACGTGAAGGCTCGACTTATTGATGAGGATCAATCGAATCGGTACGTAAGTCGGGGCAACCGGAGGAAGGTCCGCTGCCAGATTAATACCTATGAATATATAAAGAAGATTGAGAGCGTCTGATTTGCAGGGTCAGTCACTAGAGCGGCTAGTTGCTGCCGTCGATCTAGGATCAAATAGCTTCCACATGACCGTCGCCAGACTGACTCCGTCTGGGCTCCAGGTCTTGGTCCGTGATCGCGAGCGAGTGAGGTTAGCCTCGGGACTCAACCGCAAAGGCGTCCTGGGTAACAAATCTATTCAGAGGGGAATCGAGACGCTCAAGCGGTTCGATGGTCGCCTGTCGGGTGTCGCGACCGAGGATATCCGGGTTGTGGCGACGCATACACTTCGGGAAGCTAAAAACGCTCACGAGTTTCTCGACTTAGCCGCCGAACACTTCCGAGCACAAATTAATGTAATTTCTGGTCCCGAGGAGGCTCGCTTAATTTTTCAGGCGGTGGCACACACACAATCGACCGAGGGACGGTTCTTGGTTTTTGATATTGGGGGTGGATCAACCGAGTTCGCTGTTGGTATTGACTTTGAGACTGAGTTTTTGTCGTCCAGAACCCTCGGTTGCGTGACATTCACTAAACGGTTCATGAAAAAAGTGAACCGAGAAAGTTTTGCCAAGGTCGAGTTAAACACTCGGAAAGTAATTGAGCCCATCGTGTCTCGGATTCGAGGCCTAGGGGCGGATAAAGTATTTGGGACATCTGGCTCAGTAAAAAGTGTGAGTGCTTTAGGAAGTTATCTGGGTCATGGCCCGATCATCACCCCAGAGTCATTGGAATCATGTAAAAACTTCATGTTGATGGATATGAACCGGCGGACCACCGACATTCCTGACGTGAGCCTGGAGAGGATGCAGATCCTCCCCGCTGGTATTGGCATCATCTCCGCGATTGTAGACGAGCTCAGACTGTCCCAGGTTTATTTTTGTGACGCAGCGCTCCGGGAGGGGGTTCTGTATGACATGGACGACCGCTTGAAGTCATCCGATATCAGAGAGAGAACCGCGTTCGATCTGATGAAAAAGTATGGCGTGGACGTTGACCAGGCTGGTCGTGTGCGAGACACCGCAATTCGTCTATTTTCTGCCGCCGCACCGGTCTGGGGTTTGGGAGTTCTGGATCACCAAATGATCGTCTGGGCATCTATGCTCCATGAGATAGGACTACAGGTTGGTTATTCGGCGTATCAGCGACATGGTTCGTATATTGTTATTAACACGCCATTGCCGGGGTTTAGTCGAGAGGAGCAAGCGGTTTTAGCAACGCTAATTCTCAATCACCGTAAAAGGATCGATCTATCATCGTTACCGAAGCCCCGATACTGGCCGAAAAAGCGATTAATGAGACTCGTTAGAATTCTTCGGATAGCGCACGTCATGCACGTGGCAAGAGATCAGGGTGCCCCGAAGTTCAGTGCCTCGTTTGAAGGAAGCGCAGTACGTCTCGAGTTTGATAAGGGAATATACCGGAGCCATGAGGTTATGTTTTTGGACCTCGAGGAGGAGTCCCGTAGGCAAGGCGAGGCGGGGTATTCGTTAGTTATCGCGCCTGTGTCCTAGATACACTAGGCTTCCGCGATTGTGGAGGTGAACCGGTACCCCGTCCCTCTCACAGTTTGAATAAAGTCTTCAAGCTCTGCGCCAAGGGTTTTCCGTAGCCGTCGGATATGCACGTCGACGGTCCGTTCTTCGACATAAACATCCCCCCCCCACACACGATCAAGCAATTGGGTCCGAGAAAAAGCCCGATTTGGGTTTGTCATGAATAGCTGTAGCAAGCGGTACTCGATAGGACTGAGTGGTAGAAGACGGTCTGACGCTGTCACTCTCTGGCCAACGGGATCAAGCCGCAAACTTCCAAACTCGACAGGCTCCTCGATACCAAGAGGTGTAGTCCTTCTCAAGATTGCCTTGAGCCTTGCGACAAGCTCCCGAGGAGAGAATGGCTTCGTAATGTAGTCGTCCGCGACCCCCAAACCCGTGACTTTGGCTTCTTCCTCTCCACGAGCAGTGAGGAGTATCAAGGGAATATTCGCTGTATCTGCGTTTCTACGAAGCCGTCTACATAACTCAAGCCCCGATACTTGGGGCATCATCCAATCGACCAGCATCAGGTCAGGTAGGCGTGACGTTAAGTGTTCGAGGGCGCTGGAGGCATTTTCTGCTTGGATTGTTTCAAAACCGGCCATTTCCAGCGCAACAGCAAGCATTTCACGAATCGACGACTCGTCATCTACGATCAGAACTGTCCGAAGCGGTTGTTGACCCATATTATTCCCAAAAATAATCACACGACATCTTAATTAAACTGGTGAAATGTTACAGAAGTATGACGTACGTAACAAAACTGACATACATGGATTGAGGGTGAATGACAGGCTCTTTTTCGGTTATGGCGAAGTGAGGATGCTGCCTCTGCGAATGGTGATCACAGGGACACAAGGCTACCAGCATAAAAAGCCACTAAGGAGCCTATTAACGCGGCAACCACAACATCGGTTGGATAATGAAGTCCTAGGATAACCCTGGACAGCATAATCATCGCCGTTACCGGGACCAGAATTAACCCGAGGAGCGGGAGCACTGGCAACACAAGTAATGTGACCGTGACCGCATGGAGTGTGTGACCGCTGGGAAAACTATAATTATCTAGAGGTTGCTCTTTAGGAGTAATAGCCTCCCACGTCATGCAGGGTCTGTTTCTTACCGTCTGTTCTTTTACTAGCTTATAGAGTCCGAGATTAACGAGGCTTGCTCCGATTAGCACGACCGGTAAATTACCAGCGTCAGGTCTGAACAGTCCGATCGTGATAAATACCAGAACCCAGGCGGCCCCATCTCCTAGTTTGGAAAAGAATGCGAATATCCTATGGATCGACGGCACATCGGCCAGAGCATTGGCGGTGGCGCACAATGGCCTTTCAGCGCGATCAAGGTAGAAAAAAAACTTACTCATAACAGTGCATGAAACAATCCACTACTATCTGAAGNCTACGGTACTCAGCTCAAATGACAGTTATGGGTCAGCTTGATGAATTTTTTGTTACAGGGTCTTTCCTAGTTAATTAGCCTCGATAGGACTCAGCTGAGAGATAAACTGAGCAGTGCAGTTCTCCCAAGAAAACCTCTCTGCAAACTTGCGGCACGCCTCTCGATTTACTTTGAGTGCTTCNTTGATTGCGTGATTCAGATCCTCTGAGACCCACCCGTTGTGGCCATTTTCTATGAGATCGAGTGGCCCCGGCGCGGGGTAGGCCGCGACCGGGACTCCCGACGCAAGTGCCTCGAGAATAACCAGTCCGAAGGTATCTGTGCGGGAAGGGAACACAAAGCAATCAGCTTGTCGGATCTCTAGAGCNAGCTCTGGCCCGTGTTTATACCCCAAAAACTCAACCTCAGGATATTTCTGGATGAGCGCCTCTAGTTCGGGACCCCCCCCAACAACACGTTTAGTGCCAACGCACTCAAGTTCTAGGAAGGCGCCGACATTTTTTTCAGGCGCCACTCGTCCTACGTAAAGCAGGATCGGCGACTTTGATTTTTGGTGTTGACTGTCGTGCGTGAATAATTCGAGGTCAACTCCCCGAGACCAGCGACCGATGTTTTTAAACCCGCGGGCTAGCAACTCATTCTCCATAGACTGTGTTGCGACTAGCATCCGATGAGCCGGTCCGTGGAACCACCGTAAAAAGGTGTACGACCAGCTTATTGGAATCGGGGCGCGTAACCGGACGTACTCAGGGAAACGGGTATGGTAACTGGTGGTAAATGGAAATCGATTTTTCCTACACCACCGCCTCGCCGCGAGACCCAGGGGCCCCTCGGTTGCAATGTGAACGGCATCAGGTCGGAGGCTAGATANGCGCTTGGCGACTGCCTTGTTGGCGAATAGTGCTAGCCTTATTTCGGGGTAGGTCGGGCAGGGGACGGAGCGGTAACCGTCCGGGCTGATGACGGCCACNTGGTATCCTTTCTTTTCAAGTTCCGCTTTTGTTGTCGATAGGGTTCGTACCACNCCATTGACTTGAGGAAACCAAGCGTCCGTTACAATCACTAATGATTTTATCTTCGACATCACTGATCCANTANACNATANATTAATACGATCAAAGTATTGCGATTTGATGACACTGACCTGTGCACATACGTCGGTGACCATTGCTAGTTTTGTCATTAAACCTTCATAAGTCGTTCACAAATTCGTTATTTGCATCATTTAGTTTACCNAAGAGCTTTTTGACCGGAGNCGTCCATGTCCAACGCAGAACTTGCTAATGCTCAGGGCTTCTCAGTCCGACTTGCCTCAACTCAGGCCGAGGTCTCAGAGACGCAACGTTTGCGCTATGACGTNTTCGCCCGAGAGATGGGCGCGCAGATANGTGGAGAANAAGNAGGGCTCGANTCGGATCGCTNCGACGCGTATTGCCATCANCTGTTTGTTGAAGAACTCAGCACTGGGAGAGTTGTTGCCTCGACCCGACTGCTGAGACGTTCTGACGCCCTGAGTCTCGGTGGGTTTTATACGGAGTCTGAGTTTTCGGCTCCTTTTGTTAGAACTCTTGACGGTGAGGTGGTCGAACTAGGTCGAACATGCGTCAACATTGATTACAGGTCTGGCGGCGGCATCATGTTACTTTGGAGCGGGATCGCGCAACTAATGACGCGCTGGGAAATCGACTACTTGTTGGGGTGCGCCAGCGTCCCGTGTAGAGACCACGGCCAACTCATACGGACCTTGATGGCGGGCCCTCTGTCCGCGCACCTGAGTCCGGAAAATTTACGAGCAGAGCCCAGAGTTCCCGTATCACAGGACCCCGTGCCAGCGGTTGACGGTGCTATCATGCCGCCCCTGTTGAAGGCCTATCTGCGTTTAGGAGCCTGGGTGTGTGGTGAGCCGAGTTATGACGAGGAGTTCGGTGTCGCGGATGTAATGATCCTCCTNGACATGCGTCGACTGAACCAGCGCTACTTTAAACATTTCCTCGGGCGTGATTCGATTTCTCGTAAACGGGCTGATGCGTCAGCTGAAGTGGCCCGTATCGCATGAAACTTTTTTATATTGCTCTTTATATGGTCTCTGGGNTGTTCAGCTTGAAGATGCTCTNGCCTGGATCTGATCAAAGAGCGTTACAACGGAAAATCCAATTGTGGCACCAGAAGACTCTGGGCCGTCTCGAGATACATCGCACCTTGTCGGGAGACATCCCTGAGGGCCCTTGTCTGATCGTTTCAAATCACCTCTCGTGGGTCGATATTCTATTGATTGGGTCTTTCGCGGATGTACGATTCGTTGCGAAGGCCGAGGTCGCCACGTGGCCTGTTGTAGGCAAATTAGCATCAGGGGCAGGGACCCTTTTCATACGGCGGGGCGACCGCCACTCGGCTGATCGAGCCGTCGCGGATATAGCGTCTGAACTGACGTGCGGGCATCGGGTCGTAATCTTTCCCGAGGGCACCACGACCCGCGGACCCATGCCCATAAAGTTTAAAAGCCGCTTATTACAGGCGGCCCGTGAGGCAGGTGTGCCGGTTGTACCAATCGCACTGAGCTACCACGGTGCTGGAAAAGAATGGGTCGCCTACGCTGATGACGATCAATTTCTCTCACATCTGATTCGTATCTGTCGGGCGCCTTTCATACGCAGCCGGGTATCTGTTGGAAAGCCGATATTCTCAAATGAATCGGTAACTACAATTGCAACAAGAGCCCAATCCTGTGTCGAACAAATGCTGGATGTGGTTGTTTTTTCTGGTGAAACAGGCACTCCTGGGTTGGCTTCGCAGGCAACGAAACTTGAAACTAGAGGGACATTAGAACCCATGACCCTAAATTAGCCGGTGATTCTTATGGTGAGTAATAGCTGAATGGCGAAACCCGGTTATACAGGTATCACCCGAGTAGTTAAGGCGGCTGGGTATTCCATACGCGGGTTCATTGCAGCCTGGAGGTACGAGTCTGCGTTCAGGCAGGAACTGGCTTTGGCCGCGCTGATGGTTCCCGTTGCCTTTTGGGTAGGCCGCACCGCGGTCGAAGTCATATTGTTGATGAGCTGCATTCTACTCGTTCTGATAGTTGAGTTATTGAATTCAGGAATTGAGGCCGTTGTTGACCGGATCAGTGACGAGCATCACAAATTATCGGGCAGAGCGAAGGATCTTGGTTCATCCGCCGTATTTCTCAGTATCGTGCTGACCCTAGCGGTCTGGGGGATCATCTTGGCCGATCGATATTTGATCTAGGGCCCTGATTTTTTATGAGTGAGGCAGTTGTTATGTCGAACTTTGGACATGTTGTTAAATACAAAACTATTTGGCTGTCTGATATCCATCTGGGGACCCGCGGTTGCAAGGCAGCGTATTTACTGGATTTTCTAAAACACCATGAGGCTGAAACTATTTATCTGGTGGGCGATATTATTGACGGGTGGCGTTTAAAGAAGAGCTGGTATTGGCCCCAGACGCATAATGACGTGGTTCAGAAATTGCTTCGTCAGGCACGCAAAGGGGTTAAGGTCATTTATGTTCCAGGAAACCACGACGAGTTCGCGAGAGATTTTGAAGACCTATCCTTTGGAGGCATAGCGGTTGTCCGTGAGGCGACACATACGTTAGCAGACGGGCGGCAGTTATTGATCCTTCACGGCGATAAGTTTGACGGCGTCATGCACTACGCTAGATGGCTAGCCTACCTAGGCGACTGGGCATACGAGACACTCTTAAGCATAAACACATTCGTCAATGTGCTCCGAAGTGCCTATGGACTGGAATACTGGTCTCTATCTGCCTACCTTAAAAACAAGGTCAAAAACGCGGTGAGCTTCGTATCAAATTATGAGCGGGTGGTAGCGCGTGCGGCGAGAGATGCGAGCGTGGACGGTGTTGTTTGTGGCCACATCCATAAATCAGAGCTACGTTATATCGATGACGTGCTGTACTGCAACACAGGGGATTGGGTCGAGAGCTGCACGGCTCTAGTTGAGGATGACTCTGGGAAATTGTCAGTCATTCAATGGACCACCGCTGGGACCCAACTTTTCTCTGAGAGTCGTTAGATTGATGATTTATCCGCTATGGCTACTTGTTTTTCTCAGAAAAGAGGAGCCGCTCACACCGCCGGCTGAGAGCTTGAATATTTTCAAGCTGTGGGACAGCAGCGCTCTTGCCCGTGAATAAGCGCTCGACTCAAAAACGAATGCCGAGCAGAAACCGCGCGACCAAACCTTTTTGGCCAGCTTCTTTTTTCTTTTCAATTTTTTTTCGACGTTTGTCGGTTATTTCTTGGATTGCTATGCGCTCCATCGAGCTCATCAAACCTCGTCCAACACCTACTGGAATCATCTTTAGAATATCCTTTTTCCAGAGCAATAACTGAGTTATACACGCACTAAATGCACAATGCAATATGTGCACTACTGTTGTTATTATGTAATTCAATCAGTTATCTGTGAAATATTCGCTTCATATCATATTGATATCGGTTCCAAGGCCGAAAATTGAATAAATTTTCACGCGAATTTGCATTAGAAACTTTAATTTGATCGTGTACCATCGTGGCCACAATAAGAATGGACCTGTTTGTGATGAAGCCGAGTGAATTTAAGAAATGGAGAAAGGGTTGTGGTCTTACCCAGGAGCAGGCAGCAAAAAAACTTGGTTTGAAGAAGCGTGCGATCCAATACTATGAGACTGGCAAGCGCGACGGGAAAGACTTCAAAATACCCAAGACTACCGAACTTGCTTGCTACGCGATCTCGGTAGGGGTTCAGTTTTACTCGGGTCCACAACCGGCTGAGGACGAGTCTTAAGTATTTTTCTTGGAGGATTTTTGAATTGTCGCTCAACAACTCGTCAACGGTTGGGTCACTAGAAAACTCCAAGAACTACCCCGAAAAACAGTACCGCTCCAAAGCGGTGGCTCTCAATAAAAGCTTGGAAGCATGCCTCGCGCGAGCGTGAGTTAGCGACCATGTGCTGCTTCACCGTGACTCCGACGGCGACCAGGATTCCTAGCAGCGTGAGCGGGCCTAGATCTGCGAGCCAGAACGCGTAAACGAATGCACTTAAGGCCACCAGCTGTGAGCATCCGACCGCGGCCAAGTCGTAGCGGCCGAACATGATCGCGGTAGATTTCACACCAATTCGCAGGTCGTCATCACGATCCACCATCGCGTAGAGCGTGTCGTAGGCCAGCGTCCAGGCGACGTTACCCAAGAATAGTGCCCAGACTACCTCGTCGAGTGGCTGCTCGTACGCGGTGAACGCCATGGGTATCGCCATCGAAAACGCGAGCCCGAGCCCGATCTGGGGCCAGAACGTGACCCGCTTGAGCCAGGGATAGACGATCGCAAACGCGAGCGCAACGAACGACAGCTTGATTGTCTCTCTGTTAGTCAGAAGGACCAGCCCGAGACACACAGAAAACAGCACGATCGCAAGAACTACCCCGTTTTTTACCGACAGGTTACCGCTCGTGATTGGCCTAGAACGGGTCCTCTTGACGTGCCTATCGAACTTACGGTCGGTCAGGTCGTTAATGACGCACCCAGCGCTCCTGGTCATAATCACGCCGAGCGTGAAGATCACCCAGATGTCTAGCCGGAACTCCGCCGCGGCGTATCCCGCTATGGTCAGGGCGATCCATGTGGGCCACAAGAGCACGATCCACCCTATGGGACGGTCTAGCCGGGTGACCTGTATCCAGAGCGGGATATATGAGGCGAGCGTGTGGATGCTAGACATGTGCGAAGTGTTCCTCATGCCCGATCCACCTCTCAATTAATTGTGCTCTGACGTCCGTGTGTTCGGTCCGGATCATCTCGGCAAGTCCAGCGATTTCATCAAGCAGGTGAGCGTGCTCGGCCAGGTCGGCGACCCGGAACGAGAGCTCGCCCGTCTGCCGTGTCCCGGTCACATCACCGGGACCCCGGAGTCTGAGGTCTGCCTCGGCCAGCACGAAACCGTCGTTGGTATCCTTTAGCAGATTCAGCCGGTCTCTAGATTGCTGGGAGATCGCGTCACCGGCCAGTAAAATACAAAAACTGACCCGCGCCCCACGACCTACCCGGCCCCTGAGCTGATGCAGTTGGGCGAGCCCTAACCGTTCCGGGTTCTCAATCACCATGATGCTGGCGTTCGGCACATTCACGCCGACCTCGATGACCGTGGTCGCCACGAGTAGGTCAAGCTTGCCCTGTGCGAAGGCCGCCATCACCCGGGACTTGTCATCGGCCTTCATTCTGCCGTGTACCAGACCAATCCGCCGGTGTGGCAGCTGGAGTCTGAGTTTCTCGGTGCGGCTCTCGGCTGCCTCGGCGACGCTCTGTTCGGTTTCCTCGATCAGGGTGCATACCCAATATGCCTGCCCACCCTCATCAAATTGCGCATCGAGCCGTCCGGTGATCTCGGAGGCCCTGGCCTGACCTACGATTCGTGTATCGACAGGTGTTCGTCCCGGCGGCAGCTCGTCAATTGTTGAGACATCGAGGTCAGCGAAATGCGTCATGGCTAGCGTGCGGGGGATTGGCGTCGCTGTCATGATGAGCTGGTGTGGTGTGAGTCGCTGCCCTTTTTCGCGTAACAGGAG
Organism: Gammaproteobacteria bacterium; assembly: GCA_002705795.1. GTDB lineage: Bacteria > Pseudomonadota > Gammaproteobacteria > Pseudomonadales > Litorivicinaceae > HIMB30. Next base: position 65,563 of record PAHG01000029.1, read on the forward strand.
CCGTTGCGCTACCCCAAATCTGTGCTGCTCATCTATGATGGCCAGCCCAAGTCGTTTGAAGACGATCTGCTCCTGGAACAGCGCGTGTGTCCCAACGACAATTTGACAGGACCCGTTCCTGAGTTGCTCCAGCATCGTGCGCCTCGGCTGGGCCTTCATTGACCCCGTGAGCCATCCGACGGACACCCCCAGTGGACGGAACCACTCCGAAAATTGAGTCGCGTGCTGCTCTGACAGTAGTTCCGTTGGCGCCATCAGTGCGACCTGGCAGCCGGATTGAATGACCGGTAGCGCGGCGAGCGCGGCTACCAACGTCTTCCCTGACCCGACATCGCCCTGGAGAAGTCGTAACATCGGGTGCCCGCGGGTAAGGTCCTGATCAATCTCATCCAAGACACGTCGCTGTGCCCCGGTTAACTCGAATGGTAATCGATCCACCAGTGTCTGCCGTGCCTCACACACCGTCGAGCGCGTCTGAGGCGCGTTGAAACGGACGTAATCGTCACGGCGTGTCAGCAATAGTAATCGATGGGCGAGGAGTTCCTCAAAAGCCAACCGCTCAACGAATGGGTTCGCAGGGAGACCCTTCTCTGGCTGATGGAGGGCGATCAGCGCGTCCCAAAGCGCTGGGCGGTTTCTCGTATGTTCCACGTCGAGGAGCTCCTCGAGTGCGTAGAAGTCAGGCCCCCTGGCGAGCGCTTGGCGCACGATGTCCCGCAACTTAGGTTGCGACAGGCCGTCTGTTGCGGGGTAGATGGGTGTCAGGGTGTCATCTAGTGGTGGCGGTTCGCCCTTGAAGACCGATATCTCCGGATGAATGAACTCAGTCACCCCCTGGTTAACCCGAGGCTCCCCAAAGATTCTGACCGAGTCTGCACCCCGAAGTGTCGCGAGATAGGCTCGTGAAAAGTGAAACAATCGGATCCTGGCGGCCCCGGTGATATCCTCAAATGTCAGAACGGCCTGCATGCGCCGACCAGGGACCATAGACTGGGAGGTAATTTCTCCCTCGAGTAGTTGCGGAACCCCGGGCCTGACCCCTGCGATATCGACCCGGGTGGTTCGATCTTCGTAGCGCCCTGGGAGATGAAAGAGGAGGTCCCTGAGTGAATAGAGCCCAAGCCGGTTGAGCGCCTCCTCAACTTTGGGGCCGACCCCTGTGAGACCCTGTAGTTCGCTAGGCTGCCTGGTGTTTGGCATTGAGCTGGGGACCGACCTGTTTCCTGATGACATCAATTAATAGATCGATTGCCTCGGTTCTGGGGAACTGCCTCCGCCAGGCGACGGCTACGGTCCTTGATGGTTCTGGTTTCGAAAAGGGCCTGGTTGCCAGATAGCCCGGTGCATAGTTTTCTAGGCCCGCTGCTGAGGCCGGGAGCACGGTCACGCCCAAGCCCGAGGCGACCATATGCCGTAGGGTCTCCAGCGAACTCCCCTCGGCGACAAGATAATTCCGCTCATGCGCTGGCCGTGATAACGCCGGGCACGCGTCGATGACCTGGTCCCGGAAGCAATGTCCCTCCCCGAGGAGTAGTACGTGCTCGGTATGCAGCTGTTTGGGTGGGATACTCGACTCGCTTGCCCACGGATGATTTGATGGCAGTAGGACTTCAAACGGTTCTGTGTAGAGCTCGTGCACCTCGATATCGGGTTCCGTAAACGGTAACGCGACGATAATGGCGTCAAGCTGGCCCCTTTTAAGCATCTGTCGGAGCGTGCCTGTGAAGCTTTCTTCGATGTAGAGCTTCATCCGTGGCTCGGCGGTCTTCAGGGCGGGTAGGAGGGCCGGGAATAGGTAGGGGCCAATCGTATAAATTGCGCCCACGCGCAGGGGTGCCAGGAATGGATCTTTGACGTGATCTGATAATTCTTTGAATGACTCCACCTCATGCAAGATCTTGCGCGCTTTCTCGACAAGCTGCTCAGCTACGGCGGTCAGGTGAACACCGCTCTTGCTACGTTCAAACAAGGTTACACCGAGCTCATCTTCCAGTCGCTTCACACCGATAGACAGGGTAGGCTGACTAACGAAGCATTTGGCGGCTGCACGGCCAAAATGTTTCTCGTCGGCGACGGCGATAATGTATCGGAGCTCTGTGAGGGTCATCGCTGTGTCTAGTCCTTGGGATATCATTATCCTAGGCTGTGGTCGGTTGGGTAGCAACCTGAAAACGGCCCTTGAGTCAGAAAAACTTCATGTTTTGGGTGTCCGCCGCCGCCCGGTTCCAGGTGACCCAACCTTTATCGCCCTTGATTTAGACCTAGCACAGAGCTGGGACCAGTTGGCACAACTAACACTCACCCAGCGTACGGTCATTATCGCCACCGTGACCCCGGATGCGCGAACCGAGGACGCCTATCGTGAGCGCTACGTTGGGGTTTCAGCGAGGCTCCGTCAATTTCAATCACTTTCCGGTCGGCGGCATCCAGTAATTTGGGTGAGTTCGACGGCTGTCTTCGGCCAGCACCAAGTTGGTAATCTAGACGAATCAGTTCAGCCTGAGCCAGATCATTGGCGGGGCCATCGCCTGAGAGAAGCAGAACAGAATATCGAGCAGTCCAACGCACCCACTACGGTGGTTCGTCTTACCGGGCTCTACACCGCCGAGAGCCTGTCTCGACTTAAGGAGACGGAATTTAGGGCACAATTAAATCCAGAGTCGGTATCGAACCGAATACATCGCGAGGATGCGGTCTCTTGGCTTAGCGCACTGGCGAGCAGTCACCTGGCCGGGCAACGGATACCTCAGCTGATCCATGGGGTTGACGAGGGGTCGGCAAATTACCAGCAGATTTTTGACCGACTTGACGGCCTGTCATCAGAGGTACAGCCGGCTGTGGCGGGGCGTGTACTGCAAACGCGTTACCGAGATCGGATGCCTGCTCTGAGGTACCCATCCATCGACTTGGTGATCAGCTCACCATAATCCCGTCGACTTCGACACGAGCACCTTTTGGGAGTTCCGAGACCCCGATAGCCGCTCGCGCAGGGTACGGTGCTTCGAATAGCTCCTCCATGACTCGGTTGACCACAGGAAAGTGGGTGAGATCTGTGAGGAATACATTCACTTTTGCGATATGACTCAGGCTGCCACCGGCGGCTTCACATACCGCCGTTAGATTTGCAAATACCTGGCGGACCTCGGCCTCGATATCTCCTTCGACCAGAACCATAGTTTCGGGTAGAAGAGGGATCTGACCTGATAGGTAGGTGGTTTGTCCGACTTTAACCGCCTGAGAATAGGTTCCAATCGCAGCAGGGGCATTTGCTGTTGCAATAAAGCTTTTGTTCATAGTTAGGCCCGTATACGTGAGATTTTAGTGACCGACTTGATCCGACGGATATGACGGACAACGCTTGCAAGGTGTTGTCTGTCACGGACCCCAACCTCAAGGACGATCACACTAGTTTTCGCATCACGCTCTTCACGGTTAATGCGGTCGATAGCCGCGTCTGCCTCTGAGACAGCGGAGGCAATATTGGCGATGATACCGGTCTCCGCTTCAACAAGAATTTTTAGAGCGGTATAAAACTCACCGTTGAGATCATCATCCCATGTGAGGAAGACACACTTTTCGGGATTATCACGGATCTCGGACACGTTATTACAAGTCTCATGGTGGATCACCATGCCACGGCCTTTAGAAATATGGCCAACGATCGGATCCCCCGGAATTGGTCGGCAACACTTTGCGTGGTTTGTGAGGAGCCCCTCAGAGCCCTTGATCGCTAGCGGCCGTGTCTCGTCGGTTTGTGAGAGTTTGGCCGGTTCTGCGTCTGCGGTAAGCCGTCTGGCGACCGAATAAGCGACCCGATTGCCAAGGCCGATGTCTTCGAGGAAATCGTCAAACTCTGTCAGCTCAGCTTCACTGACAAGATTGAGTCTCTGCTCGTCGGTCACCTGCTCAAGGCTGGATCCGAGGTTAATCAGGGCTCGGCCTAACAGCCTTTGGCCCAGGCGGACCGACTCTGAGCGCTGCTGGTTTTTCAAGAAGTGACGGATCGCTGACCGTGCCTTGCCAGTCACGATAAAAGACAGCCAGCCCAAGTTGGGTTTTGCGTGTTTGGCTGTAATGATCTCAACGGTCTGGCCCGACTGGAGGACAGTTGAGAGTGGGGCGAGCGCTTTCTCGATGCGACAGGCGACGCACCGATTACCAACATCGGTGTGCACGGCGTACGCAAAATCAACAGCCGTGGCCCCAGCGGGTAGCTCCATGATCTTGCCTGTCGGCGTGAAAATATAGATATCGTCCGGGAACAAATCGATTTTCACGTTCTCGATGAATTCCAGCGAATTACCGGCACGTTGTTGAATCTCTAAAAGGCCCTTGACCCAACGGTTGGTTCGCTGGACCGCGGCGGTATCATCCGACCCTGCCTTATAAAGCCAGTGAGCCGCAATTCCGCCCGAAGCCATGGCATCCATCTCCGATGTGCGGATCTGGATTTCAAGCGGCACGCCGTGCATACCAAATAGAGTGGTGTGAAGGCTCTGGTAGCCATTCGCCTTCGGGATGGCGATATAGTCTTTGAATCGACCAGGCCGCGGCTTGTATAAATTATGCACAATCCCGAGCGTGCGGTAACAATCGTCCACCGAGTCGGTAACTATCCTGAATGCGTACACATCCATGATGTCGGAGAAAGATTTTTTCTGGTCGCTCATTTTACGGTAGATACTGTTGGCCGCCTTTTCGCGGCCTTCAATGCGGGCCTTGATTCCACTCTTGCCGAGAGCGCTCTCGAGCGACTCCAAGATTTCTGACACGATTTTTTTACGGTTACCCGCTACGTTCTGGACGGCACGTTCGATGCGCTCGATACGCATGGGATACATCGCGCGGTAGGCGAGCTCGTGGAGTTCGCTTCGCAGTTCGTACATTCCGAGCCGATTCGCGATGGGGCTGTATATATCCAGGGTCTCTTTCGCGATCCGCCGCCGTTTCCCTGGATTCAGTGACCCAATCGTTCGCATGTTGTGCAATCGGTCCGCGAGCTTCACGATAATGACCCTAAGATCCCGAGCCATCGCGAGGGTCATTTTTTGGAAGTTTTCGGCTTGGGCTTCGGCGCGGGTTTCGAAGCTAATGTGGGTAAGTTTACTGACACCATCGACTAACTCGGCGACGGCCTCGCCAAATTGTTCCTGCAGGGCATCTTTAGCGATCCCGGTGTCTTCAATGACGTCATGCAGCATCGCAGCCATAAGGCTCTGATGATCCATGCGCATATCGGAGAGAATTTCAGCGACTTGGAGAGGGTGGGTGATGTAAGGATGGCCGGATCGACGTTTCTGTCCATCGTGTGCTTGTTCAGAGTAGAGATACGCGCGTCTGACCTGACGGATCTCGTTATCCTCGAGGTATCGGGTCAGACGGCTGCATAAGCCGTCAATGGTCTCGACGGCGGCGTTCATGATTTAGAAATCGTTGTCGAATACGGGTTGACGTGGTTCAAACCGCGCGCGGGCTAACTCGAGCTCAGCTTCGGTTCTCGCGTCCTCGGCGTCCAACGCTTCACGATTAATTAGGCCTTCAGCAATCTCACGCAGCGCGATGACTGTGGGCTTATCATTCTCCTCCGCCACTAGTGAGTCCTTGCCACCGGTAGACAGCTGACGCGCACGGCGTGTGCCTAACATCACCAGTTCGAAACGATTCTCGACGTTTTCGAGACAATCTTCGACAGTCACTCGAGCCATGTCCAATCCTCAGTTACTAAATTTAAAAGACTTAATAGTATATGCAATTTATTGTTAGCCGAGAAGTTTTTCTAAAAAATCTGGGTCTTTAGAGTGGATTTGAGGACGACGTTGTCTGTGGCTTATGATGATACTTTTCAAATATTCGGATGCGATTTCAAAATCATCATTAATAACCCAGTAGTCGAAATATGGTGCCTGCTCGATGGTCTTATAGGCTTCCGCCATCCTAGAATCAATAATAGACGCATCATCTTGCTTGCGATCGATAAGACGCGCTCGAAGCGCGTCGCGGGTGGGTGGAAGAATAAAAATTGACACTGACTCTGGCGCTATATGACGAACTTGTGCAGCACCCTGCCAATCGATTTCTAGTATAACGTCCGTCCCCTGAGCAAGTTGTGCTTCAACACCTCTTTTTGATGTGCCGTAAAAATTTCCGAAGACTTTTGCGTACTCAAACAGAGCGTCAGACGCAATCAGGCCCTCGAATTCTGATTGCTCGACAAAGTGGTAGTCACGGCCATCAACTTCTCCGGGGCGTGGGCTTCGAGTCGTATGAGACACACTGACCACTAAGTTCCGCACGCACGCGATGGTCGCGGCAACGAGACTCGTTTTGCCAGCACCAGATGGTGCTGATATGACAAATAGTTGGCCCTGCGGCATGAAAGATCCGGTTGAGATAGTCATAATATAGTTTACTACCTAAAGCTTAGTTCAATTAGTGAGGTTCTGCCATGCGACCAAGCGGCCGCGCATTCGATGCACTGCGCCCTATTTCGTTTACTCGTCGGTATACGCGTCATGCACCGGGCTCAGTATTGGTCGAATTCGGTGATACTCGCGTGTTATGCACAGCTACCACCAGCGAGCAGGTTCCGCGCTGGATGAAGGGCAGGGCCCACGGATGGGTGACAGCCGAGTACGGTATGCTACCCGGGTCGACGCATACTCGCTCTGACCGAGAAGCAGCGCGAGGCAAGCAGTCGGGGCGTACCCAAGAGATTCAGCGTCTAATCGGTCGGTCGCTGAGAGCGGCGGTTGATCTTAAGAGTCTCGGTGAGCGTCAGATCACCATCGACTGTGACGTGTTGCAAGCCGATGGTGGAACGCGAACGGCGTCTATAACTGGAGGTATGGTTGCTCTAGTTGATGCGATCAATGGTCTGCAGCGTGATGGTTTATTAACTGATGATCCCTTGACTGGTTTCGTTGCCGCGGTTTCTGTTGGAATTTATAAAGGCCAGCCGGTGTTGGATCTTGACTATCTTGAGGACTCTGGTGCGGATTCTGATTTGAATTTGGTGGTGGCTGAGGGATCTAAATTGATCGAAATTCAAGGGACCGCAGAGAAAGCCCCATTCAGCCGGGCTGAACTCGATGCGCTACTTGATCTGGGAGAGACTGGAATCTTGAAGTTGATAAGCGCTCAGAAGGCCGCTTTGGCGGAAGGTTAGTCTTCGGCCTCATCGCTGACTGAAATATCGTAATCGACTATCAGGGGTACCCGATCGTCGAACGGTCTTTTTGCGACATACCCAGCAGCGAGGACGCGCCTTGATACTTCGAGTGACGCCAACTGGAGGTCTGTGCGCCATGCGCCAGGATTTGGCATGTCAAACACTTCCGGCCCCGGAAACCAGCTATATGCAGGCTCATTGGCAAATACCTCACGAAATGCATCGACATAGCCGACGTCGTTTAAGAGGGTATCGATCCAATGTCTATCTTCTTTCGTAAACCCCGGCGACTCGTTGTGCTGGTGCCACTCTTCTAGGTCGAGCGTGCGCGAAGCAACACCAAAATCACCACAGAAGATGAAATGGCGGCGTTTTTTTCGGATCTTTCGCATCCAAGTTTCGAGTGATTCCAAGAAGGCTGCACGCAATTCTTTAGGGTGGGTGGTTGGTGATGGCGGGAGAATAGACACAATACTGACATAATCAAAGTCGGCCTGAATATAGCGTCCATCGCGATCCAGGTCGTATGAACCAAGACCTCGCATCACTGCCTTGGGGGTGTATCGTGTGAAAATCGCTACGCCACCGTTGCCCTCGTCTTCGCCTTCGAAATAAAAGGCCTCGAAGCCTTCCGGACAAAAGCGTTGGTCATCTTTTACTTTGTACTCGCGTACGCGAACGTCTTGGAGGCAGATTACATCTGCATCCTTGCTTGCTAGCCATTCGGTTAGGCCTTGCTTTACGGCCGAAATAAGGCCGTTGCATCGTAGGCTGATTACGCGCATCAAAAGATTTTTGTCCTCGGAGTGAGGGACCAGACTAACTGGTGTACTATTTTTAAACGATTAGTGTAATGTTAGACGTGTCTTATGTCCCCATACAAGCGTTCCTTTTTGGAATTAGCCCTTGACGCCAATGCTTTAAAGTTTGGTGAATACACGCTTAAGTCGGGCCGGGTGAGTCCCTATTTTTTTAATGCGTCTGCGTTCTCGACCGGGCACCAGTTACAAATTCTCGGTCGGTGTTACCGTGATGCCATAATGGATTGTGGCGTTGACTTCGATGGGCTATTCGGGCCTGCTTATAAGGGAATCCCACTCGCAAGCTCAGTTGCCGTTGCGTTTGCAGAGGAAGGTAGAGACTATCCTGTATCTTTTAACCGCAAGGAAGCCAAAGACCATGGTGAAGGCGGGATCATGTTGGGTGCTCCCTTAAATGGTCGGGTCTTGGCGATTGATGACGTAGTGACAGCGGGGACAGCGGTCCGAGGTTCTGTCGATTTTATTAAGAACCAGGGCGCCAGTTTATGCGCTTTTTGTGTCGCGGTTGATCGCCAAGAGCGCGGGAGAGAGGGTTTAGGTTCTGCGCTCTCGGAGCTTTCCGAAACCTTTGAGCTGGTTTCGATTTCAATCGTTACCTTGGATGATATTTTAGCATTCGCCTCAGATGATCCGCGGATTGCCGACGATATAGCGCCCCGTATTGAGGCATATCGTGCGCAATATGGGGCACTCTGACTTTAGGTATGCTTTCTCAAAATCTGTGTGCCAACGCCTTGGTCGGTGAAGATTTCTAAAAGCACTGAGTGAGGAACGCGACCGTCAACAATGTGGGCACTGTTGACCCCTGCGTTTACCGCAGAAAGTGCACATCCTACTTTCGGCAGCATTCCCCCCGAGATCGTTCCATCGTCAATCAGTGCGCTAACCTCGTCGGCAACGAGCCCCATGACAACTTGGCCTTGTCCATCCAAAACGCCCGCGGTGTTGGTGAGTAACATCAGCTTCTCTGCTTTGAGCACCTCGGCAAGTTTGCCAGCAACAAGGTCGGCGTTAATGTTGTATGACTCACCGTCCGCTCCCACACCGATCGGAGCTACTACCGGGATCACATCACTCTCTGTAAGCATCGTTAGCGCACGAGTATCTATTGATTCAACTTGGCCAACATGTCCAATGTCGATGATTTCAGGCGCCTCAAGTTCTGGACTTTTCCGTTCTATTTTCAGCTGTTTTGCACGGATAAACTGCCCATCTTTACCCGTAAGCCCCATCGCGCGCCCGCCTGCAAGATTCAGGAGGTTCACAATTTCTTTGTTGACAAGCCCACCGAGCACCATTTCAACAACATCCATGGTTTCTTCCGTTGTGACGCGCATTCCGTCGATAAATTTCGATTCGATATTTAATCGTTCGAGTAAGACACCAATCTGTGGTCCACCGCCATGCACAACAATTGGACGCATCCCGACGGCTTGCATTAAGACGATATCTCTTGCAAATGAAGCCTTGAGATTTTCATCTGTCATCGCGTTTCCCCCGTATTTGACAACGATCGTGCGTCCGGCGAATTTCTGGATGTAAGGCAGGGCCTCTGACAGGACCTGAGCAACTTCAGTGGCGCGAGCAAGGCTTAGCATAGTGATTCAAGCTCCAATTTCGGTTCGGCCTGTTTTAAAGCATTGAGCATTGTACGCTGGATTGTTTCCAGGGCCTCAGTTGATTCAGCTTCAAATCGAAGAACGAGATTTGGGGTCGTATTGGAACAACGAATGAGGCCCCAGCCTGAATCGAGGTCGACACGCACTCCATCAATCGTTGAGAGTGGTAGGCCCTCTGCTTTGATGATCGATGCAACGCGCTCGACGATAGCGAATTTTTCGGTATCGGCAACCTCAATATTGAGCTCGGGTGTTGATATATCGTCTGGGATGGCAGCAAACAATACAGAGACAGCTTTATTTGATCTTGAAAATATCTCCAATAGGCGTGCGGCCGTGTAGAGTCCATCATCGAACCCTAGCCAGCGTTCCTTAAAGAAAATATGGCCACTCATTTCACCTGCTAGTAACGCGCCGGTTTCTTTCATTTTCGCTTTAACCAGGCTGTGACCCGTTTTCCACATTAGTGGTTCGCCGCCAGCGCGTTCGATAACAGGCCCCAAGTGTCTGCTGCATTTCACATCATAGATCACCGTCGCCCCCGCATTACGGCTTAAAACGTCCTCTGACAGAAGCATCATCAACCGGTCTGCGAAAATTGATTCACCCCGTTCGGTGATGACACCGACACGGTCACCGTCGCCGTCGAACGCAAGCCCAATGTCACAATGCCGTTTTTTAACTGTAGCGGTTAGGTCCGATAAGTTTTCTGGTTTGGATGGATCGGGGTGGTGGTTCGGAAATGTACCATCGACGTCGGTGTAGAGTGGAACCACGTCGCAGCCCAGCTGCTCAAATAGTGCCTGAGCGCAGACGCCCGCGACGCCGTTACCGCAATCGATAGCAATTCTAAGTGGTTTCTCAAGTCGGATGTCACTGACAATCTGTTCAAGATAGGGCGTCAGAGCATCCGCCTCTGAAATGGATCCCTCACCCTCGACGAGGTTGCCGGCCTGAATTGCTTTATAAAGGCCCAGAATATCATCGCCGTATAGCGTGTGACCTCCAATCATCATTTTGAAGCCGTTGTAATCGGGGGGGTTATGGCTTCCCGTCACCATGACGCCAGATCCGGTTCCAATTGTCAGCGCTGCGAAGTAAAGAACTGGTGTCGGAACCATACCGGCGTCAATGACATCAACACCTGCCCTAATTAAGCCCCGGTTGAGCGCCTCCTGAAGGACTGGTCCGGATAATCGACCATCACGTGCTGTAACTACCGTCGATTGTCCTTGTTGCCTCGCATAGGTCCCGATAGCCTGCCCGAGAGCCTCGACCACCTCCCTGTTAAGTTGATCGGGAAAGGTTCCCCTAACGTCGTAGGCCCGAAAGATTGTTGAAGTGAGTGCGCCCATTAGCGTGTCCCTGTATGACCAAAGCCGCCGTCACCACGTTCAGATGCATCGAAATCATCGACTTCGACGAAGTTTGGTTGGATCACGGGCGTGATGATCAGCTGTGCGACCCGGTCACCAGGGTGGATAATCTGTAGCTCGCTACTTCGATTCCAGGCGGAGATCTTGAGCTCACCCTGATAATCAGAGTCAATGAGTCCGATCAGATTTCCGAGCACTAGACCGCGGTGCCCGAGCCCGCTTCGAGGTAGGATCATCGCGCAGAGCCCCGGGTCTTCAAGATGGATCGCAATACCCGTTCCGATTAGCATCGTGTCTCCTGGCGCTAGTGTTACAGCACGGTCAAGACATGCGCGCAGATCGACACCGGCAGAACCCGTGGTGCCGACCTCTGGGATAGGCCAATCGTTGCCAACGCGGGGGTCGAGACGTTTAAATTTCAGGTTCATTTCAGATCCTTTTTGGTAGGCGTCTAGAAAGGATTGCGAGGATCTCTGTAGACACCTCAGATTTGGTTCCAGCTACGAGTGCGTGATCGTTATCGTGACAAACAACCGTGACCTGCGTGTCGTTTTGCCCAAAGATCTCGCCACCCGCAACGCAGTTAGCGATGACGGCGTCCAGTGATTTTGTAGTCAGTTTTTGTCGCGCGTGCTCAAGAACAGATTCGGTTTCCGCTGCAAAGCCAATCACCAAGGTAGGACGGTTTGGACTAGTAGCGACTGATTGGATAACGTCGGGGTTTTCAACCAATGCGATTTGAGACAAATTGTCTTTCGACTTTTTTAGTTTTTGATCGGAAATGTTCGCTGGACGAGTATCACAGACGGCGGCGGCACCTATAAATAGGTCGACCCCATCAAGCACTGAATGCACGGCAGCGTGCATCTCATTAGCCGTTTCAACATCAATTCGATTCACTCCAGCCGGTGTCTCTAGATGCACAGGACCAGTGATAAGTGTCACTGCGCCGCCGAGACGGTTTGCCGTTTCGGCCAGCGCGAAACCCATTTTACCGGAAGATCGATTGGCCAGATACCTTACAGGATCCAGTGGCTCGTATGTGGGGCCTGCTGTAATGACGACTCGAGTTCCCGCGAGCGGTCCGCGGTTCAGTGTCGCTTCGAGGGTATCTGCGATATCGAGCGCCTCGCTCATGCGTCCTGAGCCGACATCACCACATGCTTGAATCCCAGAATCCGGTCCGAGAACTTGTGCAACATTAATTAACCGGCCGAGGTTTGCTTGTGTTTGCGGATGTTTCCACATCTGTTGATTCATAGCGGGCGCGATCGCTTTTTCACACGCTGATGCCGTCCAGAGAGTAGTCAGTAGATCTGGAGCGCTGCCCTGCGCTAGCTGCGCCATCGTGTTGGCGGTGCAGGGTGCAACTAGGATAAGATCGGCCCATCTGGCCAGTTCGATATGGCCCATACCGGTTTCTGCTTTGGGATCGAGCATTGAGAGTTTAACTTCACGGCCCGTTAACGCCTGGAAAGTTAAGGCACTCACAAATGCAGTCGCGGCTTCTGTCATCACAACTTGCACAACTGCGCCGCGGCGACCGAGCTCTCTGGCTAGTTCGCAGGCTTTGTAGCATGCGATTCCGCCTGTTACACCAAGCACAACGTGTTTATTTTGAAACCAGGATATATGTGTCACTGACGTTCCCCTGTCACTGAAGCACCAACCATAACATGAGTGTCCCAGAGGGCAGTTGTCAAAATAGCTGTCGATTGGGCCTTGTATGTTCTCCCTAGCGGCGATACTATCCGGATCCGTTTTTTCGGTCTGTACAAAAAGAGGCGGATCAGATTATGTCAAGAGTATGCCAAGTAACAAGCAAAGGCCCCGCAACCGGCAACAACGTGTCGCATTCCAACATCAAGACGAAGCGTCGCTTCCTCCCGAACCTGCATTGGCATCGGTTTTGGGTTGAGTCCGAGAAGCGTTTTGTTCGTCTTCGCGTGTCTACGAAAGGGATGCGCATCATTGATAAATTGGGGATTGAAGCCGTGTTGGCAGATATCCGCTCACGTGGCGAGAAGGTATAAACCATGCGTGATAAAATTAAATTGGTGTCGTCTGCTGGTACAGGTCATTATTACACGACCGATAAAAACAAGCGGAGCACTCCGGACAAGCTTGAAATAAAAAAATACGACCCGGTCGTCAGAAAACACGTGGTTTATAAGGAAGCAAAAATTAAGTAGGGCTTATGCCTGAGCTTCCTGAGGTCGAGACAACGGCGCGTGGTATCGCGCCGTTTCTTGTTGGCCAGTCATTTATTTCAGTTCGAGTTAATCAACCGTCCCTTAGGTGGCCTATCCCAGCTGATTTTTCGCGACGTTTGCTGAATGAATCCTGCCTTTCGGTTTCACGTCGCGCGAAATATCTCCTGATCGAAACAGAAAATACTCAGATATTGTCGCATTTGGGCATGAGTGGATCATTTCGGCTGGTTAGCCCAAATACCCCTTTGAAAATACATGACCATGTGCAGATGCGAATTGGTGACTTGGAGCTAAGATATCACGACCCTCGACGATTTGGGTGTCTTCTTTGGGCAGACTCGGATAGAGCCAGGCAGCTGATCAGTCAACTAGGGCCTGAACCGTTATCAGATGCGTTTAGTGGTAGTTGGTTGTATGAGCAATCAAGACGACGAAGTCTCGCAGTTAAGTCGTTCATCATGACAAATGCTGTCGTGGTTGGTGTCGGCAATATCTATGCGTCTGAGTCACTTTTTCTGTCGGGAATTCATCCCTCAAGAGCCGCAAATCGGATCTCAAAAGATCGGTATGGGGTGTTGGCAGAGGAAATAAAAAAGGTCTTGGCTAGAGCAATCGAATCAGGCGGCACAACGCTCCGGGACTTTGTTAATGGTCAAGGAGAGCCCGGCTATTTTCAACAAACATTATCGGTATACGGTCGCAACGGCGAGCGTTGCCGTCAGTGCGAAGAGCCCATTCAGAGCCGGGTGATTGGAGGTCGAAATAGCTACTTTTGCAGACAATGTCAACGTTAGTGGTTGAAATGCTTCTTTAAAGCTGCCACAACAGGCTGAGGTACAAAAGCCTCTACCTGGCCATCCAGCCGCGCAACTTCTTTAACCAATGTCGATGATATAAAGCTGTAATGCTCGGCGGGGGTTAAGAACAGGCTTTCCAGTTCAGGAGCGAGCTGTTTATTAAGGTTGGCGAGTTGTAGTTCGTATTCATAGTCTGCCACAGCGCGTAAGCCACGAAGAAGAACCCGCGCGCCGACTGCTTGCGCAAAGTTTGCCAGCAGAGTGTGGAAGCCACGGACCTCGACATTATCGAGGTGACCAAGTGATTCTTCTGCGAGGCTGACTCGTATTTCAAGATCAAAGGTCGGCGTTTTGTGCGTCGACCCAGCTACTCCAACAATGACCCGATCAAAAATGCGGGCAGCCCGTTCAACAACGTGAATGTGCCCATTTGTGATTGGATCAAATGTTCCTGGGTAGACGGCAATAGTCATAGTGTTGGTCTCAATAAACGCAGCCAGTCTATGCCTGCTTTCAATTCCCTGATTATCTCAAATCCGTGAAGATTTAAGTCCTGATCGTGTTCGCACTCGATGATGAGCCGAGAGTCTGGCTGAACTTTATCGTGAATCCAAGTCAGAAAGTCCTGACTTAACCCAAGGTGGAATGGGGGATCTGCAAAGATGATATCGGCCTTTTTGAACAATTCTCTGGACGCCTGGAATACATCTGAGCAGGTAATGGTTGCTTGTGGGCTGAGTTGGAAGCGTTCTAGATTTTTTTGAAGTTGTCTGGCAATCGCTCTGTCTTTCTCGAGGAAGGTGCATTTTGATGCGCCTCGCGATAACGCTTCCAAACCAAGCGCACCGCTTCCCGCGAAACAATCTATCACAATAGCGCCAGGTAACGCTGGCATGAGCCAGTTGAATAGAGTTTCACGCACCCGGTCGGGTGTTGGTCTCAAGCCGTCGCGGTCTAAAACCTCGATTTTTGAACGCCGAAGTGATCCGCCGATAATACGAACACCCGTATGGGCTTTACGTTTGTTCATCTCTCTTTTCATCTGCAAATGCTATCATCTCATCCTGAGTTTTTTAGGATTTCTAAGTGCCATGACATTCGATCCACTTCTGCTTGTTGGAGTCGCTATATTCGTTGCGCTCGTCGTTTGGTTTTTGTTCGGGCGAAAAAAAGCGATATCAGAAGAACCAAAGCAGCCACAGGATAATGCGTTAGAATCGATGAATCATGCCCCTGTGACTGTTGAAAACGCCGAGCCTGTGAGTTTCTTTAGAGCGCTATCACGTTCACGGTCTCAGTTATCAAGTAGTCTAAAGAGCATATTCAGCACCGGTTTTGATGAAGAGATCCGTGAAGATCTTGAAGCGATTCTTCTGTCGTCTGATGTCGGCGTTGATACCACTGACTGGGTACTGGAGACCCTCGAGGAGCGCTCGAGGCAAGACGATGTATCTGACCCCGATGGTCTGTTGAAACTCTTGAAAGATATTTTAGCATCGACCCTGGTTGCATCCACAGTTGCTGTGGATGAGGGCTTGAATAAGCCGCATGTGATTTTGATGGTTGGTGTTAATGGTGTTGGTAAAACGACTACCATAGGGAAGCTTGCCCATCGTTATCAATCCGACGGTCGATCTGTTTTGCTGGCGGCTGGTGACACATTCCGTGCCGCAGCGGTTGAGCAGTTAAAAACTTGGGGTGAGCGCAACAGAGTCCCGGTGATCGCTCAAGATACGGGCGCAGATTCAGCATCCGTTCTCTTTGATGCGTGTGAATCAGCGAAAGCGCGGGGCACTGACATTGTGTTGGCCGATACGGCGGGGCGTCTTCAAAACAAAGCGAATTTGATGAACGAGCTGGAAAAGATTGGCCGAGTGCTTGGTAAGCTTGATATTGGTGCGCCACATCAAGTGCTTCTCGTTTTGGATGCGGGCACAGGCCAAAATGCGATCAGCCAAGCGCGAGAATTTTCGAAAGCAATTCAGCCGACAGGATTGGTTTTAACGAAACTCGATGGCACTGCCAAGGGCGGCATCGTGTTCGCGCTTTCCCGTGAGTTTGGTTTGCCGATCCGTTACGTGGGGCTCGGTGAAAAAGCCGAAGACTTGCGTGCATTCGATGCGGAGGCGTTTGTTGACGCAATGTTTGCGGAGGCTTCCGAGTGATCGAATTTGAGAGCGTTGCCAAAGTATACGATGGCCGACGTCGAGCGCTCTCTGATGTGAACTTCCGCCTTGCACCCGGTGAAATGGCTTTTCTGACGGGGCACTCTGGAGCAGGTAAATCCACTTTACTGCGTTTGATTTTGGGTTTAGAGACGGCATCATCTGGTACCGTTCGTGTGGCAGGAGCCGATCTATCAACATTATCAGGTGAAAAGCTTGCGCGTTATCGACGACGCGTTGGCGTGGTGTTTCAAGACCCTAATTTGGAAGAGGACTTATCTGTTTTTGATAACGTCGCATTACCGCTTCGTATTTCTGGATTCAACGAATCAGAAATTCCAAAACGAGTCAAAGCAGCGTTGTCTCGAGTGGACCTATCGGATCAGGCGAGCGCTAGTCCACACGTATTATCTGGCGGCCAGCAACAACGTGTAGGTATCGCTCGAGCAATCGTACATCGACCTGCTTTATTGGTAGCCGATGAGCCAACAGGAAACCTTGATCCAGAGCTTTCGGCACGGGTGATGCGCATGTTTACCCAATTTCAGCAGTTGGGCGTCACCATTTTAGTTGCGACGCACGAACGTGCTGTTGTTGAGTCTCTGCCATTTCGTCGATTAGTTATAGAAAACGGGACTCTTATATCTGATGGCATGGGAGCGAATTAATGAGCCGTTGGATTTTAGATCACATTCGGGCGGCTCATGACGCATGGAAGCGCACCTCTGATCGATTAACTCAGTTTGTTATTTTGGTTAGTCTACTTGGAATTTTACTAGCGATCCCCGGTTGGCTCGCGCAGATTTGGCTTGGAATGGTCTCTCTCGTGCCCGAAGATGCTGTCCGGAGTGAGGCGATTGTATTTCTAAAACAGGAGCTCGACATTGAGGCAAGAATTGACCTAGAGCGTGCGCTTGCTGAAATGCCAGATATTGACCAGATCATTTTTGTACCGAGGAGCGCTGCACTTGAGCAACTGAGTGCACAGGATGGGTTGGGGCCAATCGCAGACTTAAAGAGCAATAATCCTCTGCCGGACGCATTTCGTGTTAAATTCTCCGCTCAAGGCGTTGAGTCACGCGAAAATCAAGTTGTTGAGTCGCTTACATCTGATCAACGCATATTTGCGCTAAGATATTATCCCTCGACACGCATTCAATATATGTCTTTGGTAGAGACGCTAGGCTTTTTAGGTATTGGCTTATCGGCGTTGACCGTTATTGGGGTTCTGATGGCTGTGTTTTTGGTTGCGGCTGCTGATGTTGTAGACGATCGTCGTCGGATTAAGCTCTATACCCTTTTGGGGGCACCTCGCCATTTCATCAGACGACCTTATTTGTATCGGGCGACGTTGCTTGGAATTTTAGCTGGTTTGACTGCATGCCTTGTGATTTCCCTCTTAAATGAGGTAATGTCCACGACCCTTGCATCGAATTTGAGGGCCTTGGATAGGCGGCTTGAGGATTTTCCCACGGACGGTCGGATACTCATAGGTGTTGCTTTAACTGCAATACTGGCGAGTTGGATCGGTGCAGAGCGTGCTGTCAGTCGACAATTGAGAGCTCTTCATTAGTGACAAAAGGGCGCGAATTGCGGGCGATTTTTGGCATAGAGGAACTAAAAACGGCTATACTTTCCTATATACTAATACAATAGTCTAAACAAGGAGGTCGGTGACGTTATTCATGCGCGAGCTAGATGAAGCGAGGTGTTTTGTGCCTAAAAAATCGAATTTACCTGTAGAAGTATTACTACCAGGAGGTCAGATTGAGGCCTACGTTCAGGCCGTAAGTCAGATTCCTATTTTGACCGCGGAAGAAGAAAAAGAAATTGCTGATCGTTTGTATTACGACAACGATCTTGACGCCGCACGTTCGTTGGTTATGTCACATTTGCGCTTTGTAGTTCATATTGCGCGCAGCTATTCTGGATACGGCTTGCCTCAGGCAGATCTAATTCAAGAAGGCAACGTAGGTTTAATGAAGGCTGTGAAGCGTTTTAACCCTGAGATGGGAGTTCGTTTGGTGTCTTTTGCGGTGCATTGGATTAAAGCCGAGATGCATGAGTATATTTTAAAAAATTGGCGGATTGTCAAGGTTGCAACCACTAAGGCCCAGCGCAAGATGTTTTTCAACCTTCGGAGCGCTAAGAAAAGGTTGGCTTGGTTCACTGCCGATGAAGTTAAGAGTGTTGCTAATGACCTTGGGGTTAGCGAAGAAGTTGTCCGTCAAATGGAAGGCCGCCTTGCTGCGCAAGACATGGCGTTTGACGGGTATACAGACGATGATGACGATTTGTCGATGTCTCCCTCGCAGTATCTTGAAGCATCAGACGCTGATCCTGCCCAAATTTTGGAAAGACAGGACTGGACAAAGGACACAACGGATCGCCTTTACACAGCATTAGCGAACTTGGATGATCGAAGTAAAGACATTTTGGCTTGCCGTTGGTTGGCCGATCAAAAAGCGACTCTGCACGAGCTAGCTGGTAAGTATAATGTTTCTGCGGAACGCATTCGTCAGCTTGAGAAGAATGCGATGAAAAAGGTAAAAACAGCGCTTGTTGCTTAAATGAACGGATGTTTTTCGAAAAAGGCCGCTCACGCGGCCTTTTTTATTCAAGGAACACACATGCAAATATTGGTGAATGGCGAGTTTGAACAGATCGAACCCCAAAGCCTAGAAAGTTATCTGACTGATAAGTCATTGCTTGGTCGCCGCATTGCGGTTGAGCGGAATGGTGACATTGTCCCTAGGTCACAATTTACTAATGTCGTAATAGAAGATGGTGATGTGCTTGAGATAGTGCATGCTATTGGAGGAGGTTAAGTGGCAGATAGAATTCAGGTAGGTTCATACACGCTGAAATCCCGGTTGCTTGTGGGCACTGGAAAATATCGTGATCTGGATGAAACAGGTCATGCCATTGAGGCAAGTGGTGCTGATGTGGTCACCATGGCGGTTCGCCGGACCAATTTAGGCCAAAACCCAAACGAACCAAACTTACTGGATGTGATCTCTCCCGATCGGTACACACTTTTACCAAACACAGCCGGATGCCATACGGCAGACGACGCGGTGCGAACTTGTCGACTTGCGCGTGAATTATTAGATGGCCATAACCTTGTGAAGCTTGAGGTCATTTCAAAGTCTCGGACTTTGTATCCAGATGTGGTCGAAACATTGAGCGCTGCTCGTACGCTTGTCGAAGATAATTTTGAAGTTATGGTCTATACATCAGATGACCCGTTGATTGCACTTGAGCTCGAAGTGATTGGCTGTGTTGCTGTGATGCCGCTTGGCGCACCGATTGGTTCAGGACTTGGTTTACAAAATTCATACAACATCCGCGAGATCCTCGAAAATTTGAAGGTGCCCGTGATTGTCGATGCCGGGGTAGGCACCGCATCCGACGCGACTGTGGCGATGGAGCTTGGTTGCGAGGGTGTCTTGATGAATACCGCGATCGCAGAAGCGAAAGACCCAGTCAAAATGGCGCAAGCGATGCGACTTGCCATCGAAAGTGGGCGTCTTGCCTATGAGGCTGGACGGATGCCGAGAAAACGTTATGCCGATGCATCAAGCCCCGAGACCGGTTTGATTGAATGATTGAAGAAGCGCAAAAACGGACTATTCGGAGCTTTGTACTCCGCACAGGCCGCATGACCGATGCGCAAGATAAAGCCTATCAAACCCTATGGGATGAGTATGGGCTCGTTTGTAACCATCATCGACTCGATTTGCCGAAAACATTTGGTCGGGCGGCCCCGGTTGTGTTTGAGATTGGTTTTGGCATGGGTGATTCCTTGTTGAGGCAGGCGATTAATGAACCCGACCGTAATTTTGTTGGTGTTGATGTACACAGGCCTGGCGTGGGTCGCCTAATGAATGAAGCGAAAAAGGCCGGCGTTACAAACCTTCGGGTGATCTGCGAGGATGCCGTAGCGGTTTTGTCAGTCGGACTAGTGCCCCAGTCGCTAGACGGTGTGCAAATATATTTTCCGGATCCGTGGCATAAAAAACGTCATCACAAGCGACGCATCGTACAACCCAATTTTATAAGTCTACTTGCAGATCGCGTGCGTGTAGGAGGATTTTGTCATTTAGCCACCGATTGGGCGCCTTATGCTGAATGGATGGTTGAGGTTTTTAGAAATTCTGCGGCTTGGCACAACACCTCTGAGGAAGGCGATTTTGTAACGCGTCCAGCACGTCGTCCGACCACAAAGTTTGAGGCTCGTGGCGAGCGTTTAGGGCATGATGTTTTTGATCTTGTTTACGAGAGAAAGATCTCAGATTAGCATCTCCAAAATGTGGTTAAGGTGCCGCCAACCAAATCTCGATGCCTGAAAACGCTCTGGTTTAAGCAAACCTAATCGGTCCGCTTCCATCAAATGTGTTGTCCGAAACTCGATGGGATCAAGCCCGGTCCTCTCTTGAAAATACGTATAAGAGATCCCTGATTTTAATCGCAGGCCATTCATCAAACACTCAGCTCCCCGATAGCCATCCAAAATCGGCCGTTCAGTCGCATAAAAATTAGTGCGAGCGAGGTAATTTGATGGCTGTCTTGTCCGTTGTGTACGCATGAATCCACGCTCGGATGTAATTTTTCCATGTGAGCCTGCGCCAATTCCAAGGTAGTCACCGAATTCCCAATAATTCACGTTGTGTTTGACCTCTTCGCCTGCCTTGGCAAAAGCAGACACCTCATAGTGTTGAAGTCCCATCGAGTTTATGGCCTCGTAGCCAACTGCTTCGGTGGCCTCGAGAGTCTCCTCTTCAGGAAGTTTGGGGGGCTTTGAGTAAAAGGCGGTGTTTGGCTCGATCGTGAGTTGGTACCAAGATAGATGGCTTATCTCGAGATCTCGGACAATGTTGAGATCTTCAAGTGCAATAGCGGGTGTTTGGCCTGGAGTCCCGTGCATGAGATCAACATTGAGCCGCGTGAATCCGATTGCTTTTGCGTGCTCGATCATCGCCACAGCTTGGTCTCTGTCATGGATGCGCCCCAGTGCCTTGAGAACCCCCTGGTTAAAGCTTTGTACGCCGACCGATAGTCGATTGATTCCTAAATCGTGATAGCCGCTCAGGTGCCCTAAATCCAACGTTCCTGGATTGGCCTCGAGAGTGATTTCGGTGATATCGGAGACTAAATTAAGATCCTTGAGTCGCTGAAAGAGTGGTTCGAGGTGCTGCGGTGGAAAAAGGCTTGGGGTCCCTCCACCAAAGAACAATGAAACGAAAGGAATTGATCCATAGCGCTCGAGGTCTGCCTCTAGATCATGAAGCAATGCGCGCCCATATCCGGCAAAGTCAGGATTTCCTTGTTCATGGCTATTAAAATCACAGTAGGGACATTTTTTAATGCACCAGGGAATGTGGATGTAGAGCGCGCGCGGTAGGGGTTTCAAGTCAGGAGCGATCTAAGTTCGCAGACAGCAAGCCCTCGATGACTCAGCTTATTTTTCGTTTCTGAGTCGAGCTCAGCAGCCGTCTGATGAAGCCCATCCGGGAGAAAAATGGGATCATAACCGAATCCACCTTCGCCACGGGGTGAGTTAATAATCTGTCCGTACCAACGACCGATGACAACAACCGGATCTGGATCGGTTGAATGACGGACTAGGGCGAGTGCACAAATATAATGCCCTTCACGATCCAATCCGCTGAGATTCTTCATGCGATCCAGTAACAGATTCAGATTATCCTGGTCAGACGCATGGCTTCCCGCGTAGCGCGCTGAATATAAACCAGGAGCGCCGTCGAGTGCAGGGACGACGAGCCCGGAATCATCGGCCAAACTTGGAATTTGCGTTATCGCTGACGCGTTACGGGCTTTCAATAGCGCGTTTTCAATGAAACTGAGTCCAGTCTCTTCTGGTGGATCCACACCAAGATCGGTCTGTGGGACTACTTCCGTTCTATAGTCAGAAAAGAGCCTTGAAAACTCGTGGAGTTTTCCCCTGTTTCCGCTGGCTAAAACCAGCCTACTATCAGTCCACATACACTCGGTGTTTGAAGTTAATATCAATAGCCTTTGCGTTCTCTGGAATCACCTCCAGAATAATTTGGATTTCTTCTTCGCTGGTCACCCGCACAGGTGCAAGGTAATAGATTGCATCTTCTCCCTCATCAATCTCACGAAAGGTGAGTNTTTGCGTTTGTCCTAGTAGATTCTTTGAGAAACCAGTTACAGATGCCGCGACCGCCCCACGGGCTTGCCCATCAGCCTGGACTTCTAAAATAACGATGTTAATCAGTGCTTGGCGACGGCTTCGCTCAAAACCATACATCCCAGCAACATCTTGAGTTAAAAATGTGGATGGAAAGGGTTGGATTTGCACCTCAAACCCCTGGTCCCGGACAACCTCAGTGGCACATGCACTTAAGGTGGTCAACCAGCACGAGAGGGCTAGGATCATCTGTCGCATTATGATTCCTTGGTCAGTCGATAAACAGCAACTTCACCGAAGAGATTCGGCCAAACTGTGCCGAGCCAAGTCCGGTTGCCCGATAGATTCGAAGTATCTCTGTCGAGAATTCGAATGGACAACGTTCGACAGAGCTCCTCGAAGTCTCGGAATGTTGAGAGATGGATGTTTGGTGTGTCGTACCATGGGTTTGGAAGTTGCGGGTTCACTGGCATATGGCCCACTAGGCCCAGTTGGATTCGGTTCCTGATATAAGCAAAATTAGGGAAAGTTACAACCGCCTCTCGGCCAACGCGAAGCATTTCAGCCAACGCGAGATCAGGTCGGCGAACAGCCTGCAGCGTTTGAGTCATGATGACGGTATCAAACTGTTGATCGTTAAAGTTGGATAGGCCTTTGTTTAAATCTTGCTGAATCACACTGAGGCCCAAATCAAGACAATTCGTAATTTTATCGGGGTCTAATTCAAGACCTAATGCGTCAATTGCATGTGTTTCAATTAATTGCGCGAGCAGTCTGCCGTCGCCACAGCCGAGATCGAGAACGCGTGAATCCTTTGCGATCCAATCCGGGATTCGATAAGAGTTCGAATTCATAGCGCCTTCCCCAAATCATGATGCACACGATCCATGAACGCTTTAAAAATCTGTCCGTATGTGTTGTCGGGTATAAGGAATGCATCGTGCCCATGCGCGGATTCGAGTCGCGTGTAGCTGACTGGTTTTCCTGCCTGAATCAGTGCATCGACAATCTCCTCAGACCGGGACGGAGAGAAGCGCCAATCGGTTGTAAANGAAAGAATAAGGAACTTACACCGCGTTGCGCTCAGTATTTGAGATAACGGGGTTGATTCATTAACGGTTGGATCAAAATAGTCGAGTGCTCGCGTCATAAGAATATAGGTATTGGCATCGAAGCGGCCACTGAACTGTTCGCCCTGATATCGAAGGTATTGCTCTACGGCAAAGTTGACGCCCTCAGCATCACGATCCTCGCGGGGAAGGTTTCGGCCAAATTTCTCACCCATCGAGATATCAGATAAATAGGTAATATGTCCGACCATCCTCGCTAAACCGACGCCAGATGCTGGAATGACATCGTGATCTGCATAGTTGCCATCAAAGAAATTTGGATCTCGCATAATTGCTTGTCTTGCGACTTCATTGAANGCAATATTTTGCGCGGTCAGTCGCGGAGCGGCGGCGATAATCGCCGCGGATCCCAATCTTTCCGGATATGTAATCGACCACTGTAGGGCCTGCATTCCACCCAGTGAGCCACCAACAACTGCAGCAAACTTTTCAATTCCTAAATAATCAGCGAGACCCGCTTGTGCATGTACCCAGTCGAGCACGGTGACTTCTGGAAAAAAAGGTCCATAGACTTTGCCAGTTTCAGGGTTGATCGATAAGGGACCCGTGGACCCTGAGCAACCCCCCAAATTATTTGAGCTGACAACGAAAAATCGATTGGTATCGATACACTTTCCCGGTCCAATGTNGTGATTCCACCAACCGGGTTTATTTGGTTCTGATTCATGATATCCGGCAGCGTGATGATCGCCACTCAAAGCATGACAGACTAAGACGGCATTAGATTTGGCTGCATTTAAAGTCCCGTATGTTTCGACTATCAGGTCATAACGAGACAAATATCCTCCCCGCTCGAGCTTGAGCTTTGTTTCAAAGGGGATAATTTCGGGGGTGACAATCCCGAGTGATGCCGCCATTAACTGATTCCAACGAAGAATTGGGCCACTGTTTGTGACAGGCCTAGGGACCGTGCTGGACCTCGAATAACCATGGCTTCAAGTAGATTAATCGCCACAAATAGCAAGATTGGCGATAGATCGAGGCCACCAAGATCGGGAATAATTTTTCTGAATGGGGTAAGAAACGGTTCTGATAATTGATACAGAAGCTCAGCGCCTGGATGAGAGGCACTTGGCGCTAGCCAAGATAGGATAATCATACCAAGTAACGCGTAAAACACGAGATTAATCATTACCCCGAATACGGACAGGATTGACCAAACGATGAGCTGTGCGATGCCTGGCATCCCACCAAGCAGAAACAGACACAGCCCTGCTCCTAAAGCCTGGACGACGATCGCTGCAAATAAGATCCCGAGATTCACGGATCCAATTGTCGGGAGGCCACTAAACAAGGAAGTCAGCGGGGCGGTGAAACGATTTACGCCTTGGGAAATTGGGTTATAAAAATTTGCCTGGGCCAATTGCAGTAGAAAGCGAAGGGCTACAAGCGCGACNACAACCGAAACTATCGTGTTGAGAACGTAAAAAATCAGATTTGCTTCCATGTGACTCTCTTTGTCCGAGGCCTAGCCTAACGTAATTTTTAGGGTGCGTCTTCGGATAGCTCGCCCGCGCGATCACGGGCCGCAATCAGCGCGCGATCGATCAGATCTGCGAAGTCACCTTCATCGAAAACATTCAAAGCGGCTTCCGTTGTCCCACCTGGCGATGTGACTCTCTGTCGCAACACATCAGGACCCACATCTAATCGTTCAACCATCCCGGCAGCGCCTTTCGCTGTCTGGGTTACTAGAGCTCTGGTAACCTCTGGCGACAGTCCAAGTCGGACACCCGTGTTGATTAAATATTCGATCATCAGAAAGAAGTATGCTGGGCCAGATCCGGAGACTGCCGTTACGGCGTCGATCGCCTGCTCGTTCGGTACCCATAACGCGTGACCACATGTGTCAAAAATCTCTTGGACAGCGGTTTTAATATCTTCGTTTAGCAATTGGTCCGAAACCAACGCTGACATCCCTTCACCAATTAAAGCAGGCGTATTAGGCATCACTCGTACGACTGGATTTTGTGCATCATTTAATCGATGACGAATATTCTGAATGGTAATCCCCGCTGCAATTGAGATGATCACATGAGTTACTTTGAGTGAATTAACAAGATCCGTTAACACGCTATCCATGATTTGTGGCTTCACGGCAAGCACAACAAGATGAGCCTGTGCCATGACTGGAGCACTGTCTGCGAAGCTGGTGATGCCCATTGTGGTGAGCACCTGTCTACAGTCTTGGTTTGGGTCAGAGACTAAAATATCACTGGATGATCGCCCACTTTTTAACAACCCAGTGATGATGGCTTGGGCCATGTTACCGCCGCCAATAAATCCAATCTGATCGTTCATACTGTATCCTTTGGAGGTCTTGCTCCGAACAATGCAGTTCCGACTCGCACCATGGTGCTTCCCTCGATCACAGCAAGTTTTAAATCGTTGGTCATACCCATCGAAAGCGTATCAAAAATCTCCGGTACTGGGTGGTCATGTTTCAACTGATCAAACAGTGATTTCAGCTTTTGGTGGGCGCGCTTTAGCTCGTCTTCGCTCACGGGGTCTGGAATCGACATTAGCCCACGCAGTCTTAGGTTAGGTAATCTCCAAATGGCGTTTGCTAACAAGTTTACATCATCGAGGGCTACGCCTGACTTGGTCTCTGAGAGGTCAACATTGACCTGTATCAGGACGTTTAGGGGGCTACCTGTACGGGCTTCGTTGAGCCGTCTCGCTATTTTTTCACGTTCAATGGTATGCACCCAGTCGAATTCATTTGCAAGGATTTTTGTTTTGTTACTCTGGATATGACCGATGTAATGCCACTCGATATCAAGGTCTCTGAGAGCGTGGATCTTATCGATAGCCTCCTGCATGTAGTTTTCGCCAAACTGTTTTTGCCCAAGCCGAAAGAGCGCCTCAACATCAGACGCTGGCTTTGTCTTGGACACTGCGAGCAAACGAACTGAATCAGATCGCCGATTTCCGTCGGCTTCCGCATCTCGAATAGCAGACTCGATCTGTGCAAACCGATGGCCGAGTTCAGTAATGCGATCCATCATCACAGAGCGATGTGTCGTCCGTTAATCCAGGATCCGAGCACACGTCCTGGCAGAGTTTGCCCAAATAATGGACTATTGGTACCGGAACTTAACCAATGATCTTGATCAAAAGTCGTTGAGCCGTTCGGATCAAGTAGTACACAGTCTGCTCGGTTGTCGAATTGAATTGACCCAAGCTCATGCTGTTTGATTACTTGGGCTGGTTTACAAGTCATTGCTCTTAACGATTGCTCAAATGCGAGCTCGCCGCTTTGATCNAGCTTTAGTAAGAGCTGCATCGTGCCCTCGATATGACTCATTCCTTGCTCCGTCTCCGGGAACGGTGCGAGTTTGGCTCCAGGCTCATGAGGCGAGTGATCAGAGACGATCAAATCGATTGTTCCGTCGATGACGCCGGCGATCAGTGCCAGCCGATCGTCTTCCGAACGCAATGGACGCTCAAGATGAAAATTCGGATCGAGATTGACGATGGCATGTTCTGAATAGACCAGGTGCCCTAGCGTAACATCACAGCTGATCTGCAGACCTTTCGCTTTGGCCTCTCGAATGCGGGTTACTGACACCCCGGAAGTGATGCGCGAGAAGTGTGCACTTACTCCTGTGGCTTCGACTAGGTCAAGATCAGCTCCTAGACCAAGCGTTTCCGACAGCGGAGAATTCAGCGAGAGACCAAGCCCAGTCCCGATTTTCCCTGCATGTGCACATCCTCCAGAAAAGTCACGTGATTCAGAATCCAATATCACGCGGATATCGAGGCTTTGAGCATATTTCAGCGCATTGAATTCTATTTTTCTTGAACCGAATGGGCGATTACCTTGCGCCAGAGCGACGCACCCCGCGTCGACAAGTGCGGCCATCTCAGATAAGTGATTCCCCTCACCACCTTGGGTTAGCATCGCAGTCGGCAATACTCGGCAATGTCCTGATGCCTTGGCNCGTTCGAGGACGAGGCGAACATCAGCCGGGGAGTCAACAACGGGGTCTGTGGTTGGAGTGGCTACCACTGTCGTCACCCCACCGGCAACTGCCGCCCGTGTCTCTGAGGCGATCGTGCCTTTGTGTTCAAGACCCGGCTCTCTCAAGTTGACTCTNAAGTCGATCAGCCCTGGTACAAGCCAGGCTGCCTTTCCATCAATCTCTGTCGCATCAGTCAGGGTTCTTGGATCAACGAATACACCTCGCTCGATGCCGACCTCCGAAGCTCCATGTAGGGGGCTGCCCGGTGAGATAATCTGAACATTTCGGATGGCCGTACTCACGAGTGAGCTCCTTGCTGCGTCGACAATGTCATTGCCATGACGGCCATTCGGATAGCAATTCCGTTGGTCACTTGATCGAGGATGACGGCCTGGCGTCCATCGGCAACCTCATTGGCGATCTCTACGCCGCGGTTGATCGGTCCTGGGTGCATCACGATGGCGTTATCTCTTGCGAGCTTGAGGCGCGCCTCAGTCATTCCATAGAGATTAAAAAACTCACGCTCACTAGGCAGTAATGCATTACTCATACGCTCTTTTTGAAGTCGGAGCAGGACCACAACATCGACACCGCTCAGACCAGCTTCAGTGGTGTGGAAGGTACGCACACCCAGATGTCCGAGATCGGAAGGGAGTAGAGTACCGGGACCGATGGCTCGAATATCGGGACAGCTCATGCCACGAAGGCCATGGATTAAAGATCGAGCGACACGCGAGTGCTTTAAGTCACCAATAATAGCGACCGACAGATTTTCAGGGTCCCCTTTATGCTTGCGGATTGTCATTAAGTCCAAGAGTGCCTGGGTGGGGTGTGCATGTGTTCCATCGCCCGCATTTATGACAGCGATATTTGGAGTCACTCGGTTAGCGATGAAGAAAGGTGCGCCCCCCGCACTATGGCGAACAACGAAAAGATCTGCCTGCATCGCCTCAAGATTTTTTAGGGTATCGAATAGCGTTTCCCCTTTAGATGCGGAGCTTGTTCGAATGTCGAGGGTAACCACATCCGCACTCAGTCTGTGTGCAGCGATATCGAACGTTGTTCGCGTACGTGTGGAATTTTCAAAAAACAAATTCACAACGGTTTTACCACGCAGAAGAGGGACCTTTTTTACCGGCTGTCCTTGTGAAGAGAGGAATGTTTCAGCGGTATCGAGAAGTTCAGTGATGAGGGGTTTTTGAAGACCTTCGGTCGTCAGGAGATGTTTCAATCGTCCGTCTGAGGTGAGTTGGAGCGCAGCTGGACCGTGCATGGCGTTCCTTATTACGAGTCCGGGGTAATGAGCGCTAGAGGCTCGGGTCCGACGAGTTTACACCGCTCAACCCCTTCCTCGCCAAGNGATTCTCCAAGGAAAGTTGGCTCGATCGGTAATTCGCGGCCCCCGCGGTCGAACAAAATACCGAGATCGATTGTACCTGGGCGGCCATAATCAAACAGAACATTGAGGGCTGCGCGGATTGTGCGGCCGGTGAAAAGCACGTCGTCGATGAGCAAGATATTCTCGCCATTCAACTGCTGTGGCATCCGGTCTGTGGTCCCGGACCGTTTGAGCCCACTAGTCTCGAAGTCGTCACGATAAAGAGAAATATCGAGCATTGCAGGCTCGTTCCATTGCAGGGCTTCGCATAGGCGTGTCGCGACCCAAGCGCCACCGGTATGGATGCCAACCACCAATGGGGTGCCTCTGTGGTAGGCGTTATCAACCTGGTTGATTAGATTACGAAGTGCGTTTTCAGTCGCTCTCTGGGATCGAACCTCATGCATGTTGCGCTCCCAGCCAGCGCTCAAGGATTACGCTTGCTGCTGTTGCATCAAGTTTTCCATCTTGATCGCTAGCTTTGCCCTTGTAATTTAGGTATTCGCGAGCTTCTCGAGTACTGTGGTACTCATCAATAAACGCCACTTCTACACCGAATCGTCCATGGATGCGTTGGCCGAATTTTTTCGCATACTTAGCCACCTCACTCACTGTCCCGTCTTCATGTAATGGTAGTCCAACGACGACGATATCGGGCCTCCATTCATTTAGGAGCTCTTCAATCGCATCCCATCGAGGTGTTCCGTCTTTGGCCGGTATGGCCATAAGGGGGGTCGCTGATTGGGTCAGAGTTTGTCCGGTTGCAACCCCGATACGAGACAGCCCATAGTCAAAGCCGAGTGCTAACGGCATTAGGCGTGGCCCGCACCTTGTGCTAATTGAATTGGATCGATGCCAAGTTGAGCCAATGCAGCACGCTGTCTATCCGTGGTCGGAATCTGAAAAATAACGTCTGAGTTCCAGGGTACGTTGATCCAGGTATTTGCGGCCATTTCTGATTCCAGTTGGCCCTCAGACCAGCCTGAGTACCCTAAAATGAAAATAGCATCGCCTTGATTCAATGCATTGGTCGCCAGTGGTAATACCTCAGGACTTGAAGCGAGATAGAGCCCATTGAGTACCTCAACGACATCCTCTGTGATTGGATGGTTGGAAAGTAAGAATCCTCGCTGAGGTTCTACCGGTCCCCCAGTCATGACTGGCACATCAGGATCCAGTGAGTCTGCTGATTCGAGGCCTAGTTGTTCAAATATTTCCTGAACCGAGAATTCGGTTGTTTTATTTACAATAAATCCCATCGCACCTGATTCACCGTGTTCACACATCAGCACTAGTGCGGAGTCAAAAACACCGTCTTTGAGGTCGGGCGTTGAGACTAAAAATTGGCCATTCAATGTTGTTTGGCCTGAATCATNGCTCATGGATTGGATCTCTTTCGTGGCTTCGTCGGGTTAGTTTAGCTCACTCATCGAAAAGTGCTTCGAAAAAGTTTTGCCCGATCGTCGTACCGGCTTGAGCATCAATCTCACGAACACAGGTCGGGCTCGTTACATTGATTTCCGTCAAGTGGCCGCCGATGACGTCGAGTCCAACAAATAATAAACCCCGCTCGCGCAGAGCGGGACCAACAGCTTTGGCGATCTCTCGTTCACGATCTGAGATGGGCATCGTAACTCCTCTTCCGCCAGCGGCTAAGTTACCACGCGTTTCGCCCTGGGATGGGAACCGTGCGAGAACGTGCGGTATCGGTTTACCGTGCANCACGAGAACGCGCCGGTCACCGTCGATGATTTCTGGCCGATACTCTTGCGCCATTACCAGCCGCGACTCGTTTGGAGAAAGAGTCTCTAGCACTGCTCCAAGATTTAAGCCATCTGCGGTGATCCGGAAGATTCCAGAGCCACCCATGCCATCGAGCGGTTTAAGAATGANGTCGCCCTGCATTTTTTGGAACGTCCGAATGTCTTCGTGTTTTGATGAGACGACTGTCTTCGGCATCAACTCGCTGAATTCTGTCGCGAACAGTTTTTCATTACAGTCGCGAATCGCTTGTGGGTCGTTAACCACCTGTATACCCAAGTTTTTAGCTCGTTCTAAAATGTGAGTGCCGTACAAATATTCGCTATCAAATGGTGGGTCTACGCGGATTACAACGATATCTAAGGTGGTGAGTAATANCTTAACAGGGTCTCCCAATACGGCAAAATTTTCCGCTATCCCATCGGTGACTCTGACTTCTTGCATGATGCCTTTCGCGTCACCGTGATCAAGACAGAGTCCGTGTTTCGGGAGATATACAATCTCATGCCCAAGTTCTTGTGCCGCGAGCATTAGAGCAAAACTAGTGTCCTTATGAGGCTTAATGCTCTCGATCGAATCCATCCAGAATCCAATACGCTTTTTGTGTGTTTCCACGCTCTTTCCTAGTACTGGCCGTATTGCTGTCCGAGCAAAGTAAGACCAACAATCGCTGCGGTCTCGGTTCTCAGTATTCTGGGGCCAAGTGACATCGGTTTCACCTGCTTTTTGTATAGAAANTCCAGTTCTGCATCACTAAAACCACCCTCGGGGCCAATCAGTAAGAGTGCCTCATGGTCGGGATTGATCTGCATTGAGTCAGTTGCTGGATGCGCGACAATTGTTTGTCNAGGTAGTGCGAGTTCATTCAGTTGCCGCGGTTCACGAAGTACAGGAACCCAATCATTGTNTGACTGTTCACAGGCGCTCACGAGGATTTCTTTCCAGTGATCCCGCTTTTTTTCGAGTCGGTCTGCCTTCGGTGGTGAATCAGTGAATTGAGTAATGATCGGTTGAATTGCGCTCACACCAAGCTCGGTAGCTTTTTGTAACGCCCAATCAAGGCGATCATATTTAATCAACGCAAGACCAAGTGTCACTGGAAGCCTCTGGTCTGGACTTTCGGTGATGGCCATGAGTTCAATTGTTGTTTCGCGCTTACGGATCTCTTTGACAGTTGCCTCGCATGTGCGGCCACAACCGTCAAAAAGTCGAATGATTTGACCTGGTTTCGCGCGTAAGACGCGAGACAGATAGTGGTGGTTACGTTCAGATAAACTCACCTCGTCTGTCGCGTGACCGATGGTATCCGCATACAGACGAGGTGTTCTCATGGTTAGTACTTGTAGGCTTCTGGTTTAAATGGGCCTTCGACTGATACACCAATGTACTGTGCCTGATTTTCGGTCAGTTTGGTGATGACACCACCAAAGCCTTCGACCATGTACCTTGCTACTTCTTCATCAAGGTGCTTTGGCAGCACTTCAATCTGAATGTTGTCCGCTTTGTCAGCGTCGGCCAGCTTCGCGAAGCCGCGCTGATACATTTCTATCTGCGCAAGAACTTGGTTGGCAAATGATCCATCCATTATCCGAGATGGATGGCCAGTGGCGTTGCCTAAGTTCACAAGACGGCCTTCTGCAAGTAACAATAAATAGTCATCCCGCGCATCGGAGCGGAAGACCTGATGTACTTGGGGCTTCACCTCTTCCCAAAGCCAGTTTTTGCGCATGTATGTGGTGTCAATTTCGTTATCGAAGTGACCAATGTTACAGACGATCGCGCCTTTTTTTAGGCATTGAAGCATCGCACTGTCGCACACATCGATGTTGCCGGTTGTCGTCACGAGCACGTCAGTGTCGTCGAGGAGCCGTGTATTAATATCTTGAATTTCCCCTGTTTTGAGGCCGTCACGGTACGGGCTGACAACTTCAAAGCCATCCATGCAAGCCTGCATTGCGCAAATTGGATCGGATTCGGTGACCCGAACAATCATTCCCTCTTGACGGAGACTCTGCGCTGAACCCTTGCCCACATCGCCGTAGCCAATGACGAGTGCACGTTTACCTGAGAGGAGCATGTCCGTACCACGTTTCAGTGCGTCATTGAGTGAGTGACGGCAACCGTACTTGTTATCGTTTTTTGACTTGGTAACGGCATCATTGACGTTAATTGCTGGAATCTTCAGCTCACCATTGTTCAACATTTCGACTAAGCGATGGACGCCTGTTGTTGTCTCTTCAGTGACGCCATTGATGTTAGCTAGCATCTCTGGATATTTCTCGTGGACCATCGCAGTTAAATCACCGCCATCATCAAGAAGCATGTTTGCATCCCATGGCTTGCCATTTTTTAGGATGGTCTGCTCAACACACCATTCGCCTTCTTCGTTGGTTTGGCCCTTCCATGCGTACACAGGGATACCCGCGGCAACGATCGCCGCTGCCGCTTCATCCTGTGTTGAAAAGATATTGCAAGAGCTCCAGCGAACTTCGGCACCGAGTGCAACGAGTGTCTCGATCAACACAGCGGTTTGCACAGTCATATGAATACAGCCGATGATCTTTGCGCCCTTCAAAGGCTGCTCGGCGGCATATTTGTCTCGGAGACGCATCAAGGCTGGCATTTCGTTTTCAGCCAGGCGGATCTCTCTGCGTCCCCAATCTGCCAACGACAGATCCTTGATTTTGTAATCGCCTTTCAATAGGTCGTTCGGTAGTGCGCTCATAATATTGCCTCTTTGATACTTAAAGCTTCGCAGCTGCGTCAGCTAGTGCTTGCGCGCGATCCGTGCGCTCCCAGGTTAAATCCAAATCATCACGTCCAAAATGGCCATATGCGGCTGTCGGACGGTAAATTGGTCGATTCAAGTCCAGCATGGTGGAGATCGCTCTCGGGCGTAGATCGAAGTGTGCACGGACCAGCTTATCCAAGTGCGCGTTGCTGAATTTTGATGTGCCAAATGTTTCGACACGAATCGATGTCGGTTCTGCCACGCCTATTGCGTATGACACTTGGACTTCACAGCGGTCAGCAAGGCCGGCAGCAACTATATTTTTCGCAACATAGCGTGCAGCATAGGCTGCTGAACGGTCCACTTTGGATGGGTCTTTCCCGGAGAAAGCACCGCCCCCGTGGCGTGCCATTCCGCCGTACGTATCGACGATAATTTTGCGGCCAGTCAGNCCTGCATCACCGACTGGGCCGCCGATAACAAAACGACCCGTTGGGTTGATGTGGTATTTGGTTTGGTCGGTTAGCCATGCCTCGGGCAGTACAGGTGCAATGATGTTTTCTTTAACTTCGCGTTGCAGTTGCTCTAAGGAGATGTCTTCATCGTGCTGCGTCGAGATAACTACCGCGTCGATGCCCGCGATAGTGTCGCCGTCGTATGCGAACGTGACCTGGCTTTTTGCATCTGGTCGCAGGTAGGGAAGGTCACCATTCTTGCGGACCTCTGCCAGGCGGCGAACCAGGTTGTGTGAATAATGAATTGGAGCCGGCATAAGGCTGTTGGTTTCGTTGGTCGCGTAACCGAACATCAGGCCTTGGTCCCCTGCGCCCTGCTCATGAAATTCTGTTTCATCGACACCCTGTGCAATGTCTTGCGACTGCTTCCCGATGCCATTCAAAACCGCACAGGTATTTCCATCAAAACCGAGCGATGAATGGTCGTATCCGATATCAAGAATCACCTGGCGGATTATGTCCTCGATATCCACCCAAGTATCTGTGCGGACTTCGCCTGAAACTAGAACGAGCCCTGTTTTAACCATCGTTTCAATGCCGGCGCGCGTGTGCTTATCATTTAAAATTAACGCGTCAAGAATCGCATCGGAGATCTGGTCAGCCATCTTATCTGGATGGCCTTCAGATACAGATTCTGAAGTAAAATATGTCCGATTGGTCATTGCAGGAGTCTCAGGCTCGTCACGTAAACATAATTATATAAAGATATCTTTATATGTCAATATTTCCGTATAATCCACGCTTGTGGTTCTTGTCAGGTTTCATAACAATGCCTGTTCTAAATTTGTCTCGGTGATTACAAAGGACGTCATATGACTGACCGCAGGACGCTCGCCAACGCGATTCGATTCTTAAGCATAGACGCTGTCCAGGCAGCGAACTCAGGACACCCGGGAGCCCCAATGGGCATGGCTGATGTGGCCGAAGTACTGTGGCGCGGCGTGCTGAGCCACAACCCGGGAGATCCACAATGGCCCAACCGAGATCGTTTCGTCTTGTCGAATGGACACGGATCCATGCTGATCTATTCATTGCTACACTTAACTGGTTACGATGTCACGATCGACGATCTGAAATCGTTCCGACAGCTTCACTCAAGGACTCCTGGCCATCCTGAGTTTGGCTATACGGCGGGCGTTGAGACAACAACAGGTCCTCTAGGACAGGGACTTGCCAACGCTGTCGGTATGGCTCTCGCCGAGAGAACGTTGGCCGCTCAATTCAACCGAGAACAGTTCCCGATTGTTGATCATTACACCTACTGCTTTGCGGGAGATGGATGTTTGATGGAGGGGGTGAGTCATGAGGTGTGTTCGATGGCCGGGACTTTGGGTCTCGGTAAACTGATTGTTTTTTACGACGACAACGGTATCTCAATCGATGGTGATGTGCGCGGTTGGTTTAGCGATGATACGCCAGCGCGTTTTGAGTCCTACGGATGGCAGGTAATCCGCGGTGTCGACGGACATGACGCTGTAGAGGTAGAGACGGCATTAAGAACAGCTCGTCAGGAAGCGTCCCGGCCGACCCTGATTTGTTGTCGAACCGTGATCGGGTTTGGGTCGCCAAATCTTGCAGGAAGCGAAAAGACACACGGGGCGCCCCTCGGGGATACTGAGATTCGGGCAACCCGTGAAGCGATGGGTTGGTCGAATGGTCCGTTTGAGATTCCGGTTGATATTCAGTCAGCTTGGGATGCCCGGGAACACGGCGCCACAGCGCAGGCTGAATGGGATCAACTCTTTGCGGACTATAAACAGAAGTATCCGGCTTTGGCCTCCGAGTTTGAGCGTCGCATCCAAGGTGATCTGCCGGCAAACGCTTTAGCAGATTTCGACCGGGCGATTTCCGATACGCAAGCCGAATCTCCAAATTTTGCGACTCGGAAAGCCTCACAGAACGCGATCGAATTGGTTGCAAAACTACTCCCTGAAACCTTGGGTGGTTCAGCAGATTTGGGACATTCCAACCTGACGGTATGGTCGGACTGCCTGGCCAACAGCAAAGAAAATCCAGGCGGAAACTATGTGCACTACGGTGTCCGTGAGTTTGGTATGTGCGCGCTGATGAATGGGGTAGCCCTACATGGTGGATTCCTTCCGTTTGGTGGCACCTTCCTCATTTTCATGGAATATGCCCGGAACGCTGTACGTATGGCCGGTTTGATGAAGCAACGGGTGATCTATGTCTTTACTCACGACTCGATTGGTCTGGGCGAGGATGGTCCGACACACCAGCCGGTTGAGCAACTGGCAAGCTTACGATCTACTCCAGGGCTGGAGACGTGGCGTCCCTGTGATACCACGGAAACTTTTGTCGCCTGGAAAGAAGCCGTGAGCTATCANGGACCCACCGCACTCGCACTTTCGCGCCAGGGGCTAGCAAACCAGTCGCGTGACCCACAACAAGTTGCGGACATTGCTCGTGGTGGCTATGTGTTGACGAAAGAAACAGCTNCTCTTGAGTTGATTTTAATTGCCACAGGCTCTGAGGTCGAGTTAGCTGTCGCAGCGGCCGACACACTTGGCGGTGGCACTCGTGTTGTCTCGATGCCCTCCACAAGCCGGTTTGATCAGCAGGACGACGCCTTCCGTGAGTCAATACTTCCCGGATCATGCACCAAGCGGCTAGCGATCGAGGCGGGCCACCCTGATGGATGGTACAAGTACGTTGGACTGAACGGCGACGTCATCGGCATGCGAACCTTTGGCGAATCAGGCCCTGGCGCTGATGTGATGAAACACTTCGGGTTCACTGTCAATCATATCGTCACCAAAGCGAAGGCGCTTTAATTGGTCTGGCGGCTAGGAATTAATGGTTACGGCCGAATCGGTCGGTGTGTTGTTCGTGCACTAGCTGAGCGAGGTCTCTTTGACCGTATTCAGCCCGTTCTAATCAACGACCCTGCAGATGCCGCAAGCCTGGTGCACATGACACACTTTGATTCTACACACGGACGTTCAGGGTTTTTGTTTCAAGAGGACCCAGCTGGCGGATATCTTCTCAATGGTCGAAANATTGCTCTAAACCAAAGTTCATCACCGGATACGATTGATTATCAGAAGACGCCGGTCGATGTCGTTTTAGAAAGTTCTGGTCGCTTCGCGAATCGTGAATCAGCCGATGCTCATGTTAGCGCGGGCGCTCCCCGGGTCTTGATAGGAGCACCAGGAGGCCCTGATGTTGATTTGACAGTGGTCTTCGGTTTGAATCACAGTAGCCTCTCCGACTCACATCGAGTCATTTCTGCGGCCAGCTGTACGACTAATTGTCTCGCGTTGGGGGTGTCTGGCCTGACCCAATCGCTTGAGATCGAACGCGGGCTCTACACCACAATCCACTCGGTTACCAATGATCAAGTGTTGATCGATAGCGCGCATAAGGACCCGCGCCGTGGNCGCTCTGCACATAGCTCAATGATTCCTACGACTACCAATGCCATTAGAGCACTAGAGTGGGTTATGCCCGAGCTGTCTGGACGGATTCAGGGATATTCGATGCGCGTTCCCACGCAAAATGTATCTTGTGTAGATTTAACNGTGGAATTTAGTCGCGAAGTAACGGAAACCGAAATCATGGGGGCGATGTATCAGTGGTCACAAATTCAGGGCGGGTTGTTTGCTGTTAATGAAGACCCGCTGGTCTCGATTGATTTCAACCATAATCCCGCATCATCAATTTTTGATGCAACCCAGTTGATGGTTAACGGACGGCTAGTGAAGTTGCTGTTTTGGTATGACAACGAATGGGGATATTCCAATCGTGTCGTTGATTTATTGTTACATTGGCAGTCCATTTCTAGAGCGTAATTTGGATGATAAAAACTATGTCTGAACTAATGGTGCAAGGAAAGCGCGTGTTGGTTCGCCAAGACCTAAATGTTCCATTCAGAGATGGCCGAGTAGCTTCAACAGCCAGGATTGATGCAGCGCTACCGACGATTGAAGCATTGCTTGGAAAGGGTGCAAGAGTTGCCGTGATGAGCCACTCAGGTCGTCCAAAAGAAGGTGTGTGCGAGCCAGAATTTAGCTTGGCACCGGTGGCAAAAATATTGTCCCACAAACTAGGTAGACATGTTCCACTGATCACGGACTGGATTGACGGGTTTGAGCAAACCGACGATCTGGTACTACTTGAAAACGTGCGTTATCTGAGAGGCGAAAAGCAAAACAATGAAGCATTGGCAAGGAAGATGGCTTCTCTCTGTGACATATATTTGATGGATGCCTTCGGAACAGCACACCGCGCGCATGCGTCTACGTGTGGCGTTGGTAGATTTGCTCCTGAAGTGGCGGCTGGTCCACTGATGGCAGCAGAGCTCGATGCTCTTGGGAAAGCTCTTGCAAATCCGGAGCGGCCTGCTGTGGCGATTGTTGGTGGCTCCAAAGTGTCCACTAAGCTTGAAGTGCTGAGAGAACTCGCAAAGCAAGTAGATCAGATCGTTGTTGGTGGGGGGATCGCTAACACATTTTTGGCTGCCGCGGGCTTCCCTGTGGGTAGATCTTTGATGGAGGGAGAATTGATCGGTACCGCCCACCAATTGATGTCAACAACGGATATCCCACTGCCTGTTGATGTCGTGGTCGCGACTGAGTTTGCTGCTGATGCCACAGCGACAGTCAAGCGAGTCGAAGATGTCGCAGATGCCGATATGATTCTGGATATAGGCCCAGATACGCAGGCCTTGTATCGAGGCATGCTGGCATCAGCAAAGACTATTCTGTGGAATGGGCCGGTTGGCGTGTTTGAGTTTCCTCAGTTTCAAGGTGGAACGCGAGCGCTTTCGGAGGCGATCGCTTCGAGTGACGGATTTAGTCTCGCGGGTGGGGGTGATACCTTGGCAGCGATTGAACAGTTTGGAATTACTGATCAAATCAGTTATATCTCGACCGGCGGTGGTGCTTTCCTCGAATTTGTCGAAGGAAAAGAGCTCCCAGCAGTTCAAATGTTGAAGACCAGAAGTAATCCATAAGGAGCTGTCATGGCATTAATCAGTTTGCGCCAATTATTGGACCATGCCGCTGAGCACGGTTATGGGGTTCCAGCATTCAATGTGAATAACCTCGAGCAGATGCGCGCAATTATGGAGGCCGCCGATGCCGTTGAGGCGCCCGTTGTAGTACAAGCCTCCGCTGGCGCCAGAAAATATGCGGGAAGCAGATTCCTGAGCCACCTAATCGAAGCAGCTATTGAGGAATTTCCTCATCTCCCGGTATGTATGCATCAAGACCACGGAGCATCGCCAGATGTCTGTCAGCAATCGATTCAATTAGGCTTCTCGTCTGTCATGATGGACGGCTCACTGATGCCAGATCAAAAAACACCTGCTAGCTACGCCTATAATGTGGAAGTGACTGCATTAACAACACGGATGGCTCACGCATGTGGAGTCTCGGTTGAGGGTGAGCTCGGATGTTTGGGTTCGTTGGAAACTGGGCAGGCGGGCGAGGAAGACGGTGTCGGTGCAGAAGGCACCTTATCGCATGATCAGATGTTGACTGATCCTGACGAGGCAGCAGATTTTGTCAAGGCGACCCAGGTCGATGCACTTGCGATAGCCATCGGAACTTCGCACGGTGCCTATAAGTTCACCCGTCCACCGACCGGAGACATTCTCGCGATCGACCGAATCAAGGCGATCCATAAACGGATTCCAGACACGCATCTCGTGATGCATGGATCGAGCTCGGTTCCGCAAGAATGGCTCGCTGTGATTAATGAGTTTGGTGGTGAAATACCAGAAACTTATGGGGTTCCAGTAGAGGAGATTCAGGAGGGTATCAAGCACGGCGTCCGCAAGGTAAATATCGATACTGATCTGCGTTTGGCGTCTACTGGCGCGATTCGTCGATATCTTGCGAAAAATCGAGCCGAATTTGATCCGCGGAAATACCTAAGCGAAGCCACAAAAGCGATGAGTGAAATTGTTAAAACTCGCTACGAGGCTTTTGGTTGCGCAGGTCAGGCACCGAGGATCAAGGTTATCGGCCTTGAAACTATGGTAGGCCGCTATTCTGAAGGCGAATTGGATCCGAGGATTTCCTGAACGCAAACCAGAGAAGAGTCAATGGCTCACCAATCGGTTAATAAATCGAGCATTGAGGTTGATTCGGCCTCAACATATCAAAACAAAACGCGGCAGCGAATTGTTCCGTTGATTTCGGTTAATTTTTTGAGTGCTACGTCGGAGTAGTCCCGATCAATGTCGATCACGACATAGCCAATTTTGTCTGATGTCTGCAGGAATTGAGACCCGATGTTGAT
Organism: Gammaproteobacteria bacterium; assembly: GCA_002705795.1. Classification (GTDB taxonomy): domain Bacteria; phylum Pseudomonadota; class Gammaproteobacteria; order Pseudomonadales; family Litorivicinaceae; genus HIMB30. The sequence goes on from PAHG01000029.1 coordinate 105,641, forward strand.
GCGATTCTCAGCAAAAATCGAGTTGATTGCAGAGAGCACGCCGGGGCGATTTTCATGCACATGCAATAATCTGTGATGGTTTGGGTGAGGGGGTAAAGCAACCTCCGGGAAGTTTACACTCGTGAGTGTTGAGCCGTTATCTGAGTAACGAACCAGCTTCTCAGCCACTTCTACACCGATGTTTTCTTGAGCTTCTTGCGTCGATCCCCCGATGTGTGGCGTCAGGATCGCATTATCAAAACCGCGTAATGGTGAGATGAACTCATCGTTGTTCGACTTAGGCTCCATTGGGAACACATCAATAGCTGTACCAAGGAGATACTTCTCTTCGAGCGCTTTCGTCAATGCGTCGATATCGACTACCGTGCCACGTGACGCGTTGATTAGAACGCTCTTTGGCTTCATCTGGCTGATACGCTCTTGGTCGATTAAATTACGTGTTGATGGGAGATCTGGTACGTGAAGTGTCACGATATCTGCCTGACCAAGCAATTCCTCGAGGGATGGAATCTGTGACGCGTTACCGAGCGGAAGCTTTGAGACCACATCATAAAAAATCACGCGCATCCCGAGACTCTCGGCGAGCACTGACAACTGTGAACCAATCGAACCATAACCCACGATGCCGAGTGTTTTGCCGCGAATCTCGAATGAATCATTCGCAGTCTTAGCCCAGCCACCGCGATGGGCTTGTGCCGACTTTTCTGGAATCCCACGGAGTAGCAGAATCGCCTCTGCTAGAACCAGCTCAGCGACTGAACGCGTATTCGAGTACGGCGCGTTAAAAACAGCAACGCCATGTGCTGTTGCCGCTGCGAGATCCACCTGGTTGGTCCCAATGCAGTAACACCCCACAGCAACGAGTTTGTCGGCCACCTCGAAAATATCTTGAGTCAGAGTAGTTCGGGATCGAATGCCCAAAAAATGAACCCCTTGAAGCTTCGCTTTCAGTTCGTCGCCGGTCAGAGCGGTCTTAACGGTCTCAGTATTCTGATAACCTGCTTCCCGGAAGATACGTTCTCCAGACGGGTGGATGCCTTCAAGTAAAAGCACTTTAAGCTTCGATTTATCGAACGAAGTGGTCATTAATCGTCTCATGAGAATTCAAGAATGTCTTTGTCGGAAGCCAATAACAAAACGTCAGCAGGGCGTTTCGCAAATAAACCACAGGTTACAACGCCCGGGATTTGATTGATCGCTAGCTCTAATGATTTTGGGTCGTTTATGCACATACCATGCACGTCCAAAATGAGGTTGCCGTTATCAGTAACGATGCCTTGGCGATACTCTGGATCGCCGCCAAGCTCAACCAAAGCGCGGCCAACCAAGCTTCTTGCTAGTGGTATTACTTCAACTGGCAGCGGGAACCTGCCGAGCAAGTCGACATATTTAGAGTCATCAGCGATGCAAACAAATTGTGCGGATGCCTCTGCGATAATTTTTTCGCGTGTCAGCGCCGCGCCACCGCCCTTGATCAGGTTCAGATTTGTGTCTGCCTCGTCCGCCCCGTCAACATATACGGGTAACGTTCCGGTCGCGTTCAGATCGAGTAGTGCAATACCGTAATGTTCTAGCCGCTCTGCGGTCGCTTCAGATGATGCGACTGCTCCCAGGACTTGGATTTTGCTTTCGGCCAGCACATCGATAAAGCAGTTAGCGGTCGAGCCTGTGCCGATCCCAATTGGTGTTTCAGAATCAATAAGGTGCCTGACTTTTTCAAAAGCTGCCTCGGCCACCCGGCGTTTTTTCGCATCCTGACTCATCGTGCTCTCCATAAAACGGGGCAAAATAATAGCTGTTGGCAGTCGCAGACGCTATGATATTTGGCTTCGATTTGGAAATCTCATGTTTGACGCCCTAATTAAAAAAATTCTGTCAGCGCGCGTTTATGATGTCGCGACGGAAACCCCTGTCCACCCGGCACCTTTTTTATCAAAGCGGCTCGGTCGCCCCATTCTTCTGAAACGTGAAGATTTGCAGCCTGTGTACTCGTTTAAGTGCCGGGGTGCGTACAACAAGATGGCAGGTATTTCTGGAGAAGTTCTCGCGAAGGGGGTCATCGCTGCATCGGCTGGCAATCACGCTCAAGGCGTTGCCTTGGGGGCTCAAAAATTAAAAATCCCCGCGGTCATTGTGATGCCAACGACAACGCCGGCGATCAAAGTACGCTCTGTCAAAGCACGAGGTGCACAAGTGGTACTTCACGGTGACAGCTTTGATGAGGCCTTTGCCAAAAGTCAGGAATTGGTTGCGGATAATGGATACACCTATCTGCACCCATTCGATGATCTTGAAGTCATCGCTGGTCAGGGCACTGTCGCGGTCGAGTTGTTGCGGCAGGTCACCCGCCCAGTCGACGCGATATTCATCCCTGTAGGCGGGGGTGGCTTAGCGGCGGGAATGGCGGCGTACATCAAATATGTTCGCCCCGAAATCAAAGTCATCGGGGTTGAGCCTGAAGACGCCGCTTGTCTTGATGCAGCGATGAAAGCAAAAGAGCGAGTTGTGCTTTCGCAAGTCGGACTATTCGCAGATGGTGTAGCCGTCAAGCAGATCGGCGAAAATACTTTTAATGTCTTAAAAGATTGCTGCGATGAGGTAATTACCGTCACCACCGATGAGATCTGCGCCGCGGTTAAAGACGTATTTGACGATGTTCGTAGCGTAAACGAGCCAGCCGGTGCACTCGCGGTGGCCGGGCTGAAAAAATTTGCTGAGAGGGAGGGTGCTGGTGATGCACTGATCGCCGTTCTCTCTGGTGCCAACGTCAATTTCGATCGAATTCGTCATGTCGCGGAACGTGCCGAGGTCGGCGAAAAGCGCGAGGCTATTTTGGCTGTCACTATTCCCGAACGGCCGGGCGCTTTTAAAGCATTTTGTGAGCAAATAGGTAACCGAAATATTACTGAATTCAACTACCGGTTCGCTGACCGAGACCAAGCCCACATCTTTGTGGGTGTTACGACAGACCCGACAACAGACGATAGGACGCAATTAATTGATCGTCTAAATGGGGCCGGCCTCCCTGTCGTTGATATGACGGATAACGAACTAGCAAAGCTTCATATCCGGCATATGGTTGGCGGCCGGAGCCCTGAAGCGGGCTCTGAATTAGTCTTTCGTTTCGAGTTCCCAGAACGGCCTGGAGCGCTTCTAAACTTTTTGAACAAGATCGGCTCGCGTTGGAACATCTCTGCGTTCCACTACAGAAACCATGGTGCGGCCTATGGGCGAGTGCTGGTGTCAATGCAGGCATTGCTTTCAGAGCGTGACGAACTGTCAAGCTACTTTGATGACATTGGATATAAATATTTCGATGAGACGGAAAATCTTGCAGTTAGCCTCTTTATGAAAAGTTGATTCTTATAAGTTTCCTTAAATTACTATAAAAATTGACATTTTTATTTTTTATAATATTCTGCACTGAATTGGTTAGGTACAGGATGCATGAATCGTCGCGATCCACTGAGAATGTTAATGATGGTTGGCGGTCTTATTTTGGCCGTAACTTTGGCGCATAGCGCAATCATCGGCGCATAAAGCCGAGCTCCGTGATAATCCAATCGAAGGGCTGGTCCCACTGATCCGGTTCGAATTCTGATTGCTGTAGCGCGAACGCTACCCCGATTCTGAGCGGCGCGTTTGGTCCGCAATGCTCTAGGGCTCGGTCGTAGTAGCCTCCACCCATTCCTAAGCGA
>PAHG01000030.1 GCA_002705795.1 Gammaproteobacteria bacterium
CCCAAAAATGATGGGGATCATTGGTCTGTTAACACTCCCTCCAGTCATCATGAGCACGATTATCCTGCTGATCGTACTTGCCTATGCGATCGGTTATATCGTTAACCGACCGATAGAAATTAAAACCAAGTTGCAAGAGTACGGATTTCTAGGGTTGGGGGCCTATGTATCAGGAACATCATTGACCGGGGCACCACTCATAGTTCCAGTAGTCGCTTCACGAGTAAAGAAACATGAGTTACGAAACACGCTCTTTGTGTTGTGGTGGATATTGACATCAATAAAGCTAATTTCATTCGTCATTGTCGGCGTCGATCTACAGTTGATCCATCACGTCTGGCTTCTTCCGTGCGCATTCATCGGCCACCTGCTTGGTAATAGAATGCACACATATCTCGTAGAGCAAGAGACACCCATGTTTTATCGCGTACTAGGTGTCGCCTTGGTGATAGTTAGCCTAACTGGGCTCATTAAGCCGCTTGTTTTCGGATGATCTCTAAGACATGTTTTTGCAAGTAGGATTTGATAACTCAGTCCAACTTTTCTATACCCAGTCGAATCACACCAACTAACGTTAGGCTCATAACTCGTCATCACATTCATCCAACTAGCCGTTTTTCAAATCGGTTTGAGATCTTGTCCGACCATTCCGCAATACGGAGTGAGGATGAAAGATCTGTCTCGCAGCCCTGCTCGATGTCACGACAGAATCGCTGAATCATCAACTCATATTGACTTGCCTCGAAAGATTTTTCCCGCCTATTCCCGAATTGATCCACGGTCCAAACCACTGAATGGAGCATCGGATTAAAAGGTCTAGGAATGATCCAGCATCTTTTTTGTGTCTGCACCACAACCTGCTGGAAGCGCGCTCGACGCGTAGAAACATCAAAACTTAATTGAACGCCTTCATGAAACCAAACGCTTCCGAATGATCGCACATCGACCCCATTTTCATAAATCTGATAGCCATATAAGTCATTTTGAGTCCTCGCACCGAAACGGTCCGCAACCCAAAGCGCGTAGCAACCAATATCCCCACAAAAAGAATTAGTGTCATGCGAGCAACAATAGAGCCGGGTAGACAGCGGTCTAATAACGATTGCAAAGGCGTCATAGCGAAAACAGATACCCTCTACCGCGTACCGAACGGATCAAATCGATGGACGAGACTTGTTTAAGTTTTCTTCTCAGCCGGCTAACCAAAGTGTCGACCGATCTGTCGAACGGGGAAGCGCTATGACCTTTCAGCGCGATAGATATTCTATCTCGGGAAATGACCTCACCACAGTTTGCGTAGAATAAAGCGAGTAGCTCAAACTCAGCACCAGTCAGGTCTATTAATTGACCATCCCAGAGACCGCGTCGATCAGAATGACTCACCGTGAGTCGTGACGTTTTTTTTCGCCTACCTGCACACGTCTTAGCGCTGCCTTGATCCTTGCCAAAAGTTCGCGGGGATTAAACGGTTTACCCATGTAGTCGTCGGCGCCCAACTCGAGCCCAAGGATGCGATCAACGTCGTCACTGGNAGCCGTAAGCATGATGATCGGGATAGATGATCGGTTTCGTAATTCTCTGCAAACAGCGAACCCATCCATTCCGGGTAGCCCAACATCAAGAACGAGGAGACTCACGGAAGAATAATCCGATTCCAAGAATCTTTCACCCGACTCGTATAACTCACAAGCCAAACCATTCGATTGGAGATATTCACCGATCAGCGATCCAAGCTCGAGATCGTCGTCAACAACAGCGATGACGNTCTGGTCAGAGTTGCTNATCGGTTTACCGCCTAACTCACCACCGGGAAAATCGGCTCTTTCCAGGGATGCACTGGGTTATCCATCATTAGGTCGACGAATACTGGGATCAATGAACCTAAAATCTCCGCGCCGTCCCGAACCTGCGCCCGATTAATGGCTCCAGCCCAGGTCGATCCGCCATGAATTATTTGATTCCGGAGGACATACAGTCGGTCAAATAGCTCATTTAACACACGCTCTGTATTTTTTTCGCTAAGCGCGGTCTTGGCCTTTTTTACTGATGCATCCAACTTGTCTACCCAATCATCATACCCCTCTATGCCATTCTGGTGATTCCAAAACGGCCCAAAAACATACTGATTCTCTAAGATTAATCGTATTTCATGTGGAAACCGCGTCCAAACCAGGTGATAGATCTGGTCGTCTTGATCAAACGACAGAAGCGTGCTCAAAAAGCTCTTAAAACGGCCCTTCTCTGAGACATGGTAAGCAATGCCCATATCCTGCGAGTAAGCTGAGTTGAACGCAATCCAAAGAAACACAAACGCCGCGTCGGGATCATCGCCCTCCTTCGCAGCGCGCTGTAGCCAGCTAATCGAGCGGTGCACACGAAGCCCCAAGCTATCGCTGAAACCTTCGCGAAGAGATCGTTGCTTCTCTTTTAAGTTACTCGCTTCAGAATCGTTAATCACGCCAACCCCTTTCTGATTAATATGGGGAGTCTACCTTGTTGTCGTGCATTGGGAGAGAGTCTGCATCATTGTGAACTGATAGACACTAGGGATGATGCATTTAGGTTTCGGCCTAGGTAGTTGGATATGCTTGGGATCTCGAAAACGTGTCTCCCCCGTAGAAATGTCGGTTACTTGTGTCCGATATTTTGGGATCTTACGGACGACATACGTCCGTTCGCAGACCACGCGAAATCTCAGCGGTGTGTGGGGCGAGCCATCATGATCGTAATGAAACGTCCGGCAGGCGGCACTGGCATCCGAGGATGCCACTATTCCGATTGCCAGCGTTAAAATTCCGAACCACATAGGAATATCAATCGGAAAAATCTAGTTTTTGTTGAGCCACTAATACGCCCCGCTAATTCGTCGGTGGGTCCAGTAACCACTGATAAAAATTATAATTGTCGCGAGAATCGACCAGGAAGACCCTGTCGCCAGCCCCGTGATAGCCTGTCCTGTATTGCAGCCGAGTGCTAAAACACCGCCGATACCCATCAGGATCGCACCAAAAAAATAACGTGCGTGGTCGCGGGCCGATTCAAAAGTCTGTAACTGAAACTCACCCCGCACAAGCGAAGAAATAAATGCACCCACCAGAACACCCAGCACTAACGTTGCGTTGAAGGAAGGCTCAAGCCCGGAGGCCAGCAAGACATAGGTCATCGCTTCTCCTATTGGCGCGACGAAAGATAATGACAGTGGTGCCACTGGATCAAAATCGTCAGACCCCAGAACAGCCGTAGCTGACCACGCTCCTGCAACCAAAAAGCCTATTAATACGCCACCAATCAGATCGCGATTGAGACCATACCGAAGGGCAAAACATGCGATCAGAAGGGTCGAAAGTGCAATAAAAACCCACTCATATCCGGGGAACAACATAAATAATGACTCAGTGGGCAGTTCAAGGGAGCCAGTCTGCTGGAGTTGAACCCGTGTTTCTGCAATCAACCCCTTGAACGTCGCGTAGGCCGACAAGCCAACCACAAAGACGCCAAACCATGCCCGAAGGTTACCAGTACCGCTCAACACAACCAGACGTGCAGGACATCCGCGGGTTAACATCATGCCAACACCAAACGCCACCGCACCAATGAGTGTCGTCCACCATGATAAGGAGGCGGGAAAGTAAATCATCTGGGACTCGTCGAGATGGCCGGTAAATAGCATCCACTGGGTCATTGGAACAGCTACTAGAAGAGCACCTAACCAACCAGTGAGAGTGGCCCCACTTTTTCCCTCAGCTAGGTCAGAGATACCTCGGCGTACACAAAACTTCGATGATTGCGCAATGAACCCATACAAGAGTCCTACAATTAACCCGACCAAAACAAACCAATCTCGCACTTCGAGTACTTCCATTCACCCCCCCCCTAACTAGCAATAACCATTATCTTGTTTGGTCATTATCAAAACAAAGATCCTGAGGGCTATCTATCACAGTTTTATCCCGCTCAATCAGCGAGAGGGCACAGGGCGCGGACGCCCGGTCTGATCCAACGCAACAAAAGTAAAAAGCGCCTCTGTAACTTTTTCGGTCTCATCAGCGTCACGAGCCCTCCGCCAAGCCTCAACTTTGATGCGCATCGAGGTTCGGCCAACAGATTCGAGATCTGCATAAAGGGTCACTTCGTCACCGACATACACGGGCTGTAGAAAGTGAATCTGATCGACAGCAATAGTGGCGCACCGCCCTCTCGCAACCCGAGTGGCTGTGTTACCCGCGGCCAGGTCCATCTGCGCCATTAGCCAACCACCAAATATATCACCAGATGGATTTGTATCAGCTGGCATGGCAATGGTCCGGATAGCTGGTCCCCGGTTTGGGGTACTTAACGCCATATTACTTTCCATCTCATTCAATTATTTACTTGTGTGTCCTCCTCCCCGCTATAAACGACAGACTTGGCGCAGGCCAAAGCCTCGCTAGCTCGTTCACGCGGCGACAAGGTCGATGATTCAGCCTCTCTAGGTACTTCAACACTATATACCTTTCCCGAAGGCAAGGCAGAGAGCATCCCGGTCAAATCAATGTCCCCCGAACCAGGGACTAATCGTTCAGATCGCGCCGCATGAATGAGTTGGTCTGTAGTGGGATTATCCAACCGTGGCGCATCGCACAGCTGAATATAATTGACTAACGCCTCCGGGATTCGTTTAAGCACGTCAGTGCTCCGGTTGCTTCTGTCCCAGTGAAGTGCATCGACTAACAGTCCTGCATTAACTTTATTTACCGCTTCAACTACCTCCAAGCAGTCATCCACCGTCGGGACGGCCGTCCATGGCATGAACTCTAGATCACCCGAAAGCTCAAACTCCGCGGCCTTGTCCAAGAACACTCCATAGCTATCAATCAGCCGTGCTCTATCGCGATCGTCCGCGACCACAAGAACATGCTTGGCTCCCAAATATGAACAGACCTCGAGGAAAGGCAGGAAGGCTTCCAGAGCGAAAGACTCATTGATTCGCACGACCTCAACATCGGCGACCAGAACTCCCGTATCGTTTAACGCGGAGCGAAGATTTCGCTGCTCCGCACGATCGGTCAGGATCGAATACGGCCCATCAGTGCCAGCAGGAAGCAGACGGAGTCCGACGTAGTCATAACCAGTCTCCGACGCCGTCTGCACCATATCGATAGGATCAATATCTTTGACGGTCAGAAACGCCAGTGAAAACTCATTCTCCATAATTTAAACAATCAATTATTAGGAAGAAATTATCAACATCTCAGATTTTGCTTGCGATTTGTTTGTCAACACCTGAAGTATGCTTGAAGCATTATTTGGAGCCTTTCTTGAATCTAAAGTTAGGCCTTATCGGTAACGCCATCGCCAAATCAAAAGCACCAGCGCTCCATATATTTTTGGGAGAGCTCCCCGGGCTTGACGTCACATATGATCTCTTCGATCCGCTGAGTAACACAGAAGATGGTTTTATTATCCAAATTAGTGACCTAAGAGACCGCGGGTACAGTGGTTGCAATGTGACTTACCCGTTTAAACAGATAGCGATGCAATCCGTAGAACATTGCGAACCATCGGCTAAACTCGTCAGTGCCACAAATACGATCAAGTTTGGGTCTGAAACGCGAGCTATAAATACCGACCACTCGGGATTCATTCGTGCGCTCACATCGAAGCTAGCTGCCGCTGAAATTGGATCAACCCTTATTCTGGGAGCCGGCGGAGTTGGCCCTATTCACCATTGGGTTGGAAATAGTTGGGACACCATCGATCGCAGATTTCTCCATCCAACCCTCGTCGCGGCGATCTGTGTATTGTTCGTTGATAATTTCCATGATCCAGATATCTATGCCGTCATCCTGCTCGCGAGTTCACCGATGGCATCACTGTACCCTGTATTTGGAGCAAACTACGGTTCCCCGAATCTGACCGCCAGTTGTCTGACTGCCACGAAACTTCTTTCCTTAATCACCATCAGCGGATGGATTCTAATACTTGGGATCTAGCCGCGATAATTACCGGCCGAAAACGGCAAGATACGCGCCCAGCACAGTAAATGCCGACAAGAAAATTTGCTTAAACTGATCGTCACTTAAGACGCCACGGACCCGCATACCGACCCACACACCGAGCGCCACCGGGACACACATCACGATAGATAAAATGGAAAGCTCTCCCGATGCGCGATCTAACCACCAGAGGGATCCGCCCAACGCGAGTGTTGAAGTAAGAAACAGCATTCCCATCGCGCAGAGTAGGTCTTCTTTTGATAACTGAAGCGCTCTCAGATACATCACACCTGGAACCGACATCGACCCCGTCATCCCAGTTAAAACAGAATTCAGAAGTCCAAGGGCCAAGCCGAGGAGATGATTATTCTTCATCCGCATTACGGGATTAAAACCCTTCAAAGATGCGAGACTATAGATGAGAATTGACAACCCTAGCAGGCGTTCGAATGGGAACTCAGGAACCAATACGACCATCCATAGCCCGATCGGGATCAAGATCACTGCCCCTAGTAAAAATGTCCAGGTTTTCTTTACGACGGCGGCCACCGAGCCGGTGCCCAATAACTGAACGATATTAGTAAAAAACGTTGGCACCAGTATNAGCATCATCGCTGTGGGTATATCAGAGATAAGCGCACCGAGGCCGATCCCAATGGTTGGGAGACCAAACCCGACCACTCCCTTTACCAAACCAGCCAAGATAAAAATCAGACATATCTGAACAAGAAAATTGATTTCCAAGATCTTTACAAATCCACCTCGTCGGAGAGCCGATACGCTGCCGTCAGACACACGGCAACGAAGTCTCTACAGTAAACACCTGTACCGATAACAAAAAGAACCCTCTGACCCTTTTAAGGACCGATATATCTGCCCCTCGTGGCGTATTTAACCTATAATAAAAACAACGGACATCAGCGCCAAATAGCATCCCGCTAGCACCATAGAAGCAACTATCAACCAGTGTAATATCCGCGCAATCCGATGCTTCATGGGGCCTCTTGTTGTCTTGAAAGGTGATGGATCTGCCCTACCTATAGACAGACCGCGATACACAACTCTAGTCAGTGACTATAAGGACCTTCATGGATTTCTCCAAAGAAACTATCTTCACAGGGGCAAGATCTCACAAAAAATTTGACGGAAACGCGCTGTCTGACGAAGACATGAGAGCTATTTACGAACTCACAAAACTAGCCCCCACGGCCAACAACTCCTGCCCTCTGCGGATCGTTTTCGTGAATACAAACGAATCAATGGAGAAACTTGCCTCCTGTGCTCTCGACTTTAATCAAGATAAAACAAGGACCGCGGGATCCGCAGCCATACTAGGCTACGACCTAAATTTCTATAGCCAGTTTCATTACCTGGCGCCACATATGAAGCAACCGACAGCACACGCCAGTTGGCCAATTGAGCGGATCGAGCGCTATGCACTGGCGAACGCGAACCTTCAGGCGGGCTTTTTGATAGCAGCATCCAGGGCACTCGGATTTGACTGCGGACCGATGGGGGGATTTGATGCACCCACTTTGGAGTCAGAGTTCTTCCATGAAACGAGTTGGCGATTCAGCTGCGTGATCTTGCTGGGTCGTGGCGATACATCCGCACTGCATCCGCGTGCCCCACGGTTGGAGTTCGAGGACGCCTGTCGGGTTATCTAGACTTCTGGAACCGCTTAACCACGGCGGAAAATATTTCGCTTCCACCAAGCCTAAGTCGCGTCGCGCGGGCTGACTCGAAGTGGGAGGGCCATCCAGAAACGATGTCATGAATGACCGGATCAGGCCGGTAGGTTAGATGACTCAGTGCCTCGCTACCACCCACCTGGGCAAGGGCGTGGATCATCCCTTCGACTGAAATTCGAGTACCGGGAAGGTTCAGCCCCAGTGGGCTCCCCCAATCGCTATCACTGATACCCATAACATAAATCAGACCGTCTACGGCCTGCTCCGGACTGTTCAACGCGACTTCTGTTTCCATCGGGACAGGCACGTTCGATGGGGAACCAGACAGCGGCTCTCGGATCATTCCCGAAAGAAAGCCACTGGCGGCCTGGTTTGGCTTACCTGGTCTGACTGATACCGTCATCAGCCGAAGCGTGCGGACCGAAATCTCACCTCGTCGCGCGAGATCAGCGTACAACGTCTCGAGCATTAATTTCTGCGAGCCATAACTATTTTGAGGGTTTGGTCTCACGTCGTCCGTTATTACGGACGGCAGAGGAAAATCATCTGTCCCACCGAAGACGGCGAGAGAGCTCGCAAAAATAAGCAGCGGACGATGTTTAGCACCCGCAAGCGTCTGACCGAGCCGCACTCCAGTTTCTAAATTCATTTTCAATCCGAGACTCAGATCCTGCTCACATTCCCCACTGACGGCGCTGGCCAGATGGAAAACTACATCACTGGATTGAAACATCAACGGGTCTTTCTGCAATAGCGTGAGAAGATCGCCCTCAATCACCTCAATCCCCTCCTCGACCATCCAATCAGGGGCAACACGATCGACTACACAGATTCTGGAAGGCCCGTGCTCGTGCTCGATCCCGTTAACCACAACCCGTCTCATCGACTTCAATGAGCGAACGACTCTTTGACCCAAAAATCCGCCGCCGCCGGTCACAACAACTCTGGCCACAAGATACTCCTTTTCATTATGATGTCGCTCTGGTCTTGGCTAACAATTAACCGCAGCAACCAACAAGATCAACATAATTACGAGGAGCCCCTATGAAGACTCTGGTCGTTGGTCTCGGATCAATGGGATTTGGTGCCGCAGTGTCTTGTCTACGCGCGGGAATTAGTACAGCCGGCTTTGATATCAATCCAGAGGCTCTACAGCGCTTTCAAGCCAATGGTGGTCATCCCATCGAGTCACTGGAGATGTGCCAAGATATCGACTGCGTTTTAATCTTCGTGGTCAACGCAAGTCAGGCCGAATCGGTCCTGTTCGAGTCTGGGTTACTTTCCGTTCTCAATCCTAACGCGTTGGTTATCAACTGCGTGACACTGGCACCCTCGAAGGCGGTTGAGATCGCTCATAGGGTTGAGACTGAGGGTTTCCGATATATAGATGGACCAGTCAGCGGCGGCGCCGCGAAGGCACTCGATGGTCAGATGTCCATAATGGCCTCCGGTTCACCATCCGCAATGGCCAACGCTAAACCTGTGTTTGATGCAATCTCTGAGCGCGTATTTAGGCTAGGTGACAAACCAGGACACGGTTCACAAATGAAATTGATTAACCAGCTTCTTGCCGGTATCCATGTCGCTGCAGCAGCCGAAGCGATGACCCTGGCAGCCTCACTAGACATGGATTTATACCAAGTAATTGATGTCATCAGCAAATGTGCAGGCTCCTCATGGATGTTCGAGAACCGCGCTNCACACATCGCGGACGGTGACTACACTCCTCTGTCCAGCGTCAATATTTTCGTTAAAGATCTGGGGATCGTGACAGATGAGGCATCCGGCAATAACGTGGTCACTCCGTTATCTGATACAGCACTTTCGCTATACACGAAAGCATCCGAGTCCGGTCTCGGGGGTCAGGATGACAGTGCGGTTGTAAAGATCCTAGCGCAGCAGTCGGACGTGATACTTCCAGGATCAGACACATGAAACTTGGCTGTATCGCCGACGACTACACCGGGGCAACGGACCTTGCGGCTCTACTTAGACGCAGTGGTGCCTCGGTTACGCTACATTTCGGATTACCCAAAGAATCATCTAATCGCAGTAGTGATATCGAAATCATAGCCCTGAAGTGTAGAACAGAACCTATTGATACAGCGGTCCGCGATTGCGCAGAAGCAGCAGACTGGCTTCTCGCAAGAGGTGCTGAACGGCTGTACTGGAAATACTGCTCAACCTTTGATTCGACAGCCCAAGGCAATATCGGGCCAGTCGCTGAAGCGCTTATGGCCATCACAGGTCAAACACAGGCACTCTACTGCCCCGCGTTTCCGGAAAATGGCCGATCAGTATTCATGGGCCACCTATTCGTCAATGGTCAACTTCTGAATGAGTCGAGTATGAAGGATCANCCCCTCACGCCGATGAGGGACGCAAACCTTGCCCGCATACTCGCGCCACAAGTGAGCGGTTCGGTCGAGATCTGGGACCGCGTTGCTCAAAAGAATGGCACCGGATTACCTGATGCCACTCACATTATAGGAGACGCCGTCGAGTTCGCCGATCTGGAGTTCTTGGTCACAAACACACCACCAAATGTGTTACTCACCGGCGGGAGCGCACTCGCGATGCCCCTTCCTCGGCTCCTCGATATCAGTTCATCAGACTCAGTGAGTTACCCTCGACCTGGCCCTCGAGCAATGGTACTGAGCGGTAGCTGCTCACAAATGACACAGCAACAGGTTGCTCGCTATGTTGAACACAATCCAAGTTACCAACTCCATCCAGAGACCCTCAATGAGGACACGATTCGAGACTGTATTCAGTGGATCCATTCGATCGATCCAAAAGTGACACCGCTGGTGTATGCGACAGCGAGCCCAAATGAGGTCAAGGCAGCCCAGTCAGTGTTGGGGGTCAGTGAGGCCGGCGCTATCGTTGAGCGTGCGATGGCCTTAATCGCTCGGGAGGCTTTCGATATGGGTGTCAGACGATTTGTTGTCGCTGGTGGCGAGACATCGGGGTCTATCACACAATCACTTGATGTCTCTGAGGTCATCATTGGTCGTGAGATCTGTCCAGGGGTGCCATGGGTGTTCAGTGGCTCTAATCAGGACCTAGTAGGGCTTGCCTTGAAAAGTGGGAACTTTGGATCACCCTCATTTTTTGATGACGCACTGGCGCTTCTTGAGGACTAAACATGGATATACGCGAGCAACTCTGTGAATTTGGTCTAAGTCTCTATAACCGAGGGCTCAGCCACGGAAACACTGGAAATTTATCGGTACGGTTACCCGATGGAAATCTCTTGGTGACACCAACCGGAAGCTCTCTCGGACGTCTACAGCCAGAACAACTCAGTGTCGTCAAACCCGGCGGTGAATTGATCTCAGGTGACAGACCAACCAAAGAAGTCCCTCTGCATCAGGCCCTCTATTCGACGCGTGGCGATAAGGCGGGCGCAGTTGTTCATCTGCATAGTTGCTATGCCACCGCATTATCTTTGCTACCTACCGATAACGAACACGATTGGCTACCCCACCTGACACCCTACGGGATAATGCAGCTGGGTCAGGTCAGGCTTCTCCCTTACTTTATTCCGGGGGACCCTGAAATCGGATCTGCTATTGAGGGCCTTGCCGGCAAGCATGCAGCCATCATGCTCGCGAATCATGGCCCCGTTGTCTCAGCAAAAACACTGGAAGCCGCTGTATATGCCTCAGAGGAGCTCGAGGCTGCATCCAAGCTTGCCTTCTTAACCCGCGCTCTTGAGCCAAACGCCTTGACCGCTGAACAAGCGAGAGATTTGGTCAGGAAATACAATGTGGAGTGGGACTGATGCCAGCATTCTCTGCCAATCTCGGGTTTTTATGGCAAGACTGCTCACTCGCCGATGCGATCCGTAGAGCTCACCGAAGTGGCTTTGATGCGGTTGAGTGCCATTTTCCCTACAACGAGTCTGTGGACGATGTTCGCCGAGCGCTAGAGGAAACCGACCTCCCAATGCTCGGGCTTAACACGGTTCGTGGCCCCCTAAACACAGGTCTCGCAGCTCTACCTGACCAGATTTCTGCCGCTAGACAGGCGATTGNACAGGCGTTTGATTACGGCGCACGGATTGGTGCCCTNAACGTTCACGTAATGGCCGGGGTAATCGAAGGGTCGGCCGCGACGGCGACCTACCTTGATAATCTTCGATACGCCTCCGATATCGCAGAAAAATATAATATGTCGGTCGTAATTGAACCCCTTAACCCATTTGATATGCCCGGATATTTTTTGAGGGACACCGGGCACGCGTGCGAACTACTCGAGACCCTAGATCTCAATAATGTCCGGTTGATGTTCGATATATATCACGTGGGGCGTACCGAAGGCGGGGTGATTGAACGGTTCAATTCCTGTCTGCCCCTGGTTGGCCACATACAGTTTGCGTCGGTCCCAGATCGTGGACCACCCGATAGTGGCGAGATCGATTTTAACTCGATTTTTCAGGTAATTGATGACAGTGGCTGGCATCAACCACTTGGAGCCGAATATAAAGTGATCGGGGTGACCGAGGATACCCTTGGCTGGATGCAACCCTATAAATCCAACGAGAAAGACAGCAATGAAAATAGCTATCCTTGACGATTATTTTTCTAGAGCACAGTACTACGCTGACTGGGGATCATCAGACGATTTAAATTTCACTTTCTTCGACTCGCACGTCTCAGACACTCACAAACTGATTGAGATGCTCACGCCCTTTGATGCGGTCGGATTAATGCGCGAACGAACACCATTCCCCAAGGTGATCATCGACGCTCTTCCTAACCTCAAATTAATAGTTACCTCCGGTATGCGTAACGCAGCAATAGACCTTGACGCAGCGAAAGCGAAGGGAGTAGTAGTTTGTGGTACGTCATCACCTGGGCACGCGACCGCGGAGCTCGCCTTCATGCTGATTATGATGCTGTGCCGCAGGGTAATGCCGCTTATTAATGGGCTCAAACACAACAATGTTTGGCAGCCCATGATGGGTCACGATGTGCGCGGTAAAACNCTGGGGATAGTTGGCCTTGGTCGATTAGGAACTTATGTTGCCAAGCTAGGCCAGGCCTTCGGGATGAATGTCATTGCCTGGAGTAGCAACTTAGATGCAAATCATGCCAACGCCCTGGGGGTTCAAGCAGTAAAAAAGGCAGATTTATTCACTCGTGCGGACCTCGTGAGCATCCACTACAAACTCTCGGACAGAAGCCGGGGCCTGATCGGTGAGGAAGAGCTTAAACTACTAGGCCCGGAGGGGCACATCGTCAACACCTCCAGAGCTGAAATCATCAACCAGGCTGCCCTTCTCCGCTGCCTCGACAACGGGTCTCTCGGTGGGTTAGCGACCGACGTTTACGCAGAGGAGCCCGCAACCAACGCAGACAAGCTCGTAAAACATCCAAGGGTAATCGCGACGCCCCATGTCGGTTACTGCACCGAGGAGACCTTTACAATCTTCTATCAAGAAATGCTGGCCGCATTCGAGGCATACGAAAAAGGTCAGCCGATTAACATAATCAACTGAGAGATCATAACGAGGAAACTGTATTGCGAGATCCCTCGTCGCATATCACAGACGCCTGACTCGAATGACTCCATCTAGATTCGAAATCGTGCCGACCAACTCATCAGTAACTGGCTGATCAATATCCATAATGTTGTAGGCAATCTCGTTACGGCTCTGATTAACCAAATCAATCACGTTAGCCCCGGTGGCAGATATCTGACTCAGGACAGTACTCAACACATTGGGAACGTTCGAGTTCGAGAATGTTAATCGGAACTCTGACCCCCGCGCCATCGAGGTATCTGGGAAATTTACCGAGTTCTTGATGTTCCCGTTCTCCAAGAAATCTATCAACTGATCCGCGGCCATCACCGCGCAGTTGTCCTCTGCCTCTCCCGTGCTTGCGCCGATATGGGGCATCGATATGACCTTGGCATGACCTATCATTTCGGGCGTCGGNAAATCTGTGACGTAGCTACTCATCTTCCCGGCATCCAGAGCACTAATAATATCGCCAGCGTTCACGATTTCCTTACGAGCAAAGTTCAGGAGCTTGACCCCGGCCTTCATTCGCGATATCGACTCTGAATTTATCATGCCTCTGGTCGCATCAATCGCCGGCACGTGAAGCGTGATGTAGTCAGATTCTTTGAGCAGCGCGTCGAGACTCGGCATCTTTTCAACCCGACTAGACAAACGCCAAGCAGCCTCGACTGAAATCGCTGGATCATACCCAACGACGCGCATACCTAGGTCAAGAGCCATATTGGCTACCAGCGACCCGATCGCACCCAGTCCCACAATACCGAGTGTCTTCCCGTAGATCTCAGTACCGGCAAATCGCTTCTTTTCGGACTCCAGGAGCGGGTCCAGATCCTCAATCAATTGGTCACCCAATCCATCGATAAACTTCAGACCACCGAAAATATCCCTAGACGACATCATCAACCCCGCGCAGATCAATTCCTTGACCGCATTGGCGTTAGCTCCTGGTGTGTTAAACACAACCACCCCCCGCCCAGTGAGCTCCGTGGTGGGGACATTGTTGGTGCCCGCACCCGCACGAGCGACGGCAGCAACGCTTGCTGGTAGCTCGTCCGTTGTTAACTTGTAGCTCCGTAACAAGACACCTGCCGGATTTGGTGCCTCTGAGGAGACCGCGTATCTAGCGCCATCGAATCTCGCCAAACCGGTGGGCGATATTGCGTTATATGTACGTATGGCAAACATTTCTTATCCCTTACTAACGATAGACACGTAGGCCCACTTGATCCAATCGGTCAATAACGCAACGTCTGATTTTTCGACCGTCGCCCCGCACCAAATTCTCAGTCCGGGAGGAGCATCTCGATATGCACCTATGTCGAACGCAACAGACTCACTCTCCAGCAATTTAGCGATCTCTTTAACTTGCTCTGGACTCGCGTCCAATGTGAGACACACGCTCGTGTTGGAGACTGTCTCCGGGTCTTGGGCCAAAAAGTTCAGCCAAGGAGTGTCATTTACGAACTTCCTTATGACCGCTAAATTGGCTTCAGAGCGGGCGATAGCTCCCGACAGACCACCAATGCCCTCGATCCACTCCAAGGCATCCAGATAATCTGCGACACAAAGCATACTCGGCGTATTGATCGTCTCGCCACGAAATATTCCATCGATCAACTTGCCTTTTTTCGTGAGCCTGAAAATCTTTGGCAATGGCCACGGTGGTGTATAAGTCTCCAAACGCTCTACAGCGCGGGGACTCAGGATAAGCATCCCATGAGCTCCCTCGCTGCCCAGGACCTTCTGCCAACTGAAGGTAGTGGCATCTAGTTTTGGCCAGGGCATCTCCATCGCAAAGACGGCGGACGTCGCGTCACAAAGGGTTAAGCCCTGACGGTCATCTGGTATCCAGTCACCGTCCGTGATCCTGACACCGGAAGTGGTCCCATTCCAAGTGAATACAATGTCATTTTTTCCGTTGGCCAACGATAGGTCGGGGAGCAGTCCATAGTCGGCCTCGTATCTATTCACATTCTCTAGCTTGAGATCGTTGACGATGTCGTTAAGCCAGCCCTTCCCGAACGACTCCCAACTGAACACATCAACGTCACGCGCACCTAGCATCGACCACATCGCCATCTCAAACGCTCCGGTATCAGACGCAGGCACCACCCCGACGAGATAATCGTTCGGCAAACCCAAAAGGCGCTTGGTTTCGTCACACACTGCGCTCAGTGCTGACTTTCCGACGGCCGATCGATGGGACCGGCCGAGTGTCTGTATATCAAGTGACGCAAGGTTGTATCCGGGATGCTTGGAGCACGGCCCAGAAGAGAAGTTTGGGTTATTTGGTTTAGAAGAAGGAATGTCCACAGTACTCTCAAAAGATCCAATAAAAACGAAAACAGAAGGCGCTGGAATATAAGCTACCCAGCGCAAACGTCAACTCGACATCAAGCGCCCCTCAGCTGAGCCTCTCTAATCAGTGCTGCCATGCGGAAGAATCCGTGCACCATCTTACTGAAAGGAATGGACACAAAGAGGCACACGATACCGGCCAAATGTAGTATCAGCATAGAGCCTGCGAGATCAGTATCTCCGAGCCAATACAACAATAAGCCCGAGGTCGACACAAACCATAGCAGTGTAATGAAACCGTAGTCGCTAGCACGACGGCCTGGTGCTTCTAATAGTGAGCTGGCCTTAGTTTTAAGGTAAATCAGTTTTGAGGTTCCGAGCGTTAACAACACACCGCCGCTCACCCCGAGCAGTTTGGGTAACGAAAGAAATGGGTAAGGGGCTACGATATCAAATCCATAATGCATCACGGTCGCGGTCGATGTCGCGGCGAAGCAAAGCAGGAACCCATACATGGTTGCCTGATGCGCCCATCGACGCACCTGACTGTAGCGGTCTTCCTTCTCGTAATTACAGCCCTGCCCTGCCCCACCATCTAAATTTTTCAGCGTGGCCGCAGATCTTAGTGACTCGANCACTTGCTTCCATGTTATGCGCTCGCCATTCACCGTCCTCCAGTATCTCGCAAGCCCACAAAAAACGATGACCAGCGGCGCTAAGAACAGGGGAGAGAAAATCCAAACCAACGCGTTGTGCGATATCAAGTCGTAGAACGTATCTGATGATAGCCAGGGAATTCCAGCAACCAGCCAGAACATAGTCGCCACGACCAAGACCGAGGCGAGAGAGACAAGCGGGCTACTCTGAAACAATTTCGATACACCGGGAAGCGGCACATGGGATTCCCAAGAATCAACCCGCACAACCGCAAGAGCACGAGGTAGGTTTAAGCCAAACTCGTGGGGTTCAGTGAACTGACAGCTGTGATAACAGGCCTGGCAGTTGTGGCAGAGGTTTGACATGTGGACCACTGTCTCGGTATCAAACGCCCTGTACCGGGTCATCGCCTTAAATGCCGCACAAAACCCCTCACAGTAACGACATGCATTACAGACTGCGAGTTGCCGTTTCGCCTCCTCAAGCGCCAGATTTTGCATAGGCTCCCGCTCCCGATCCCGCAATTCGTCCAAAAACTGTCCCGATAGTCATCCCAAAGCCTGCGAGATAACCTTCGCCCAATATACTTCCTGCCATGATTTCTCCTGCCGCCCAAACATTCTCGCTGGACACACCACCGAAGCTCACCTTGGCATCGTGGCCGACTCGAAAACCAAGATAGGTAAACGTGACACCTGGTCTCAACTCATATCCAAAAAAAGGTGGGGTATCGATTGGTCTTGCCCAGTTGGTTTTTTCGGGAGTCGTGCCACTCGTTCGCAGTCCATCGAGCTCGGTAGGATAAAACTCACCGTCTTGGCAGCTCTCGTTGAACTCTTTCACGGTCGCCAGGAATTGATCCTTGGGCAATCCCAGCTGTCTAGCCATGTCGTCTAGACTATCTGTGACCGTCGCAGAGAAAACGGTCGGCATGAACAAATCCTTGGACTTGCTATCGATGATCGCGTAGGCAACCTGGTTGGGTTGTTTCGCGACCAACCTACCCCAGATCGCATAACGCTTGGGCCAGACGTCCTCCCCCTCATCATAAAAACGATGACCATCATTGTTAACTACGACCGAGAATGGGACACAGTCAACCCGCGTCACAATACCGCCGTCATATTCCGGAGCACGCCCATCAATCGCGACAGCGTGACACTGGGTTGGGTCACCGACTTGGTCTGCCCCGCCTGCCAGCACACCTTTGAGCACTTCCCCGGTATTGTAGGGTGTCCCCCTGATCAGAAAGTTTCTCGCCGCGTCTCCCCACGCACTCGCCAGCCAGTCCTTATCTGCCTCAAACCCGCCAGACGCCAGAACAACTGCGCGGCCTCGCTGATAATGTTGCGTCCCATCGAGATCGACCAATACACCATCGAACTTTCGCTGACGTATCACCACATCCAGGACAGTTGCCTGATAAAAAATAGCGGCACCCAATGACTCAAGCCTATTGTAGTAGGCATTCACCAGGGCCTTCCCACCACCCAAGAAGAATGCATTCGTTCGAGAAAGTGACAGGGTCCCGGACAGAGATTCCTGAAAGAAGCATCCCTGTTTGAGCATCCACTCATAACAAGCCTCCGACTCACGTATCGTGAGCCTCGCCAGATCCTCTTCGGTATTCCCTTTCGTGACTTTGAGAAGGTCATCATAAAATTCTTCCTCACCATAAGAGTCGGTCAATACCCCCTTAGGTGTACCGTGCATGCATCGGAAATTACGGGTGTGCCGAGAATTACCGCCGCGATATTCCTTCGGTGCCCGTTCAAAAATAGCAACCGACGCCCCTGCCTCAGCGGCCCTGATAGCGGCACAAAGGGCCGCGTTCCCTCCACCAATGACGATCACGTCGTAGTGGATGGACCCCTGTCCGACCTGGATGAGTGAGGTATCTGGAGTTATTTTTGGCAAATCAATTTCCATCGACCAGCCTCTGATTAATTTGCCTGAGCCGGATTCGTTTTGCGTTAGATAAATGTTCACCCATGACTCTCCTGGCCCCTTCGCTATCGCGTCGTTTGAGGCATTCGATAAGGTCACGATGCTCGATCAACGACTCCTCGGCACGCTCGACGTTAGCGAGGGTGGTTGGCCCTAAGAGCACGAGTGCTTTATGTATCGCCTCGAACGACGTTGCGAGGTATCGATTTTTTCCTGCATTCAGCAGCGCTCTATGGAACGCATAATTCAGGCTCGCCATCCGGTTTGAGTCGTCGACCGAATCAGACATTTTATCTTGCAGGATCTCAAGCTCTGAAATTTCTATGTCATTGATTTTAGTGGCACAAATCTGCACAGCAGCCATCTCAAGCGCCTCCCGCGCCTCATAGAGCTCCAGCGTCTCTGTGTATCCAAGTTCTCTGACTTTCATGCCGAACCGGGGCTCTGACACGACTAAACCGTCACTCTCAAGTCTCCGCAAGGCTTCTCTCGCCGGGGTTCGGCTGATCCCAAGCTCATCTGCCAACCCCTGCTCTGTAACCGACATACCAGAGACTAACTCACCGCGTTGCATCTGTGCTATCAGGTGCTCGTAACAAACGACAGACTGGGGTTCTTGTTTGTTTTTTTCCGGGTGCGCGATCATACTATAGTGTATACATATGAATACTGGAAAATCAAACGGTGAGCTCTAGACGCATGGTGCAGGCCAAGACCATCCTAATCTGCCTAGCGTTCGGCCTGCTTCTGGATTTTTTTAATGCACCGCTCCCGTTTTTATTCGGATCACTTTTTGGGTGCCTGGCGGCCTCGTTGGCGGGTATTAAGCTCGCCGGGATGCCTATGGTGTCTAGCGTTAGCCGGACCGTTCTGGGTGTCGCGATCGGCACCACACTGACGATGGAGGTGATAACAAGCATCCCGGACTATTTTCTTACACTGTTGATGATCCCGCTCTATGTTCTGCTGATTTCGAGTGTTGGTTACCCATTTTTCAGGAAGGTCCTAGGGTACGACCGGCCGACAGCCTATTACTCATCGATGCCGGGAGGTTTACAGGACATGATCGTGTTTGGGATCGAGGCCGGTGGTAATCCGAGGACGTTATCGCTCGTCCACGCAACCCGCTCACTTATCCTGATCACCATCGCACCCATCGTGCTAACACAATTCTTTGGACTGGCACTCGACAATCCTCTGGGGGCCCCGATCACAGAGCTGCCGATGATTGAAAACATCGGTCTATTTATGACCGGGATCGTGGGTATGCTCTTGTTCCGACGGCTGAGACTCTTCGGGGCCGATATTCTTGGCCCCCTCCTCCTCTCAGCACCACTGGCCATGCTGGGAATTCTAACGCATAGGCCATCGGAAGAGATGATCATACTGTCACAGTTTTTTATTGGACTTGGTGTAGGCATCCACTACCAGGGAATCACTGTAAGAGAACTGCGCAGAGATGTCGTTGCAGGCATCAGCTTCGTGGCGATCATTGTACTAATCGCGTTGCTGTCCCTGCTGGGGGCAAGCCAAGTCAGCGATATACCCTTGTTTGAGCTTTTCTTATGTTTCTGGCCTGGCGGGCAAGCCGAAATCGCAGTAATGACTCTGGCGGCAGGCGGATCCGTGAGTATAGTCGTGCTACACCACATCGTCCGAATATTTCTAGTGATCACTGGGGCCCCTGTATTACATCAGCTCAGAAGAAAACGGGAACGATCTGACCCGTCAATCTGACGAAATAGCCTCCAAGAAGGTTGAGTAGAGCTGCTTGGCGACTCCCTCGACTGGTTTCCCTCTCTTCTTTATCAGACCGACAACTCGAGAAATATCCGGATTTGTGAGGGGAACACTCACCAATAGCGGGTGATCACGCCGTGGCATTGCCATTGAGGGCACAACCGCAATCCCAAGACCAGCCTCGACGAGCCCAATCATGGTGGTCTGGTGCTGGGTCTCAAACAAGCTATTCATCTTGATACCCGCTGCGGCCAGTGTTTGGTCAATGATGAGACGATTACCTGACTCCTTCCCTGGTCCTATATAAGGAAACGCCGCGATTTCCGACCAGGTAACGGACGAGCGTCGCGCGATTGCATGATCTTTCAAACATGCCACCACAAACTTTTCTTCCAGAAGAGGCTCAAACTCCACCTCAGGATCTAGTGAACCAACGAAATTCACACCAAAATCTGCGTCACCCCTCGCGGTACTTAACAACACATCGTTAGAGCTCGAGTCGACCAGCTTGACACGCGTATTTGGGTAATCTTTACTAAATTTTCGAATCACATCTGACGCAAAATAGTTCACGGCGGAGGGCACGCACGCGACAGTGACCTCGTTAAAGATTGGATCAGATACTCCCTTAACGCCCATCACGATATGGTCTAGATCAGACATGATCCGGCTAATATTCCTGTAGAAATCTCGTCCAACTGCCGTGAGCGTGACCCGCCGGGTCGTGCGCTCAACAAGCTTCGCGTCGAGTGCAATCTCCAACTTCTCGATCCGGCGGCTAAACGCCGATTGAGAGATAGGAATCAAACGAGCCCCGGCACTGAAAGAATGCGTCTCCGCGAGCGTTTTAAAGGCAATCAAATCATCGAGATCGATTCGGGCCATCTTATTTATATCCGTTTTGCATTAATTAATCGAAACTGCGCGTTTAATTCATTAGTTAAACATCTTTCTAATCATCCCGCTATCGATCATGATCAACCAATGTCTCGGCACTCAGCGTTGAATAAGTGATGAGGCAAAGAAGAACGACAAAACAATTATAATGTAGGAGATTAAATCCCAATGTTGTTAAAAAAAATTACGGTGGGCGTCTGCGCATCGGTCTTAGCTGCAGGCATGGCATCCGCAGCCGACATGTCAGGGAAAACTGTCGAATGGACAATCCCGTTCTCGGAAACAGGTGGTTCTGCTAAGTGGGCGAACTTTTTCGCCCCACTGCTGAGCGAAGCCTTGCCAGGGAATCCAACAGTCGTCGTGAAATATATGCCGGGGGCTGGCTCAACCAAGGGCGCTAACTGGTTTCAACGTCAGAAAGACGGCGATGGGACTGTTATGTTCGGATCATCCGGCTCCACACAGTTTCCATATCTATTAGACGATCCTCGAGTTCGTTATGAGTACAACGACTGGAATGCGGTAATGGCATCGGGTACCGGTGGTGTAGCGTACCTCAACGCAGAAGACGGAAAACTATTTGACGGTTCGGCCAATAAACTGAAAGGCAAAAAGTTCGTTTATGGTAATCAGGGTGCGACAAGGCTCGACCTAGTCCCGGCATTGGCTTGGGACATGCTCGGCATGGACGTTAAACACGTGATGGGTGTCAAAGGTCGCGGGGGCGGACGAAAAATGTTCGAATCCGGCGAGGCGACCATCGATTACCAAACATCAGCCGCTTACCTGAAAAACTCAGCGCCACTGGTTGAGCAAGGTAAAGCAGTAGTCATGATGACTTGGGGGGCTTTGGGAGATAACGGGGATATCATTAGAGACCCTACGTTCCCGGATATTCCAACATTTAAGGAAGTTTGCGATAAGACTGATGGTTGCGAAACATCGGGCCCCAGATGGGAAGCTTGGAAGGCCTTTTTCGCGGCAGGTTTCCCAATGCAAAAAGCTGCCTTCTTGCCAGCAGGGACATCCAACGACGTGATCGCAACGTTTAATGCTGCGTTTAAGAAAGTTGTGAATCGTCCAGATTTTGCAGAAATCTCGGCAAAGCGACTGGGTAAGTATCCAGTTTATACCGGAGCGGCGGCTGGAAAGGCTCTACAAAATGCCTTGAAAGTGTCTCCGGAGGCTAAGCAATTTATTAAGGACTACCTCAAAGAACGTTTTGGTGTCGACCTGAAGTAAGNGCAATTATCCGCCGCCTAGGCCTTCGCTTGGCCGGCGGATGATCTAAGTAGTTTCCGTGGAATTACTCACACTGGCCCTTGGTTCGCTGACTGATGCCTGGTCTCTAATCCTTCAGCCGACCACCCTTCTCTACCTCGCCTTCGGTGNGGTTATGGGGATCTCAATTGGAGTATTTCCGGGTCTCGGTGGTATCGCCGGCCTNTCGCTTATGCTCCCGTTTATGTTCGGGCTAGAGCCAATTTATGGTCTGGCGCTAATGATTGGGTTAGTCGCCGTAGTGCCTACATCTGACACGTTTGCGTCGGTTCTGATGGGCATACCGGGCTCATCATCATCACAGGCAACAGTACTTGATGGCTTTCCTTTAGCGAAAAAAGGACAAGCAGCACGTGCCTTATCAGCCGCTTTTTCTTCATCATTATTTGGTGGAATCGTTGGCGCTGCCTTCCTTACTTTTTTCATCTTGGTCGCGAGACCGATTGTTCTAATGTTCCAATCGCCGGAACTGCTGATGGTCGCGATTTTTGGTGTTTCGATGGTGGGGATTCTCGCAGGGCGAGTTGCGCTGAAGGGTCTTGCCGCAGCCGGCCTTGGAATGATGATCGCAATGATCGGTGAGGGACCTTTCAATGGTGAGCCGAGACTTACTAGTTATGACTATCCGTATTTCTTAGACGGCTTAAAGCTTGTGATTGTGGGGCTTGGCATCTTCGCGGTTCCTGAAATTATCGCGTTACTGAGGAAAGGCCAGTCAATAAATGAAAGAGAAACCCTTGGCGCTGGATGGTTTGTGGGCGTCAAGGATTGGTGGACAAATAAATGGTTGTCGGTACGTAGCTCGCTTTTGGGAGTCNCCGTGGGCGTCATTCCCGGTCTCGGAGGATCAGTCGTTGACTGGATCGCGTACGGTCACGCGGTACAGACCACAAAAAACAAGGAAAAATTTGGATCGGGCGAAATACGGGGCGTGATCGCACCAGAAAGCGCTAATAATGCAAAAGAGGGAGGTGGCCTAGTTCCGACATTGCTGTTCGGCATACCGGGCTCTGGAAGTATGGCGATCTTCATAGGTGCACTCGCACTGTTGGGTCAGGGGGAACTTGAACCAGGCCAACAGATGCTCACTGAAGATCTCGATGTAACCTACGCGATTGTATGGATGCTTGCTCTAGCGAATGTCCTCGGGACCATCCTATGTATCGCACTATCAAACCCAATCGCCCAACTAACAAATATACGATTTGTCTTGATCGCGCCATTTGTGTTCATGGTTGTCTCTTTTGCCGCGTTCCAGTCTGGCCAGAACTTGCTGGACCTGGGCGCATTGATGGGAATTGGGCTGATCGGCATTCTCCTGAGGCGTTTTGATTGGTCTCGGCCAGCATTTCTCATCGGATTTGTTTTGGCTAAGCCCGTAGAGCAGTACTCAAATAACGCCTATCAGATCTCCACATTTCGTATGGACCAGGGACTCCATGTGGTACTAGATTATCTGCTTAGTCCAATCGTGTGGGTGCTGATAGCTATTACCTTGGTATCGGTTGTCGTAGGGATTAGGCAAGCGAAAAATATTCAAGCCGAGGGCGATGTACCTACTGGCCTTAAACGCTCGCCCTTAGTTTTTCTTTTAACACTCGTAGTATTCACCGCTTGGTTCATGGTTGAGATGTATTCAATCCCNGATTACGCATGGGTCGATGCGGTGTTCCCGGTTGTCATCTCCACGTTCACGTTCGCTTGTCTGCTGGGACTGCTTGGTCTGATNGTATTTCGACCAGAAACTGATCCGATTTTTGCCGACAGAGAGCTAGAAATCGATGAAAACCACCACTCCTTCTGGGGAACACTGAGCTGGTTTGCGGGGCTTCTCGTATTAACCGCTCTGACCGGATTCATCATCGCGCTGTCTGCGTTCCTCGTGTGCTTCTTCATATACCGGGCCAAGGAATCGTTACCTAAGTCCCTGATATATAGTTTGAGCGGCCTCAGTTTTATGCTGTTTATGGGCTGGCTACTGAACCGCGACTTTCCTCCCGGGCTACTCCAGGAGTTCGTTAATCTGCCCTGGCCTCTTACGTAAGAGGGCACAGCCAGTGATTTGATGAGAATACAATCGATGCGACAAAAATCTATTCCATTTCTATTGATGCGGGGGGGATCGTCTCGTGGTCCATTTTTTAACCGTGCCGACCTACCCAATGACTTAGATAAGCTATCTGAAATATTAATTTCAGTAACAGGGTCCGGGCACCCACTGAATATTGATGGTGTCGGTGGAGGTAACGCGGTAACTACAAAAGTCGCGATGCTCTCGAGTTCTGAGGATGATTGGGCAGATATCGACTATTTTTTTGCACAGGTCAGCGTGGAAAAGCAACTGGTAGACTACAAGCCGACTTGCGGGAATATGTTGACAGCGGTCGGTCCTGCCGCCATCGAAATGGGACTCGTTCCGACAACCGACTCAATCACAGAAATCAAAATCAGGGCAGTAAATACTGGAGCCAAAGTCATCGCGAGAGTCNAAACACCGAACAGGTATGTCAGCTATTTCGGTGACACAGAAATCGATGGTGTGCCGGGAACCTCTGCACCAATCGAGTTACTTTTCCTAGAGGTCGCTGGCTCATCAACCGGTCATCTTTTTCCGACCGGGAGCCCTAAGGACTCGATTCAAGGTGTCGAGGTCACTTGCATGGACGTCGCTATGCCAATGGTAATAGCCCGCGCCACCGATTTTGGGTTAAGCGGCACGGAAAGCAGGCACGAGCTCGACGCGAATAAAAAGTTTTTTAAACAGATGGAGTCGATCAGGATCGAGGCCGGAGAGCTCATGGGCATGGGCGACGTCTCTCAAAGCGTGACCCCCAAGTTCGGGCTACTTACATCTGTGGACCACGTAAACCACATCGGCTGCCGATACTTCATGCCATGGGAGACCCACCCAACGATCGCGGTCACCGGGAGCCAATGTCTCGCCTCATGCGCCCTCGCTAAGGGAACAGTGGCCGATGGCTTAATGCAAACTGATGGCGAATCGCCCGTTCTGGTGACGCTTCACCACCCTATGGGGACAATGGATGTATTGATAAACTACTCAACCAAAGACGGTGAATACATTAACCAATCAGCTGGGTTGGTCAGGACTGCCCGAAAGATTGCTAGCGGCGAGATTTTCGCGCACATGTCAGACTAGTCGGCAACATGGAGCCTATATATCTAGCGATCATCGCCTTCTGCAGCTCACTGTTCACCGCATGCGCTGGACTAGGTGGCGGAATTCTCCTGCTGGCGATGATGCTACAAATATTTCCACCCAATGTGGTGATACCTCTACACGGGATCACACAATTCTTCTCTAACGCGAGTCGTGCTCTGTTGCTTCGTGGCTTTATCGTCAAGG
>PAHG01000001.1 GCA_002705795.1 Gammaproteobacteria bacterium
ACTGTCTAAGGACGATATCCTGAACGCGATCGCCGAAATGAGCGTGATGGACGTTGTTGAACTGGTTTCAGCAATGGAAGAAAAATTCGGTGTAACAGCAGCAGCAGCAGTCGCAGCGGCCCCTGTAGCAGCAGCTGGTGGTGATGCTGGCGCCGGTGCAGCGGCAGAGAAAGATGAATTCGACGTTGTTCTCTCATCAGCTGGCGAAAAGAAAGTGAACGTGATCAAGGTTGTTCGTAGCGTAACAGGTCTCGGCCTGAAAGAAGCGAAAGACCTTGTTGACGGCGCTCCTAACACTATCAAAGAAGGCGCGTCAAAAGACGAAGCTGAAGACATTAAAAAGCAGCTTGAAGAAGCAGGCGCATCTGTCGAGCTCAAGTAATGTCATTGATCCGCTCTTGAGCGGATCTGCAAATTGGCTGGTGGTTTCGACCACCGGCCTTTTTGCACTTTGAACGATTAAGGTCTGAGAAAAGCGTGATTGCGCGCTTTTTGTAGCCCTTAAGGGTACGAAATATAGTGCATCCATGGTGGATGGACTTTCACACGTTGAGGAAGGCAAATGGCTTACTCGTACACAGCGAAAAAACGTATTCGGAAAGACTTTGGGACACTACCATCGGTGATGGCAGTGCCACAGCTTCTGGCAATTCAGCTCGATTCATATCGCGAATTTCTAACAGGTGATTCGGTTGAGAACACTGCTCAATCAACTGGCCTTGAAGCCGCGTTCCAGTCCGTTTTTCCTATTCAATCATTCTCGGGCAACGCTGAGCTTCAATATGTGAGTTACCGGTTAGGAGAGCCCGTATTCGATGTGAAAGAGTGCATTCTCCGTGGCGACACATATGCCGCGCCACTGCGTGTAAAAGTTCGTTTGGTTCTTTTTGAAAAGGAAGGTTCGAATAAGTCCGTCAAGGATATTAAGGAAGAAGAGGTTTATATGGGCGAGATTCCGCTCATGACTGAGAACGGGACTTTCGTTATTAATGGGACTGAACGCGTGATTGTGTCTCAGCTGCATCGTTCACCTGGCGTATTCTTCGAGCATGATAGGGGTAAAACGCATAGTTCAGGGAAGTTACTATACTCAGCACGGATCATTCCTTACCGTGGATCATGGTTGGACTTCGAGTTCGATCCAAAAGATCAGATATTTGTTCGCATTGACCGCCGCCGCAAGCTCCCTGCATCGATCCTGCTTCGGGCGATGGAAATGTCTGATGAAGAGATCTTGGGTAACTTTTTCGAAAACACCGGATTTCGCTTTGAGAAGACTGATGTATTCATGACACTTGTGTCCGAGCGTCTCCGGGGTGAGACACTCGGTTTCGATATCGTCAGTTCAAAAGGTGAAGTGATTGTCGAGGCGGGTAAGCGGATTACAGCTCGCCATGTTCGTGAATTGCAAAAAGCTAAGCTCGACGAATTAAAGGTTGCGGATGAGTATCTCGTAGGCAAGGTGCTCGCGAAAGACGTTGTCAATGAAGCGACTGGCGAATTAATTGCTGCTGCGAATCAATCTTTATCGATTGAATTGATTGATTTGATTCGTGATGCGGGCGTGAAGGCGATCGAGTGTATCTACACCAACGATCTTTATCGCGGTCCATATATGTCGGATACCCTGGCGGCTGATCCAACGTCAAATCGCATGGAAGCGCTTGTAGAAATTTATCGCATGATGCGTCCAGGCGAGCCACCAACAAAGGAAAGTGCCGAGAACCTGTTCGAGAGCTTGTTTTTCTCTGCTGATCGATATGATTTATCGTCTGTTGGTCGCATGAAATTCAATCGCCGTGTTGGATCGCGGAAGCTTGACGGCGAAGACGCTGAACTAGGTGGAGGTACATTATCGAAAGACGATATCTTGGCAGTGATGAAGACGCTGATTGATATCCGTAATGGTGAAGGCGTAGTTGATGACATTGATCATCTTGGCAACCGTCGTGTCCGATCAGTCGGTGAAATGGCTGAGAACCAATTCCGTGTAGGTTTGGTGCGTGTTGAGCGTGCTGTCCGAGAACGTCTAGGTCAGGCTGAAACGGAAGGTTTGATGCCGCGCGATTTGATCAATGCGAAGCCAGTTGCTGCCGCCGTAAAAGAGTTCTTTGGCTCAAGTCAGCTCTCGCAGTTTATGGACCAGAATAATCCATTGTCAGAAATCACGCACAAGCGTCGCGTTTCTGCTTTGGGACCAGGTGGTTTGACGCGTGAGCGTGCGGGTTTTGAGGTACGTGACGTGCACCCAACTCACTACGGACGAGTTTGTCCTATTGAGACTCCAGAAGGTCCAAATATCGGTTTGATTAACTCGTTGGCGACGTACGCACGAACTAACCGATACGGATTCCTTGAGTCGCCATATCGCCGCGTTGAACAGGGTAAGGTGACAGACGAAATCTTTTACTTGTCTGCGATTGAAGAATCAGACTTCGTCATTGCACAAGCCTCCGCTCAGTTGAACGAAGAGGGGGAATTGGTCGAAGAACTCGTGCCGGTGCGTCACTTAAATGAATTCGCAGTGATGCCGCCGGAGCGCGTGGATTACATGGACGTATCCCCGCGTCAGGTTGTTTCTATTGCTGCGGCATTGATCCCATTCCTTGAGCACGATGACGCGAATCGCGCGTTAATGGGGTCGAACATGCAGCGTCAGGCCGTGCCCACATTAAAAGCCGAAAAGCCTTTAGTCGGCACAGGCATGGAGCGCCACGTCGCTGTGGACTCAGGGGTATGTATGATCGCGAATCGTGGCGGTGTCGTCGATTTTGTCGATGCGAAGCGGATTGTCGTGAAGGTTAATGCTGATGAAGTCGCTACTGGCGAAGCACCTGTAGATATTTACAACCTCACTAAATATACGCGCTCGAATCAGAACACGTGTATCAATCAGCGTCCGACCGTTCACGCGGGTGACGTGGTTGCAAGTGGCGATGTGTTGGCAGATGGTCCGTCGGTGGATACTGGTGAGCTGGCTCTCGGCCAGAACATGCGTATCGCATTTATGCCTTGGAACGGTTACAACTTCGAAGATTCGATTTTGATTTCTGAGAAAGTGGTCAAAGAAGAGCGCTTCACAACGATTCATATCCAGGAGTTCTCTTGTGTCGCGCGTGATACTAAGCTGGGGGCTGAAGAGATCACTGCCGATATTCCAAACGTCGGCGAAAATGCTTTAGCAAAGCTGGATGAAGTCGGAATTGTTCACATTGGTGCTGAAGTGCAGCCTGGTGACATCTTAGTTGGTAAAGTCACTCCAAAGGGTGAAACACAATTGACGCCAGAAGAGAAACTTCTGCGCGCAATCTTCGGCGAAAAAGCATCGGATGTGAAAGACACGTCAATGCGTGTCGGCACAGGCACGACAGGTACCGTTATCGATGTTCAAGTCTTCACACGAGATGGCATTGAAAAGGATTCGCGTGCCAAGCAAATCGAAGAAGAGCAGCTTGATGAGTACCGCAAGGATCTCAACGAAGAGTATCGAATCGTTTCGGAAGCGACATTTGGTTACCTCGCCAAGCAGCTCGAGAGCCAAAAAGTTGCAGGTGCGCCTGGTCTGAAGAAAGGTGATGCGCTGACAGGTGACTACCTTGCGAATCTCTCTGAAGATGAGTGGTTCAAGGTGAAGATGGCTGAAGATACTCAAAACGCACTTATCGCGGAAGCTGAGAAATCACTGAAAGAGCGTCGCAAAGAGCTTGATGAGGCCTTCGAAGTGAAGAAGAAAAAGCTGACTCAAGGCGATGATTTAGCTCCTGGTGTCTTGAAGATCGTCAAGGTTTACGTGGCTGTGAAGCGTCGTATCCAGCCCGGTGACAAGATGGCTGGTCGGCACGGTAATAAGGGTGTGATCTCGGTGATCATGCCTGAAGAAGACATGCCATTTGACGAGGATGGTGATCCAGTTGATATCGTCTTGAATCCATTGGGTGTTCCTAGTCGTATGAATGTGGGTCAGGTTCTTGAAATGCACTTGGGTATGGCAGCGAAAGGTCTGGGTGACCGTATCACCGACATGTTGAATCAGCAGGCAAAAGTGAAAGAGATACGCGGCTTCCTTGATCAGGTTTACAACAAGATCGGCGGAAACCAAGAAGATCTCGATTCGCTGTCTGATGAAGAAATCATCGCATTGTCTAATAACTTGACCGATGGAGTGCCGTTTGCAACGCCGGCATTTGATGGTGCGAAAGAAGCGCAGATCAAAGGCTTACTTGAGCTTGCAGGTATGCCTGAATCAGGTCAGTTTACGCTATATGACGGCCGAACCGGTGAAGCGTTTGAGCGGCCGGTCACTGTTGGTTACATGTACATGTTGAAGCTCAACCACTTGGTTGACGACAAAATGCATGCGCGTTCAACAGGTTCGTACTCACTTGTTACGCAGCAGCCACTGGGCGGTAAAGCCCAGTTTGGTGGCCAGCGTTTCGGTGAGATGGAAGTGTGGGCACTGGAAGCATATGGCGCGGCTTATACGCTTCAGGAAATGCTGACTGTGAAGTCAGATGACGTGAATGGTCGTACGCGTATGTATAAAAATATCGTCGATGGTGACCACCGCATGGAGCCAGGTATGCCGGAATCATTTAACGTATTGGTCAAAGAGATACGGTCACTTGGTATCTCTGTCGAACTGGAAAACGAGTAAGTCGGTAGGAATTGGAGATATAAGTAATGAAAGATCTGTTAAACCTGTTAAAGAGCCAGGGACAATCCACCGACTTTGATAGGATCCGTATTGGTCTTGCATCACCTGAAGAGATCCGTTCATGGTCTTTTGGTGAGGTTAAAAAGCCAGAGACAATCAACTACCGGACGTTCAAGCCTGAGCGTGATGGTCTGTTCTGTGCGCGTATTTTTGGGCCGGTGAAAGACTACGAATGTCTTTGTGGAAAGTACAAGCGTCTGAAGCATAGAGGTGTTGTATGTGAGAAGTGTGGCGTTGAAGTCACGCAAACAAAAGTGCGTCGTGAGCGGATGGGCCATATCGAACTCGCAAGCCCTGTCTGTCACATTTGGTTCTTGAAGTCGCTCCCGTCACGAATCGGTTTACTGCTTGATATGACGTTGCGTGATATAGAACGCATTCTGTATTTCGAAACATATGTTGTTGTGGATCCAGGCATGACCCCGCTCGAGCGTGGTCAGCTATTGTCAGACGAGCAGTATTTTGAGGCATTTGAAGAGTACCAGGATGACTTTACCGCCATGATGGGTGCCGAAGCGATTCGTGCGCTTATGATGGATATAGATCTCGATGATGAAATCGCGAGCATGCGTGAAGAGATTCCAAATACAAACTCTGAAACAAAGCTTAAGAAGCTGTCAAAACGTTTGAAGTTACTCGAGTCATTTCGTGATAGTGGTAACAAGCCCCAATGGATGATAATGGAGGTGCTCCCTGTACTTCCACCAGATCTCCGTCCATTGGTTCCTTTGGATGGTGGCCGGTTTGCGACATCTGATCTGAATGATTTGTATCGTCGAGTCATTAATCGAAATAACCGTTTGAAGCGTCTACTTGAGCTTCGCGCTCCTGATATTATCGTTCGCAATGAGAAGCGGATGCTTCAAGAGTCGGTTGATGCGTTATTAGATAACGGTCGTCGCGGAAGAGCAATTACCGGTTCAAACAAGCGTCCATTGAAGTCGCTCGCTGACATGATCAAAGGTAAGCAGGGTCGCTTCCGTCAAAACCTACTTGGTAAGCGCGTGGACTACTCTGGTCGTTCGGTGATCGTGGTTGGTCCTTACTTGAAACTTCACCAGTGTGGTCTTCCTAAGAAGATGGCACTTGAGCTATTTAAACCATTCATATACGCGAAGCTCGAAGCGCGCGGTCTTGCTACAACGATCAAAGCAGCGAAGAAGATGGTTGAACGGGAGACACCTGAAGTGTGGGATATTCTGGCGGAAGTGATTCGTGAGCACCCAGTTCTTTTGAACCGTGCACCAACACTTCACCGTTTGGGTATCCAGGCATTTGAACCACTCTTGATTGAAGGTAAAGCGATTCAACTTCATCCACTTGTGTGTGCGGCCTATAACGCCGACTTCGATGGTGACCAAATGGCTGTTCACTTGCCGTTGACACTCGAAGCGCAGCTTGAAGCGCGCGCACTAATGATGTCTACGAACAACGTTTTGTCGCCTGCGAATGGTGAGCCGATCATCGTTCCGTCTCAGGACGTTGTTTTGGGTCTCTATTACATGACGCGTCACCGCATCAATGCCAAAGGTGAGGGCATGGTGTTCTCTGATACGGATGAAGTATTGCGTGCATATGGTGCACGTAAAGTTGATCTGCAGGCGAAAATCAAGGTTCGCATTGATGAAACTGTGAATTATGCAGAAGGACATGCCGCATCGGAATCGCGTATTACTGAAACCACGGTGGGTCGTGCAATTCTATTCTCAATCGTACCGGCTGGTCTGCCATTCTCATTGGTTGATCAAAATATGACAAAGAAAGCGATTTCTCGTTTGATCAACACATGTTACCGCCGTGTTGGTCTCAAGGAAACAGTGATTTTCGCTGATCAATTAATGTACATGGGGTTCAGTTATGCAACTCTTTCCGGTTCATCGATCGGTGTAAACGATTTCGAGATCCCAGAAGAGAAAGCCCAAATCATTGGTGAAGCCGAAGCTCAGGTTAAGGAGATTGAAGATCAGTTTGCTTCAGGTCTCGTAACGCAGGGTGAGAAGTACAACAAAGTTATTGATATCTGGGCGCGGGCGAACGACCTTGTTGCCAAGAAGATGATGGAGCGGATTGGTAAGGAAAACGCTGTCGATGCTGAGGGTAAGACGGTTCAACAAGATTCGTTCAACTCGGTTTTTATGATGGCCGACTCGGGCGCTCGAGGTTCCGCTGCGCAGATTCGTCAGCTTGCTGGCATGCGTGGTCTGATGGCTAAGCCAGACGGGTCGATCATTGAGACACCGATTACGGCGAATTTCCGTGAAGGTCTGTCTGTACTTCAGTACTTCATCTCCACACACGGTGCACGTAAAGGTTTGGCTGATACGGCATTGAAGACTGCAAATTCAGGCTACTTGACACGTCGACTTGTTGACGTCGCCCAGGATCTTGTGATCACAGATCACGATTGTGGTACAGAAGAAGGCCTTCGTATGACGCCTCTAATCGAGGGCGGCGATGTTGTTGTGCCTTTAGCCGGTCGAATTCTTGGTCGTGTCGTTGCTCTAAATGTAACGAAGCCTGGTACAGATGAAGTTGTGCTTGAAGCTGGTACATTGATCGACGAGCGGTTGGCAGAGCAAATCGAAGGCTGGGGTGTGGACGAGGTTATGGTTCGTTCTCCCATCACTTGTGAAGTTCGTCATGGTGTGTGCTCGAATTGTTACGGCCGTGACCTCGGTCGCGGACACTTGGTTAACGTCGGTGAGGCTGTCGGTGTTATTGCTGCTCAGTCAATCGGTGAGCCAGGCACGCAGTTGACGATGCGTACGTTCCACATTGGTGGGGCGGCGAGCCGAGCGTCTGCTGCTGACCGCATCGATGTGAAGCATGGTGGTACCGTGCGGCTGCATAACTTGAAGTGGGTAGAGCGTTCAAATGGTGACTTGGTTGCTGTGTCGCGTTCGGGTGCTTTGAGTATCGCCGATGAGCATGGTCGTGAGCGAGAGTGGTATAAGTTGCCGTATGGTGCTGTGATTAGTGTGCAAGAAGGCGCAAACGTCGACGCGGGTGCGGTGGTTGCAACTTGGGACCCGCACACGCACCCAATCATTACTGACCGTGCGGGCGTCGTCCGCTACCAAGCGTTTGAAGACGGTATTACCGTGAAGCGTCAGGTGGACGAGCTAACAGGTCTTGCGAACTACGAAATCATCGACGAGAAGGATCGTCCCGCTGCGGGCAAAGACCTGAAGCCCGGTATTTTCCTCTACGCCGAGGGTGCCGCGATTACTGATGAACCAATCGCTCACTTTTTGTTGCCAGGTGGTGCACTTGTGTCTCTTGAAGACGGCACCAATATCGAAGCCGGCTCAGTTGTAGCACGTATTCCACAGGAATCATCGAAGACACGAGATATTACCGGAGGTCTTCCGCGTGTTGCTGACTTGTTTGAGGCGCGTAAGCCTAAAGATTCATCGATCCTCGCAGAGATTTCAGGGTACGTTTCATTTGGTAAAGAAACCAAAGGTAAAGTGCGTCTTGTGATTACTCCAGATGATGGAGCCGACCCGGTTGAGCTTTTGATTCCTAAGTGGCGCCAGTTGAACGTTTTCGATGGCGAGCAGGTACAGAAAGGTGAAGTGATCTCTGATGGTCCTTCAAACCCGCATGACATCCTACGTCTCTTGGGGGTATCTGAGCTTGCGAAGTATATCACCAACGAAATTCAGGATGTTTACCGTCTCCAGGGTGTAGGTATCAACGACAAGCACATCGAAGTGATAATTCGTCAGATGTTGCGTAAAGTTGAAGTTGGGCAGGTGGGTGATTCGTCATTCATCGCCGGTGATCAGGTTGAATATACGCAGGTTTTGGAAGAAAACGATCGACTTCGTGGTGACGGAAAGATTGAGGCGCACTATGAGCGTCAATTGCTTGGCATCACGAAAGCCTCCTTGGCCACGGAGTCCTTCATTTCTGCTGCATCATTCCAGGAAACAACACGGGTTCTTACAGAGGCAGCAGTGACAGGTAAAGCTGATAATTTGCGCGGTCTGAAGGAAAACGTTGTTGTGGGTCGTTTAATACCGGCAGGTACTGGTTTGGCATACCATGCAGAGCGCAAGCTTAGGCGTACTGAAGTCGGGGAAGACACACGTATCTCTGCTGCTGAGGTAGCGGAAGCATTGAGTCGAGAGATTGCCGAGATTGAGTCGCAGGGACAAGAGGCGGCAGAGTAATTTCCGCCTAACTTGACTGTAGCCTTGGGCGCGCCTAGAATCGCGCCCTATTTTTTGCAATGGACTAGGGAGTTTGCCGATGGCAACTATTAATCAGCTTGTTCGCAAGCCTCGCAAACGTAAGGTCGTCAAAACAGACGTTCCTGCGTTGCAGGCGTGTCCGCAGCGTCGCGGCGTCTGTACCCGTGTATATACAACCACACCAAAGAAGCCAAACTCAGCGCTTCGTAAAGTGTGCCGCGTGCGTCTGACTAACGGATACGAGGTATCTTCATATATTGGGGGTGAAGGGCACAATCTTCAGGAACACTCAGTTGTCCTGATTCGTGGCGGTCGAGTCAAGGATCTGCCAGGTGTGCGTTATCACACGGTGCGCGGTGCATTGGATACGGCTGGTGTGAACGATCGTAAGCAAGGTCGTTCAAAGTATGGTGCGAAACGGCCCAAGAGCTAATTCGCCACGGGAATTCATTAAACTGTAATAATTAATACAGAGCATGTCGTGCCATGCTCAGTAAGGCCAGGCGAAAGTCCTGGAGTCACCTGAAGAAGAGGAAAGTAAAATGCCAAGACGTCGCATCCCCTTGAAACGTGAAATTTTGCCGGATCCAAAATTCGGCGATCAGTTACTCGCTAAGTTCATTAACCACGTCATGGAAAGTGGAAAGAAGTCCATTGCAGAATCCATCGTTTATGGAGCGCTTGATCGCGTTTTACAAAAGAACGGTGGGGATCCACTTGAAGTGTTCAATCAGGCGCTCGATAACATTGCACCGATGGTCGAGGTGAAGTCTCGTCGTGTTGGTGGCGCAACGTACCAGGTACCTGTGGAAGTGCGCCCAAGCCGTCGTACAGCATTAGCGATGCGCTGGTTAGTAGAATACGCGCGAAAGCGTGGTGAGAAATCAATGCAGGCACGTCTCGCGGGTGAAATCCTTGACGCGGTTGAGCAACGTGGAGCTGCGGTGAAGAAACGTGAAGACGTTCACCGTATGGCTGAAGCAAACAAGGCGTTCTCGCACTTCCGGTTTTAATTAGATGATGGCCGGACACGCCGGCTCTTTGGAGAGTAACTGTGGCACGTACCACCCCGATTAACCGCTATCGCAACATCGGCATCTGCGCACACGTGGATGCTGGTAAAACAACGACGACAGAACGTGTTCTTTTCTACACCGGCGTCAATCACAAAATTGGTGAGGTTCACGACGGCGCGGCGACAATGGACTGGATGGCACAGGAGCAGGAGCGCGGTATTACTATTACATCGGCTGCGACGACAACCTTCTGGCAAGGTATGGATCAGCAGTTTGATAAGTACCGTGTCAATATCATTGATACACCGGGTCACGTTGACTTCACAATTGAAGTCGAGCGATCGATGCGTGTTCTTGATGGTGCGGTAGTTGTTTTCTGTGCAGCGTCAGGTGTTGAGCCGCAATCCGAAACTGTCTGGCGGCAGGCTGATAAATACGGCGTACCGAGGATTTGTTTTATAAACAAGATGGACCGTGATGGCGCCGACTTCATACGCGTGGTGAAACAGGTCCGTGATCGTTTGGGCGCTACCGCTGTGCCAATCCAGTGCGCTGTTGGTGCGGAAAAAGATTTCAGAGGCGTAGTGGACCTAGTCAAAAATAAATTCATTGCGTGGAATGAAGATGATATGGGTACAACCTTCACATACGAAGAAGTACCTGCTGACGTAGAAGATCAAGTTGCATCGCTGCGTGAAGAAATGGTCGAAGCTGCGGCCGAAGCGAACGAAGAGTTAATGGAAAAGTATCTCGAAGGCGTTGAGCTTTCCGAGGATGAGATCAAGGCGGGGCTGCGTATAAGGACATTGGCTCGTGAGATCGTACCTTGTCTATGCGGTACGGCATTTAAGAACAAAGGTGTTCAGGCAATGCTTGACGCCGTTGTCGATTACCTTCCTGCTCCGGACGAGGTTGAGGCTATTCGAGGCATCAAAGAAGATGATACCGAGGATACGCGTCCGGCTGACGATGAGTCTCCTTTTGCTGCGTTGGCCTTCAAGATCGCCACTGATCCATTCGTTGGCACTTTGACGTTTTTTCGAGTGTATTCGGGCGTCCTTAACGGCGGTGATTCGGTTCTTAATTCAGTCAGAGGCAAGAAAGAGCGTGTTGGTCGTATGGTTCAAATGCACGCGAATACGCGTGAAGAGATCAAAGAAGTGCGCGCTGGTGATATCGCCGCTGCTGTTGGTTTGAAAGACGTGACGACTGGTGACACCCTATGCGACGTGAATAATCCAATTATTCTTGAGCGTATGGAATTCCCGGAACCTGTGATCTCTTTGTCTGTTGAGCCGAAGTCAAAGCCGGACCAGGAGAAGATGGGTATCGCGCTTGGTAAGCTTGCGCAGGAGGATCCATCATTCCGCGTAAAGACCGATGAAGAGACAGGCCAGACGATCATTTCTGGTATGGGTGAACTCCACCTCGATATCATCGTTGACCGGATGCGCCGTGAATTCTCGGTTGAATGTAACGTTGGTGCGCCTCAAGTGTCTTACCGTGAGTGTATTCGGAGGTCTGTAGAAGTCGAAGGCAAGTTCGTGCGTCAATCAGGTGGTCGAGGCCAGTACGGTCATGTTGTTGTTCGTATCGAGCCACTCCCGTTGGATGGCGAGCAAAACTTTGAATTCGTGAATGAAATTGTCGGCGGTGTAGTTCCTAAAGAATACATCCCTGCGGTATCGAAGGGTATCGAGGAGCAGATGAATAACGGTGTACTGGCAGGGGTTCCTCTTCTGGGTGTGAAAGCAACACTTTACGATGGTTCATTCCATGAGGTTGACTCAAACGAGATGGCGTTCAAGATTGCAGGTTCAATGGCAATGAAGAAAGGCGCCCTTGACGCAAACCCCGCATTACTTGAGCCAATTATGAAGGTTGAGGTAGTCACTCCTGAGGAAAATATGGGTGACGTTATTGGCGATCTTAACCGTCGTCGTGGTCTAGTTCAGGGCATGGACGATGGTGTGGGTGGTGTTAAGCTTGTCCGCGCCGAAGTTCCGCTTGCGGAGATGTTTGGGTACGCGACAGATCTCCGTGGTTTTACACAAGGTCGCGCATCTTACAGTATGGAGTTTGCGAAATATGCTGAAGCACCATCAAGCGTCGCAGATGAAGTGATTAAGAAAAATAGCTAATTTGATTACCGGAGTCCATAGAAATGGCAAAAGAGAAGTTTGAGCGTAGTAAGCCGCACGTAAACGTGGGTACGATTGGTCACGTTGACCATGGTAAGACGACTTTGACAGCGGCGTTGACGCGTGTTGGAGCGGAGGTATTCGGTGGTGAGACGCGCGCGTTTGACCAGATTGATAATGCGCCTGAAGAGCGTGCACGTGGTATCACGATTTCAACGTCTCACGTTGAGTATCAGTCACACACGCGCCATTACGCACACGTTGACTGCCCAGGCCATGCTGACTATGTGAAGAATATGATTACTGGCGCTGCTCAGATGGATGGTGCGATTTTAGTTTGTTCTGCAGCGGATGGTCCGATGCCTCAGACACGTGAGCATATTTTGCTGTCGCGCCAGGTTGGTGTTCCATACATCGTTGTATTCATGAATAAGGCAGACATGGTTGATGATCCTGAGCTGTTGGAACTGGTTGAGATGGAAATTCGTGAGCTATTGGATCAGTACGAGTTCCCAGGCGATGACACGCCAATCATTATTGGTTCTGCACTGAAGGCATTAGAAGGTGACACATCTGATATCGGTATGCCAGCTGTTCAGAAGTTGATTGAGACTCTTGATGAATACATTCCCGAGCCAGAGCGTGCGATTGATCAGTCATTCCTGATGCCGATCGAAGACGTATTTTCGATTTCTGGTCGTGGAACGGTTGTGACTGGTCGTATTGAACGCGGTATTGTCAACGTTGGTGACGAGATTGAAATCGTTGGTATTAAGGATACGACGAAGACAACCTGTACCGGTGTTGAGATGTTCCGTAAGCTGCTTGATGAAGGCCGTGCGGGTGAGAATGTTGGTGTTCTTTTGCGTGGTACGAAGCGCGATGAAGTTGAGCGTGGCCAAGTATTGGCGAAGCCAGGTTCGATTACTCCGCACACGAAGTTTGAGTGTGAGGTGTATGTATTGTCGAAGGATGAGGGTGGTCGTCATACTCCATTTTTCAAAGGTTATCGTCCACAGTTTTATTTCCGTACAACAGATGTGACTGGTGCGTGTGAACTTCCTTCAGGCACAGAAATGGTGATGCCCGGTGATAATGTAAAATTGTCGGTTGAGCTGATTGCGCCGATTGCGATGGAGGACGGTCTTCGCTTTGCGATTCGTGAAGGTGGCCGTACTGTTGGTGCCGGCGTCGTATCCAAAATTCTTGACT
>PAHG01000002.1 GCA_002705795.1 Gammaproteobacteria bacterium
ACCAACTGAGCTATTCCCGCAAGTGGCGTCCCGTAGGGGGTTCGAACCCCTGTTGCCGCCGTGAAAGGGCGGAGTCCTAGGCCACTAGACGAACGGGACTAACCGGTTTGTTTCATACCCCCTGACCTAGACGGGACTTTATGAAACAGGCGCGCATTATGCCAGTCGAGACAAGAAAGGCAAGCCCTGGTAAATTTTTTTATCTTAGGTTTGACCGTTCTGGGAGAAGACAGAGGCAGCGGCAGAAATCACCACTCCATGACGGGCCGCCACCCGTGCACGATCTTTGTCGTAGCCTCCCCCGATCACGGTCGCACAAGGGATTCCTGTACCTCGGATACGCGAAATCACCCCATAGTCTCTTCTATATAGCCCGTCGGTGGTGATAGAGAGTCGCCCCAGCGCGTCATCAACATGTACATCACTCCCTGCGTCGTAGATCACAAAGTCAGGGCGCCAACTTGCGACCACCGACTCCAGAGTCTCAAAGACAAGCGACAGATAGTCATCATCTGTCATGCCATCGGGACAATTCACATCCAAGTCACTATCGACCTTCCGAGCCGGGAAGTTCTTCTCAGCGTGGATAGAACAGGTGAAAATATGCGGATCATGCGCCAATATCGATGCAGTCCCGTCTCCCTGATGTACGTCGCAATCGAAAACCAAGACTCGCGAAGCGAGTCCCTTATTGATGAGATATCGCGACGAGACCGCGAGATCGTTGTAGATACAGAATCCCGACCCCCGATCACGGTGCGCGTGATGGGTGCCACCAGCCAAGTGGCTGGCAAGCCCATGAGCCTTTGCAAGCTCACAGGTCCGAATCGTTCCACCGAGCGCCAAGATCGTCCTGTCTCGAAGCCCCTCGCTCCATGGGAGTCCAATCTCCCGGATTACCTTCGGATCTAGGGTCCCTAACTCGAAACCACGGACATACCCGGGGTCGTGTGTCTCTACCAAGACATCGACCGGACAGGGTTTGGGAGAAAAAAGCTGTGTCGCGGGGACGTGGAGATCAACCCAATCCTTGAGGAGACGGAACTTCTTCATGGGGAACCGGTGTGACTCTGGAAACTCTGGACTGTATTTATCGTCCCAGACGATCGGCAGCCGATTCACCGACCGACACCAACCTACTCCCATCCCTGCTCCCTCAGGCGCCTCGGATCGTACTGGTTTCGGCCATCAAAGATTGTTTTGCTCTTCATTACGCGCTCCATGGTACTAAAATCGGGCTGCCTGAAGAGGTTCCACTCGGTAACCAAAATAAGCGCGTCAGCGTTGTTGACCGCAGCATACTGGTGGTCACAGAGGACCAACTTGGTCCCGATCCAGTCGGAATCAATTTCGTGGAGAATAGTTTTCATGGCCGCTGGGTCGTATGCTTTAACTGTCGCGCCACGCTCAACCAACTCACGGATGATGACCGTGCTCGATGCCTCACGGACATCATCAGTCCCAGGCTTAAACGCCAGACCCCACACACCAAAAATCAAACCACTTAAATCATCGCTGTAGGATTCTACGATCCGCTCGACCAGCCGATGCTTCTGTGACTGGTCCCGATCCTCGACCGCCTGCATCAGGATCGGAGAGAACCCAACATCCTTGGCCATCCCGATGATCGCCTTAACATCCTTAGGGAAACAGGAGCCACCATAACCACATCCAGGAAAAATAAAACTGAAACCGATACGCGGATCCGAGCCGATCCCCCTCCGGACGTTTTCTA
The DNA here is from genome assembly GCA_002705795.1 of Gammaproteobacteria bacterium. GTDB lineage: Bacteria > Pseudomonadota > Gammaproteobacteria > Pseudomonadales > Litorivicinaceae > HIMB30. The sequence continues at coordinate 1,736 of PAHG01000002.1, forward strand.
CATCTGCGCCCAAGTACTCACAGAGATTCGCGATCTCGTTCATGAACGAGATCTTCGTCGCCAGCATCGCGTTAGCGGCATATTTGGTCATCTCAGCGTCCCTAACACCCATGAACATAAGTTTTTCTCGGGTTCGGCTAAATGGCTCATAAAGCTCACGGAGGACAGATCGCGCGCGTTCGGAGTCGGTACCAACAACTACCCGGTCAGGCCGCATAAAATCTTCAACTGCGGCGCCCTCCTTCAAAAATTCAGGATTACTCACTACATCAAATGGAATCACTTCACCCCGCGCGATTAGGGCCTCCGTGACTTGCGCTACCACTTTCTCGGCCGTACCCACGGGAACAGTCGACTTGTCTGCAATCACCAGATAGTCAGTCATATGCTCACCGAGGCTTTGCGCGACATCCAACACGTATCTAAGATCTGCGGACCCGTCTTCACCAGGCGGTGTACCTACAGCGATCATTGCGACCTGCGCGCTGTCAAGTGCCGCTTTCAAATCATCAGTGAATTCAAGCGAACCGCGATTGAAGTTCCGTTCTACTATTTGCTCGAGACCAGGCTCATAAATCGGTATCTCAACACGATTCAGACGGGCTAACTTATCTCTGTCGACATCTACACAGATCACGTGGTTGCCCATCTCAGCAAAACAGGCACCGGTCACCAAACCGACATAACCGGTACCAATGACAACTAACTTCATGCTTGACTAGCTTCCAGCCTTGTAAAACTTCTCGTAACAGTGATTCGTCGCTTCAACAAATCCGTCGATCGACCCGCAATCAAACCGGCGACCCTTAAATCGGTAGGCCAAGACACAACCCTCCTGTGCCTGTGCTTTCAGAGCATCAGTTATCTGTAGCTCGCCATTCTTCCCAGGGAGCGTATCTCGCAGCACATCAAAAATATTGGGCGTAAGAATGTACCGACCGATGATTCCAAGGTTCGAAGGGGCCTGATCCCTAGTTGGCTTCTCGACCATATCTGTGACTCGGTAAATTCCATCTTTAACCAACTCACCAGCGACCACTCCGTACTGATGGATATGATCATCAGAGACCTCCTCGACAGCTACGATCGAGCAACGGAACTGTCGGAACAACTTAACCATCTGCATCAGTACCCCCTCACCGTCGGTGATACACAAGTCATCGGCTAAAACGACTGCGAACGGTTCGTCCCCAATAAGGGTCTCGCCCGTCAGTACCGCGTTCCCCAGGCCCTTCATCTCTTTCTGACGGGTATAAGAAAACTCACAGGCCCCTATCAATTCCCGGGTAGGATGGATCAGGTCCTCTTTGCCAGTTCCACGGATCTGGTCCTCGAGCTCGTAGTTAATGTCGAAGTGGTCCTCAATTGCACGCTTGCCGCGGCCGGTCACGAACCCCACGCGAGTCAGGCCCGCATCAACAGCCTCCTCCACTGCATACTCAATTAATGGCTTGTTGACCACCGGGAGCATCTCTTTGGGCGACGACTTAGTCGCGGGCAAAAACCGCGTGCCATAGCCGGCTACTGGGAAAAGGCATTTTTGTATCATTGAAAGTCCTGCGCTATGAACCATTCACTCTCTAAGTGACAAAGATACCAGAATCGAAGCCACAAATCGGGTCTACCCGCAGAGCGATCTCATCACCGTATGAACCATCACTCGCTTCATCTAGATTTTTAGATAATTCTTTTCTCATTCTAACAAACCAAATGAACAAGGCTCGCCTCTAGTTTTTTTGACACGCAAGTCAATCTCTTCGATTGATCAAAAGCTTTTCCATACATGACTCGGCGGGATGCATTCCATCATAAAATTCATCTTCCTTACACCCAACAGCATGTCCATCGTAAGAGCCAATTATCCGAACCTTATTTTTGTAGGCAAAATCTCTATACCACTGTTCGATCTCGATGAAGACAGGTTTTTGAGTCAGCATCATTTGGTATAACTTTGGATGGTAAGGCGCTAAGACAAGATGGACAGAAACCCCATTTTTTTTTAGGTACCATACAAATTTCTCCAGAAGTTCGATGGACCTTTTATCATAATCAAAATCATCCATCGCGTAATTTAGTATGGAATTAAACCCCAACTCGATATTGTGAATATTATTAGCATAGCTTTCACTATAGATATGTGACCCATCATAGGCTTTTTTCGCATAAGGCTCTATTTTATTATCACGTGGAATTCTCGATGAGTTATCTGGCCTAATCAGATTACGGAAGGATACAAACGGATGATAGCTATCATAGTGAATCCCTCGTTGTATTTTCGAATTCAAAAACTGCCGCGGAGCATCATTTTTTTCAATTTGTCGCAACCAAAAACTTAATAATTCACCGACCGACATGTATCTATTTTGATCGTCATAAACATTAATAAGCCAAGGATCGGCTGAAATAAAAATATTTTCATACTTTAGTTTTGGTAACGCTTCTAACCCAAAAGCAATATTATCCTCCATTGACGCTCCACTTACAGTGAGGCTCTGGATGTCCTCGCCCATTATGCGGGAATTAATCTGCATAACTCTGCTCGAACCAACAACAATACTTTTTACCGTATCTAATGGATACAGAAGTCGACCTTCCACAAACTTTCTCTCGTCTTGATTTTCAAAATATACGAAATCATTTTGAGATAGTTGTTCAGCTAGCCTATATTCACCACCATCAACTAGCATCTTTGATGTATACCCTAATATGGATAATAGGATTAACCCGCTTATAAGAGAGAAAATTAATGTACTTTTTCCAACGCAGGCCTGATCACGGAATGGTTTCTCTATAAACCGCCAACTAAAAACTGATAGAAGAATGGTAATGCCTATTAAAGCTAGACCAACGGACGGACCCAAATCTATTTTATTTGTATAGATTCTAAAAAACGCAAAAATAGGTTGATGCCAGAGGTAAGCTGAGTAGCTAATTAGACCAAGACCAACAAGTATTTTTGTGCCCAAAATCCCTGCAACGAACGTTTCTCTTTCACCGTAAATTACAATCAAAGCTGCTCCAACAACCGGAAGCAATGTATATAAACTTGGAAACGGCGTTTTTTTATCAAATAAAAAAATCGAAATAATAATTAATATAAAACCGAGTGACGCAAGAATGTTATCCTTCTGTACTCCAATCCGTTTTACTATCAAGGCGGCTAAAGCGCCCATAAATAATTCCCATGCCCTGGTTGGTAACAGGTAAAAGTTTGCTGTCGCCCTGTTTCGCCAGCCCCATTCACTTAAAAGCAGACTAACTACTACCATGCCAGTAACAATCCAAAAAACTTTATTCGTTCCAAGCCGCCATATTAGCAATAAAAATAATGGGAACAGCATGTAGTATTGCTCTTCGACAGCTAAACTCCACGTGTGAACTATCGGATTTAGTTCTACTGAGTCATCAAAATAGCCTTGTGTTCTCCAAAAAACGACATTGGAAAGAAAAAAAGAGACCCCAATCAGACCGCTACCAAACTTTTCCAATGCCGCGTCCGATAGGAGAAACCAAGCAAATGGTACAGAAGCCATCATCACAAAGACGAGTGCTGGAAGAATCCTTCTGGCACGTCTCTCATAAAAATTTGCAATGCTCAGTTTTTTGTTTTCTAAACCTTCGATTAAGATTGTTGCAATAAGATAACCACTGATTACGAAGAAGACATCAACACCTACATATCCGCCACTAAACAGATCAAAGCCAGCATGGAAAAGTATCACTGGTAATATTGCTAAAGCGCGTAAGCCATCAATTTCGGCGCGATACTGCATCGGTTTACCTTGGGCGACAATAAAGGGGAAATAGGTCGAACCAATCTTATATCTTGAACAGCCGAACTTCTAGGCGTTTTAAATTTTTAGGCATAACATTGCCACAGGGCAATCATTCACAAGGAGGTACTGTAGAACGACCTCCGGTTATTATTGAATATATTTCGCGTTGATTTTAGAAGACGCGTTCGAAAAAAACGGATTATGATCAACAAAAGATTATGCTTCGAAACGTTGAAGATATTCTTGAAGAAACCAGAGAGAGCTGAATATTGCGAGTCCGAGAACCAATTAATTATATGAACACAAGACATTTTGAGTGTTACTATGACGAAAAGTGAGCTTTTTTTAATAATAAAACCTTTAAAGGTGGAGGATGTGGAATGTTGGCCAGACGGCAGGTTATAGCTTTCTCAAAGAGGATTGATAGTAACCTCTCGTGCAAAATTCTGGGCTGATCAAGTCATTCGTAGCCCTACGCTCACCAATACCCTAACCGATGTACCAAGAACATTATTAGCTGTTTCCGTATCTGTATCGAAGCACTTGTACTAATCGGGCAACAGAACTCAAATCGTTTTTAAAGGCTAGCCTCTCTTACATAGTTTACATTAGGACTTGATAACAATCGTTTTAATTCGGCCGGATTTTCACTGTTCATCGCCGATTCAAGAGCATTTAATAAGTCTTCGATTTGTAATTTATTCAAATCTTTTGGCATTTCCCGCAAGACTTTAGCATTCGCTGTTGGCATTAGACTATCCTCGAGCGACAGCTCTTCATGCATCTTTTCACCCGGTCTTAATCCTGTGTAAACAATTTCGATATCACCCTCTGGATTTGACTCATTTTTCAGTGACAGGCCTGATAAACCAATCATACGCTTCGCGAGATCGACTATCTTTACCGGTTTCCCCATATCTAGTACGAATACATCTCCGCGTGACTCAAGAGAGCTGCAGTGGATTATTAACTGCGAAGCTTCGACAATAGTCATGAAGAAGCGCGTTACTTCCGGGTCAGTGACGGTCACTGGTCCGCCTTTCGCTATCTGTGACCTAAATATCGGGATAACCGACCCTGACGAATTTAAAACATTTCCAAATCGCACGATAGCAGCGTTAGATCGCTCTGATGTACCGAATCTAGTTTGCACGATAAGTTCCGATACACGCTTAGATGCTCCCATAATATTTGTTGGCCTAACAGCCTTATCGGAAGATACTAAAACAAAACGTTTTACATTTTGCTTGAACGCGACATCCACGCAGTTTTTTGTGCCAATAACATTATTTTTCATCGCTACGGCTATATTTCCCTCCACCAAAGAGACATGCTTATATGCGGCCGCGTGAAAAAACGTATCGACATCATGATCCTCGCACACCTTCTGCAAGAGCGAGCTATCGAGGATCGACCCCAGTACAGGAATAATCTCAAAAGAGTCGATATGTTTACTACGCCCTTCCAACTCACTTAATATTTTGAATAAGTTAAATTCCGATACTTCAAACAAAACCAATTTACTCAATTCTAAATCAACAAGTTGTCTGCAGAGTTCGGAACCAATCGAGCCCCCCGCTCCGGTTACTAAAACAACCGATCCAGTATAGATTTCTGCTAGATACGACGCCTCTCTCTCAACCTCATTACGACCGGTGAGATTAGCTATATCAAGCATCTCAGACTGATGTAATCTCGCTTTTCCCGAAAGCAATTCGTCAATCCTGGGTATCGAAAGCACACCAAATCCATTGTCCACAAAAAATCTACTGATCGCCTTGAGCTCACTATCTGATGAATTGGGAATACAAAGAATAACTTTTCTCACGTTAAGACGGTGGTATAACTCCTGTACTTTCTCCCGTGGAAATACCCTAACCCCTGATATAACTGCCGACTTTTTTCCAATATCATCATCGACAAAGCCAACTACGGTGTATTTATAATCACTCGAGATTAAATTGCAAAGCCGTCGACCGGTTGCCCCGGCTCCGAAAATAATGACCGGCTCCTGGGTACCCAAATTGAGTCGTCTGCTAATCCCACGATAAACAAGGCGGACTGACGTTAATCCAACAATATTTAATAAGAGTTGAATAATCGGTATTGACCTCGGAATCTGAGCGGTGCCAAAGAAGTCGAAGATTGTAACTGCAACAAATCCAGATAACGAACCTATGGTTAACGGTAACAATATCGAAAAATCAAGATTTCTATTTAGGTGAGAGTATGCTCTGAGTAAAAAGAGACTGGTGATTACAACCATAGATGTCAAAATGGAACCAAACCAGAGCTTGGAAATGGAGTAATCAAAAACAATGCTAGAATCGAGATATCGTAAATCGAATGCTAACCAAAAACTATATAGTATTAAAATTAAATCCAGAAAGATGGCAACGATAGTAAAATACCGCCTTCTTCCTGAGGAAATAAAATTACTGAATAGTATTAGTTTCGACATAGGATACTAATCTGTCCGGAATAAATTTGGGTTCCGGATGTGCCGTTGTTATAATCTATATACTCTAATTTTTCTATAACGAAACCTGATTTTTTCAACAAATTAATTATTTCAAAAGGTCTGAAAATATGTCCTGTACATTCTATATCTTGACTGCCTATTTTCATCCGAAAACGAAGGTCACCTGATTTGAAACTCTGGGGTGGGAAGATTTTGTCTTTTATTACGCGATAAATTACACGCAAAGGCCCGTAGCGATAGTAGTAGTAATTGTTGACATCAAGAAAAAATAGCCCATTCTTTTTTACCTTTTTTCTAATATCTTTCAAAAATTGGAGCCTCGATTCTTCGGGGACATGACCAAGCACGTTCCATAGCATCGTGACTAGGTCACGAGGTTCTCCAGAAATATCTTTGATGGTATTGATCTGATAAAAAGAGATGTCGGATGGCCCATGAAGGTTAGCTCGCGCTTTATCTATCATTCCGGTACTTAGATCCACACCATCAGTCGAGGGACAAGATAATTTCTCGTGTAATCTGATGGTACGTACACCATCACCACATCCAATATCGAGATAGGTAGTTACCTCGAAACCTGAGAGTGAGGTTACGAGAAATGCGTCTACCCCATCTAAGTACTCGTTTTTACTCATCGCCAAGTCAGAGTAGAAAGGAGCGATCAAATTATAATTCATTACAAATCTTCAAAGTCACTTGCCTTGAACGGTTCATCGATTACAAAATCTCGTCGGCATTTTTTTCCCACAAGCGAATCGAAGTAAACTGGATTTAAGCCGTTACAGGGTCTTTTAATGCCTATATCCGATGCGTTTAACACCTCACCAGCCCTGAGATTCCTACTTGCAACCAACGACTTCCGGATTAAAGGAATATTTTTCTTCTCACAATCAGCGGGTCGCTTTACCCCATCCCCGATAAAAAATTTAAAATCATTTAACAACGTTGCTAAGCGAGCGATTTCGTCAATTTCAGCACTAGCCTTATGATCAGGACCGATGTCATGCTTATCGAAAGTAACATGCTTCTCAATTACTCTTGCCCCAAACACACAGGCCACCAAAGCGGCCTCGATACCCTCGCTGTGATCAGAGTACCCGACAGGAAAATCTAACTCTCGGGCGAGGGTCTGAATAGCTGAAAGATTTAAGGAGTTCAGAGGCGCTGGATATTCTGACGTACAGTGCATGACCAGGGCTTGAGAACGCTTAAAAAACTTGGCCGCTTCCTTGACCTCACTTAGGGTCGAAGCTCCGGTCGATAAGATAGCCTTTAACCCATAATCTCGTATCTGTTTCAAGAAAGGGAAATTTGTTATCTCAGAAGACGCTACTTTTACAGTACTTACTGACAATTCATTTACTAGGTAATCTAAACTCGTGAAGTCAAACGGTGTACACAAGATGGGGATATTTTGCTCATCTGCGAATTCGAATAGATCACTTATGTCCGTGGGCCTCAATTCTAAGCTTTTCGCCAACTCGAGCTGCGAAGATGCACCCTCCTCTTTTTGGTAATCGGTTGCGTCAGCGTATCTACTTATTTCAGCCTCAGCATCGAATAGCTGCACTTTTACTGCGTCTGCCCCCGCATCCTTACAAGCCAAAATTAAACTTTTCGCCTTTTCTACAGAACCGTCGTGGTTGACTCCAATTTCCGCCAAAAGAAGTGGTTTGCCCGAATAATTAGGCGAAAATAGTTGGTTAAAGTCAGACAAATTCGTACCTCGGAAAGAAAGAATCATCATTCACCCCGCCGGCTTTCAAATATGCGTCTCCATCAATCACTAATTTTAGTAGATACAAATCTTCCACTACGTTACTTAAAGATCGCTTAAACCGAGCCAGGGGGTTAGTTTCTAAACTATTCACACCACCCCCGAGGTGCACTCTACTTGCACCTCTTTCAAAAGCGTAATCTGAAAGACGAAAAAACGCCGCCGCACTTGCACCGCGAGTTGGCATCCCCTGCGATGCACTGAAATGATAGTAGAAGGTAGAATTAGCGCCAATAAACATCGAAACTAAACGTGGTTCACCATCTGTACTGGCAACAGCGAATTTACAATCAAACTCATTACCGGATGCACTTAAGGTTTCCCAATACTGCATTGGCCAATACCAACGATCCGCTGCTTCAACCCTATCCATAGTTTTACGATACATCTCATCAAATAGCGAGATATCCATATCGATCCCGTCAACTAAGTCAACACAACCTGTCTTAAAAAAATATCTGGCATCAGCTGCGGCTTTTTTACAAAACTTCTGTCTATTCCAGTCCATTCGAGGACCGTCCAACGAAAAAACGCTCTTCTGCCGCGATAACCACTCGCTAGGAATATCAGCCAAAAATTGATTGAGTCGAGGATCCAACACTAACGATCCCACACAAATGTTCTCACTCTCACACCAGTTAACGAATGCCTTCATTGCATTAAGAAGCCGCGAACAGGAGATCTCGCTATCAGATAAGAACGATGTGTACCCGTATATCGACCTAACCTCTTTAACCGTTATCTGTTCCAATTTTCGATAAAAAATATAGAAGGGAAAAGCTATAAAACCGAGTGAATCTTCAATATAAAAAAATAATGCCTTGCCCCATTGAATGCGATCGTAAATCCGAACATATTGTGGATCGCTATGAATATCGCGAAAAATGCTTTTATAAAAAATCAATTCTTGATCATTCTGGTTTTCGAGAACCTGAAACATTTAGCGAACATCCCTCAATAACTGAGACAAAACACTGACTGCCCTGAATTGCATACCCGGAGTTATATCGAGGTTTGAAGGAAAACAAATACCTGACTTAAATATTTGCTCACTGACCGGGTTGTCGCTGACAGAAAATAGTCGCTTATTGACAAATACAGGTTGCATATGCAGCGGTTTCCATACATGGCGAAATTCAATTCCCTTTTGATTTAACGACCGAATGGTCTGACCGGGATACACCACATAGTTATCTAATCGACCTACCGTAAGCCAACGACAGTTTTTAGATTCAGGTACAGTCTCCATCCAAGAAACTTGTAATCCAATGTCTGCACAAATTTTTTTATAATTCTCATATATCAGAATCTTCCGACTTACTCGATCGGCGAGGGAATTTATTTGCGCTACTCCTAGCGCAGCGAGTATGTTGGATAATCGATAGTTGAATCCAATCCGTTCATGATGGTAGTAAATTTGATCAGACTTGGCCTGGGTCGCAAGATATCTCACTGTCTTTGCACTTTCGGTATCGGGCGCTATAACCGCGCCGCCTCCCGACGTCGTAATCATCTTGTTTCCGTTGAAAGAGAGGGCCGCATATTTACCTTGTAATCCCGATGGTGTGCCTTCATACGTACTGCCAAATGCTTCCGCTGCATCCTGGACGATTGTTATTTCATATTCATCACAAATTTTTGATACCAGGTTGTAGTCAGAAGCGCCTCCATAGATATCGGCGGTAATTAGGACCTTAGGCGCTGTTCCATATTCGTCTATCGAAAAGATGATCGCTTTTCGTAAGCTCTCAGGGCATATTCCCCAAGTATCTGCGGTGCAATCGATGAATACCGGTATGGCACCGCAATATTCAATTGGGGCTGCCGAAGCAATAAAGGTAAACGTCGGAACAAGTACTACATCATTTCTACCGATGCCTAGTGACGCTAAAATCAGATGTATAGCTGCAGTCCCGGAGGCAACTGCCACAACTTTTTCTGCATCGGTTTCCAACTCCGCGGCAATTTTCTCTTCAAACATCGTTATGTATGGGCCTACCGGTGCAATCCAATTCGAAGCCAGAGCATCTGATATGTGCTCTACCTCAGTTCCATTAAGTTCGGGATTCGACAATGGTATTTTTTCGAAGTAATCACTCCGGGACACTAGCGATCTCAGGCGTCCATCGTCATCCAACAATGGAATTTCCTCGATCCGGTGTTTCATTAATAACTCATAAACCACCGAATCTGTATCCTTGATATGGGCGAAGATGAATGACTTGCCGCACTGGTTTGTCGAGCTTTCGGATACGAGCGAATTAAGGTCCTGACCTTGAAGCAAAAGGCGTCGCAAGTCACCTTCAGTGACAACAGATAAAAGCACACCGTTCGAGTCACATCTATAAAGTGTGCGTGTCTCGCCCCTTTCCATGAGCTCTAAAGCGCTAAGTATCGAGCAATCCTCGTTAATTGTGCGTTTGCAAAGATCTCTATTCACAAATTAATCTCAATATCGCGCGTATCCTAATAGATTTATTTTTCGGATTGACTGCGCACTCATGCAACCAGATCAACAAATATTATTCGTCGATGTCTAAAGTCGGCACAACCACTCGTTGAAAATTTTTATTCCACTCTCCCCACTCATTTTGGGCAGAAACACAGCCTCGTACTTCCACTCGTAACAATCTGAGTCCGTTGGCAACCCGTTTAACTAGTTTCTTAGGAACTCTCCCCGATCATCATGCTTCTACAAACAACCCTTTTCGAAGGAAATGCTGCAGTTTGATTAAATTCTCAGGGTGCAAATTCAGGGCGTCCGCAACACGTTCATCAAAACTTGTCTCCTCGATTTCGAACATTTCGATTTTTTTCGTGGAGGTTATCAATTTGCCTGAGGCTACACCCATTTTCACAAGCGGCATGTCGCTGTGTGTATGCGGATCAATCTGGATCAAGCTTGCACCACGCAGTAACAATTCTATCAATGCTGTTGAATTACGCCCAACAACAAAACGATAAGATCTCGGATCAAGATCCTCGATTTGGCTAAAATCTATTGATACATCAACTCTTTCGATCCGTTCAATAAGTTCATCTGTGGCCTGCGCCGGATGCGGACGCCATACCAATTCTAGTCCCAGCTTTTCAAAAGCCTCGCGGAGCAAATTTACCTCAGACACCGTTTCTTCAGTACTTCTAAAAATCGATTTCCGCGAAATGCAATCAAGATAAGAATGTGAATCAATGTGCAGAACTTTGCGACGGTGCAGAGAACTTCGACATAGCTCGTTATCAAAATTTAAAGCGTCAAATATCCTGATAAACAGCGGATTACCAAAAAACGTAGGTCTACTGTGTTTCTGGTCGACAAGTTTCAATCGATTAATACATTTAAATGCTTCTCTGTTAAGAAAATTTATGTAAGTGGAAGCCATCTTGTAGTAAGGAACACCCGAAAATAAGTCTGTGAATATAACGCCAGGAGTGCAGATCTCTGATGCCACCATCTGAGCGGCTCGTTCCGCTCGAGGTGAGTTTGTCGTAATAAGTGCGGCGGGCTGAATTTCCCGGAAAATTGATTCCATTGTATTGATGGGTAAAAAGGCCTGCCTTCCGATTTCTGAGTATTTTTTTTGCCACTTCGCCTTTCCATAAAATTGTTCTGAATCCATATAAGAGAGGCCTAGGTATCTGAGTGACTCCAACTTATCGATACCACTATGAGGATTGTGATGATCGAAGAAGATTTCACCACCAATGTTCACAGCCTCCTCAAGCTTAGATGCAGAAGTAAAGGACCAGAGATCTATTTTTTCATATTGCTCATCTTTAAATTCGTCCTTGGCCGTCAGCAGAGGCAAAATCACAACATTTTCGTTTGGTAACAAATCGGCTAGGATTTTTATGGTTTTTGCGTGTGAGCGACCATAACAAACGAGCAAATATTTCTTTCTATTACATTTCATGACTGGAGATGCTTGAAGAGGTTGACAGCTCGATCGCCCCAGCAAGAATCAAGTCCTCCTCAGTGTCTATGTCAATTGCCTCCAGTCTTGAAACTATTATTGGCATGACCGTGCCAGAAAATGGCGTCTCACTACGAAGAATATAATCACCATTGGAAACATAAACGACTGTGGAGATACCTAATACTTTCTTCGAATCCTGCCTCCGGACGGACATCACATCGAAGAGCGGTTTCAATACACCGTTTCCTGAAAGTTCATACATATTCAAGAAGGGATTTCGTTCCAGTTCGTAGGCCGCGCAGACAATGTCAGCCTTCGAATCACGATATAATTCGCATGCCAATTCAATCGAATCAAAACTCCGCAGAGGTGCAGTGGTCGGCAGAGACACGAAAACATCATCGGGTCCGATAGAGAGCGTCCGACAAGCGTGTTTCCATGAGAGTATTTCGGGACTGTTATCGGTCGCCAATTCGCCCGGTCTTTCAATGACTGAAGCACCGAGTAACTCGGCCTGTTTGGCAATTTCTTCAGAGTCTGTCGAAACGAAACAAACACTAGCTAAATTTAAGCCATGGCTGACAGACCGCTCTAAAAGTGAGCGCCCATTAAGCACTCTCAGATTCTTTCCTGGCAACCCTTTTGATCCGCCTCGGCAAAATACCATTGGGAAAATATTCACTCTAATTCACCGCTACAGTCAAAGACTGGAACTAGCCTTTCAGCCTCGACAAAACTACATAACGGTGAACGCTCCATCAGTGCCAAGATCTGTCTTCGATAATTAATTCCCCAAGATTCAGTGCGGGGTAGTTCAAGATCGTATTCTTTGGCGTTGGCAGTTTGTGCTACGAATTGCTCTCTAATCAAGTCTCCTCTCAAAGACCCATTTGAACCCACTATTTTTAATTCCATCGAGGCTTCACGTTGCAAAAAGTCAACAGTTATCATTGTGAATACACCAGCACGCGTCTCCAGACGATAATTAACAAAATCCTCTGTTTCGATCTCCAAATCACTCAGCTTAGCAACATATTTGTCAACCAACTCAAATTCGCCGAAAAGATATTGAGCAAGATCCAGTTCATGACTTAATTCTCGGCCCACTCCGCCCCCCAGACTCTTCAGCGCCGAGACTGTTCTCCTATAGTCCGCCTGAGGCCTCCAATCAGGCAAATACTGCCCTGTGGAAATATTGCAATATAAAAGTCGGCCTAAGGGTGAATCAGCTAACCACTCTCGCAAAGCTTTCACGCACGGCTGAGCGCGTAATACATACCCAATAGCAACCTGATTTAGATCAATCTTTTCATCTAGCGACACCTTAAGAAAACCAAGGCTTTCAGCAGAACTAACTATCGGCTTTTCTATCAAAATAAATTCACTGACTCTATCGGCCACCATGCAGGCGTGTAATCGATAAGAAGCAGGTGTGGCAATTACTGCCACATCGTAATGCCTCGTACCCAAACTAAGACCAGCGATCGTCCGGGTGGCAAGGTGAGCCCGCTCAGATTCACTGAAACCAAGAATTTCAGTGTCAGAGAGAAATGATCGTGAGGGTACACAGCGTATTTCAGAGAACCAACCATCTTCCGATAGCCATTGCTCGAACTTCTTACCTATACTACCTGTCCCAAATATCAGCGCCTTCATGAGCCTTAAATGATGTTGCTTTTGCGGGGCAATATAACAGCAATCGAGGACAGTATCCGTAACATGAATGAGAAAAATAAAATTGCGATTGTAACTACTGCAAGGAGTGACTTTAACACCGTCAAGCCTTTAGCCGAGTCACTATTGCGCGCGGGCTTCGATTGCGGATTGATCGTTGGCGGCATGCACTTTCTTGAGACGAAGGGATTTTCAAAAAATGAAATAATTAAAACAGGGATTCCAATTTTTGCGGAGTTAGACTTTTTCTGTGACGATCCAAATATGACCCCCTCGTTGTTTCTCGAGGGGCTATCAAAATGTCAGTCACTGGCAGCGAAAAAATTAAAAATTCTTAATTTGGATCTTCTCGTAATAACGGGAGACCGACTGGAGAATATCCCAATAATGATGTCGGCATTGCTCTACCAAATAAAAATGCTTCACGTTTGCGGGGGGGATGAGACGAAAGGCTCCCTAGACAATATAGCCCGAAACTTAATGTCTAATTTTGCGACCTATCATTGTGTGTCTATGCTGGAACATCAACAAAAGTTGATTTCTTTGGGAGTCAAACAAGATCGCGTTGTCATCACTGGAGATCCGGGCATCGATGAGCTCCACAATACGGAAATAATCGAAAAGGAAGCGCTGCGTCGTAAACTAGGGATCAATACCCAAAACTTCTGCATCCTAATTTATCACCCCGAAACAAATCCTTACCACTATAACCTTAATTCAATCCTCTCAGGCTTGGAAATCTATTCAACAACCAATACGGTGCTTTATGTAGAACCCAATATCGATCCCTCAGACGTCACTGTCAGCCGAGGCCCTATTGGAGAAAACTTTTCGTATATAGCCAACCTCGAACCATCTCTCTTTTACAATGCATTGCATTACTGCGACTTCATCATCGGAAACTCTTCGGCTGGAATATGGGAGTCTCCTTCTTTCGGAACGCCTGCGATCAACATAGGTAGTAGGCAGGATGGGCGAAAACGGAATAGGAACATAATTGATGTAGAAAGCTATGATCCGGATCAGATTAGACTAGCTATAGGCACACAACTGTCACGAGGCAAATACAAAAACTTAAAAAACCACTTTGGCGATGGTAGCGCGTCAAAACAGATCCTTGAGGTCATCAAAGGTATATAAATGCATTGGGAAGAGCAGCATAAAACAAAACATTGGGGTACTTATCCTGAAATAGATTTGGTTCGAAAGGCTAAGCACCACATGTCTCTAATTACAGTACAGCAAGACGTCAGACCAAAATGCTTAGACCTGGGTTGCGGTGCCGGCGCCAACTCGATCATGTTAGCTGATTGTGGTTTTGACGTACTAGCGATTGATGGCTCTCAAACGGCTATAAGCCGTTTAGAAAATAGAATAGCCGGTACGGACAAAGAGCAATACATTCAATGCCGTGTCCTTGATTTCAACCAGCTCCACGTAGTGCAAGATCGCTTTGAGTTTATCGTAGATAACTTGTCCGTCTACGCTAACGCTATAGACGAAATAAGCGAATGTCTTTCTACTATCAGAACGCTTATGGGCCGTGATTGCAAATTCTATTCAAGAGTATGGGGGAAAAGAACATCTGGTCTCGCAGACCCAGAAAAGTACTTTTACTGCGATCCCCAAGAAGGGCCTTGCAAAAATACTGGAGAGACCACCGTATTTGATCGAGACTTAATTGACAGGCTATATGGCTCGCTGTTTCGGATCGAAGTCGATGAGATTGAAACGACCTATCATGATGGCACCGTCTGGCACGAATACATTATACAATCGAGCGCCTAGGCAAGGGCGTTCGCACTCTCCATCGATGCTGCGATTATATCTTTTTTGAAAAACAAAGACGGATCGCATAGCGATACTTTATCGCCAAAGACCTCGTTGACTTCGGAACAAAGCTCATGGAAAGCGTCTCGAAATCCAGTGCGATACATCCTGAAGGTTTTCGCGATGTCTCGATATTCCCCCCAGATCGGCGATCCTTCCACTAAATTTAACGCGGAGATTTCATCCCATACTTTTTTCAGAAACAGCCCGTCGTCCAGATCTTCAAACCCTCCGACTGGACACTCACATGTGATAAAAGTTATCCCATTTTTTACCTGACCTGAATATTGTCCTGCATAAGCGGTTCTATATGTCAGATCGTCCGAATTGAAATTTTGATGGTACGTAAAATCTCGAACTTGATCTAAACGAACCCCAAAAATAACAAAGCGCATGGGGGTCCCATAGGCCAAAGAGGATAGTTGATTAGTATCACGGGTAAGCAGCTCCAGAGCGCCAAAGTTATCATTTTCCCACATCAGGTTGGCCGTGGAAGCTATGGATTCACCCGAGTTTTCGAATAGTCTTAAACGAGCCCCCTGAGATTCGATTTTCCCCAATGACGTTTTCAATTTTATACTAACGCCTTGTCCTTCTAGAAAATGTTTACACGATTTTACAAATCCATTGAATCCCTCACCGCTTGAGGGATAGTAAGTACGACTAACATTTTGCACAGATGCAAGCGACCGTTTGGATACCGCAATCACATCATCTAGAAACTCGGTTGATCTCTTGAGTTTCCACATTTCTTCGTCAGAACCAAATTTGAGTCGGCCCAATGACGTTCTTAAGATGGCATCCGCCTCTACTTGAGAAGCTGGCAAGCGATAAATTTGATCAAAGATACTCTCAAAAATTTGTGAAGCCCCAACGCCATAACGATACTGGAATAGTTCGGCTAGAGAAGACAATTCGTCTATGGAGTTTGAATCCAAGGTGGCTGGCTTGCTCTTTAAATCGGACCAAATTGATTGTTTTTCGTGATCTGTTAGGGATGTGAGGTTGGGGAGCGAGAAATCCGGAGTAACAACGCCCCCGTAACTGCTACTGCTCTGGACTTCCACACAGTCCAAGGAAGTATCCATATCCGCCACAAACTCGTACAGAGGATCACTGAAAGCGTCAAACATGTGAACGCCGGCGTCAACCAAAAAGCCATTAAGCGGGACCGAGACAACCGAACCACCAAAAAATGGTGCGGCCTCTAGCATTAAGATATCAGAGCCACGTACTCCACGATCAAGAAGAGCTTTGGCAAGCCCGATACCCCTCAAACCAGAGCCGACTACAGTAAACTCATGATGCGTATTTTCACTAGTCATACGGCAGTCCAGCCCCCGTCAACAGCTATCACTTGCCCGTTTACATACTCGCTACGTTCTGACAACAAAAAACAAATCACTTCTGCAACATCATTCTCGGACGCCATTCTACCGCTTATGGTGCGAGAGATGTAGCGATCCTTGAAACTAATATCCTGTCCTCTCTCGATACCACCGGGAGCCACACCGTTCACGCGAACATCCCCAGCAAACCAAGAAGCGAGCCATTTTGTGATGTGATTTAGACCAGCCTTACTCGCGCCATAAGAGGCTTCATTGGTCATTCCAGTATCGACGTACAAATCAAATTGAGGAGCAACTAAACCGGCAATTGAGGAGACATTCACGACACGACCACTATGCGCCCTTAACAGTGAAGCCATTGACTGACAGAGGAAAAAAGGAGCAAATAAGTTTACTTTAAAGACTTGTTCCCAAGCACCAGGGGTTTCCTCTAAAAAATCTACACCCCATCCATCAATTTCCCCATAAAAAGCCGCATTATTGACTAGGCCTAAAGAAAAATTAGGGGAAACCGACAAGTCTTCACTGAGTAGGTTCCGAATATGGTCAACAGTCTTGGGAATGTCCGCTAACAAACTCAAGTCCAGTGTAAGAAAATGATCAATATGTTCTTCAAATTTTGGCCTTACTGAATCGACCCCAATGACTACGACCGAGTCACTAGATTCTTTTAAAGAGCAGCAAATTCTGGCTCCCAGATGACCCGAACAACCCGTTACTAAAACAACACTGTCATTCATAACTTACTCGCTCTTGCACCCCTGTAGATGTAGTAGTAGGTCAATGCGCTCACTACAAGGACCGCGCTCATTACCCGCATAATTACTAAATAGCCTTGGTGATCTGGCCCCAAAAATAGTCGCTCGATACCCAAAAGAGCCACTACACTCACCACACTGGTCAAGACCATCAAATCACTAAAAAAGGCTCGGCGGATAATTACCATCGAAAATTTTCCGTGCCAAACAATTACGATCATGAGGCTTATCACAAGACTTACTGCTGCTACAGATACGATGTCTCTTGTACCAGAAAAAGTGGTAATAATTGCGATAAAACCTAGTGCACATAAAAGGGTAACAACCGGCGTTTTCCAATCATTTCTTACTACCCATACACAACCCAAAAGCGAGCAGAACGCGCCAACTGAAAACAAACAAATAATAGCTCCATTACCGTTCTGCATAGCGGCCTGATCAAAACCTTCTTTGAAGTATAAACCCCAGAGAAAGTTAAGGGCTGGGTCGAGGCAATATAATCCTAACAGCACACAAATGAATGTCTGGCGCAAACCTTGGGTAAAGAGTCTGAAAAATCTCGCTGACTCTGGACGCGAACAAGCGGCTAACCTAGGGAGCCAAACCACGGATATAAACGCTGATAAAATACCCACGAGCATATCGCTCGCCCGCAATTGATAGTGAATTTGACTAGCAAATCCTGAAATTTGATCGCTCGATAGAAATCTACACACAAGATGAAGCCCTAGCATTACAGCAGAGACGGAAAAGGCCACATATAGCACCCTCAGAATAGTCGTTAGTTCCGCTGTATCCATGAGCCTCGGGAACTCAAACAACAGTCGAGCTCTCGGCTCCAACATTATCCAAATAAATCGTCCTACATGGGCAGCCAAAAGACCGTAAAGGAAGCTTTGTATAGAACCATTCCCAACAAAAATAGAGTAAATCAATAGTACATTTAAAACTGCAACAGAACTTTGACTAAAACCGAAACATGAATATGCATTTACACCGCCACTGATCACTATTGATAGGTAAGATATAAATGTAATGAACGCAATCAATAGTAGATCATAGGTTCCAAGACTTGAGACTAGGTACTCATCACCCCCAACTAAAGCTAAAATACTAATCGGAAAAGTTAATAAAAGACCGGTTATCAATATATATGGTATTGAGAAAAGGCTTATTACATTAGAAAAGAGACGCGACGCTTGCTGAGTTATCGGAAGTAACTTAATTAAACTAACAGCGACGCTTGAAGCTAAGAAAATCTGAGGTATTAGCTCAGGAAATACGAGTATAGCCACCAAGGCGTCTGACAATTCGGTTAAACCAAACTCGGACGCGATAACGTAGTCGCGTCCAAAACCGGTGAGACGACCAACCAACATCCAGGATCCCGAAATAAGGGAGACCATAAGCAGTGAATTGAGCTTCAATTCGCCGACCTGAAGGTGATCATGGTCAACAAGATCACTCGCAGATACATGCGCAGAGAACGATGCCTCACCCACTCTAAATCGGCTCGTAGTCGCTGCTCGAAGGTCGCATTCGAGCGGTACTTTATTTGAGCGCATCCGGTCAATCCAGGCCTAACACTGAGACGATCTTTAAGATCGCTAGCGCTATACAGGCACTTCTGTTCAACTACGTCTGGTCTGGGTCCTACCAACGACATATCTCCTAAAAGTACATTAAACAGCTGTGGAATTTCGTCCAAGCTCGACCGTCGCAGGAATTTACCTAACGCTGTAACTCGAGGATCGTTGGCTGTTGTAGAGTAAGAATCGGGACGGTTCCTCAGAATCATCGTTCTAAACTTAAATATTTGAAACTCTTCTCCGAATTGACCTAATCGAGTCTGTACAAAAAAAATCGGCCGACCATTGAAAAAAAAAAGCAACAAACTGATTAACAGCAAAAAAGGAATAAATGCGACTACAAAAAACAAGCTCAGCGTTATATCGAAAACTCTGATTAGTCGATCGTCCGTCATTTGATTAGTCATTCAGAGATCCTGCTCGTAGCACCCCGACTACCAATAGTTTTTAGAGCAATAACTGTGCAGATATTACATGTCTTGGTACCGTCTAAGATGTAGCAATGTATTCTTGCATTGAAGCTACTTCCAAGTTGTCGATACGTAACCGACCAATAGCACCGCAATGCTTTTGCTCAACATACCCAATCAATAGTCAGATTAGACGTCTAAGTAACTCTCTATCTCCCAAGGTGTCACGTGGCTCCGAGATTCATCTACCTCTAGCATTTTCAAGCGGACATATTTCCCCACGAATTCGCGACCTAAAACCGTCGTAAGCTCCTCGTCTTTCTCTAAATCACGAAGAGCGTCCTCGAGTGAATTCGGAAGAGTTGCGTTTTTTGAATCGAGTTCGGTAACCACGCCCGACATATCCATCTTATCTCTAAGACCGATCCATCCCGCAGCGCAAATAGCCGCCTGAGACAGGTATGGGTTGACAGCTCCATCTGGCTGGCGCAACTCAAATCGACCCTCCTCTGGGACTCGGATCATTACAGAACGGTCGTTCCCACCAAATGAGACGCGATTAGATGCCCATGATGATCCTGACCGTGTATTTGAACAGTATAAACGCTTATATGAATTCACTGATGGGTTCAAAAAACAACTTAATGACCTGGCATGCTTGAGTATACCCGCCACAAAGCTCTGCCCTAATTCGGAAAGACCCGATGTCCCACCGTGAGATGGACTTGGCTCAAATAGGTTTACACCGGACGCGTCCCAAACAGAGACATGAGTGTGACAACCACTACCAGTCAAGTCGTTAAATGGCTTCGGCATAAAGGTCGCTCGGGCCCCGTAGTCTTCTGCTATCGATTTAACCGCCAGCTTGAAAAACCCATGCTTATCCGCGGTTTTCAGGGCCTCATCGTACTTCCAGTTTATCTCGAATTGGCCGTTAGCGTCCTCATGATCAGCCTGATAGCAATCCCATCCCAGCGAGTTCAAACAATCCATAACCTCTGCGATAAAGTCAAAATGAGACCACAGTACTGACTGACTATAACAAGGCTTTTCTGCAACGTCCGCGCTATCGTAGAGCTTAATCGAAGAGTCTACCTCTTTTTCCAGAAGGAAAAATTCGGCCTCTACTCCCGTTTTTACTGTCATACCTTGGTCGGAAAACAAACTCAATACTTTCTTGAGCAGTCCCCTTGGGCATTGATCTAGCGGTATTCCATCCATGTACAAATCCGAAGGCGTCCAAGAGACCTCTTTTCTCCACGGGAGCACGAACTCAGAGCCGAAATCTGGGATCGCGATTACGTCGCTATCGGCGGGCGTTAGGTCGAGCCAGCTCGCGAAGCCGGCGAACCCCACACCGTCTCTGTTCGCTGCTTCTTTAGCGTGTGCAGGAATTACCTTCGAACGCTGGATACCTCTAAAATCACAGTAGTTGATCAATACTTGTTTTAATTCGTGCTGTGTCACAGTAGCCCACCTTTTCAATCAGATGCTGGTGTCAGAGGGTGCTCGACCACTCACTCACGGCCAATAGTGTACGCAATTCCCGCGTGTAATTCTTTTCCCCTGCCACATGTTTCGATAGACAATCCAGAACGGCGGCAGTGTCATACAAATCAGGATTCAGCTTCGCCAACTTTTCTTTTGCCCATACCTTTAAGGGTCCTCGGATCCAATCTCCAATAGGTAGCGTGGGCATCGACTTCTTCCTGTACATATGTGATGTCGGGAATTCACGTAGCCCATAATCTTTTAGGAACCTCTTTCCTATTCCTTCGGATAGCTTGGCGTGGACTGGCAACCTCGATAGAAATTCAGAGACGCGATGGTCAAGGAATGGTGAGCGACCCTCTATTGATAAGGAGGCACCCATCCGATCCCCCTTAATGAGATTGTTCCCTGGCATCAGCCGAGTCAGTTCGTAGGCCGCGATCTGGGAAACTGGTTCAAGATCTCGGTACGGGGCGAGGAAAGCATCGAATAGATCTTCCGCCGAACCTGCGCCAAGCGCCACATCACCACGCAAAAGATAGCTACGCATCGATGGATCCATATATGTAATTGCTTGAAAATAATGACTTAGTGGAAAATTGGACCGCATTTGGTGACTAAAAAAAGCCTCGTTATGCGAGAAACCGCCCATAATTTCGTCAGGGCCGTCCCCATTAAATGCAACGATATAGCCGTCCTTATGCGCTTGTTCACAAAGCTTCCTAATCAAAATAAAAGAAAAGTCACCGTGGGGCTGGTCGGCATGGTGAACACAGGCCCTTAGCCCTTCAACTACATCCTCGGGCCCATAAGAGACTCGCCTAAGATCAATACCGAATTGATCGGCGACACCCGTAGCCAACGAAAACTCGTCATATGCTAACACCGGGCAGGTCAAGCCATAGGCGCGAATTGGCTGGCGATCCCAACGCCGGCTAAGATGCGAAGCAATAATCGAGGAGTCTACGCCCCCCGACAAGAACATACATCCGTCGACATCAAAGTCGAGCTGAGATGTAACTGCCTTGCCTAAAAGGACATCGAACTCATCGAAATTGGGGTCCTCGTCGCCAGACTCTAGATCCCAAGACCAGTAGCTCACCGGCTCACTAAAACCATGCTGATCGAAAAGAATGTAGTTACCGGGGGCAAAATGGGTAATTCCTGTAAAGCATGTATTTGGCGGGGGAACGTAGTTGAACGCATGAACCAGTCCCAGCGCCTGGTAATCAATCTGATCTCCGATCCCCGGTAGGCAACGTAATGCCTTAATCTCACTAGCAAACGCCAAACCGCCCCCTCTGACCGAACTGAGATAGCAGGGTTTGATGCCCTGCCTATCCCTCGCCAAGATGCCTGTTGATGTAGCCGAGTCCCAAATAAAAAAAACAAACATCCCCACGAGATCCTCAAGCAGTAACTCGCGCTTTTCCCGCCATAAGTGGATCAACACCTCAGTATCGCAGCGCGATTTGAAGGCGTAACCCTTGGCCTCGAGATCCTTGCGAATCGACTTGTGGTTGTAGATCTCGCCGTTAAATATCACATGCACAGATCCGTCGGCGTTTGTCATCGGTTGATGGCCATTCTCTGGGTCAACAACTGCCAGACGAACGTGAGCCATCCAAGATGGTCCGATTTTCTCCACACCACGCTCGTCTACTCCACGGTAGCCGATACTATCGATCGCCTTATCTAGGTGATCCTTCGTATATACCTGACTAGGATCGAAGATCCCAACCAATCCACACATCTAAAGACCTCCTAGCCCAATACAATTTTTGACACTGGCATGGTATACGGCGCGGTTTCTACAAAGGCCATATCGGCTTTGGCCTCTTCAATGATTTTCATGACTACCTCAACCAAATAGTCTAGCTCTTGTTTACTCTCTGACTCGGTAGGCTCAAATAACATAGCCCCGCTAAGTGAGTCGCCATAATAAACACATCCGGCGCCAACCAATGTCGGTGGATGAACTCCGTAATCAATCATCCTCTTTGCTAAATCGATCGGCTTTACACCGAGTGAAGATGCATCCATCACAAACTCATGCATACACCGACCCTCAAACGCCACTGGCAAAAACTCCTGGAGTTTCATTTTGAGATAATTAGCGTTAAGGACCGCATCCTCCGTGGCGCGTCTGAGGCCAGTACCACCCATCGTCTTTAGATAATAATACGCGCGAATCAATACCGACACGTGACCGAAAAACATCTTGATTGGCAGGATCCCAGGGTCAATCCCATCGTAAACGAGGCCCGGAGATGTAAACTTGGCAAGGAATTGTTTGACTCCGACCGGACCAGCCCCTGGCCCACCTCCACCATGTGGCGTGGAGAGGGTCTTGTGTAAATTGATATGCGCAATATCGAAGCCCATCCGGCCCGGACTGGCGTAACCCATAAGGGCATTCATGTTTGCTCCATCATAATACGCTAGCGCACCGGCGGCGTGCGTAAGTTCTATCAGACTTTCGATCTGCGCCTCAAACACCCCAAGTGTACTTGGGTTCGTAATCATGACTACGGCGGTCGTATCATCCAGAGCAGCTTTCAGCACATCAATATCGATGAGGCCATCCGAGGTTGACGAAATAGTTTGGACAGAGAAACCACACATTGCCGCAGTGGCAGGATTCGTTCCGTGCGCCGATTCCGGAACAATTACTTTGTTACGACGCAGATGACCCTCACCTATATGATACTTCTTTGCGATCAATAGCCCTTTTAACTCACCGTGGGCACCTGCGCCAGGCGTAAGATCAATAGCATCCATACCTAACAAAAGCCCCAACATAGACTTTAACTCGTCCAAGATCGCAATCAAACCTGGCATTGATTCGGGGGATTGCAACGGGTGCAAATATTTTAACTCGGTCAACTCGGCCAGAAGGTCATTGCGCTTGGGGTTATACTTCATCGTGCAAGATCCAAGCGGATAAGAACCCGTATCGACTCCATAGTTCCGGCGGCTCAAATTAGTGAAGTGTCTTACCACCTCAATTTCTGTCGCCGCTATTGGGTGATCTTGCGCTAATCCAGTAAATTCTTCATGTATTCGATCCCGTATTTTACGAAACGTGGAGGCTCCTTGCGGACAAATTAAGTTAACCGCAGTTATAAAAGCTACCAGATCTTCTACAGACTTGGATTCGGTAACTGAAACCAAGATCTGCCTCGCGTTGAGCCTCGTATCAGCGGCGTTCGTAACGCCTAAGTTCACCCCTAGCTCACGACCAGCGTCAATTACAGCCAACAGGTCAGCTGCATTATCAAAAGATAACAGCAATTCAAATCCAATCGCCTTTCCGCGATCAACCGTTATCCCTTTCATTTGCGATAAAGCATCACCTAAGATTTTAGCCAACAAACATGCGCGCGTGTAACGCCATCGAATACCTCCTACCCCATATAAGCGAAAAAAAATACAGGCTCTTAGGGCGTTTAAAGCCTGATTGGAACAAATATTAGAGGTAGCCTTGTCACGGGCCACATGCTGCTCACGATCTTCATAGACTAAAGCGAAGGCAGGCCTACCTCGAATATCGGTTACGCGACCAACTAGGCGACCAGGAAGGTAAGGTTTGAACTCATCAGACGCGGCGATCATCCCTAAATGAGCACCACCAGCGAACATATGCAAACCCAGTGGCTGACCCTCACAGGCTACGATATCTGCGACCTTAGATACGTCAAAACCAAACTCAGACAAACCATACGGGTGACCGGTAGCAATGATGTAGAGCTCTGGAAAGCTTTTCACCGCCCGGACATATGACTCGAAATGACTGTGTAAAGCAAGTGTCCCGGGCAACTCAAAAACAACAGACGACACATCTCCGCAAAAATCGGCTAGCAAGCCAAGCAGATCATCCACACTATCGAAGGTATGGCAGGTAGCGTCAGTGGCAAAGCAATATGTCTCCAGTACCGCCCGACTGCCGTAGGAAACTGAAGACTGAACAAATACGCGTTTTTTATTTGGCGACTTTTTAAACGTCATCAAGACCGCCTCAGCGAGAGCAGTAGCTCCATCGTAGTGTCCGCAAGTCACCACAGCGAGGCCTGTAAGCTCTTGAATTGAAGACTGAAATTCATAGAGCGCTTGCAACAGACCCTGGCTCATCTCAGGCTGATAAGGCGTATAAGCGGTCAAAAATTCTCCACGAGAAACGATTGCATCAATCACGCTGGGCACGGCGTGGTCATAACAGCCATTACCCAAGAAACAGGAGCTATTCAGTGCTGTGGAGTGACCGGAAACCTGACGCAGGACTTTCTTCGTAAGAGACCGCTCATCTAATCCCTCCCCGAAAAACTCAAAATCTTTGAGGACTGCCTGTCGCACATCTTCAGGAATTATGGAAAATAACTGAGACGCATCCGATAACCCCAAGTATGACAGGATGTCATCTCTATCGGAATCCAACAAACCTAATAAGTCTCGCAAATTAAACAACCTTAAAATAATAATTACGGACGCATAAAATTTCTAAACGATCCTAACTCACCTACCTATATTCACCGAGCAGCGGCTAGCAGGATTGCTTCAGCCCCTGTTGCCTCAAGAACTCTCGCAAAAATATCAAGATTAATCTGGCAATGTACTGAATGTTCCGGACAGTACCTCACAAATGCATACAGTTACATCCTATTCTCGCAACATTCCTCAATCGTAAGAACATAACTGAATGAAAGAAGCTTTACCCCCTCGAACATCCCGCGCAACACAAAGAGGGGCGAATTAGTGCAAGAAATGATACTAGAAAAAGTTAATTGATACCTTGACCAGTACTAGCAAACTACTGAGAAATTCCACTCATATCAGGAATCCTCCGGGTAATCTTGTTGAGGACATTGACTAGCGCTCTAAATTTTATTGGCATCCAGAGGGCGATGTGATCAAGTCTTTGGTCCTAATTAAGTAGCTCGACTGCCCAAGGAGACCGCGAGATACAAAAAAATCTTAAAGCTCTGATTACTTTGGCTACTTCTGACTGCGTGCCACGACAGCATTCACGCACTGGATCAACCGCTTATGATCAGCCTGAATTTGAACTGAATCCCTTGAGAGTAACGTTTCCTCAAACTCACGAAGGGATGCTATTTCTCGCTCGAAATTAGTCGTAGATAGTAGGTCTCCTATAGTCTTACTCCGGCGATGAAAAGTACGAGAGAGAATTACCGAGGAAGACCCTAACCGCATGTGTTCAGCCAAAACCAGAGATCCGGGCACCAATCCCTCGTCCATTCGTGCGATACCACCGAATCCGAACGGAACTTTTACTTGATCACACGCTGTTGCTAACTTCTCGACGGTTCCATCGGCCAAAAGCTCAAACATAAAGTTGAGGCCCAGGGCTAAGTGAAGATCATTTAGCCCAAAATAAAACTCGGCAATATTCTCAACTTTGACAATGCTGTCGAAACTTTTAACCGCTCCCACAGTCTCTACCAAAGGAATGATTTTTACGCGCCCATCCACCAAAGAAACGAACTCACTCAACTCATCTGCTGTTTCAAACATGGGTAGCATCAAAATGTCAGCGCCAGCAGAAATTGCTTCGTCCACTTCTTTTTCGGTCCCACCGAACATAGGATTAACCCGCACCAAAAGCTCGGCGTTTCCGACCACGGCCCTCATGTGATGGACGTCTACCAGGGTATGGCGACTAACAACAGTATCCTTGTGACCCTGCCGTTCCTGTTTCCCGTTTATCTCTAAATCTACGAAAATACGATCCGTACCACACACCACGGCATGGCGAGCGAGTTCTGGGTCATTGCAAATAAACATAAGTTTTAGCTTTGTCGAACGCACTCTTCTTCTTTGACTATCTTTTAATGTCGACAACTAACACCTCTGTCAGTATTTATTTGCTTGATCAGATCCCAATTAAGCCGCCTATACTGAAATTCAAAACCGACGTAAAAATTTTTATAGAGCATTTGTTTAATGGATTTGTGGCTGGCCACGAATATCACACCTGAAACGAGAGTAGAGGATAATATTGATAACGAGGAGATAACATCGCAGAACAGATGCAATTCTCATTAATCTAAGTACGCCTGCGTTGATTAAAACCATTAATCTAATATCCTTCAGGCTTCAAGAAGATTTTCACTGCAGACGAGCACCAATGATAGATCGGACACCTAACCATTTAAATGTCTGATTATTTATCGGAATGTAGCCACGAATAACAATGCGATGTGCTTATAGCAGAATATTGAGCCTAATCCTTGAACCATTACATAAAAACTTTGAAGTCACCATTGAAGGTCAAAAGCTAGTCTCATCACTTGTCAGTCAGCCGATCACTCTGGAATTTTTCCGAAAGGTGGTGTTTCCACGTATTTCATCTCATTTAATGACAATAGGAACAGTGGCGTCAAAATCCAGAAAATTCTTCCCTCGACCAGACTACTGAAGTGCCCATTGAAAAAGCTTGTAGCTGATATACCAAGAAGGATGCTCATACCAAAAATACTTATGAAGGTCAGTTTAAATCCCAACAAAAGACTCGCCAGAAAAAGTAAAAAGATTCCTAATCCAACCAACCCGAATTCCGCAGCTATATGCAGGTATTGCTGATGCGGATCACTAGACCGCTTTGCTCTCCAACCCGTTGCTTTTGCTTGCGCAACCTTGCCGTAGTCATCTTCGAAGGAACCGGCACCAGAGCCCAAGAGAGGCTTATCACCGATCATATCTAAGGTGTTATCCCACATAACGATCCTTACCCCCATCGATGAAAACTCAGGATCCTGCCGACCATCGGTCACAGAAGCTATTTCAGACAGAGCATTTTCAAATCTGTCCGCGGTCGTGGGCACCAACAAAATAAGAGTGACAAAGGTCAATCCAATGGACGTGGTAAGGAAAAGCCGGTATTTGGGAATCGCTATCCAAGAAAAACAGCATAAGCCGACCATGGTAAACAAATATCCGCTACGACCAGTTGAACTGAACACGGTGACCAGGAGGAATAACGCAGCTACTGACATTAGGATTCTTGATCTGCCGGGCAGCTCTGAAAAATTAGTACCTAACAAACACAATATGGCCAAGGAGGACAGTCCAAGGTATATCCCCTGTACCACGTCACTTCTCATTATGACCGCTGGACCCTCGTACACGTCATTTAGTAAACCAATCACCCAAACCGCAACCGCGCAGGCGACCCCAAAGATAGATATCACTCGGAGCATAACTATTTTGAAATCATCGGAGACCAATGCCATCACCAAGAAGAAAAGAAAAATTTTGCGCCATGAAACAACCTCATGTAAGCGCGCATCAACGGACGCATCGCCCCAGAAAGTGCTCAGGACTATCCAGAAAAAAAATGCTAGGAGAATCTTTGCCGGCAAATAGGTCTTACAGCTTGAAATAATTGTCTTCCTAAGATGGGACGAGGATGCGACAACAAGTATCAAGAGAAACTCGACAAGGTTGACGAGCGCTGGCGAGAAAGTGATTACCACTAGTTCGATTAGTAGCAACACCCGCGCCGCCTCGGTGGCTGAAACACGTTCACCTATGGACCTTAGGGGGATATTAGCCCGCACTAATCGCCTCCGAAAAATTTGAAAATAAATCTCGGTAGTGTCTGACGACGAAGACGGTTCCAATGATAGCGAAGTTTAAGATAAATCGTGCCATGCTTAGCTCGGCTTGCATCGAGCGCGGTATCAAACATTCCGGTAATTGAACCCTGGGTGGCCAGTGGTCTAGAAAACCAGTAGTGCCGTATGCCTAGATCCTGATCCATTAGTTTGATCTGATGATCAGCCTGGCGATCAATTTTATGAGATCCCAGCCAATCTAGGCGACGTTCGCAACCATGACGGTCCAATAGATAGGCCTCGGCAGTGCTGAGGTACTGCTCGATGAGCTCATCGTCTTGCTTCAGAAAACGATCATCAATCTTATTATCGGCCCCGCCAAGAAAGATGAGCCAACCCGGGCTCAGGTTCTGTAGGAGCTCTAAAACTCTCCGGAAGCTCTCCTCAAACGTGTCAAATAATAGGACGTCGTCCTCGAGTACCAGACAGACATCGGCCTCTGTATCCAAGAATCGACGCTGTGCCTCGAAGTGCTTAAGAACGTTAGAGATACTCTTGGGGGACATATCACCATCCACACCAGCACAAGCAGCTTCAGATAACTCGTCGGCATCATGATCCCAAATATATTCGAACTTAACACCCAGTCTTTTCTCGAGACCAGCCATATGAGCGTGCCGATCGATGAACGTTTTTACGGTCACGACGTAGACCGGGATTGATTCAAGAGAATTCATTGGATGCTAAACCGAAACGTCATTATAAATTAAGGTTTCATAGTACGCCGCCACATCTGCCCATGTCTCAAATCTAGGCCACTGGCACGGGACCCGGCTTACGGACTCCACAGCGGCATCAACCCACCGGGATACCGAGCCGTCAAGCTCCATCACAGTCAACCCATCATGGCTGCTCTCCGCTGCCCCGACCTGATCGCTGACCAGCGCCCGACAACCGCTAGACAACGCCTCGATGACAACCATGCCAAAGGGCTCAGAGACCGCGGGGTGGATTAGCAAATCATATTCCTCGAAAGGTATGTATGTTTGGTAGCCCTTAAAGTTCACAAACGGACAGTTTAGTTGGCTTGGTACATCTGTCGACGCTACACCGAACACATCGAACTGAACTGAACATTTTCTACTGAGGCCCTCGCAAATCCTCATCGCCTTACGGAGCCCCTTACGCTCCCACTCTTTGCCCACAAATAAAAGTCTGATTACGTGGCCGCATTCCTGGAAGTCTTTCGGGATCAATGCACGCAACGCGGGGTAGGCTGGGGCCATCATACGATCCCGGCTTCTTGGGTATTGATCAAGAAGTTGCTTGCCGATCATCCTAGACACCGGGACAACCTTCTGCACGCTCGCACCACATAATTCACGGTCCTCTACATCGAGCCAATAATTAACCCTCGGGGAATATCGTTTGTACCAAGGCAAGCCGGCAGCCTTCTTCATCGGCGGTCCATGAAAGGTGGTGACGTGATGCCATGCGGTTCGTTCATGAGAGTGGATTATTGACTTGATCAGCCCGGGTCTACTCTGGAAAACGTGATCAATCCGCCTATTAAACTCTCGCATCGCCTTCCAGCGACGCCGTTGAAACGACTTGGGAACGAGAACCAGCTCGATCGCAGGATCAGGTTGACCCTCACATTCTTCACAAACGACGACGACCTGGTAACCCAATCGGATCAATTCGTGAGAAAGGAACCATACGTACGACTCCATTCCCCCGACACACCCAAACCTGCGGACAACTTGGACGACCGACCTAGACATCAAGACCCATTTAATCTTTTTCGCTGGTTTTTTAGATACTTTCTGCTCTGCATCTTCTGATTCCGTTAAGTATCTGTTATCTCTTTATTCTGTTTGCCGGCTGCTCAAGGGTTCCCCAACGCATCATCGTCAGTTATGCCAAGCACAACGACGAAATCATCCACCATTGGTCGTACAGACAAAATCAATTCTTTGAAAGGTGCCTTTCGCCGCTTGTCGAGCAGATTCTGACTCGCTAATTTTTATCGGTCGGGTCTATCCAATTTCGTTCTCGCATCAACTCGATATAACGGTCAATCGACATCTGGGCGCTCCACCCGAGGGCTCTGGTTTTATCTGTAACCAAGTCGGCTGAGAGACGGTTCCCCCGTCGTTGTTCAAGCATTTCGACTTCTCCGCCAAATAGCTGGGCTATCTCTAGGACCGAATACGATTTATCGTGTCCTATACCAAACTCGTCACCGTACCCATCGGAAGCGATCCGCATTAGCGCATCAACAACGTCACCGATAAAAGTGAAATTTCGTCTCTGGGTGCCCGGACTCACAACCCCAAGGGGCTCACCGCGGCGCATTTTCTCGGTGAATAGGGCTATCAAGGTCGCATATTTTCCCGTCCGAATCTCACGCGGCCCATAAACATTATAAAAATAAGTAATAGCGTACGTTAATCCAAACCATGATCCGTAGTTTATTACTAGCTCGGTATTCGATGCCTTTGTCCAGCCATACGGAGACTGAGAACGACCCAGTCCTCCATCACCAAACTTTGTACTGCTTCCAGCGTACACTAACTTACAAGCGTATTTTCGGCAGAATTCTAGTACCGCAAACGTACCTACTTTGTTTGATTCCAAGACCAACTCAATGTCAGAAAAACTCTGCTCGACACGCGAATATTCACCCAAGTGAAAAATCAGATCCGGAACATCGGGTATAAGGTCAGCTATATGGGAGGTGTCACCCTCGACGTACTTTACCCCCGGAACGTGGTTGGTTATGTTTCCTGTCGAGTAGTTATCAAGAGACGTAACCTCATTACCGGTGGCCAGCGCCTCGCAAAGGTGGCTACCGATAAATCCCGCGCCTCCCGTAACTACGATTTTTTTCCCTTCTATCATACGACCCCGACCTCACATTTTCGCATGATCAAATAATAAGCAGAACTCACTAGCTATACTGCCTAAGGTACGGTTCGGTGAAAAAACGTTACGGGGCGACATCAGTGACCGAGATCTTTGTAGTGCTTCTTGCTGATCTCTAACCCCAATCTTTCCTCTACCCAGAAGCGCAACCGGTTGCGCAGATCTCGCCGAGTCAACCGGTACGACTCGTCTGGCTCGAAAGTTAACTCGGCTGAATTATTCAACCACTCAGCCATGATCCCCGGGTGGCTGCCCACATAAGGCCTAAGCTCTGCAACATCAATTTTTCCATACGTAGTGAACACGTCGTGCTTAGCCCCCCAAAACTTTCCGACTTGTCGTAGCTTCCGATTCGTAAACTCAATCTTCCTGCAGTGCCCGTAATGGTAAATACTCGCACCAGCATACCGAGCTCTGGGATATCGCCCCTTCTTATTCCCGTCTAGTATCACAAAAAATAACCCATCGGGCGCGATCGAGCGGACACTGTTCTTGATTATCCTCGGGGCCCTGCGGTATCCCGCGATTCCTAACTGCGAGGGTGTTCCGTAGAAATGCAGAAAATCAAAATACAGGGCCTCAACCTCAGGGTCATCTCGATACCGCTCCATGGTGCTCCTAATGTTTTGGAGATCGTCTTCGTGCAGGACCTCGTCGCCCTCAAGGTAAAACGCCCAGTCACCGTTGCAGTTGAACTGCGCGATCATCTTCTGCTGTCCGTAGACATAGCCTCGGTCCTGCATTTTCTCGTTCCAAGATGTCTCAATTACACGGATCTTCGGGTCACCGATCGCTCGGACACGCTGAAGCGTGTCATCGCCACTGGTCCCTACGGCGACTATGTACTCATCAACGATAGGCAAGAGCGACTGTATGCTCTCCTCGAACGGATAACCGTTCGATACCGCATCGCGCAGGAAGGTGAACCCGGAGACTACCATAGGCAACGTAAAACCGATTTATGGGCCACAACTGTTGTATCGTCCACCAGCGTTTCTTTAAACATTTTTTCGTTGGAGGATAACTGGGCCCTGCTATGTTTCTCATGCCAAAAATGAAGAACACAAGACGCGAATCGCCCGTTACGGATCCTACACCCTAGGTGTAGCAGTCTGACAACCAGATCACTATCCTCTCGCCCCCAGCCTCTATAACGCTCGTCAAATCCGCTGACCGCGACAAGATCTGATTTTAGTAGCCCAACATTACATGTCCTGACCAGGCGCCACCGCCGCGGTGTCAGGTCACGAATAAACCCGAGCGGCAACCCCAAAAATTTGAGGCCCCGAAACCATCTACGAGTATGGCTGAAGTCGTGCGCATCAAGAATCTCAGACGACCTCGTCCTATCAAGCAGCTGCCTTCCACCCGTCACAACCCAACCAGGCTGGGCTAGTTTCTGATGGGACTCGATGAAATTATCAGGGACCAAGCAGTCCCCGTCGATAAAGATCAAATGGTCTCCGGTCGCCTTGAGTATGGCAAGGTTTCTGATCCTAGACGCCCTGAAACCATTATCAGGCTGCCACACCAGCGTAATAGGTAGATGACTACTCCAGCGCTGAACCACATCGCGGCAGCCGGGATTCGAGCCATCATCAGCGACAACTATCTGAGCTGCACGGATAGTCTGTTTAGCTAGACCGCACAGAACATACTCCAGAAAATGAGGCTCGTTAAAAGTTGTTACCACTAACGTGCTCTGCGACGGCCTACTACCCAACGTGTTCAATACCAATAATGCAATCTATCGAAGGGAGGATAGAACAAAATACCCCCAAACTCACTAACTCTTGCATTCATTCTGACAACGGCCCCGTTCACAAAACTTTTGGCTCACGACCGCGATTTTATTCTGTACTCACAGTTATTGACTCTTATAATCACTTTCCGACCGGCGACAGACATGTCTGAATTAACAGGAGAAGCAGAGTGAATAGCAAACCTTTCTGGTTAGTAATGAGTGCATTGGCCTGGATTAGTCCGCCGGCAATCAGTGAGACAATCTCGTCTGAGGTTGATAGGTCACTGGAAACATGTTCAGCAAAACTAAAGGAAGTTGCCGCTGGCTGGCAGAGACTTCAACTACTCTTCGCGTCAAGAGATGACTGGGTTGAGATGTGCGCCGAGCAAATTCGGTCAGACTTGAGAGCGGCGGCCGACCGTGACTATGAGTCTGGAAACGCTACTGACCAAAGTTTTAGGCAACGAATGGATGAAATAAGCAAGTACGTTTCCGATCACACAGCTATGGGTGTCTCAGGAAGCGAATACCGGAATGCGTCGGTAGAACGATTTATCGTGGTCGACGGTAAGGAAAAGTCACGACCCTCAGGTGAGTCAGCAGGGGAACCGATCATCGAGACACTCCCAGGCTACGAGGCAATCTCTAAATAAAAAACCCGGCCCACTAAAGCGGACCGGGTTTTTCTTGGGTGTAGTTCTTAGAACTTGAACGCTATACCAACGGCAGTAGTCTCTGCTGTAGCGTCTTGCTCGTCGTCTGTGTTCTCAACGAATGCAGTCACACCACCGCCCATGCCGTAATGAATACCCATGGTTGTGACGTCTGCGCTGGTTGCACCAGCCGAAGACGTTTCCTGGGTCTCGATCGCGAGAGTGATGTCGCCCGTAGTGTAGGTCAGGGACATTGAGTCCGTGTCCGTGTCCACACCAGCGGCAGTAGTCGTTGTGTACTGCTCCGCGGCGAGACCGATACCAGCCATGGAGTACGTCAACGCGACGTATTGCTGCTCTGTGTCGTCCTTGTTGTCCTGGATGCCGTAACGGACCGACAGATCACCCGCACTGTACTTAGCAGAGAAGCCGTCACCCTCAGAGGCTGGGGAGGCGTAGTTGGTCTCAGAACTCATGGAGTAGTTGAGCGTCAGGCCCTCTACCAGAGTCGGGAGCGTGTACAACAGCGCCGCGTCGATGTTAGGCGTGCCACCAGTGAGGACGTAGCCCCAGTCGGTGACGTCATCGACCGCGTCGAGTGCGCTAGAGGTATCACCAGCGTCGATCTTACCGAAAGGACCAGAAATGGTCAGTGAAGAACTGCCGTCTTCATCTCCATCGGTATCGTAGTTGATATCCGCAGACACACTAAAACCGTTAGCTGTCTCGGTTGATGCCTTGATGTTGAAGTCTCCATCCAGAGCGGAAGTTGACGCACCGTTACTATCCTGCAGGCTGAACTCCTGGTCACCAGTGATGGTGATATCGGCAGCCAATACTGGCGCAGCAAACGCTACAGCCACTGCAGATGCGATAATTTTTTTCATTTGAGATTCCCTCATTATATAAATTTAAAGGCTACTTAAGTATCCTCTTTTTTCTGGGTTCCCCCAGAGGCAGGTAAGCTAGACCCACCGAGGTGTGCTACCAAAAAAGGCATCACAGGCGTCAAGATAACCAAACCTAACCGATTGGACAACCGCTACCTCCGATAGAGACCTGATTATTTCTTTGTATTTTCTTACTATCCAAACCGCAATTCTAAAAAAAATTGTGGAGTTTCCAGGGTCGAATTTGATTGTCGGGTTTCCGATTACTCCAACACGCATTCTTGTACTCCCCGGGAGGAACAAAAAAAGGTATATATATCAGTTACTAAGGTATAATTTGACTTCTCCAAATCAAGTCTGAGCTCCTGGCGTGCATCAGTGAAGATTGAATATGGCTGCCTGACGCTCTTCCTCGCCGTCTTGGGTTACACGTGATATTTGTGCTATCTCTCACAGCAATATTAGACTAATGTCTAATATTGAGGACGGGAACTTTTACGAAACGACCACTATGCGTTGTCCTAACACACTGTCAGAAGGTTCGCCAGGAAGACCGAGCATTGCTCTAGGACAACTGATGCGCTGAGCAGCACTGGGCTATTCGGTCGGGTGCTGATTGATCGGATGTTCAGATCACGTGCCACGTAAGACAGAAAATCGATGCTAACCAGATTAGAGCCGTCAAACCCTGTGCTCATTCGATTAGACAGGCCAGAACGACCGCGATTATTTTCTTACTGATGGGTAGAATACAGACACATCCGGATCTAAGCATCGACTGCTAAAAGATCGTCCAGCCCAAACTTGTCAAAGACATGATATGCCCAGCGGTATACCCTCAAGACCTAAGGCCGACCATCGGACTCTTGGTCCTTTTCTGGGACCAGTAAATCGTCCCGAGAGATACCCATCACGAGAAGAGCCAACGTCACAACGTAAATAGAGGAATACGTCCCCACGGCGACGCCTACCGTTAACGCGAGCGCAAAGTTATGGATCAACTCACCACCCAAAGAGAGAAGCGCCAGAAGCACAAGTAATGTCGTCACCGACGTAGCTAAGGTCCTGCTCAGCGTCTGGTTAATCGAGTCATTCAGGACCCTCAGGGGGTCATTTGTTCGCATAATCCGGAAGTTCTCACGGATCCGGTCTGACACCACGATCGAGTCGTTCAAGGAATAGCCAATGACCGCCAAGACCGCAGCCAACACGGTCAGATCAAAATCAAGACCAAATAAGGCAAAGACGCCCAAGACGATTAACACGTCGTGAATCAACGCGACAACCGCGGCCACCGAGAATTTGAACTGGAAACGAAAAGCGACATAGATCATCACTATACCGAGCGCCAACAGCAGACCTAAACCACCTTGCTCTCTCAGCTCCTCACCGACAGCCGAGCCGACAAACTCTGATCGCAACAGTTCGACCTCAAAACCCGCCGCTTGCAGCACTGCGAATACCTGATCACCGGCTTTTGGCGCATTATCCTGTGCCAGGCGCACGATCACATCAGTCGGTGTCCCGAAGGCCTGAACAACTGCGTCGGCAAAGCCCGCGTTCACCAGTACTTCCCGGACCGCCTCCAGCGTGGGCTCCTGAGCGAACTCAAGCTCAACCAACGAACCGCCCGTGAAATCCAAACCGAAACTCAACCCATTTGTCGCAAGCAGAACTATCGAAACGATTACTGCCAAGATTGAGCCCGATGCCGCTATATTTCGAACCGCCATAAAATTGAGTGATGGAATTCCCAGGCGCATAATTACACGGCCCACTTCGGCAAGCGGCGGTGACCGAACAGCCCCTCTACTAACAACCGTGTCACCAACGTGGCGGTAAACAGCGACGTGCAAATACCAATCGCGAGCGTAATCGCAAACCCTTTCACAGGGCCCGATCCCATTCCCACGAGTATGATAGCGACCAGGAGAGTCGTGATGTTAGCGTCTAGAATAGTTACGAACGCCCGCTCAAAGCCCACCCGGATCGCCTGCGGATCCACTAGGCCCCGGCCCCGCTCCTCACGAATCCTAGAGAATATCAATACATTTGCGTCAACTGCCATCCCCACCGTCAACACAATGCCCGCGATTCCCGGTAGTGTCAGAACCGCCTGGAAAAGGCTCATGATCGCGACCAATAAAACCAGATTTGCTGCGAGAGCAATATTCGCGATGACGCCAAACCCCCTGTAGAACCAGATCATGAAGACCATCACCAGGATAAAACCGATGATGACGGAGTTAAGACCCCTCTCAATATTCTCTGCACCCAGACTTGGACCGATGGTTCGCTCTTCAACGAAATAAATTGGTGCAGCCAGTGCTCCAGCCCGCAGCAATAGCGCGAGCTCGGATGCCTCTCGCGCGCTCTCAAGACCCGTGATTCGGAACTGATTACCAAGCACCGCCTGGATCGTCGCGAGTGAAATGATGCCCTGCTCTTTATAGCGAACTTGTGTAACCTCACCCGTCTGACGGCTAACCTCGTCACGCGTCCGTGACTCGATAAAAATCACAGCCATCCGGCGACCAACCGACGTTTTGGTCACATCAGCCATCCGACGGCCGCCAGACGCGTCCAGGCTGATATTGACCTGCGGCATACCGTTTTCATCAAAGCTTGAACGCGCGTCGCTGACAGAGTTACCGGTGGTAATGATGTCGCGCTGAAGTTGAGCAACCCGATCGTTCACACGGAATTTAAACTGCTGAGTCTCACGGATCGGCGTATCAGGCAGAGCTTCTAGACGGAACTCGAGGTTCGCTGTCGCACCGAGTACACGCTTCGCGGTTGCGGTATCCTGAACGCCTGGTAACTCAACAACGATCCTGTTACGACCCTGGCGTTGGACCAGAGGCTCAGACACACCCAGCTCGTTGACACGGTTACGAAGAGTTGTGAGGTTCTGGCTGACAGCATAGTCTTCGATGTTCCCTCGCTCGCCCTCGGCCAACAGAAGACTAACAAACGCTCCACCGTCCGCATCTGCTTCCCGGTAAGCGAATACTCCAGCGTATTCCGCACGGATGCGCTCTATCCCCTGCGACCGGGTCTCTGTGTTTAGGAACCGGATCTCAATTTCGCCACCCGGTTTCACCTCCAGAGAACGGAAGCGGATCCGCTCCCGACGCAACATTTGCTTGATCTCAGACGCATAGGCATCCAATCGCTGAGATACAGCAGCTTCTAGGTCAACCTCCATCAGAAAATGCACACCACCGCGGAGATCGAGACCCAATTTCATAGGATGCGCACCCACCGACTGGAGCCAATCAGGGGTCGTTGGCGCAAGGTTTAGGGCGACAATAAAATCAGAACCCAGTATTTTTTGAATCGCGCTCTTGGCTTTTATCTGGGTCTCTACCGAGTCAAACCGAATCAGCGCATGGGAGTCCTCAAAAACCCTCGCGATAGGAGTAATACCCGCATCCTTTAGGGCATCCTCAGCCCGAATCACATCCAATTCATCTAGGTTTTCTGTGGAGCGATTTGAAGTAATTTGTACAGCCGGATCATCCGGAAAACTGTTCGGTAGTCCGTAGAGAGCGCCGAGGATGAGAGAGACGACCACTACGACCGTCTTCCAGAGCGAGAAGCGTTGAATCACAACCTATCCAATTATGCTTTTGAGTCTTTCAGAGTACCCTTAGGTAGCAACATGGCAACTGCTGGCTTTTGCACCAAAACTTGAACACCGTCCGCGATTTCCATGGTTACCACGTCATCTGCCACTTTGGTGATGCGGCCCATCACCCCACCACCTGTAGCAACCTCGTCACCCTTTGCTAGGTTATCGATAAGATTCCTATGCTCTTTCGCGCGCTTCTGCTGTGGACGCCATAACAAAAAATAAAAAATCGCTATGAAACCGACCAGCATCAGAATTTGAAACATTGGGTCGGGACCGGCCGGAGCCGTGTTCGCGTATGCGTTTGAGATCATATCAACATCATCCGGTGAAGTTTTTAAGTCGCGTAAAGCTACAGGTTGCCGGGCGTTTGAGCAACCGTGATTGGTCTAAGATTCCCAATCAGGCGCTTCCAGTCCTCGCTTTGCGTAAAATTCAAGAACAAATCTATCGACTTGGCGAGACTCAATTGCAGCCCTCAATCCCTCCATTAGGCGCTGATAGTGCCGGAGGTTATGAATAGTGTTGAGTGTTGCGCCGAGGATTTCGCCACATTTATCCAAATGATGAAGATAGGCTCGACTGTAGTTCTGACAGGTGTAGCAGTCACAGGAGTCGTCAATTGCACCTTCATATGTCCTGTTAGCCGCATTCCGTAACTTCAGTACACCCCTGTCTGTAAAGAGATGGCCATTCCGGGCATTCCGTGTCGGCATTACACAATCAAACATGTCGACGCCGCGTCGAACTCCCTCAACAAGATCTTCTGGCTTCCCCACACCCATGACATATCTTGGCTGAGTCTCTGGTAATCGAGGTGCCGTATGACGCATCACTCTAAATATATCGTCTTTTGGCTCACCGACTGACAGACCACCTATGGCATAACCATCAAAGCCCATCTCAACCAACGCATCCAGACTCCGATCCCTCTGATCTAAGTACATCGAACCCTGTACGATGCCGAAAAGTGCGGATGGCGAATCACCGTGTGCGATGAGAGAGCGCTTAGCCCAGCGACGGCTGAGCTCCATAGATTTACTCGAATCCTCGCGAGAGACCGGGTATGGCGTACATTCATCAAATATCATCACGACGTCAGAACCAAGCTGACGCTGCACGGCCATTGAACGCTCAGGGTCTAACCACACTCCAGACCCATCGACTGGGCTCCTGAACTTGACGCCTTCCTCGGTGATCTTCCGCATCTTGCCAAGGCTGAACACCTGAAACCCGCCAGAATCAGTCAAGATTGGTCGGTCCCAGTGAATCATTTGGTGGAGACCACCGAGCGCAACCACTTGTTCGGCTCCCGGACGTAACATCAAATGAAAGGTGTTCCCTAGAAGAATCTCTGCGCCGCTCTCTTTGACTTGATCAGTTGTGACCCCCTTCACAGTGCCATATGTTCCAACCGGCATAAATGTAGGCGTCTGAATAGTTCCTCGCGGGAATACAATTTCACCGCGACGCGCGAGGCCATCCGTGGCTTTCACTTCAAAAGTCATATGACACTCAGGACGCACCGCCAGCCTCTGGATCTCGGATAATTAAACAGGCGTCACCATAACTGAAGAACCGATAACGCGCTTGCACCGCCTCTTGATAAGCAGCCAAGACGCGATCAAATCCGCCAAACGCGGAGACGAGCATTAGAAGTGTCGATTCGGGTAAATGGAAGTTTGTAAAAAGTACATCGATGACATTGAACTTATAGCCCGGGGTGATAAAAATGGAAGTTTCACTCGATCCTGCTCGGATCTGGCCGCCATTGACGGCGGCCGAGCCCTCTAGGCATCTCATCGTCGTTGTACCGATCGCGAATATACGCCGCCCTTCTGCCTTGGCGGATTGGATAATAGATTCAGCATCATCAGAAATGTGGTACCACTCACCATGCATCTGATGTTCACTAAGATCATCAACCCGGACGGGAGTAAATGTACCGGCACCCACGTGCAAGGTTATCTCACACCAGTGCGCTCCCCGCACTTTGATCTCTTCAATTAACGATTGATCTAAATGAAGACCAGCCGTTGGCGCCGCAACGGCTCCTGCATCTTTCGCAAAAACAGTCTGATAGCGTTCCTTATCGGTTACCGTGTCAACGCGTTTGATGTAAGGCGGCAGCGGTACATGACCATACGCCTCAGCCATATCCAAAATACATACAGAGGGATCTGAATCCAGCAAAAATAAATCACCGTCTCGACCAGTAATTGTTAGCTCAAACCCACCATCCATCGACAATACAGAACCGATCTTTGGCGACTTTGACGCCTTAACGAATGCGCGTGCTCGATTGTCTGAAATCAATCGCTCTATCATGACCTCCGCCCGACCGCCAGATTCTTTTGCACCAAATAACCGCGCCGGAAACACTCGTGTGTTATTCGCAACAACCACGTCACCCGGTCGGATCATTGAAGGCAGATCCGACACATGTTGGTGCATAATCGGTTGCGCTGGGTGAATGACCATCAGTCGACTATCTGTACGGTTATCTAGGGGTGCACTCGCGACCAAATCTTCGGGGAGTTGGTATGAAAAATCGTGACGTTTCAACTAAATACTCGACTTAAGATGATGGGCGAAGTCTACTTTTTTTGTGCCAAAAACACAGCTTACTTGTTGAAATCACCAACCAAGATCTGCACTGAGATCTGTCTGGCAATTCAATATATAACGAGTCTTCCCCAACCGGAGTCTGCGCATGCTGTTGACTGCAATAATCTTCTTCATTAGATCGAGTTAAGTTTTCGTTGAAATTTGACCTAAACCTCGATCGATCTCCCCACCCTCGTCGATTCCTATCGTCCACGCTAAAGGCTCTTCATCTTGAGCTATCGACCGTTATTTGGCAGCGGCCAAAAGCAGGTGACAACTCAATCCCGTTTGTTTACCATTCGCGTCCCGTTGCCGAAGTGGTGGAATTGGTAGACACGACGGATTCAAAATCCGTTGCCTTTGCGGGCTTGGGGGTTCGAGTCCCCCCTTCGGTACCAAATCGAAACAGCCAAAGATGATGCCTGTGTCAAAAGTCAGCTGCTACATCATCGCTTACAACGAGGCGACCAAGATTCGTCCCGCGATCGAGAGCGTCGTAGAATGGGCCGACGAAGTAATCCTTTGCGACTCACATTCAACTGACGATACCGCAAAGATTGCCAGAGAACTGGGCGCTCGCGTGGTTCAAATCGACTTCAGTGGATTTGGCGCCCTCAGAAATGGGGCTATTGCCCACTGCCGACATGAGTGGATCTTTTCGCTTGACTCCGACGAGCGCTGCACGCCTGAGGCACGCGATGAGATTCTCTCAATCGTCAGACAAAATAACCAAAGTGGGCCAGTGGCGTATTTTATGCCACGTAACAATTACCTCCTCGGCCGCTGGGTCAAACACTCGGGCTGGAATCCAGACTATCGTCAGCCACAACTGTTTCGGCGGGGACTCTTGAGCTACACGCTTGAAGAAGTTCATGAAGGCTATATCTGCGACGGCCCGGTAGGGCACTTAACCCAGCCGATTTGGCAATTCCCTTTTGAAAATCTAGAGCAAATGCTGCACAAAGCTCAACGTTACTCGTCGCTCGGTGCCCAGAAACTGCTTAAGAAAAATAAGGTTGGCGGGATGGGTCCGGCCTTGATTCACGGACTGTCTATGTTTTTGAAAATCTATCTCGTGAAAAGTGGATGGAGAGATGGTCGCGCTGGTTTAGTAATTGCTATTGGCGGATTCATTGGCGCGTTCTATAAATATGCGAAACTAGCGGAATTACAAAACGACTGGACTGAACCAACCATGCCTAAAGTGGGCAAGCCAGACTCATGATCAAACACGCGGCACTTGTGACAGTCGTCGCGACCGCCGGGTTATTGTATACAGCGCTGACCCACGAGCCAGATTTAACTGAATTTGATCGAAAGGAACTCGAATCACTAATAAAATCTAAGCGTCCTGCATTAGCCGTGAATCTCATGATTGAAGACCACCGCCAACAGTTTGCTCGCTTGATGATGGATTATGCTGAGCACGAAAACGAGCGCCTGGTTGCCGCCCGCGCTTTCATCCCGGGAATTATTGAGCGACAAACAAAACAAATCGATCGCGACCCCGCTCTGAAACTGTTGATCGAGTATTTCAAGATCGATCCAAACAACTCGCTCGACCATATTGAGGCCGAACTATATCTTCGAGTGGATGGATTACCGTCCGCACTGGTCGCCACCCAAGCTGCGATTGAGTCAGCGTGGGGACAATCCCGTTTCGCAGTCACAGGAAATAACTACTTTGGTCATCAGTGCTACGCGCCAGGCTGCGGAATTAAACCCAAAAACAGAACCAATAGAACACTCGAAATTCGGAGATTCGACACGGTCGGAGATTCTGTTGCCGCCTACTATCAAAATATCAATACCCACAAAGCCTAC
Organism: Gammaproteobacteria bacterium; assembly: GCA_002705795.1. Lineage (GTDB taxonomy): Bacteria > Pseudomonadota > Gammaproteobacteria > Pseudomonadales > Litorivicinaceae > HIMB30. Next base: position 44,640 of record PAHG01000002.1, read on the forward strand.
CGAAAACTGCGTCAATTGCGGTTTGATTTACGTACAGCAAATAAGCCCCTGACTACAAAGGCGCTCATCCCGACCCTTGGAAGTTATTCAGAACTTGGGAAGAGATATTTGAAAATCCTACGATCTGTGCACCGCTCTGAATATATCCAGCTTGCACAACAAGTCGAAACCCATGCAACACAGTAGCGCACCTATTTGGAAACGCTTGCTCGCATTCATATATGACGGGCTTGTAGTTACAGCCCTGATTCTTATATCAGGCCTAGTCGCCTCTGTAATCGCGCAGGGAGAGGCACCGGCCTGGCTCACGCAGATGCTGATCGCACTATCCGTGGGCGGTTATTTTTGGTGGTCTTGGTCTCATGGAGGTAAAACAGCCGGCATGCGCGCATGGCGTCTTCGTGTTGTCGGATTACGGGGTGAAGATGTCTCCAAAGACGTGGCGTTTAGGCGCTTGGTCTGTTGTGTAGTCACGATCGCGCCTGTAGGGGCAATTTTATTCACAGGCTGGCTATCACCGATCGGTCAGACAGTGTACGACCGACTCTCTAGAACTCGGGTTATCGCGGAACCTAAACCCGGCAAGTCAGCGCAACAACCTGGGCGTTAATAAAAGAGGAATCAAAAGTGGGATAATAACCGCTAGCGACGGATGGCCGCCAGCGAGGAATACTGCTGGTGACACCATATCCATCGCGTACTTGAAAACGAGTCCCATCAATATCGCCAAGAAAACGCGTGTCGACATGCCCAGCAGTCGCATCGATCCGAAGGCGCTAGCTGACGCCAACAACGCAAGGGCGATCAACGTAATTGGAAGCAACACACGTTGCCAAAAGAGCTGACTGTGCTCTCGAGCATTCAGGCCCTCAGCCTCCAGATAACTCGCCGCATCCCAAAGTTCACTCAACGACAACGCATCCGGATCCTGCACCAACCAACGCACTTGACTATCCGTCAGTTTGGTGGCCTGTTCCAGATCAACGATTTGTTGGAGGATCTGCTTACCCTCAAATGTCAGAAGACGAGCTTGAGACAGCAGAATTCGACCCTCAGCCAACCGAATATTCTGTGAGGTAACCAGACGCGCGATCTCGTCACGTGATTCAGCCAGTTCGATCTGCTTCCACAAATCAACCGAACCATCTGACCCACCTTCGATAAAGATATAACGTCCTGCCTCGCGCGTCCAAACAGAGTCTCTGATACCACTCGTCACGTTAATATCTTTTAAGGCTTGGCTGAACCGCTCTGCCTCAGGCATCCCGTATTGAGCAGTCACGATCGACCCAACCAAAATGGGCGAGAGCACCAGAATAATTTTTAGGAAAATACGCCTGATGCTGAGACCAGCAGCACGAAGAATCGTCAGTTCGTTCGATTGGGCTAGGCCTCCCAGACCCGTCGCGACCGCAATCAAGACGATCAGCGGCAAATCCAGATAGAGTCGTCTCGGCATCCCAAAAATTGAAACGAGACTAATTTCTTCTGCGGTGTAGTTGGCGTGAGGAAGTTTCGCCTCATCTAGCACCCGAAACACAAGCTCAAGCCCAAAAAACACGAAAAATACAATCGCAAAAGATATCCAGATGGCGCGCGCAAGTAACCAGGTTGAGCGGCTCATAACCTACCCTTCCTGCGGGCAAATGATCCAAAGCCTATCGCAAGGCTCACCCCGCCAAGAAATACCAAATGCACCCAAAAGAGGCCCGGCCAGGGCGCCCAATGACCAGCCGTGATCGCTTTTTGCGCGAATGAGAGCGCCGTAATGTATCCAAACTGAATCAAAATGATTGGAATCACCCATACGAATCGACCTTGCCGAGGTGACCCACGTCCAATTAAGAACGCCACGGGCAACATCAATAAGCATACGATCGGGAGAGAGATACGCCAGGATACGATAGCAAGTTCGGGGGCCTCACTTGACGCCAATAATGCCCTTGTTGATTTGGTATCAAGGGACTCAGGCCTATCGTCAGTTTCAGGGTCTAAGCGGATCAAGTAGCGCTCAAACTTTGAGATCTCCCATTCAAGTGAGGTATCCGTGCCAATATGACGGTATCCGTTAAGCAGTACCAGATATTTTTCACCAGCGTTGAGCTGCTGACGCGCTGTTTTACCGGTCAAGAATACTTCAGTATCTTTCTGTTTCGATGTCGATGGTTCAACGATGAACACATCAATCAACGACTCGCGATCATCAGAAATTCCCTCTGCATAGATAAGCCGGCCGGATTTGTCAGTCTGAAACCGACCAGGCACGACGGTATCAAATACTGTCAAGTTTTCTTGGGCGATTACCTGACGATCGAGCTCTCTAGCAACTTCCGGTGACAACACCAGAGATAACCATCCTACCAGCAAGGCAATAGCCGTAGCCGGAACCAAAACAATACCGAACAGACGACGATTTGAGTATCCAGCCGCCCGAAGAATTGTAAGCTCTGATTCCAGACTCATCCGACCTAAGACCAAGAGAACTGAGAGCGTCAGTGCAAGCGGCAAGATTAGTTCTAATGACGACGGGATTCGCCAAAGAATCATGGTGAACATGAGTTCAATTGACAGTGCTCCGCTGGCTGCCTTTTCCAAGAACTGGATAAACCGACCACTCAAAACTACTAAAAGAAGAACGAGGGAAACACCCGCGGTGGTTTCCAGAATCTCACGACTGAAGTACCTCAGAATGATCAAATGCCCTACAATTCCACGCTTAACGAAAACTTAAGGAGTAACCCATGGAGATCAGCCTCATTTCAACCACTCTCGACCAAATCGAGACTGAGTGTCTAGTAGTTGGCGTCTCCGAGGATCATAGTGTAGTGGGAAGAAGCACGGAACTCGATAAGCTGACCTCAGATTTAATCGATTCGGGTGACTTCAAGGCGAAACCGGGCTCGCAAATCATCTTGAGAAATCCCCACGGTCTTTGTGCCAAGCGACTTATTCTTGTGGGACTCGGTAATTTGGAAACATTCGATGCGCTTGCACAAAATGACGCCTTTGTCAGCCTCGGTAAAGCACTTAAAGGCCTACCGATTACCCAAATGACCCTTGATATGGAATCTCTAACGAGGGGAGATCAAGGCACGCTAGAGCGTCTGGGCTATGGCCTCGTTTGGGCGGCGTACGAATACACAACCACGAAACCAAAGCCCGTCGATGACGACGCCAAATTATTGACCCACGTCGCACTATTAGGATCTGAAGCTGATCAGGCTCATCTGACAACTGGCATGGCTATCGGTCACGGCGCGAATTTGACACGCGAACTCGGCAACCTCCCAGGAAACACCTGTACACCGCGCTACCTGGCGGATCAAGCTGTGCATCTCGCTGGCCGGTTTAGCAAGCTTTCTTGTGAAGTATTTGATGAAGACGCACTCGAAGAGATTGGCATGCACTGCATGCTGTCCGTATCTCGAGGCAGTGAAGAACCCGCACGGTTTATTATCCTGAACTACCAAGGTGCGACGGACCCAGACTCCAAACCCAAAGTCCTCGTCGGTAAAGGAGTTACTTTTGATACGGGCGGTATCAGTTTGAAACCTAGCGCCGCTATGGATGAAATGAAATTCGACATGTGTGGCGCTGCCACGGTCATGGGCTGTATGCAGAGCATTTGCGAAATAGGCTTAGAGGCGAATGTGATTGGTGTCATTGGGGCAGTTGAAAACATGCCCTCAGGCAGTGCAACAAAGCCCGGTGACGTGGTCAAAACGCTCGCCGGTAAAACAGTCGAGATCCTAAACACCGACGCTGAAGGTCGGCTGGTCCTATGCGATGCATTGACCTATGTTGAACGATTGAATCCAGAGGCTGTTGTCGATATCGCAACCCTGACCGGGGCCTGTTTGATCGCGCTGGGTCGTCACAACACCGGACTTTTAAGTACCGATGACCAATTAGCAGATGAG
>PAHG01000003.1 GCA_002705795.1 Gammaproteobacteria bacterium
CCTTCCAATGTGGTTGTATTTGGTAGGCGCGATTGGAATCGAACCAACGACCTCCACCATGTCAAGGTGGCGCTCTAACCAACTGAGCTACGCGCCTAAGGAGTCGCGCAGTATACAACCTTCAGACCTCAAGTAAAGAGACTTTCTGAAGGCCATATACTGCCTAATCACTAAAAAGTTTTATATGGGAGGAACTTTCCTGATAAGACCACATTCACGCGGTCGCCTTTTGGATCGGGCTCGCGCTGGATATCCATAGAGAAATCGATCGCGCTCATGATTCCGTCGCCGAATTCCTCATGGATTAGTTCTTTGATGGTCGTCCCGTACACATTAACGACCTCATACCAGCGGTAGATGAGTGGATCTGTAGGGACAGCCGTGGGGATCGAACCCTTATATGGAACAATCTGCAACCAGGCGACTTCCTCATCAGATAGTTCGAATATCTTGCCAACGACCTCAGCATGAGCTTTCTCCATAGCCATCTGACCGAGACAGGCGGCAGTGACCCACTCTTTCGATAGACCTACCTCGTTTGCTACATCAGACCATTGGATCCCCAGCCTGACTTTGTTCGATATAATGTGCTCTGTGACTTGATCTCTTGAAGTAATCATGACTTTTCCTCTTAAATTAACGTCCAACTGAGACTGTTGATTTGCTGCTTCCGTCCACTTGTTCCATAACTAAAAGTGCCTCCGTGTCGACCTTCGTGGTCCAGGCACCTTCTGGCTTGACCAAACCCTCGATGGTAATCGGTAGCCGTGGTGTCTTTACGCGAACTACTGGCTCCCTGTGCTTGTAAGGTGCAGCCTTACCAGAAATAGCGTGAGCTATCGCCTTTGCCTGTTTAATTATGGGTTCCACGTAACGGGACGGACGACCCTCGAACGCGATACAATCCCCGAGGCCATATATTCCTTTCTGACTAGTCTCGAGTGTTTTCGAATCAACTATCAGACCATTGTCAAACCTAAGATCGGCGCTCTTGGCGATCCGTTGGTCAGTTACCAGACCCGTAGCTAGAACGATCACGTCGGCTTCGAGCGTTGTGCCGGTCTCCAGATAGACGGTCGAGCACCCCTCTCCGTCAACTACATGCGTGACTGTATTCGATCCAAGAAAATTCACATTTATGTTATTGAGATGCTCTAGAAGTCTTTGGCCCGCCTTCTCCGGGATAAGGCTTCCCAGCGGAAGATCCTGCTTTTCGATGATTGTAACCGACCGGCATTTACTGACGAGGTTCTCCGCCAACTCGCAACCGATTAGTCCACCCCCGATCACGATGGCCCGGGTCTGGCCAGAGCTTGCGATCGCCTTCGATAACCGCTCCCAGTCATCGATATGGTTGACCGAAAACAACGTCGCTCCAGCAAAAGCAGGGGGTCTGGAAGGTCGCGCACCTGCTGCAAGCACGCAAGCGGTGTACGGATAGGTCCCCCGAGTAGTTCGCACTCGGCGGGTTGTACTATCGATTCCGATCACGTATGTGTTCGCAAGCAGGCTGATACCAAACTCCTTCGCCTGGTCACTTCCTACCTTAGCTACTAATGACGCCCTGTCAGAGTTTTGCCCGATGGCGACGGACAGTTCGGGCTTGTGGTAGCTGTCTCCGGAGCAAGCCGTAACCATCAAGATTGGGGTCGTGGCATCGACGCTGCGGAGTGCTCTGACTACGCTCCAACCAGCGATGCCAGCACCCACTACGATGACCCCAGCCTTGAAACCCACCACCTCGCCGGTGTCTGGACCATCGAACGGCTCGAAAGGCTCAAAATCAGCTTTGGTTACACCGCAGAGTGGGCACTCCCATTCGTCGGGTATGTCTTCAAAACGAGTCCCCGGAGCTATCCCGCTGTCAGGGTCGCCCTTTTCTTCATCGTAAATCAGACCACATGCTCGACAGATAAAGAGCTGCCTCACTACCTGTCCTCCGCTCATGCAGCCAGGTCTGCTTTCATAAGCTTAGACATCTCCCACCGGAGGTGCTTGATCGCCGGTGTGACTATTGCTACAAAATGAGCCTCTCGTATTCGTCTCTGAACCGGAGAGCTCATTAAGTAGCCACGTGCTCCCTGATGAAGGAGAGCTGATTGCGTCGCGCGGAGAGCCAACTCGGATACCTGCGCTCGCGCGTCGAGAATATCAACCAGCATTTCCGGTGCGCCGTTAAGGACGTCGGAACTGAGCTCGTGGATCTTAGCTTTCAAGTCATCCAGTTCAGGCTGCAGTTCAGTTGGCCGGTCATGCAGGAATTGATTGACATGACCTAACGCGTCCTCTACCTCGATCATTGAGTCGATCGCGCCCTGGGTCACGCCCAGACCGAAGCCCGTTTGGAGCAATACAAATGCCGGCCGAACTTTTTTGACGAATGGCCTTACTGGGTCAGCGATGATCTGGTCCTCACCTACAAAATAATCGCTCAGTTCGATCGCCCAGGTGCTGGTTCCCTCCATGCCGGAAAACTTGGGACATTCTCTCAGTGTTGCCCGATCGTCGAGATCTAACAAGAACATTATCTCGTGGTCTGTTTTCTCAGACACACCAGCTATGACCCCACAGTAGCCGCCTACCCGGATATGACTGACCCAAGGCAGACACCCATTTACGATATATCCGCCGTCGACTTTCTCGGCTTTCAAAGCCATTTTCTCGATTCCGGTCAGCGCCTTCATCGGATTCGACAAGCCAGTTCCGCCAAGTGTGTTCCCCCTCACGTGACCGTCCAGCCTAGCGATCAGTGAACTATTCCCGGACTGCTCCATGTAGAGACCGCACACGTCATGGCACCACGACATGAAACCTGTCGATCCACAATGTCTGCTGATCTCGGTCATCGAATCGATTGCGAGGTCATATCGAGAGCCATATCTCTGTAGGTGCCCACTGTAGGCACCGGCTACCGCCAACTCACGCATAATCTCGCAAGGATAGTATCCCTCCTGATCAATTCGGTTAGCCAACGGTTGTAGCTTTTTTTCTGCTATCTCTGCCACATCCGTCAGTACTTGCCTATCGTCAAACCATGACAGGTCCTTACCACGAAAACCTTGACTTCCCATAATCTATCCTCCTGTCACCTACTTCTCGCGATTTATACTGAAAGCGATAGGATTTCTCATGCTGTTGGCAACCGGGGAGAAGTAGTTCGCTCGCTCTACGATCTCGTCTAGCTCCTCCTGTGTGGCGTCGCCCTCAACAATTACAGTCGCCCGGATCTCTTGAAATCCCATCTGCTCAGGCAGCCTATCTGCCCCGCCTGCGCCCCACGCGGCTGAGTTACCGATGTCCGCCTCCATCTTCACCTCTAGCCGGGACAGCTTTACATTTTTCCATGTCGCTACCGCCGTAATCCCAACACACAAGCAACCGCCTAGGCCTGACAGGACGATTTCTCCTGGTGCAGGTGCGGTGTCTTCCCCCATCAGATGTAGTGGCTCATCGACCACAACCTCATGACCGTTGACATGGCTGATCGTCCTATATTGACCCTCGGTCACGGTATGAACTTTATTCGTGCCACGCATTTCCGGGTTATCTTTTCCCTTCGTCGCGAACTGCGTTAACCCTTCGCCATCAATCGGGCGAAGTGTTGTGGTGATTGTTTCGGCTGTTACAGACATCTTAATTCTCCTTCCAATTTATTTTGAATGTTGCAGAAACCAAGCCAACTTTTTTCTGCAACTAACCTACTGAAAAAATTACCTTTTTTTCCCCGCAAACGATGGCAGATTTGACAATGTCCGACAATGGCATTCTTATAAGTGACATTGATTGGTATTTATCTCATCCTCCGCCAGCGATCTTTGGTAGATGTAGGGCCTTTTTGCGTGACTCTGAGCGACTTAGCGGAAACCGTTTCCCCTAGATCATTTCACGTCGATTATCGAGTCTGGCATCTGGTTATGAGAACTTAAAAGAATATAAAATACTTTTATTATTACTTATGATTATATAGATGCTAGTTGATTTTTAATTTTAGCATTCGATATCTCAACTGCCGCAATGACATACCGAGGATTCTTGCAGCCTGAGTCTTGTTTCCAAAAGTCTCCCTGAGCGCACCCTCTATACTGCCCTTTTCGTTCGCGGACACCCAACCGTATGGTCTAGCTTGAGGATCGCCGACATTCATCGTTTTCGGAATGCTAACTCTGCTTTCAGCAGGATCGACGATGGGCCTGCCAGGTGGTATTACAGCTGATGGTTTAGCGTACGATCCAATCACAGATTCGGCTTCCAAGACCTTGACCACACTATCAGGAGAAATCTCTGAACCAGTTGAGCTGAGGACCAGACGCCGCAGGACATTCTCCAATTGTCGAATATTTCCGGGCCACTCGTACCGCGCTAAATGTCTCAAGGCAACGGGGCCACAGTACAGATTCTTGCCGTATTCAGTATTGGCAATTAGCAGAAAATGGCGTGACAGTAGCTCTACATCATTCCCCCGCTCTCTCAAAGCTGGCAGATGAATTGGGAACACACTTAAACGGTAATAAAGATCGAGCCTGAACTGGCCTTGATTAACAGCCAATTGAAGATCTTTGTGGGTGGCAGCGACAATCCTTACATTGACGGAGACCGGTGTGGTGGACCCAACTTTGTAAACCTCGCTCGTCTGCAAGACTCGAAGAAGTTTAGCCTGTAGCTCGAAAGTCAGATCACCGATCTCATCCAAAAAAACTGTGCCGCCATGCGCATGTTCGAACTTTCCTTGTTTGGTTGCGCTAGCGCCAGTGAAAGCGCCTCTCTCATAACCGAATAACTCTGACTCCAAAAGATTTTCGGGAATCGCGGCGCAATTAATTGCCACGAATGGCTTGTCACGACGAGCGCTATTCAGATGCAAGATCTGTGCAAAGCGTTCTTTACCGGTCCCCGACTCGCCGGTTAGTAGAACCGATACCGGCTGCTCGGCGACCTGTAAAGTCGTCATTAGCGCGTCCTTCAGACTCTGGCTCTCGCCCAAAATCCCGTTGTTAGTGTCCGGCCTCGCCGCCAAAGCTTCTCGTAGTTCCGCATTTTCGCGTTTTAGCCTAGCGGTTCTTTCTGATACCAGAGCGTCGATAGTTACTATTTGAGCGACCATCGTCGCTATCACGCGGAGTAGCAAGAGATCCGATTGAATCGATCTGGGTCGCATTCTTAAACGGTGTGCGGCGAGGACACCTAAGCAGTCTTGGTCCTTTAATATCGGTACCGCAAGAAATGAAACCACTCCTTCGGGAAGCACTTCCCGGTCCACGGCCCTGAAGAGGAAATTCTGTTCGTCATCGACGTTCTGAATCACCGCGACCTGCTTCGACTGCATCACCTTACCGGTGATACCCTCTCCCGGTGAATACAGCCCCTTATCGACTTGATCCTGCGTCAACCCATAGCTGAACCTTATCCGTAGGCCACCTGTCGCCTCGTCAGGTAGCAGGACACGGCCCCGATTAAGGCCCACCATTTCTGACATCAGCCGCAGTATTTTGTTCACTGCCTCTTGAGAGCTACCCTCACTACCTATACAACGCGCAGCTTCGTGGATTACAGTCAAGTCGACTGAATGACTGCCTATTACGTTGGGTTCACTATGCTCAATCCTAGAAGACTCTTTGACAGCCATAAATCTTGCTCTGTTACACCTACTACTGAAAGTAGCAAAAACCAGACCAACCTACAGTCGCGCTTGGCTCGTCTATGCCTCCTGATGCCAGTTAAATCGGTTGACGAGCTTCGCGCATGCTGAATCTAGCATGTAGCCGATAACTCCGATGATCAGCACGATTGCTGCTAGAGTGTCATAGGCTAGGGTGTCTCGAGCGTCGTTGATTGCATAACCTAGCCCGCTTGTTACTCCGAGGTATTCCGCTGGGACCAAGACCACCCAAGCGACCCCGACAGCCAACCGGACGCCAGCCATCACATCGGCCATAATTGCCGGAAGAATAATAGTACGCACCATTTGAGTGCCAGAAGCACCCAGGTTCCTTGACACTTTGAACCAATCTGGATCAATCCGCTTCACACCGTGAGATGTCGAAAACATTATCGGCCAGACTGTGGCCATCACAATCAAAAATATTATCGCGCTGTCCCACGTCTCAAACGCGAGCACGGCTATGGGCATCCATGCAAGTGGACTAATCATCCTGAGAAACTGAAATGGGACGTTGGCAACGCGCATCGCGATTGTCAGATAACCGATAAGAATTCCTGTCGGGACGCCGATCGCGAAACCCCAGAGGAGTCCTGTCCCTACGCGATAGAGGCTTGATAGTATCGAGTCCGAGAGATCACCAGAGCCTATCAAATCAACCAAGGCTGCGAAAGTCGGGCCCGGCGCGAAGTCTGCGAAGGCTGACAGATCATCATCATTGGCTATCAACCAGCCGCCAAACCACCAGACTACAAACAGAATTCCTAGACCGCTCAGGGGGTATAAATACCTCCCGACAAATGCTGGCAAGAGGTACCTCGCCTGATGGCGGGTACCTCCTGTGTTATGGGCTATTGCTAGATCCCCACTCATATTGACACGATCTCTTCGCGATCGAACGGATTGGCGGCATTAAACCCTGGGACTCTCTCCCAACCGCTATGCTTCTCCATCGCCTTCTTGACGAATTGGTAATCCACCAAGTCATTAACCACAAAATCTGGGTCAAGGTCATTCAAGAAGGTGTTGTCACCCCCAACCAAGGTATTTTTCAACTCGTCGACAATAAGCTTGGTGGCGGATGGGAAAGGCCACGGCTGAAAATCAATCCGACCACTACCCCAACTGGCATTTTGGATTGCGTTCGACTCGCCGTAAGCCTCCTGAGAATAGAGAGTCATTGCCCTCTCAACGACCTTGGCCTTCATGGGGAGATACTTCTCACCGTCCTTCGACAGCAATCTTGCGACTTCCTGCTTGTTTTCCTGGGAATATACCTGTGCCTTCACAATGGCGTTCATTACTTTTTGCGACCACTCTGGGTTCTTTGTGACCTGCAACTCATTCATACAAACAACACAGCAGGGATGGTTACGCCAAATATCGCCTGTGAACCGCAACATCTTGCCTCCAGCGAGGAGCTCTCCCGCCGCGTTGAATGGCTCCGCCACGATAAACGCATCTATCTTCTTGGCCGCGAGTGCGGGCGGCATATCTGGTGGAGGCATGATCTGGAGATTCACCTCGTCGGGCGCAATCGGCTCACCCTGGTTCTTGATTACGGGTTTTAATCCTGCGTGCTTGAGACCCATTTGGAGGACGATGTTATGCATCGAATACCAATAAGGTACCGCAACCTGGAGACCTCCAAGATCAGAGAAATTGTTTGCCTTTATATGTTTACCAACCACAACACCTGAGCCGTTGAGGTGTGCCCAAGACATTATTTTCACTGGGAATCCGTTGTTGTAACGCATCCAGATTGGTATCGGCTTCAAAAAATGAACCAAATTAAACTTGCCTGCGGCGAAACCCTCGACGAGTGGAGACCAACCGCGGATCAGTGTAGGACGCTCTGCCGTTAGGCCTTCCTCTTCAAAAAATCCTTTAGCGTGGGCGACCAACAATACCGTGGCGTCGGTGATCGGCAGATAACCAATACGCACTACTTCATCATCCGGTGGCTGTATCCCAGCCCACGCGGACATCGACGGAGCCAAACCAAATGAGGCGGCGAGCCCGCCCACTGCGAGGCTGTCTAACAGAAAATCTCGTCTGCTCATTTCGTGTGTTTGTAAATACTCTAACTCATCAGGAGTCATGACCCTGGTGTATTTCTCATTACTCATTTCGATTACCTCATACAACTTAAATCAGGCCGCGGAGCTTTCTACCCCATGACGACCACCATCTAAGGTTCGGGGAGGCTCCGTCTTCTCCGTTCCTTTAAACGCTAACAACAGTTTTTCCCGAACTCGCTGGAAATCTTGGTTCATATGCTTTCTAGGCCAACTTAAGTCCACCGCAATTTCGTCGATGATCCGGCCAGGATTCTGATCCATTACAAGCACTCTGTCTGACATCAATACCGCCTCGTCGATGTCGTGGGTGACTAGGACCATTGTGATACCCTTTTGCCTGCAGATCGTTGCTACGTCCTGCTGCAATGCGCTGCGTGTGAAGGTATCAAGTGCTGAAAAGGGCTCGTCTAGCAGAAGCACGGTTGGTGACGTAGCCAGAGACCGAGCCAACGCGACTCTTTGCTGCTGACCGCCCGATAGGCTTCGCGGCTTTACATCTGCTTTTTCGGTCAAACTAATCAGATCGAGTAACTCGTCGACCTTGGACGATATCTCTTTCTTCCCAATGCCTGCGAATTTGAGTCCCAGGGCGACGTTTTCACGAATCGACATCCAAGGAAACAGCGAGGCCTTTTGAAACATCATGTTCCAGCGCGCACTCGGTTTTATAACGGTCTTTCCGTCTATACGGACGCAGCCCTCCGACGGATCCACTAACCCACTCATAATATGAAGCAATGTCGACTTTCCACATCCACTCCTACCGATGAGAGAAACCAATTCACCAGCCTTTACGTTCAAATTGATATCAACTAAAACAGCCTCAGCTGTCTCGCTGAATTGATGGCTAACATAATCGACCGAGATCGAACCGCTCATTGAATTCTCCATTCCATACGATTTGAATGGAGCATTTATCGGGCCAATAAATAAATTCATAAAAATCAACTATTTGTAAATTAGAAAAATCGTGGACTAAGTTCTTGATTGACAATGCTTTACAATGTCAATCAATTGGTGCCCTGAGAGGTCTCAAATCCATTTATAAACGGTAGGTACGTACATCTTGAGGACTTACGTCATGTTAGTCTTCGATCTATAAAACAAAAAAGAATAAAAAGAAGTTTAGATATACTTCTTTAGAATAAAAAAGATTTTTTAGCGTTCCGAATTGAACCTGTACCCTGTGTGATATTCCAAATCAGTGTCAGGATAGCCTTATCCAAAATGAATAAGACCGCGGTCTCAAATGATATCCTTTCCATCAGGGACGTATTTATTTACTTAAACGCAAGAGACTGAATTTCAGCAAGTGAATCACGGATAGCGGCTGCGCGTTCGAATTCCAACGATTTTGCGGCTTCAAACATTTCGTCCTCCAGCCGTGTGATCTCCTTCGAAAGTTGTTGGGGCGTCAATGTCTGCGGGTTCTTTGGCATCAGTGCGTCGGTTGTCGACTTCGTGGCCTTATCTTTTGCCTTTCTTCCACGTGAACCCGGTATCTGACGATGTGCGCCTTCCATGACATCATCGATACGCTTTTTGATCGTCTTGGGAACAATCCCATGCTCTTCATTAAATGTAATCTGCTTGGTTCTTCGGCGCTCAGTCTCGTCCATTGCACGTCGCATGGAATCAGTAATCTTGTCGGCATACAGAATTGCGCGACCGTTTACGTTCCGTGCCGCACGGCCAATGGTCTGGATCAGGGAACGATCTGAGCGCAGGAAGCCCTCCTTATCTGCGTCCATGACCGCGACCAACGAGACTTCAGGTATATCCAACCCCTCCCGCAAGAGGTTTATCCCCACCAAAACATCAAATTCACCTTTTCGCAAATCACGTATGATCTCAACACGCTCAACAGTGTCAATGTCGGAGTGCAGGTATCGAACTCGGATACCGTGATCCATCAGGTAATCTGTGAGGTCTTCGGCCATGCGCTTTGTTAGTACAGTGATTAACACGCGCTCGTCTTTCTCGACAACTGCATGAATCTCGCTCAAACAGTCATCCACCTGTGAGCCTGCCGGCCTGACTTCAAGAGTCGGATCAACCAAACCGGTCGGGCGTACCAACTGTTCGGAGACTTGTGCTTGATGTTCTTTCTCATACACACCAGGTGTCGCCGAAACAAATATCATTTGTGGTGCGAGCGATTCCCACTCGTCAAATTTCAGGGGCCTGTTATCTAATGCCGACGGGAGTCTGAACCCATACTCAACGAGCGTCTCCTTTCTGGACCGGTCACCTCGGTACATACCACCGATCTGGGGAACCGTAACATGTGATTCATCAATCACAAGCAGAGCATCTGGTGGCAGATAGTCAAACAAAGTCGGTGGGGCCTCGCCAGGCGGACGGCCCGACAGATAATGAGAGTAGTTCTCAATACCCTGGCAGTAACCCAACTCAGCGATCATTTCGAGATCAAACTTTGTTCGCTGCTCCAACCGCTGGGCTTCGAGTAATTTACCCTGATCCCTGAACTGCTCCAGCCGCATTTTTAGCTCGGCCTTTATATCATCGAGGGTATTGACCAAACGGTCTTTACTGGTTACGTAATGCGTTTTCGGATAGACGGTCAGTCGGGGTACCTTTCGAAGAACTTCCCCAGTCAATGGATCAAAGAACGAGAGTTGTTCGATTTCATCATCAAAGAGCTCGACCCGCACACCTTCGCGGTCGGATTCCGCAGGAAAAATATCGATCACATCCCCTCGTACCCGGTATGTACCGCGTCCAAAATCCATGTCATTGCGTTTGTATTGAAGTTCAGCCAAACGCCTGAGAATCTGGCGCTGGTCGACTGCCATCCCGCGAGTGAGGTGCAACACCATTTCATGATACGCCTCGGGATCACCGAGACCATAAATTGACGAGACTGTGGCTACGATGATGACATCGTCACGCTCAAGAAGTGCCTTGGTTGCCGATAACCGCATCTGCTCGATGTGGTCATTGATTGATGCATCTTTTTCGATAAATGTATCACTGGCGGGAACGTAAGCTTCCGGCTGATAATAATCATAATAGGACACGAAATACTCAACCGCGTTGTGCGGAAAGAATTCTTTAAATTCGCCATACAGTTGAGCCGCCAGGGTCTTATTGTGGGCCATGACTATGGTTGGGCGCTTAATCTCTTCTATCACTTTTGCAACGGTGAATGTTTTACCGGATCCCGTAACACCGAGGAGTGTTTGATGAGCTAAACCAGCTTGCACACCCTCGACGAGTATTTTAATCGCGGTAGGTTGATCTCCTGCTGGCTCGTAGTCAGATACAACTTGAAACGGGTAGGAAAGATCATGCGTCATATAGGTATTCTACTCATCCTGCGTCAGATCTGTTCTGGCGGTTTACCAAATATTTTCACAACGAAACCGTGAAATTTCCCTCGGGTGTAACAGAAGAACTGGGAGAGAAATGGCTCCGCGAGCAGGACTCGAACCTGCGACCAAAAGATTAACAGTCTTCTGCTCTACCAACTGAGCTATCGCGGAACTCAGGATGGCCGCGAACTTTA
>PAHG01000004.1 GCA_002705795.1 Gammaproteobacteria bacterium
CGCATCGTCGGCAGCAGAGTTGATCCGCTTACCAGACGAGAGACGCTCCATGGCTGTCTCCATCTCATTACGAGACTCCATCAGATAGCGCTGTGCCGCTAACGACGGAATGTTAGTATTTACAACGAGTGCCATGATTAGCTCCCTCTTCTGATTATGTATTAACCCGGCAAAATTTGGCCGGCTTCAGAGACCTAATCGGCAAGGATTTGCCTTTCTTTAATAAAAATTGGTAAATATTTGCCGGACACACAAAAAAAGCGGCAAGAATCCGCCGTCCTGTCGAGAGCGACCGGCAACAGTTTGCCGCCGTAAACACATGAGAAAATGGGGGTTGCGGCTACCAAAAGCCGCCCAAACAACGATTGGAGATCGTCACCGGGAGCAGGTGATGATTAGGGTGAGAAAAGACAGCTAAGAGGGTTGGCCGATATGTCGACAGAGTCTAGGGCAGTAAATTAAAGAGCAAGCTCAGCCCCGCCAGTGGTCTGAGACGTCTTTACGATCTTGATAGATGATTTGGAAACTGACTGGGTCCCTGTCTAGGACCAGTCGTCGAACAGGATACCCCGCATATACTCGATATTCCGGGCCGCCCTAACGACCTCCTCGGCGGGCAGCTGACGGAGCACCTTACCAGACTCCTTGTCTACCACCGACACGATCGGACGGTGTAGTACCTCGTCCATTGTGAACTGGAGGCCCTTCGATGCGGTGGTCGGGATCTTCGCCTCGAGCTCGCTGATCAGCTCAGCCATCCGCTCGGGGCCGATGCTCTCGGCTGTCACGCTGACCGCGTTAGAGACACGGACCGATGACTGGGCGACGCTCTCGGCAGGGGTCGGGGTCTCTACCTTCTTGGGCTCCTCCGCGGCCGGCTTTTTCTCAGACGCAACTCGGGCGCTGGACTCCGCCTGCTGTGAGACGGATGTCACGCTAGTGCTTGCAATTTCTTGGTCGCTCATAGCCGCTCCACCCAAAAATACGTTTCGTCAGACGGGTAATCGGTAACACGTCCGGAAACTTTAGCACTAATTTAAGAAATTATTTATTTTGGTTGGAGTATGGGAGGTTCTCGAGGGCCGTCTTCAGGTACTCCCGGGTGCTGTTCAGCTGGTCGACCTTCTGCTCCATCACCGTGAACTGGGCCAGGTAGCGCTCATATATCTGGGACATCCGGCGGTCGAGGTCCTCCAGGTCCTCCTGGTAGTCGTCGACCTTGGAGCTGAGCGAGTTGCTCTGGCTCATGATCGTCCCGTCCGAGGCCATCAGCTCGGTCAGTACCTGGATCGCGTCGCCCGCGATCCCGCGGTCCGCGTCACCGATGGTGGTCTGGTTATTGGTGTCCGCGGAGAGTAGCGTCACGACCTCAGAGAACCGGTCCGACAGCGCCTCCGTGAATACCTCGTCGTCAATCTCGAGCTCGCCGTAGCGGTTGAGCATGATCCCGATATCACTCAGGTAACTCAGGTTGTCGGTCGTGGTCGACGACTCCGAGGTCATCAGGCCGGTCACGGTCTGAGCGATCAGCCGCATGCTCCCGTTCCCGGAGAATACCCCCGCCTGCTCGTCACCCGAGTCCGGGTCCCGGAGGTCTCTGAACAGTCCGTTGGTCGAGTTAAAGGTAGCCACGAGTTCCTCGATCCGGCTCCTGACACCACTCGTGTCCCGCTCCACGGACAGACGAGACGTCGCCGCAGTGGCCGCGCTGAGGGTCAGCGTGATACCGGTCACCGCGTCGTCGATGATGTTGGTCGGGCGCTCGATATCGATCCCATTGATCTCGAGCTCCGCGTTGCTCGCGGTGGATAACTGGTCAGTGAGTCCAAGCTGTGTCCCCGTACTTGTCGTGTCGGAGATCGTGAACGCGTTGTCGGCGCCCAGTTCCCCGGCCAGGAGCAGCTTATACTGGTTGGACGACGCGCCGGTATCGACCAGCGAGGCGCTGACGCCGATACCGGCCGCGTTGACCGCGGTCACTACACCGGCCGGAGTCGGGTCGGTGACGTTAATCACGGTAGCGGTCCCGTCGATAGTGATCGTGATAGAGAAATTGTTACCGCCGTTGAGTGCGGTGGTCGTAGCCGCGTAGCCGGTCGCCGACGCCCAGCGGTCCTTGGTCGCTACCGACGTGACCTTGACCTCCGTGATCCCGGCCTCGACCTCTGTCGATGCCGCGACCGAGTACGCGGGGCTGCCATCGGTCGCCAGCGCGCCGTTGACATTCACGACGAAGTCAGCGAAGTCGTCGGCGTCATTTAATCCAGAAAATGCTGTGGAGAGGGTCTCGAGTGAGGACAGGACACGGCCGAACGCAGAGATCTCGCTCTCTGTCTTAGCGACACGGGAATTAATAGCGGCCTCACGGGGCGCCCGCTCGGCCGCGACAAGGGCCTCGACGAGGGCCTTGCTGTCGATATCGGCTCCGGCGCCTAGTGCGCCGAGGAAGTCAACCGACGACACGGTCTATTTCTCCACTCTCATGTACCGTGTATCGGTCATTACTGCAACAACTTGAGTACCGACTGGGCCGACGAGTTCGCCTGGGCCAGCATCGCTACCGACGCCTCCTGGAGGATCTGTGCACGGGCCAGCCGTGTCGACTCCTGCGCGAAGTCGGCGTCCATCACCCGGGACATCGCCGCGGACGTATTCTCGGAGATATTCATCAGGTTCGAGATCGTAGACTCTAGCCGGTTCGCGACCGCACCGAGACCACCACGGACACCCGCCAGGGTCTCTAGCGCCGCGTCCACGACCGTCATCGCGAGGCTCGCCGACTCACGGGTCGAGATATCAATCTGCGACACGTAGCGGACCTCCTCGGCGCGGTCGACTCCGCCACCGATCGACTCGAGGACACCGGTAAAGCCAAGCTCCACCAGATCATCCCCGGACAGTGCGATCGTGCTGGACGCGTCCGCGGGACCGGTCGTCACTAAGAAGTTAAAGGTATCACCGCCACGCGAGTAGGTCGCGACGACGGGGATATCAAGGGCCTCAAACTGCGCGTTGAGCTCGGCCAGGACGTCGTCCATCGACTCAAAGGTCAGGCCGTCCATGTTTGACGGCTCGCCGGAGGCGGAGACCGGTGCACCGAACGCCTGGGTGATCGAGGCCCCTGTCAGGGTCACGGTCCGCCCGCCGGTCGGCTCGAAGGTCATCGTAAACGACCGGTCGCTCCCGGCCGCGGAAAAAGTAAACCCTTCGTCAACAAACTCTGCGTTGGCGGCGCTCGCGACGAGGTCCATATAGTCAGAGAACGATACGGAGCCGGACGAGGACCCGAGCGTGATTGTCTTGGTCGAGAGAGCGCCTGTCTCATCGTCAAGGACCTCGATCGTCACCTGATTATCAGACGACAGGTCGATCCCCTCGGAGAACGCGCCGGCCTCGACAGAGGTGCGGTACCCCGCGGGTCCGACCGGAGCCTCGCCGACCTCTTCAATGGTAATTGGGTCACCAGTAAAAGTCAGCGACTGGTCATCGGTACCGGCACCGTCGAGGTCAATCGCGGTCCCAGCGTTAGCGTTGGCAACAGTAGTCGCCAACTGAATCGTATCGGTATCGATCACGATCGCGTAGTAGGTCGTGCCGTCGGTCAGTCCACCGTCGGCCGTCGTGCCGTCCGAGTAGACGATCGCGTCCCCGGTCGATAGACCGTGGTTATTCAATGTTACACGGTCAGTGGTGTCATCGATATCGTCACCCATGATCCAGGTCTCCGTGGACCGGCCCAGCTGGGTCGAGCCATCAGACCCGGTGGATATACCAAGCGACGAGCCGAAGAAGTTACCGAACAGGTCCATCTTCGCTCCGTTGGAGCTCGCGAACGACAATCCCCACGACTCGTCGGTCGAGTTCTGTGTCGAGGTCGCGGTCACCGAGACCGTCCCGGCGAGTCCGATCTCGGGCGACGCATCGATCTGCGTCTGGATCGCGGCCGCCAGGTCCGCCATGTTCAAGTAATCGCCCGCCGGGATCGTCAACAGCGTCGCGGTCCCATCGTCGATAGAAATATAAAGCTCGTCACCCGTCGCGGCGGTCACCTCGACCGGCGAGATACCGAACGTCTTCACATAATCCCCGTCCTGAGGATCACCGTTCGCTGTGTTTGCGGTCGATCCGAGCACAATGCTGCCGCCCGTGCCGGACTGAGACGCCTCACCGGTCGTGAAGCCGTTACTGAGCGCGGTCGCGTTCGATACGGTACCGGTCAGGGTCGCGGCTAGTCCGTTGGTGGCGACCGCGCCGGTCACGCCGGCCCGGTAGGCGCTGTGCTCGGCGACGACGACCGTACCCGCCCCGCCAGCTACATCAAGCTGGACCAGACCAGCCGAGGTCACAGATACGGTCACGGCCTCGTCACCGGTGAAGTACACACTGTCATCGAGCGCGGCCTGTAACGCGGCCACGAACTGGTCCTCGGTCACCGAGGTCGCGGTCGCCCCCACGCCTGCGGCGGTGAGGTGTGTCGCGAGGTCTAGGTCATAGAAGCCACCACCGTTGACGTTAATAGCCAACCGGGTAGCCGCCTCATCGACAGGACCCGCCGAGATCGAGAGCTTCCGCTCGCCGGCGCCGTCCGAGATCTGCTCGCCCGCACCGTCACCGGTCAAGACAATAACCGTCCCGGCGAGGGCGTTCGCCTCGGTCGTAGACAAGGATATTGTGTCCGCGTCAACCACGGAAACGTAGTAGGTTGTGCCCGACGTGAGACCGGAGTCCGCGCTTGTCGCATTATACACGACCGCGTCACCGGTACTGTAGCCGTGGCCAGAAATAGTAATCGCGTTACCTGTAATATCGGTCGCGCTGGTCCATGAGTTCGCTATATCTACATCGGCAGCGCTCGATGGGTCGGCGACGCTTAGCGCCAGGATATCGGTCAGGAAGCTCGTCCCACCGACCTGGATACTGTGCCCGTCGACCGAACCGAAACTCAGGCCCCAGTCACCGTTCTCGTCGGTAGTCGCCTCGACCGTGATCGGGAACGTCCCGGTCGACGAGAATGGGCTACTATCGATCGCGGTCTGTACCGCGGTCGCCAGCTCTTCCATCGCATAATAAGTACCGGCCGCGACCTCGATCACGGTAGGCGCGCCATCATTCACCGCCAGGGTAAAGGTATCGTTAGCGCCCGCGGTGATGACACGGTCGGTGATACCGAGCGGGTTCACCGGCCCGTAGGGGCTATTCGCGTTGGTCGTCGCGTCGTTTAGGGTCTCGCCGAGGGTCAGCGACCCATCGGTCGCCGACTCCGTGGTCGAGCCATCTGTCGGCGCGGTGTTTACAATCATCGCCGCGGCCAGGCCATCGCCCGCCGCGCGAGAGATCTGCTCGCCGGTGCCATCACCAGTCAGTGCAACCGCGGTACCCGCGTTTGCATTTACTAGCGTAGACGCGAGCTGGATCGTGTTCGAGTCGACCACAATCACGAAATAAGTTCCGGCAGATAGTCCCGTATCCGTGCCACCTGACGCACTGTAAGTGACAGAGTCACCGGTCGTGTATCCGTGGTCCAGCATCGTGATCTGGTCGGTCGCGGCGGTTACGTCGCTCGCACCGGTCCAGCTCACCGCATACGCGGCGCTGTACTTGGAGCTCTCCGCGAACGTGATATCGCCCGTGCCGCCCGCGACCTCTAGCTTGATCTGACCGTAGTCGGTCAACGTGACCGTGACGGCCTCGTCGCCGCTATTGAAATAGGGGTTGTTCGAGATCGTGGTCTGCATCGCGGCCGCAAAGTCAGCGGCCGTGACATCGTCCCCGCTCTCGTAATCAAGCGCCGCTAAGGCCGCGGCCATGTCGAGGTCCTGTGCGCTACCGCCGTTGACACTCAAAGAAAACTGGATATCCGCGGAGCCCCTGGCAGGTGTCGTCGTATCGTCAATCGTCGTGACCGTGTAGCTGTTCTGTCTGAGCGCGCCGATCTGCTGGCTCGACGGGCCTTGCAGCTGCTGTGTCGCCACAAACTCGACCGCCATCACTGGGCTGGTCGCGTCGGTGGGCACGGCCGGTGGCGGTGCCGCCAGATTAACGGTCTTGGTGACACCGCTGACCGTGATATCAAAGGACTTGTCCTGGTAGAGCGCGGGGTCGCTGCTGACGCCCACGACCTCAAGAGAGGCACGTGTCCCCTGGAGGATCGTGTTCGATACGTCGTCGGACGAGATCAGGAACGAGGCCGGCGCGTCGATCGTGATCGATCCACCGACGATGGTCGCGGTCCGGCCATAGCCCCCGGTCAGCTCGTCGAGCCCGTCCTCATCGAAGTCAAGCGACGAGTTACCGGTGGTCACGTAGTCCTGGATCTTAATATCGTACCCATCGTCCTGGACCATCTTGACGTACTCGACGCCGTCGTCGTCCACCTCGATGGTGGCAGAGATATTGTGCTCGGAGTAGCCGCGGTTAACCTCCGCGGCGAGCGAGGCCGCCTGAGAGCCGGCTGTCGCGCCGACCGTGATCACGTCCTCGATGTCGGGCGCCGAGCTTGACGAGATCTTAAAACTGAACGAGCCGTAGCCGTCGATGTACACGTTTGAGGTAGTGACCGCGGTCGAGTTGACCTGCGCACCGGCCTGGTTAATCTTGTCCGAGATCGTCCGGGCATCGTCGCCCTTGTTGATGGAAATTGTACGAGGGACCTCGTTACCGACCTGCACGACCAGGGTCTGCTGGTTGACGCCGTTATCGATCGCCTCCAGAGACGCGCCGGACGAGACCAGCCCCACGTGTGGTACCGTGCGTTGTGTGAACGCCCCGATACGCTCGGGCCTGATGTCACCGATAGAGACAGTAATCTCTTCGTTATTCGATTGCCCGATCTGGAAGTCCGTATCCACAAAAGTACCGTTGAGTAGCAGCCCGCCATTGAAACGGGTCGTGTTCGCGATCCTCGCGAGCTCCTCCTGGAGCTGGATCACTTCTTTGTTGAGGTTGACACGGTCAGCGTTTGAAGGAGCACCGCCCGCGGACTGTATCGAAAGCTCACGGATCCGCTGAAGGATCGCGGTCGTCTCCTGGAGCGCGCCCTCGGCGGTTGATACCAGCGAGATCGCGTCGTTAGCGTTCCGGACCGCCTGGTTGAGTCCCGAGATCTGGGACTCCATCCGGGCCGCGATCGCGAGACCGGCCGCGTCGTCGACCGCGCTGTTGATGCGCTTACCGGACGCTAGCCGTTCCATCGCGGACGCCATCTCGTTCTGAGACTCCAGTGTCGCCCTCTGTGCGTTTAACGCAGAAACGTTTGTGTTAACCGTTAGTGCCATGAGTATGTGCTCCTCATTTGCCGACTACGGCCCTTACCGTGTCGGTTAAATCTTTCCTCAAAGGTGGTCAAGCGAAAACCGTGCCAAATCACAGGAATCGCGACAGAATCTCCAGAGGGCCCGCCAGATGGGGCTTTCGGATAACTCTGCGTTAACCATCTCAATTAAATTCTTCGTTCTCATGACGGGAAACCGACAATTCTTGCCGCCCGCCTACCTGATGTAGTCGAACACCGAGAGCTGAGAGATCTTGGCGAAGGACGACTGCGCGGCCTCGAGCGACATCATTTTTGCCTGCAGCTCAGTGATCGCCGACGCGTAGTCGAGGTCCTCCTGGCCCGACAGGGTCGCCTCGAGCTGAAGCTTGAGGTCCTCATTAATCGAGATCTCGTCCTGTATCGAGCCCATCTCCGCGCCGATGTCTGCCATCGACATGGTCACGATATCCAGCATCTGGTCGAGGTGGTCTAGCTTCCGCTGGATCAGGTCCTGCTCCCCGCTCCTGAGCACCCTCGATATCTCTTGCAGCGACTCGAAGAACTCGACCCGCTCCGGGAGCGCCGGACGTGGCTCCTCCGTCAGTTCGACAGAGGCCGACTGGTCATTAATATTGGTCCGCTCGATTGACTGGAACTCGACCCGACCGAGGTTGCTGGTCAGCGGCTCGATCAGGAGCCTTGACGGGTCCTCGGGGTCAATTGAGAGACCCGCGGCGCCCGTGAACAGTCCCGACGACTCAGCGACGTTTTTGACCTCGGCCATCACAGCGGCCGGGTTCGTGGGGCTCAGACCACCCTCGTCGCCCTTGATCTGGTAGGTAATCGTTCGGGTCCCGATCCTGAGGCTGACCGCGTCACCACGCTCCATCGTACCGGACAGTGACGCGACGACCGTCGACGAGCCCTCGGGTGACTCAACCGTCGAAAACAAGTCATCTGTCGGCTCACTTGCGTTCCGGGTACCGACCGCGACCTGCCGGGCCACGCCGTCGAGCGCCGTGATCTTCAGGACACCGTCCTGGACCGTCGCCGCTATCTCAGAGACCGAGCCGTCAAGGGCCGCCTCGTTGACCTGGTAGGCAAGCCGGTCAAGAACCTTATCAGTACTATCGCCGGGGCGGACCTCGTAATGGAAGGCAGTCTGACCGATCATCAGGGTGTAGGTATCGAGCGGCTCAAGTGTCCCGCCCAGCGCTACCTCGTAAACGCCCGGCACCGGTTCAGTCGATCCACCCGATAGCACAGGCTTAAACACGTCGAGCCCGTTCCTGCCGATAGACGACTGCCGGTGCGGTGTGTAGTCGATGTTGGGCCTGAAATTGTCGCCCTGGTAACGGATAATACCCTCCGCGTCCTCGGCGTACGGTGTGGTTAATACACGCGACCCACCAAACAGAAAATTCCCCTTGGCATCGGTCCCGTTAGCAAGATTCTTCATCTCAGAGATCAGCTCGTCGACCTCGATCGCGATCACTTCCCGGTCGCGACCGAACATGGTCCCGTTCGCTCCCTGGAGCGTGAGCTGCTTGAGCTTGATCAGGACATCCTTGGCGCCCCCGATGTAGCTCTCCTCTACCGTGAGCCGGTCATTGACCGCGTTCAACGAATTCTTGTAGGCGTCCAGCTCATCGATCGATGCCTTGATACGGGAAATATTGACCGCCAGGTCCGGCGAGTCTGAGGGCCGTACGAGCTCCTTCCCGGTAGCGACCTTCTCTTGGAGGCTAGCGAGGTCAGACTGCTGCTGACCCATCAGGCTCACGGCGCGGCTGAACAGAAGTGTGGTCGAGATAGTCATAGCTTATCCTCAGCGAATCTGAAGCATGGTGTCGAACAACTTGGTCGCGACCTGCATCACCTGGGCAGATGCCTGGTAGGCCTGCTGGAACCGGATCAGGTCAGCCGCCTCCTTGTCTAGGTTGACGCCCGAGACACGGTCACGGGCCTCTACCGCCTGTGACCGAACGATCTCAAGAGCGTCTCGGGCGATCAGTGACTGGGTGGCCAGGTTGCCGACGTCACCGACGAAGCTGAGGTAGCCCTCGGTCAGGGTCAGACCGCCGTCGAGGACCCCCCTGGATTCCAGGTCGACCATACGGAGGATGTTGACGTTGTTGCCCTGGGCATCAAACGAACCGTCGGGGCCCAGGTTATTACCATCGATCACGAACGAGTCCCCGACCTTGGCGGGATTATCGAGCGCGACCTGGATGCCTTGATAGTAGAGGGCCAGCTCGCCTTCATAGGACCGCTCCGCGAGGACCGTATCGGTCCTCAGGTCCCTAACCCGGTAACGGTCCGATGCGACGAACTCAAACTCAATCTGGCGTGAACGGAGCCCGTCGGCGACCGTCACACCAGAATCAGCCGTGACCGCGGTAAGCTGGCTCCGGCCAGACCCGGTAACGAAGACAAGCAGGTCCTCGTCAATTTCACCGGACAGACTGATCTGTGTGTCGAGACCAAGCAGGTTTAGATCCGAGGGCTTGCCGGCGGCACCCAGGTCGAGGCGTATAGGGCTCCCGTCCTCAGACTCGAGGGCCATCGAAATGTTACCGATGTAGCTCTTGCTCGCGATACCGAGCGCGTTACCACCCAGCCCACTGGACGTGCCACCAATAACAATATTGGCGCCGCCCAGGTTGTTGTTCCGGAGGATAAAGTTGCCGCTGTTCAGTTTCTGGGCAAACACACCCGTCTCTTCAGTGAGCGCGTTAATAGAGGCAAGCAGGTCGTCGTCTGACGTAAAACGGGTCAGTGACTCGGTGTTGACAGAAGGGATACTGTGTCCATTGATCTGGAGCCCCGCGCCGGCGTCGAGCCGGAGCCCGTCGCTGGGTATCTCAATCACGTTATGTGCCGCAACACTCGCACCCGACTCGGCGAGGTCGATCCACGCCTTTACATCGTCGGCGGACAGGACCCCGGAAGAGCCCACCGTAAGGGCACCCAAGGCGATACCGTTGATAGAGACATCACCCTCATCGATCACTACCCGGTCGGTCCCCGCAGCGTAACCGATGCCGCGGGTAATGAGCGTCGCCATGAAACGTCGATCACCGGACGCGACCCGGCCCTCGTCAATCAGGTCGGACGAGACAAAGTCTCGGCTCAGCGTTAGGTTGGTGCCTAAGTCGCTGGTAAAGAGCTCGGTGGTGATACGCTTCGCGACCACGTTCCGGTCGTCCGTCAGGTCAGATCCGTTGTTGAATGTGATGAGCTCCGAGACCCGTGCCGCTAGCTCGTCTGACACGGTCCCGGGGGCCAGGGCGTCAGAGAATCTCACACGGAGGGTCTGGGCCAGGCCGTTATAGTTGGTCTCCAGTGTCGCGAGTTCGATAACCGATCCGCCCTGGCCCAGGAAGAGTGTATCGTCGACCGCGGTGACCGCACCCAGGGCCGGGTCAGCGAACGCTGAATTTGTCACCCCGAGCCGATCGAATGTCGTCGCGGGCTCGAGCGTAAAGTCGAGACCACCGCCACCAAAATCGGTACCGAACGGTGCCTCGAAATATAGACCATGGAGCGGCAGCAGGTCGGTCACCTCGACCGCCTCTGAGCGGGCCCCGTAGAGCAACTGGAAGTCTTTGTAACCGAGCATCCCGCTCTGGTTCAGATAGGAGTCGCTGTAGCTCGCGTTAGTGGCAAACTGCGGGAGGACCCCGACCATCGAGTCGAGCGACCCGAGCGCGCCAGAACCAATCAGGTGACGACCGTCGGTGGTCATGACCTGGAGCGCGTTATCTGACCCCGTCTCGGGGTCAAATAACAGGTCCACGCTGAGCTTGCCGGCCGGTATCACGGTAACGGGATTCACCTCAGACGAGTTGACGGTTACCGGGCGGCCAGTCTCGAGTTCTGCGACATCGAAAAGAGAACCAGTAGGCGCCTCGGCGCCCGAGAACGATGCCATGGGGTCGAAGGTGCCGCTGTTGGTCGCCGACGGCGTGATCCTGAAAAGGGAGGCGGTCGCTATCTTTATTCCGTCGTCGAGCGCTAGACGAATGCCCTGCGCGGCGCCGGTGTCGGGGGTCAGGGTAAATTGGTCCCCCACATTCACATTACCTGTTACCTGAATAGTCAGGTCGTCTAATTCAAGCAGCCCCTGCTGGTTCGAAAACGTGGTGCTGCCGTCGGCCGCTGTGGAGTACCACAGGCCACGAGACCCGTCATACAAGACCGTGACCTGGCCCGCCTGGTAGTCCTCAGGCTCATTGACCACGACCTGGACCTCGTAATCCCCAGACGACGCGCCCCGGTCCACGTTAAAGGACGGGACGACCTGGAAATATTCCTGACCCAAGTTTCCCTCACCATCGAGGCCCGTGGTCTGTATCGAATTCACCTCATCCACCAGTACATCGGCCAAGGTGTCCAGCTCTCCAGTGACCTTGACCAGGGTCTCCGAGTAGAAACGCGCATAGCCCGATACACTGCCGCTCGGGAGACCGGTCAGGGGCTCGTTACTCAGCTCACCCTGCAGCTTGTACTCCAAGCGCGCGCGATCGTTCGCGACGGGATCAATTGCCAACGAAGATGATTTAATCCCGGACACCAGTCTGCCCTTGGTCGAGGACTCGGACAGGGAGACGGTCACTGACCCCCGTTTATCAAACGAGGTCCTGATCTGGACGTACTCTGAGAGGTCGCGAAGTAACTGATCGCGGCGGTCTAACAGCTCCGGTGCCTGGTCCCGCTCAGAGCTCTTTTTCAGCATCTGCCGGTTAACCTCAGCGATCTGTTCCGCGAGCGAGTTCACCGACCTAACATCTGCCTCGAGAGCGGAAAGCGACTGGTCTCCAAGATCACCGAGCTGGCTCGCTAGGCCGTTAAAACGCGACGCGAGTGCCTCAGACTCGCGGAGCATCACGCCACGCAGTGCCGGGGAAGCGGGGTCAGTCGAGAGCGACTTTGCCGAGGCAAAAAATTTGTTGAGCGCGGTCGTGAGCCCGATCTTCTCGTCACCCAGCAGGTCGAGGAGTCGGTTGGCGTACTCGACAGCGGCTCCCTGTGACTCAAGATCTGAGGTCGCCTGCTGCAGCGAGGACTCGAGAAAACTGTCGTATTGCCGAGCCACGCCATCGAAGTAGGCGCCGGTACCGATGTATCCGTTACCGACGTCCTTTGGCTGTGCCTGTCGAATCTCTGTCGTCTGACGGCTGTACCCGTCTGTGCTGAGGTTAGCGATATTGTTTGAGACAGTAGACAGGGCCTGCTGCGCTACACCGATACCACTTGAACCGATGCCCAGTAAGTCTGTCATCAGTCACCTCCCCCGATAAGGAAACGACTCCGGTTCAATAAAAATTGTTGTGTCGCCCCTTCAGGAAGTCGGAATCCGTCCGATTTAACGTCCAGTGGGAGTGGGTCACGCTTTCGGCCATCAACTAAAAATTTTTGATCGCTATGCTCGTGGGCCTGGCCCTGCGACTGACGGATAAACTTCTCGACCATCTGCGCAAGTCCTGTAGAGCCGCGCTCCGACATCGCCATCACGATCTGCTGGTCATACATTTGCTCGAAGGTCTCTGATGCCTGGGAGTCGAACAGACCGCCCTTCTCGACGGTCGCCCGCATCGACTTCATCATCATCTGTAGGAACATCGCCTCGAACTGTTGTGCCGCCTTCTTGATAGCGGCATCATCCGAACGGTCGCTCGCGGCCCTCGCCTTGAGTTCACCAAGACCAGCGAAGTCGTAAGATGACTTAGGCCCGATCGCGTCAGTCATCAGATCACCACCAGCTCGGCCCGAAGGCTCCCAGAGGACTTGAGTGCTTCCAGGATCGCGATCAGTGAAGACGGCGTGGCGCCGGTCTGGTTGACCGCGTCAACGATCTCCCTGAGATCGATTCCGGGCTTGAATAAAAACATCTTGTTGTTGGGCTCGTTGATCCCCAACTCGGCATTCTGGATCGCGACGGTCTGGCCCTGGTCGGCGAATGGGTTGGCCTGACTCACCTCGTTGGTCGCAGACACAGTCACCGTGATTGGTCCGTGCGTCACCGCGGCGGCCGTGACACGGACGTTCCTGCTAATGACGACGGTACCGGTGCGGCTATTAACCACCACCTTCGCGGACGGCTCCCCCGGATTAACCTCCAGGTTCTCTATCAACGACAAGAACGATACCCGGGAGTTTGGGTCCTCTGGCGCACGTACCGCGACAGAGACGCCGTCGATCGCCTTCGCCGTGCCCTCACCGAAGACAGTGTTCACCTTGTCGACAATCTCTTTGGCGGTCGTGAAGTCCCCGGTGCGGACATTTAAAACTATGTGTTGTGAACGATTGAACGGCGATTCCACCATACGCTCGACAGACGCGCCGTTCGGAATACGGCCCGCGGTCGGGACACCTATCGTGATCTCATCACCAGCGGCATTCACCTCAACACCGGTCGATGTCAGGGCACCCTGCGCCAAGGCATATACCTCACCATCCACGCCACGGAGCCGCGTAAGGATCAAGGTTCCGCCACGCAGTGATTCGGCGGCGCCGATCGTCGACACGTTCACGTCGATTGTTTGACCGGGCTTCGCAAATGGCGGTAGTTTCGCGGTCACCATGACGGCCGCGACGTTATCCGCGGCGATACTGGTCGCCTGCACACCGCTGACGTCAAAATCGGAAATCACACCATCGACGTTGACGCCGAGACGGCTAAGTACTGAGCGCAGAGATTGGCCCGTGAAGGGAACATCCCCACCGTCGCCTGTGCCATTGAGACCGACCACCAAGCCGTAACCGATCAACTGGTTTGATCGAACGCCGGCTACGTTCGTCAGGTCTTTAATCCGGTCGGCCGATACCGTCGAGGCAATCAGGCCGAGTGTTAGGAATAACCAACGCATATCACTCTCCTCAGAACGGCCAGATGGCCATCAAGAGATTTGTCCCCCACGGGGTCCTGCTCGCGTTCGCGTTCTGGCCCGTACCCTTGTAAGAGATCTGAGCGCTCGCGATACGCTTCGATTGGACCGTGTTATCAGGCTGTACGTCCTGCGGACGTATGATGCCCTTGACCTGGATCACCTCCGACCCGGTCGAGAAGTTCACAATTTTTTCACCACGGATCATCAGGTTTCCGTTCGGATAAACATCCACAACCTGGGCGGTCATGGTGCCCGTCAACGATGCGCTCTGACCCGTGGTTCCTGAGCCCGCCGATTCGATGGTGGTATCGATTGGTGTACCGTTCTGGGAATCCAGCAGCAACCCACCCGGTGATCCGATCCGTGCGATCTGGGCGGCGGTCAGCACGTCGGTAGACGTTTCTCTTGACGCCTCGTTGGTCGCCGACGCTGACCCGTTCATCGACTCCGATAACAGCACCGTGATCACGTCACCGACCTGGTAGGTCTTCTTCTCCCCAAACCAGCTGTCTGCGTTAGAGGGGCTGTAGATCGATCCTGTCGGAATCGAGGACGCCACTTTTGGCTCCGGAACGACGGGCGCGTAGTCGGGAGACGGCCCGGCAACCTGCTGAGCCGCGCATCCGGATAGAACCAGTGCGGTAGAGACAAGCAATGAAAAACGCATCGGTCAGTTCCTTACAAGTTCTGGTTCAAGAAGCGGAGCATCGAGTCGACCGACGAGATCGCCTTCGAATTGATCTCGTACGCGCGCTGCGTCTCGATCATATTCACCATCTCCTCGACCACATTCACGTTGGCGGCCTCAAGCGAGCCCTGGGCGATACGGCCCGCACCGTCGGAATCAGGGTTGCTGATGGTTGGGGTCCCAGACGCCGAGGTCTCTCGGTACAGGTTCTTACCCATAGGCTCCAGTCCCGCGTAGTTCACAAAACGGGTCAACTGCATCTGCCCCACGACCTGCTCCGCGGCGTTACCGTAAGGCTGGATAGTGACCACACCGTCCTCACCAACGCTGATCGACTCGGCGTTCGCCGGGATCACGATCGATGGCTGGATGGGCATCCCGTTGGCGGTGACCAGCTCCCGATTGACAGATAACTTGAACGATCCGTCGCGGGTGTAGGCCATGGTCCCGTCGGGCTGAAGTACCTGGAACATGCCCTCGCCCTGGATCGCAAAGTCCAGAGCGTTCTTGGTCTGGATCATTGAACCCTGGTTGTAGTTCTTTTCTGTGGAGACGATCCTCACCCCGGTACCGATCATCAGGCCCGTCGGAGAGATGTTGTCGCCACCGGTCGAGCCACCGGCCTGTCTGATGTTCTGGTACAACAGATCCTCAAAGACCGCCCGATCCTTCTTAAAGCCAACCGTGTTAACGTTGGCGAGGTTGTTCGATATGACGTTCATCCGCATCTGCTGCGCGTCGAGTCCCGTCTTACTTACCCAAAGTGAGGCTTCCATCTATTGTCTCCTATGACAACCGCAGCATGCTCGCGCCGCTGGAGTCGTTATCTTTCATTTCGCGGATAATCTTGGTCTGCATCTCGAAAGAGCGCATGTGATCGATAAACTTAACTAAAGTATCGACCGTGCTGACGTTGGAGCCCTCGATGGCGCCGACGGTCACTGACGCGATTCCCGTGCCGGGCTCAAAATCTTGACGATCTTCTGTGTTACTGATCGGTTTAAAGAGGCCGTCCTCCCGCCGCGCCAGGTCAATACCAGTCGCGTCACGGATCCCAAGCACCGATAACACCTCGAACCCATTCGCGGGGGCGGCCGGATCGAATCCTGTAATCGTACCGTCGCTGGTGATCTGGAAGGCGATGCCTCCCTGCGGTAGCTGAATCGGCTGGAGCGACTCGTCAAGAACGAGGTACCCTTCCTGTGTTCTGAGGAAACCCTCGGGATCGAGGGCCATATCGCCGCGTCGAGTCCACGCGATCTCCCCATTGTCGGCCAGCACCGGTAGGACGGTCTTGTTATCCATCGCGATATCGAGCGGCTTATTCGTTACGATCCTAGGACCAGGGGCCAGGTCGATCAGTGGAGACGTCACCGCCCGCGGCAGGTACCGCGTATCGAAGCCGTCACCCTCGGTACGGATCGCTCGGTTCGCGAGCTGGAATGCCTTCTTGAAACCGGGCGTCGACACGTTCGCAAGCTCGTGTGTCATATTTTGCCGGTCAAGTCGGTACTCCGACATCGCCATATTCGCTGTGAATACTAAACGATCCATGGTTAATCTCCGCTAGCTCTCGCTATTAGCTCCTGATGTTGATAATCGTCGAGGTCAGGGTCGAAGACGTCTCAATTGCCTTTGCGTTGGCCTGGAAGTTCCGCTGCGCGGTAATCAGGTCAACCAGCTCTGACGTCAAATCGACATTGGCCCTTTCCCTCGCACCTGCACGGATCGTGCCAAACCCAGCTCCGCCCGGCTCGCCGAGCGTCGGGGCCCCAGATTCATTGGATTCTAGGAAGGTTGAGTCACCTAACTGGCGTAACCCGTTGGGTGTCGAAAAAGTGGACAATACGATCTTTCCCTTGAGGTCCTGGGTACCGTTTGAGTAAGACGCGGTGACCAGACCATCATCGGCGATATCTACCGCTACGAGGGATCCGTTTGGCTGGCCGTTCTGGCTCTGCGAGTTGACCGAGAAGTCACCCGAGAACTGTGTCGACCCGGCGTAGTCGATATCGATGTTGAGGGTATTACCCGAGCCACCGATCACGACGTTATCGAGAGAAATTCCCCCGAGCGGAGAGATCAAATTGCCGGCCGTATCGAAGGTCAACTCGCCCTTGTCCAAGAACAGAGGCCGATACTCCGGGTCCGTCGTAAACTCGCGGCTACCCGGTAGTTCCGAGAGACCGGAGGTCACGTCGGTACTGTACTCCCGGAATACCCCGTTCTCGTCTTTGGTCACGTAGATCGGTCTACCGTTAGACGTCTGCTCAGTTACCGGCGGCCGGTACGTTGAGGTCTGACCGACACTCGAATCAATCCCCTCCAGGCCATAACGTGATGAGCCCGATACCTGGAAGAACGACGAGTCTCCGCTCGTCCCAGAGGTGAAGGTAAATATCTCATTCGTTTGGTCGAAATCGACGACGACACCGGATATTGAGTTTCCTCGGTTATCCTGCATCGCGTTGATCCGGTTTTGCAGTGCGGTCTTGAAACTGTTCAGGTTGTAGTTCCCGACAGGGAGACGGAATGTTTCGGTCACGCTGTCGACGGTTACCGTAAACTGGTTGGACAGGTCGTCGACGAAAAACGTCTCGTCTGGGTCGATACTCACGGGCTTACCAAATACCTTCGCGGCCGTCGACTCTACGCCCCGGACGGCCGTTGAACCCTCCTCGGCGACTACCTCGAGCACGGCCGACGGGTTATCCGAATCGAAGCCGAATAATGTCTTAGCGTCGTCAGAGACGTTTGTTATTCGGATCGCCGATGTGTCGCCGGTCGTTCCGCTTGCAACAGTAAAGGTTCCACCGACCCCACCCTCTTCCGTGTTAGGAAGGAACTCGACCAAGACACCGTACCGCTGCTGGCCCGAATCTGCCGACAGCCGCTCGGCGCCGTTGGGAATAACCTCGGCCGGGTACCGGCCCCGAGAATCAATCGTAAAGTCAGAAGATTGGGTCGTAAGACCGAACAATGTGTTGGGCACCAGGCTCCCGGTGAGGGAGGCCTCTGCCGGTACGTTTGTGATACGCAGCTTACTTGAATCGTCCTCTGGCGAGAAAACAAAGCCCTTGGATGCGCGACTGTACTCGACTGAGATGTGAGTATTCGTTGCTGCCCGGAGTTGGCTCGTAATCTCGGCCGCCAGCGATTCCTCTGTGTACTGCGTACTAGCGGGAATAAAAACATCAACCACCTGTAACGGTGTAGATGTTTCCTCGGTACCGGTCACGTCGTCACCGTCGGCATCAAATAAGACACGGAACTGGCGATTCGCATCAGAGCTGACGTTAAAGAAACGCTGGTCACCAAATTGACGGTTAATCTCCTGCGTCATGAGTGCCGCGACCTCTTCCCCGGAAAGTGCTGAATTCTCGGCACGGGTCATCGCGGAAAGGTTGACCATAATCGCATCGGTCGCGTTGGCGTCGTTGGGATCCTCGTCGATAGTCAGCTCGAACGCCTGCGACAAGTCGTACGCCTCTACCCCATTGGTTGTGATTTGAGTGACATCACCCTCGGATAAAGCAGTGACCACGTCAGACACGACACCACTCAGCAGGGTCTGACCGGTGCTCAGGCCCGTCGGCTCCTCGTCAACGGTTACCGTGAAATCGGTTCCATCGACCCGGTTCACTTCAAACTGGAACGCGTCGGTAGTAGAGGCAGAGATTCGATACCCTGTCCCCGCCGCTGATTTATTCAGGGCCTCTACTATCTCGGTCGTGGTTGGGGTCGATCCCAACACCGACCCATTGGTCGTTGCCGCCGAGAAAGAGGTCGTTAGCTGGTTTGCGTTTGTGGATATATGCTCGTGAAGCGCCGCGTCTCCGCTGAGCGCGTGGTCGCCTCCGAGCGCTACCTTGAAGTTGGTACCGTCGGTGCGAGTCACCTTGATCAGATTATCGTTCAACGTGTTGCTATTAGCATCCTGCTCCAACTCAAAGGAGTAATCGGTATTCGTCAGACTGGTCGCGGTTGTTGATAGTGCCGTGCCATTGACCGAGGAAATATTTTCGGTCAAGGCCACGTCCCCAGACGCGATCGAGTTCCTAGCACCAAGCTTCAGCGTAAATTGTTGGGTAGTACTGTAATCCGAGTCTCCGTCTGCGAGTGATGCACCGGCGCTGTTCCATGTCATAGCAAACGTGGATGTCTCGTCCACTGAGTGGCTCGTAGAGAAGCCGACCTTAAACGAGTTGGTACCGTTAAACCGGTCGTCACCCGATACGCCGTTGGTTACGATGAGTTGTGTACCGGCCGTGTTGGTAGCGAATACGAGATTTGAATCAGTCGCTGGATTTGCGTTTAAATAACTCACAAGGGTCGCGAGGTCGACGTCATCTGACGCGACCCCAACAATCTGGTCACCCACGCCATCGCCAGTGAGTGCGACGGCTGTACCACCTGTCGCGTCGTCTGATGATGCGGCCAGCTGAATCGTATTTGCGTCAACCACGATCACGTAGTAGGTGCCCGCTGACAGGCCAGTATCTGCTGTGGTCGCGCTGTAAGTTACCTGGTCGCCTGTGGTGTACCCGTGGCCCGCTAATGTAATTTGGTCAGTCGATGGATCGACGTCGGTCCCACTGGTCCAAGAGACCGGGCTGGCTTCGAGCGCTTCGAGATCATCGGCGTTGACTGTGTAGGTAAAACCGTCACCGGCCTGGGTAGTAAACTCCAAGCTGATCACGCTCGGTGTCTCGCCCCCAGTCGTGTAGCTGAGGTCATCCATACCTGTAACCGACAGAGTCGTGCTCGGCCGATCTTGCGACACCACAATCCCGTTGTCTGTCGCAGAAAGCGTGAATGGAGAGACCGCCGGTCCTGCCAGCCCAGTCACCACGTCCGCAAGCGTTGCCGCGTCGCCGAGAGAATTCAAGGTAGCGGGTGTTGTCCCGTCACCGGCGTAGGTTGCGACGTTGTTGAATGTATACTCCTGGCCGTCAGCCGCCGTTACGATAAATTCAAGTACGTCGGTCGAGATGAGATCTTCTACACTCGATACCCCGACCACGGCGTTCGCGCTGTTCAGGGAGGTAACGATTTGGGCCGCCGAGGCATCCGCCGGTAGGGCTGCCGTCGTAAACACGGCGGCGTCTGTGCCGGAGGTATCGCCTTCCTGTAACTTGATAGACACAATGTCCCCGGACTCGACGTCCCCTGAATTAACAAATCCAACGTAACCGCGGGCCGCGGTCGTCGTTTTAAGGGTCGTGGCCTCAGACACCCCACCACCTAGGTCCGCGGTGAACGTCATCTGAATGGTAGAGTTGGCTCCTACGTTTTCCAGTTCGTCACGGTTTAACGTCAATGTCTGTGTCGCAACCACGGGAGCAAAATTCTGACCCGCCTCGTCACTCAAATACGGTAACTCGACCAGGCCCCCTTTCGCCTTCGCTGGTTCAGAGACGTTGGGGGACGAGAGGTCGTCGAGGTTATATTTCTGGAAGACAAGGTTGTCGTTCAGGACCACGGGTAGCTCGTCCTCGGGGACAATGTTCCCGTATTTATCGACGAACAACGGTGTCCCCGACGATGCGGTTGCCTGCCCTAACGCTGGTGTAATCTCTTGTCCATCCAGCACCACGTGCGTCTGCCACTTGTTGAATGGCTCGTTGGCTGAGGCCACCCCTACCCTGCGATAGAAGAATGTCAGGAGGAAGTCGTTACCGTTCTCGTCGAAGATGGTGATCGCGGCCGACTTCGCGTAGGTACTTGAATCCTCGGGGTTGAATGGCTTGATCTGCTCGAGGTTGTTCTCGTCGATTGTTGTCAGAGGCAACGACTCGGCAGGAAAGTTAATCGCAAAGTCAATGTTATCAGTAGCAACGGCCTCGCCGACCGTCTTTGGCGCGATGAGCAGGGGGATTAGCTCCGCCTTGAAGTCCGCTTTACCCAGTGAGTCAACCGACGCGACTTTCAGGAACTGTCCGGCCGAGTTGACCACCGTATTCTGCTCATCGAGCAGGAACGAGCCGTTCCGGGTAAATAAGTCCTGACCGTCGGCCGACCGTAGCGGGAAGAAACCCTCGCCGGTGACGGCCAAATCAAGCGAGTTACCGGACAGTTCGATGTTACCCTGGGAGAATTCCTGGGTAACCTGCTTCAAAGCAGTACCCTGACCGACAACGGTCGACGCTTTCTGTAGCGGGGAGGTCGCGAAAATGTCACCAAAGTCAGACCGCGACCGCTTAAACCCGGTCGTACCGGCGTTGGCGATATTATTTGACGTCACAGAAAGCTGCGTGGTCGCAGCGTTTAGACCAGTCAATGAGGTAAAGAACGACATCTCTTATTCTCCAGTGTTCACAGTTGCAGAGGGATCAGCGGACTGGGAGCCCGCTTCTTGACCGATACGGGTCACCTGGTTCATCGGGATCACGGCCCCGCCCGCCAGGTTGAGGTTTAGGTCGGCGTTGAGCGCGTCCCAGGACACGGTCTCAACGCGTGAGTAAGTTGACGGGACGACTGGCCCGGCTTTTCCGCCCACGACGATGTTGCCGCGGACGATGTATGAACCGGCCTGCGCGGCGGTTCCGTCGGCCTTTCTTCCGTCCCAGCCAAGACTGAGTGTTCCCGAGCTTTGCGGGCCGACCACCATCGATCGCATCAGCGCACCAGACACGGGGTCGTAGATACCGACCTCGACCTGGTCTGCGCCATACGGAAGATCGAACTCGATCGCTGCCGCGTTCTGGCCGTCCGTGGTGATGCGGCCGGTCTGGGCGAAGACCGACTTACCGACCAGGTTGGCGCCGCTCATGATTCGGTCCGACCGGATCACGTCGGCGACATCAGACAACGAGGTCGACATGTTTGTGATTCCCTCGAGCTGAGAGAACTGTGCCAGCTGTGCCACAAACTGCTCGTTCTTCATAGGGTCGAGCGGGTTCTGGTTCTGAAGCTGGGTAGTCAGTAACGTCAAAAACGCGTTCCGGTCGAGACCGTCATCACGCGCCTCCTTTACTAGATTTGCCTCGTCGTACTCCTGCTTCGTCAGGACTCCGGTGTTGGCGAGAGAGATCTCTGTTTCCATGATCAGGCCTTCGTAATGTCTAGGGTCCGCATCACCAGCTGCTTGGCGGTGTTGACGACCTCGACGTTGTTCTGGAACGAACGAGAGGCCGCAACCATCTCGACCATCTCGGTCACTTCGTTCACGTTTGATAACCAAATAAATCCGTCCTCATTAGCCTCCGGATTACCGGGGTCATGTACCTGTCGCACGGGGTCAATGGTGTCCACGATCTCGTTGACCTTGACACCACCCAGGCTCTGGAAACCTGCGTTCAGGTCCGCCTGTTCGACCAGCGCACGGAACACCGGCCGCTTGGCACGGTAGGCCTCCTCCTCGACACCCGAAACAGAGCCAGCGTTGGCTAGGTTTGATGCGGTCGTGTTCATCCGGATCGTCTGCGCGTTAAGGGCCGTCCCGGCAATACCAAAAACATTCTTAAGCATCAGAGCTCTCCTTATTCACCGCGTAACGATTTCCGAATACCGGAAATTCGGTTTTCTAAAAACTGAAGCGTCGCCTGATAATCAGCGGCGGCCTGACCGTACTGGGCCTGCTCGACTGCTATCTCCACCGTGTTGCCGTCTACCGACGAGTTGTAGGGCACTCGGTAGACAAGCCCACTAGGGTTCTCTGTCTCTCCGGTCGCGAAGTGACGGACGTTCGTAGCGGCCATCGGCGCCGGGTCAGACGCGGCTAGGATCTTCTTAAAGTCCAGGTCACGCGCCTTGAAGTGCGGCGTGTCGGCGTTGGCGATGTTCGCAGCGATTAACTCCATCCGCTTGTTACGAACAGACACGGCCTGCTCGTGTATTCCGAATGGGTTCTCAAACAATTTCATGTTCAGCCTCTAAAGTTTTGTGCCTTCTCGTCGATTACCTGTCAGAGAATTGACATTTTCAGGCTCCTTCGAAGCAATTGATGTGCCAACTAGATCAAATCGATGTGTATCGGAAGGATTGGCCCGAAGCGGCAAGCGACTTTAACGGCACCTGGCAAAAGTTCGCCGCTACCAGTGGTTGCATTTCGCGGGGCCCATCCCATACTGGGGCCATGCAAGTCTCTCGCTTAAGTTTTTTTTCGCTGATAGCGCTGTGGTCATCGCTCGCGTTGTCGTCACCCTTTCCCGGGAGCGGAGAGGCGCTGGTCGCTGAGGCAAGGGAATGGGTGAGCCAAGAAACAGGGTACCC